>JAYQUJ010000039.1:0-35050 GCA_038147895.1 Pseudomonas sp.
CTGGATATCTAAACGCCAGTTTCTCCAACGGCGGCCCTATACGCAGGGCCGTCCGGTTTATTTGAGAAGGACTCCGTGATGACCCCGAACTTCGACGTGGTAGTCATCGGTGCCGGCCCCGGCGGCTATGTAGCCGCCATCAAAGCAGCTCAGCTCGGTCTGAAGACCGCCTGCATCGAGAAGTACCAGGACAAGGATGGCAAGGTGGCCCTGGGTGGCACCTGCCTGAACGTCGGCTGCATTCCGTCGAAGGCGCTGCTGGACAGCTCCTACAAGTACCACGAGGCCCACGAAGGCTTCAAAGTGCACGGCATCGAGGCCAAGGGCGTCACCATCGACGTACCGCAGATGGTCGCGCGCAAGAACACCATCATCAAGAACCTGACCGGCGGTGTTGCCGGCCTGTTCAAATCCAACGGCGTCACCCTGCTGGAAGGCCACGGCAAACTGCTGGCCGGCAAGAAAGTGGAAGTCACCGGTCTGGACGGCAAGACCCAGATCGTCGAAGCCGAGAACGTGATCCTCGCTTCCGGCTCCCGTCCGGTCGACATCCCGCCGGCTCCGGTCGACCAGGATGTAATCGTCGATTCCACCGGCGCCCTGGAATTCCAGGCCGTGCCGAAGAAGCTGGGCGTGATCGGCGCCGGCGTCATCGGTCTGGAGCTAGGTTCGGTCTGGGCCCGCCTGGGTGCCGAAGTCACTGTGCTGGAAGCCATGGACAAGTTCCTCGCCAGCGCGGACGAGCAGATCTCCAAGGAAGCCCTGAAGATCCTCAGCAAGCAGGGCCTGGACATCCGCCTGGGTGCCCGCGTGACCGGCAGCGAAGTGAAGAAGAAGCAGGTCACCGTGACCTTCTCCGACGCCAACGGCGAGCAGAAGATGACCTTCGACAAACTGATCGTGGCCGTGGGCCGTCGCCCGGTGACCACCGATCTGCTGGCCGCCGACAGCGAAGTGACGCTGGACGAGCGCGGCTTCATCTATGTCGACGACTACTGCGAAACCAGCGTGCCGGGGGTATACGCCATCGGTGACGTGGTACGCGGCGCCATGCTGGCCCACAAGGCCTCGGAAGAGGGCGTGATGGTCGCCGAGCGCATCGCCGGCCACAAGGCGCAGATGAACTACGACCTGATCCCGTCGGTGATCTACACCCACCCGGAAATCGCCTGGGTCGGCAAGACCGAGCAGCAGCTGAAGGCCGAAGGCGTGGCGATCAACGTCGGTACCTTCCCGTTCGCGGCCAGCGGCCGTGCCATGGCAGCCAACGACACCGCCGGTCTGGTCAAGGTCATCGCCGATGCCAACACCGACCGTGTGCTGGGTGTACACGTGATCGGCCCGAGCGCGGCGGAACTGGTTCAGCAGGGCGCCATCGGCATGGAATTCGGCACCAGCGCCGAAGACCTGGGCATGATGGTGTTCTCGCACCCGACTCTGTCCGAGGCGCTGCACGAAGCAGCTCTGGCGGTGAATGGCCACGCCATCCACATCGCCAACCGCAAGAAGCGTTGATGCATCGAGTGCCCGGCGAGCCGGGCACTCGTGCTGAGGCAAAACCACGGCGGGCGGCCCGCGGCGATTCGCAGGAACTCGACGCAGGAATGTCCGTCGGACTGCTAACCAGAGCAGTCACAGGTGGCGCGGTGCCAAGAGCGCAGCGCCGAATGCGCAATACCTAAACGAAGAACGGTAGATAAGCATGAATCTTCACGAGTATCAGGGTAAGCAGCTGTTCGCTGAATACGGCCTGCCGGTTTCCACTGGCTTCGCCGTAGACACCCCGGAAGAAGCGGCTGCGGCCTGCGAAAAGATCGGTGGCAGCGAGTGGGTTGTCAAAGCCCAGGTGCACGCCGGTGGCCGCGGTAAAGCGGGCGGCGTCAAGCTGGTCAAGAGCAAGGAAGACGCCAAGGCGTTCGCCGCCAACTGGCTGGGCAAGCGTCTGGTGACCTACCAGACAGACGCCAACGGTCAGCCGGTCAGCAAGATCCTGGTGGAATCCTGCACCGACATCGACAAGGAGCTGTACCTCGGCGCCGTCGTCGACCGTTCCAGCCGCCGTATCGTGTTCATGGCCTCCACCGAAGGTGGCGTGGACATCGAGAAAGTCGCTCACGACACCCCTGAGAAGATCCTCAAGGCCACCATCGACCCGCTGGTCGGCGCACAGCCGTACCAAGGCCGCGAGCTGGCTTTCCAGCTGGGCCTGCAGGGCGACCAGATCAAGCAGTTCACCCACATCTTCGTTGGCCTGGCCAAGCTGTTCCAGGACTACGACCTGGCGCTGCTGGAAGTGAACCCGCTGGTGATCAAGAAAGACGGCAACCTGCACTGCCTGGACGCCAAGATCAACATCGACTCCAACGCCATGTACCGTCAGCCCAAGCTGCGCGCCATGCACGACCCGTCCCAGGACGACGCTCGTGAAGCCCATGCGCAGAAGTGGGAACTGAACTACGTCGCGCTGGAAGGCAACATCGGTTGCATGGTCAATGGTGCCGGCCTGGCCATGGGCACCATGGACATCGTCAACCTGCACGGCGGCAAGCCGGCCAACTTCCTCGACGTGGGCGGTGGCGCGACCAAAGAGCGCGTGACCGAAGCCTTCAAGATCATCCTGTCCGACAGCAACGTGGCTGCCGTTCTGGTGAACATCTTCGGCGGTATCGTTCGTTGCGACATGATTGCCGAAGGCATCATCGGCGCGGTGAAGGAAGTCGGCGTGAAGGTGCCGGTCGTCGTGCGCCTGGAAGGTAACAATGCCGAGCTGGGCGCCAAGGTCCTGGCCGACAGCGGTCTGAACATCATCGCGGCTACCAGCCTCACCGACGCTGCCCAGCAGGTCGTCAAAGCCGCGGAGGGCAAGTAATGAGCGTCCTGATCAATAAAGACACCAAAGTCATCTGCCAGGGCTTCACCGGCTCGCAGGGCACTTTCCACAGCGAACAAGCCATCGCCTACGGCACCAAGATGGTTGGCGGCGTGACCCCCGGCAAGGGCGGCACCACCCACCTGGGTCTGCCGGTGTTCAACACCGTCAAGGAAGCCGTGGAAGCCACCGGCGCTGACGCCTCCGTGATCTACGTTCCGGCTCCGTTCTGCAAGGACTCGATCCTGGAAGCGGCCAACGGCGGCATCAAGCTGATCGTGTGCATCACCGAAGGCATCCCGACCCTCGACATGCTGGAAGCCAAGGTCAAGTGCGACGAGCTGGGCGTACGCCTGATCGGCCCGAACTGCCCGGGCGTGATCACTCCCGGCGAGTGCAAGATCGGCATCATGCCTGGCCACATCCACCTGCCGGGCAAGGTAGGCATCGTGTCGCGTTCCGGCACCCTGACCTATGAAGCCGTGAAGCAGACCACCGACGCCGGCTTCGGCCAGTCCACCTGCGTGGGCATCGGCGGTGACCCGATCCCGGGTTCCAACTTCATCGACATCCTGAAGCTGTTCCAGGAAGACCCGGCGACCGAAGCGATCGTGATGATCGGCGAGATCGGCGGTTCCGCTGAAGAAGAAGCTGCTGCCTTCATCAAGGCCAACGTGACCAAGCCGGTGGTGTCCTACATCGCGGGCGTCACCGCGCCGCCCGGCAAGCGCATGGGCCACGCCGGTGCCATCATCTCCGGCGGCAAGGGCACTGCGGACGAGAAGTTCGCCGCCCTGCAGGACGCCGGTGTGAAAACCGTGCGTTCGCTGGCCGACATCGGCAAGGCCCTGGCCGAGCTGACTGGCTGGGAAGTCAAGAAGGCCTAAGGCTTTCATGACCGGAAGAGGCCGCCTGCGGGCGGCCTTTTTCATTTCCGCGCCGCGATAGTTGTGCCCTGGCGACACTTTGTTGTGCGCGCTCGACAGCCCGACAGGCTTGCACCACGGAATGTCGACTAAATCGTTAGTATTGCAACCATTTTCCCGCCGGGCCCCACAAGGGCAGGGCAGGGAAGCCCAGTGGCCATCCCCCAACCGGGATGGTGACGTTTCCCAATCCAGCGGAAACCCTGCCGTATTCCATGAATTTCTGCCTGTGGTACTTCCTGCTATGACTCGTTTGAAAAGCCTCGACCTTCTGGCCCTGGGCTTCATGACCTTCGCCCTGTTCCTGGGCGCAGGCAACATCATCTTTCCGCCCAGCGCCGGCATGGCGGCTGGGGATCATGTGTGGTCCGCCGCCTTCGGCTTCCTCATCACCGGCGTCGGCCTGCCGCTGCTCACCGTGGTCGCGCTGGCGCGCGTCGGTGGCGGCATGGACGAACTGACCGCACCGCTGGGCCGCAAGGCCGGCACGCTGCTGGCGGTAGCCGTTTACCTGGCCATCGGTCCGCTGTTCGCCACGCCGCGTACGGCCGTGGTGTCTTTCGAAATGGGCATCGCGCCCTTTACCGGCAACGACGGTACGCCGCTGCTGATCTACACCCTGGCCTACTTTGCCGCTGTCCTGTTCCTGGCGCTCAATCCGGGCAAGCTGGTGGACAGCGTCGGCAAGTTCATCACCCCCGTGCTGCTGGCGTCGTTGTTGGTGCTCGGTGGCGCGGCGCTGACGGTGCCGGCCGGTGCGATCGGCCAGAGCAGTGAAGCCTACCAGGCCATGCCGTTCGTCAAAGGTTTCCTCGAAGGCTACCTGACCATGGATACCCTGGGTGCGCTGGTGTTCGGCATCGTCATCGCCACTGCGATTCGTGACCGTGGCGTGGAAGATCGCAGCCTGGTGACTCGTTATTCGGTGATCGCTGGCATCATCGCTGCCATCGGCTTGTCGCTAGTCTACCTGGCACTGTTCTACCTCGGTGCCACCAGCCAGGGCATTGCCGGCGATGCGCAGAATGGCGTGCAGGTGCTGACCACCTATGTGCAGCACACCTTTGGCCTGTACGGCAGTCTGCTGCTGGCGGTGGTGATTACCCTGGCCTGTCTGACTACCGCCGTGGGCCTGCTGACCGCGTGTGGTGAGTACTTCAGCAAACTGGTGCCGCTGTCGTATCGCAGCGTGGTGCTGATCTGTGGTCTGTTCAGTCTGGTCGTGGCCAACCAGGGTCTGACCCAGCTGATCAGTTTCTCCATCCCGGTACTGGTCGGTCTCTATCCCCTGGCCATCGTGCTGGTCGGTCTTAGCCTGCTCAATGGTCTGTGGCGTTCGCAGCCGCGGGTGTTTGTGCCGGTGATGCTGGTGGCGCTGTTGTTCGGTCTGGTCGACGGCCTCAATGCCGCTGGCCTGAAAGGCCTGGTGCCAGGCTTCTTCGGCCACCTGCCTCTGGCCGAGCAGGGCCTTGGCTGGTTGTTGCCGGTGGCGCTGACCCTGCTCTGCGCTGCGGTGTTCGACCGCCTGCGTGGCGAGCCGCGCACACAAGCCTGCTAAACGCTTCTGGGGCGCGCCTTTTGGCGCGCCCAACCGCTTGTTTGGCGCATCTGGCACTTTCTGGCGATTGCCGCCTGCCCGGGTGTGCCGGACAATCTTCGGCAACTCATTCGCAGCTTGCCGCCATGTCGCAATCCGTATTCTTCGCTCACGCCAACGGTTTCCCCTCGGCGACCTACGCCAAACTCTTCGCCGCTCTGGCGCCGGATTTCGCCGTCCAGCACCTGGAGCAGCACGGCCATGACCCGCGCTTTCCGGTCAACGACAACTGGGACAACCTGGTCGATGAACTGATCCTGCATCTGCAGCAGGCCGACCAGCCGGTCTGGGGCGTCGGTCACTCCCTCGGCGGCGTGCTGCACTATCACGCCGCGCTGCGTCATCCCGAGCTGTATCGAGGTGTGGTGATGCTCGACTCGCCGTTGCTCACTGGCGTCGATCGTCTGGTGATTCGCGCGGCCAAACGCTTTGGCTTCATCGACCGCATTACCCCGGCCGGGCGCACGGTTGGCCGCCGTGAGGCGTTCAACAGCGAGGCCGAAGCACGCGATTACTTCGCCGGCAAGACCCTGTTCAGCCGTTTCGATCCTGAATGCCTGGATGCCTACGTGCGTCACGGCTTGCGCGAGGAAGGGCAGGGGTTGCGCCTGCGTTTTGATCCCGCTACCGAGATCAGCATCTACCGCAGCGTGCCGCATACGGCACCTGGGCGGCCGCAGCAATTGCAGGTGCCGTTGGCCGTCGTTCGTGGACGGCACAGTCGTGTGGTGATGCCGCACCATGCGCGGCAGGTGGCACGAGTGCCTCGCGGCGAATACCACAGCCTGCCTGGCGGGCACATGTTCCCGCTGGAGCGGCCGCAGGACACGGCGCAGCTGCTGCGTGAGCTGTTCAGCCGCTGGCAGGGCCAGGATATGGAGCGTTCTGCATGAGTTTTAGCGTCGAGGAAACCCGTTTCAGTCTGCCCCATGTCGAACTGGCCGCTCACCTCTTCGGCCCCGAGGACGGTATTCCAGTGATTGCCCTGCATGGCTGGCTGGACAACGCCATGACCTATGCCCGTCTGGCGCCCAAGCTGCAGGGACTGCGTATCGTGGCGCTGGACTTTCCCGGTCACGGTCATTCCGGGCACTACGCCAGCAACTCCAGCTACAGCATGTGGGAGTACCTGGAGGATGTGCTGCTGGTGGCCGAGCAGCTGGGCTGGGAGCGTTTCTCGCTGCTGGGTCATTCCCTGGGCGGGATCATCTCGACCCTACTGGCCGCCGCCGTGCCGGAGCGCATCGAGCGTCTGGCGCTGATCGATGGCCTGGTGCCTTACACGGCCGAGGCCGACAGTGCGCCGAAGCGCCTCGGCGATGCACTGCGCTCGCGCCTGGCGGTGCGTAGCAAACAGAAGCCGGTCTACCCCGATTTGGACAAGGCGGTGCAGGCGCGTATGCGCGGCGTGGTCGCAGTCAGTCGCGAGGCGGCCGAGTTGCTCGCCCAGCGCGGCCTGGAGCCAGTGCCGGGTGGTTACACCTGGCGCACCGATATCCGTCTGACCTTGCCCTCGGTGATGCGCCTGACCTTCGCTCATGTCGAGCACTTCGTACAGGCGGTGCAGTGCCCGGTCAGTCTGATTCTCGCCGAGGGCGGGCAGATGAATGTCGAGCCGCGCCTGAAGGGATTGATCGAGGGCACCGGCTTCGAGACGCACATCTTGCCGGGCGGTCATCATCTGCATCTGAATGACGAGGCGGGGGCACAGCAGGTCGCAGACTGTTTCAATCCTTTCTTCCTGCGCCCTTGACGCAGCCCCGGCAACTGCCGAGGCTTGCAAGGACGCAACGGGAGAATTGCATGATCGAGCTTTACACTGCCGCCACCCCTAACGGCCACAAGATATCCATCGCCCTTGAGGAGCTAGGGCTGCCTTATCAGGTACATGCCCTGTCCTTCGACAAGAAAGAGCAGAAAGCCCCCGAGTTCCTTCGCGTTAACCCCAATGGGCGTATCCCGGCCATCGTCGATGATGGTTTTGCCGTGTTCGAGTCGGGCGCCATCCTCATCTACCTGGCCGAGAAAACCGGACGGCTCATGCCGAGCGATACCAAAGGGCGTTCCCTGGTGTTGCAGTGGCTGATGTTCCAGATGGGCGGGGTAGGGCCCATGCAGGGGCAGGCCAACGTGTTCTTCCGTTACTTCCCGGAAAAACTGCAGGGAGCCATCGACCGCTACCAGCACGAGACTCGTCGTCTCTACGAGGTGCTCGACAGTCGGCTGGGTGATGCCGAGTACCTGGCCGGTGATTACAGCATTGCCGATATCGCCACCTATCCCTGGGTACGTGTGCATGACTGGGCTGGTGTTTCGGTCGAGGGTCTTGAGCATCTGCAGCGCTGGCTGGCGGTGGTCGGCGAGCGCCCGGCCGTGCAGCGTGGCCTGCTGGTGCCGCGTCGCCCCGATGATGAAAACAGCGTGGTGAAGACCGCGCAAAGCATGCTGACACGCTGAGGTGCGCATGCCCCGTCATTTACTGTTAGGCCTGAGCCTGTGCTGCACCTCCGTACTGGCTGCCGATGTGCCGGGAAGCCAGGATCTGCAAAGCCTGCCGCGTTTCCCGCGCGCCGAGATCGTCGATTACCGCGATGCCGCCCTTGAGGAGCGCCGTTATCCGCTTGATGGCGTGCGCCGTATCAGCGGTCAGATTCGCATGTCGCGCGAAGTGCTGGCCGAGGGGCAGGTGCGTGCACTGACCTATCGCCTGCCCGACGAGCATTCCCCGAGCGAGGCATTGGAGCAGGCTCGCCAGCATCTGGATGAGGCCGGCGCCCAGCTGCTGTACTGGTGCGAAGGGCGTGATTGCGGCTCCAGCAGCCTGCTGGCCAACGCCATTTTCGGCAACGCCAAGTTGTATGGCCCGGAGGAGCGGCAGAGTTATCTGTTGCTGCGCCTGGCCGAGCCACAGCAGGACAGCCTGCTGGCGCTGTACGGTATCACCCGCGGCAACCGACGCTCCTACCTGCATGCCGAACAGCTCGATGCTAGCGAGCCTTTGCCGGAGATCCTTCCTGCTGCCGCTACCCTGCGCAAGCAGTTGCGCCAGAGTGGCCAACTGGCCCTGCCCAAGCTGGGCGCGCCGGATGACACCTGGGCCGACCTGCTGGCCAACACCCTGTTGCTGGATCGCACCCTGCGGGTCAGCCTCAATGGTGTTAACGCCGCCGCTTGGCTCAGTGCGCTTGAGCAGCGTGGCGTACGCGCCAGCCGCCTGGAAAGCGGCGAGACAGAGGGCTCAGGCCTGTTGTTACGGATGCTGCGCTGACGCATGATGGCGGGCCAAGGCGATGAGCGCCTTGGGTTATGGACTGGGAACGATGCTGAACAACGACCGCCTGTTGGTGCAGATTCTCCTGCTGGCTCTACTGGGTGCCTGCGCCTGGGTGCTTGCGCCATTCTTCTCCGCGCTGTTCTGGGCCGCGGTACTGGCTTTTGCCAGCTGGCCGTTGATGCGCCTGCTCAATCGCGCGCTCGACGGCCGCGCCTCGGCGGCGGCGGGAATTCTTACGGCTGGCTGGATGATCCTGGTGGCCGTGCCGCTGGTGTGGCTGGGCTTCAATCTGGCGGATCACATCCGTGATGCCAACGAGATGTTCAAGAACTTCCAGGTCGATGGTTTGCCCGATCCACCTTCGTGGCTCGCGGGTATTCCTCTGGTTGGGGAGAATCTGGTCGAGCTGTGGCAACGTCTGGATCGTGAGGGTGGTGAGTTGCTGGCCAACGCCAGGCCTTACCTGGGGCAGGTGGGCAACTGGGTGCTGGCCCGCAGTGCGCAGCTCGGCGGCGGCATGCTGGAACTGGCTCTGAGCCTGGTGCTGGTGTTTTTCTTCTATCGCGATGGCCCGCGCCTGGCGGCTTTTGCCCAGAGCATGCTGCAGCGGCTGATAGGCGCGCGGGCCGATCATTACCTGGATCTGGTGGCTGGCACGGTACAGCGGGTGGTCAATGGTGTGATCGGTACCGCGGCGGCCCAGTCGCTGTTGGCGCTGATCGGCTTCTATATCGCCGGCATACCCGGGGCGCTGGTGCTTGGCCTGCTGACTTTCGTGCTCAGCCTGATTCCTATGGGCCCCCCGCTGATCTGGGGGCCGGCTACGGCCTGGCTGGTGAGTCAGGGCGAGTACGGCATGGCGATATTCCTGGGCATCTGGGGCGCCTTCGTGATCAGCGGCGTGGACAACGTGCTCAAGCCCTACCTGATCAGCCGCGGCGGCAACCTGCCGCTGGTGGTGGTGTTGCTCGGGGTGTTCGGCGGCATCCTGGCTTTCGGCTTTATGGGCCTGTTCCTCGGTCCGACCCTGCTGGCCGTAGCCTTCAACCTGCTCGACGACTGGGTCAAGAATGCTCAGGAGCCTCCCGCCCAAGCCTAGCGGGATCGGGTTGGCATCCACGTCGTTACAGGGTTGGACGGTGCGAGGCGCAGTGCTAGCCTGCTTCACCTGCTGAAGATCATGCAGGTTGCGGTAATACACCGAGCCTCGGCCGCAAAGGTGCTCGCAGAAGCGCCTTGCGGATCAGGGAAGAAAGACCAACACAAAAATGGAGCATGTGATGAAGAAGATTGCAGGTATCACTGCAGGTGCGCTGGTGGCCGCTGCGGCGATCGGCACCGCTGGCGCCTGGTACACCGGCCAGCAGCTGCCCGGCGTGCTGGATGCGTCGATCAAGCAGGCCAATGCTGAAATGGCCAGAAACCTACCGGCCCTCGGCCTGAGCGCCTCAATCGAGCTGCTGTCGTTGGATCGTCAGTTCTTCAGCAGCCAGGCGCGTTATCGACTCAGGCTCAGCAGTATGGCCGAAGGCGAGCCGCAGGAATTCGACGTGGTGCTGGCGGACCATATCGAGCATGGCCCGTTTCCACTGTCGCGGCTCAAGGCCTTGCAGCTGCTGCCGGTGATGACCACCAGCAACTTTGTGCTGGAACAGAGTCCCGAGCTGGATAAGTGGTTCGCCGCCACTGCGGGCAACGCGCCACTTTCGGGGCAGGTCAGTCTGGGTTACGACAATGCCCTGAGCGGTACTCTGCAGCTGCGTCCGTTGCAAGCCGAGCTGGATGAGCGCAGCAGCCTGAGCTTCAGCGGCCTGGATCTGCAGTTCGACACCACGTCCGAAGGCAAGGCGATTGAGGCGCAGGGCAGCATGGGAAAGCTGCGCATCGACTCGCGCCTGGAGTCCAGTGACGAGCCACTGAGCATCACCCTCAATGGCCTGAGCCTGGATAGCCAGACCGCCAAGGGCGCCAGCGGCTTCTACCTGGGCAGTAACGAAGTGCGCCTGCAGAGCGCCGAACTGCAGGTCGGTGAAACGCCGATCCTGCTGCGCGATGTAGTACAGCGCGACGAAACTGCGGAGGCCGACGGCAAGCTTTCGGCGCGCTATGCCTACGACGTCGGCATGATCAGTTATCTGGGCCACGACCTGGGGTCGGCGCAGATGCTCTGGAGCGCGAAGAGCCTCGACGGTGCGGCGTTGCAATCACTGGTCGCACTCTATGGTGACTTGCTGCAGAACGACTGGCAGTACCAGAAGACCGGCAACGATACTGGTCTGCCGCAGCTTTCCGAGGCGCAGCAGGCTCAGCTGATGGTGGATCTGGACAAGCTTCTGGCGGGCAAGCCGGGTGTCGCTCTGGAGAAACTGGCGTTCAAGACCGCCAATGGCGAGAGCAGCCTGAGCCTGGCGGTGGATCTGTGTAAGCCGCAATCCTTTGAATTGCCCGCGCCGGAGCTGGCCAAGCAGTTGCTCACCCAGCTGGATGCCAAGCTGGTGGTGTCCAAGGCCATGATTGGTGATGTGGTTGGCCTGCAGTCATCGCTGGCTGGCGAGAGCGACCCGCAGGCCATTGCTCAGCAGGCTTCGATGATGACCGAGATGGCCAGCGGCATGGCCCAGGCCTCCGAGCTGGCTGTGGTGGACGCAGACAATATCGTCAGCAGCCTGCATTACGCCGATGATCAGGTCGTGTTCAACGGCAAGCAGATGACGGTCGAGGAGTTTGCCGCCATGGCCTTTGCCACCGGGGCAGGACTGGGCGGTATGGGCGCGCAGGATGAGTCGGGCGTGGAAGCTCTGGAGTTCGAGGACGAGGTTTCTGCCGAATAACTGAATCGCGCTGCCAACGGAAGGGCCCGCCCTCGCAAGAGTGGCGGGCCCTGCTGTTTCAGGCCGACAGACTCAGCTGGCTGCCGATGCTCGACTGGTAACCGGCGTTGTCCTGGTACTGCTTGAGCAGCTTGGCGATCAGGCCCGAGTAGTTTTCCTCCTCGTTGCTACTGGTCGACGACTGCTGTGCGACAGCGTCGAGCAGGCTGCTCAACTCGTCCTGGCTGATGCTGCCGCTGCTGTCGGTATCCAGCTGGGCAAACAGCTCATCGCTGCTGGCGCCACCCTGGGCGGGTGGAGGCGGTGGCGGCGGGGCCATCGCCGACATTTCATCCAGGCTCAGAACGCCATCGCCATCGCTGTCGAGCTCGCTCAGCAACGCCGAGCTGTCGCTACCTTCAGGGGCAGGCAGGGCGGCCAGTTCGTCGGCGTCGATGCTGCCGTCGCCATTTGCGTCCAGTTGGGCAAACATGTCCTCGGCGCTCGGTCCGCCGGGTGGCGGTGGAGGCGGTGCCAGGGCGGCGGTCTCTTCGCTGTCCAGGGTGCCGTCGCCGTTGGCGTCGAGCTGGCTGAACAACTCATCGATATCGATGGTCAGGCTGCTGTCGGCCTCCTTGGCGGCGGTCAGTGCTGTCTCCAGCTCCTCCTTGGCCACACTGCCATCGCTGTTGCTATCGAGGATGCTGAACAGCTTTTCCTCGATCTTGCTCGGGTTGCCCGAACTACTGGCTTCGCTATTGGCGCTGCTGCGCTGGAGCGAGCTGTAGCTACTGTAGCCCGAGTAACTGCTGACACCACTGATCATGGGAGTCACTCCTGTTGTTGGCATCGCCGGAGAGGGTTCTCCGGTGATGTCAGGGTCGGAGCGCTATGTGTCCAGAGGATGTGGGGTTTGTATCGATGGCTGTACAAGGCCTTAGCGGGGCAGCTGCAGGATGGCGGTCAGGCCGCCTCCCGGAGTTTCTTCCAGGAGGATGTCGCCGCCCTGGCGGCGAGCGGCATCACGGGCGATGGTCAGACCCAGACCGACGCCGCCGGAACTGCGGTTGCGTGAACCTTCGACCCGAAAGAAAGCCTCGAACACCGCTTCACGCTGCTCCGCAGAGATGCCAGGGCCATGGTCGATGACGCGCACTTCGACCAGCCGGGGATCATCGCGCAGCTCGATCTCGGCGTGTCCGGCATAGCGCAAGGCGTTCTCCAGCAGGTTGCTCAGGCAGGAGCGCAATGCCAGGGGCTGGGCTTTCAGCGGGGCGCAATAGCCCTTGCAGCTGACATTGGCGCCACGATCCTGGGCGTCTTCGACCTGGGACTCGACCAGCGCCTGCAGATCCAGCCACTGCAAGGCTTCGCTGCTGCGTTGCTCGTGCAGGTAGCGCAGGGTCGCATCGAACATGCTGATCATCTCGCTAAGGTCCTGGCCCATCCGGTTGCGCAGCTGCGGATTGGGGATCTGCTCCACGCGCAGCTTGAGGCGCGCCAGCGGAGTGCGCAGGTCGTGGGAAACGGCTGCGAGCATGCGCCCGCGCTGCTGAACCTGCTCACGGATGCGTTGTTGCATCAGATTGAAGGCATGGGCGGCCTGGCGTGTTTCCCGCGGGCCGGTTTCCGGCAGGGGCGGGGTATTGAGGTCGTCACTGAGGCGCTCGGCTGCTTCGGATAGCTGCTGGATAGGCCGGCTCAGCAGGCGTGCGGCATACCAGGCGGCAACGATCAGGGTGAGCAGCTGGAATACCAGCGGCACCAGCGGGCCGCCGAATATGCTTCTCGGGCCGGGTGGTGGGCCTGGTGGCGGCATGTCAGGGGCCATATGGCCGCTGCGTTCTGGCGGCGGTGGTGGAGGCGGTGGCGGCGGGTGACCGTAGTAGTGGTACCAGGTAAAAGCCAGTATGTGAGCGAGCATGATGGCTGCGAGGAACACGCCGAACAGGCGGGCGAACAGGCTGTCGGCGCGGCGCATCAGCGGATCTCGTTGGCGTCGAACAAATAGCCTTCACCGCGTACGGTCTTGATCAGCGCCGGGCTGCGTGGGTCGTCCCCGAGCTTCTGTCGCAGTCGCGAGACCAGCAGGTCAATGCTGCGGTCAAAGGCCTCGATGGAGCGCCCGCGCGCCTCGTCCAACAGCTGTTCGCGGCTGAGTACCCGGCGTGGACGTTCGAGGAAAACCCAGAGCAGGCGGAACTCGGCGTTGGACAGTGGCACCACCAACCCGTCCGGCGCCTGTAGCTGGCGCAGTACACAATGCAGGGTCCAGTTATCGAAGCGGATGCTGGTACGCGCTTCCTCGCGAGGCGGCTCGCGATCATCGCGCACGCGGCGCAGGATGGTCTGGATGCGCGCCACCAGCTCGCGGGGCTCGAAGGGCTTGGCCATGTAATCGTCAGCGCCCAGCTCCAGGCCGATGATGCGGTCGGTCGGCTCACAACGCGCCGTAAGCATCAGGATCGGGATGTCGGAGCTGGCGCGCAGCTCGCGGCACAGGCTCAGGCCGTCTTCGCCGGGGAGCATCAGGTCGAGGATGATCACGTCGAAGTGCCCCGCGGCCAGAGCACGGCGCATGGCGTTGCCGTCGCCGACCGCCTCGCTGTCAATGTTGAAGCGGGTCAGGTAGCCGCCGAGCAGTTCGCGCAGCTCCAGGTTGTCGTCGACGATCAGGGCGCGGGTCGTGCGGGCGCGCGACTCGGGGGCGGTCATTGCATGCACCGTAACGTGCTCCAAACTGCGGGCGGGAAGGGAATAGGGGCATTTTAGCCGGCCGCAAGCCTTGGCAGTCGCCGCCGGTCTCCATCATCTATCGGGCAGGTATCGGCAACGTGTCTGGCATGTATCGCTGCGGATACATGATTGCTGGCGGCAATCTTTACGCATTCTTTATGGCACAGCCCCGTGTGGCCAATCGCGCCTTTACGGCCCCGCGTCGAACAATTCGCCCAAGGCGGCAAAGCCCGCATCACGGAGCAATCACATGAGCATTCTCGACGGGGTGTCCCTGGGCCTGGCCCTGGGGCTGTTCATCTATCTGCTGGTAGCGCTGCTGCGCGCCGAGCGTAGCTAGGAGACCCCATGCAACTTCAAGACTATGGGCTGCTCCTGGCCTTCTTCGTTCTGGTGCTGGCGCCTGCACCATGGCTGGGGCGCTACCTGTACCTCGCCATGGAAGGTGAGCGGACCCTGCTGACACCTATGCTGGGCCCGCTGGAGCACGCCTGCTACAGGTTCGCCGGCGTC
The DNA here is from genome assembly GCA_038147895.1 of Pseudomonas sp. Taxonomy (GTDB): domain Bacteria; phylum Pseudomonadota; class Gammaproteobacteria; order Pseudomonadales; family Pseudomonadaceae; genus Aquipseudomonas. The sequence goes on from JAYQUJ010000039.1 coordinate 14,726, forward strand.
GATGCCAAGGCCGATCAGGACTGGAAAACCTACGCCCTGGCACTGCTGGCTTTCACCCTGGCTTGCCTGGCGACGCTGTTCACCATCCTCCTGCTGCAAGGCGCGCTGCCACTCAACCCGCAAAATCTGCCGGGCCTGGAAGCGTCCCTGGCGTTCAACACCGCCGTGAGTTTTGTCACCAACACCAACTGGCAGGCCTATAGCGGCGAAGCTCAGATCAGCTATTTCAGCCAGATGATCGGCTTGGCGGTGCAGAACTTCGTCAGCCCTGCGGTGGGTCTGGCGATTTTGGTGGCCTTTGCCCGCGGTATTGCGCGCAAGTCGAGCAACGGTATTGGCAACTTCTGGGTCGATCTGACTCGCGCCGTGCTCTACGGCCTGCTGCCGTTCTGCGTGATCCTGGCGCTGTTGCTGGTCTGGCAGGGCGTGCCGCAGACCCTTATGGACTACGTGCAGGCCAAGACCCTGATGGGCGCCGACCAGAGCATTCCGCTCGGCCCAGCCGCCAGCCAGATTGCCATCAAGCAGCTCGGCACCAACGGTGGCGGCTTCTTCGGCGTGAACTCGGCGCACCCGTTCGAGAACCCGACGGCCTTGAGCAACCTGCTGGAACTGGCCTCGATCCTGCTGATCCCGGCGGCGCTGGTGTTCAGCTTCGGCCACTACGTCAAGGACCTGCGTCAGAGCCGTGCGATCCTCGCCAGCATGCTGGTGCTGTTCGTGATCGGTCTGAGTATCAGCCTGTGGGCCGAATATCAGCCGAACCCGGCGCTGGCGGCACTGCCGATCGAGCAGGCCGGCTCGCTGGAAGGCAAGGAGAGCCGCTTCGGCGTCGCCGGTTCGGTGCTCTGGGCGGTGACCACCACGGCCGCGTCCAACGGCTCGGTCAACGCCATGCATGACAGCTTCAGTGCCATCGGCGGCATGATCCCGATGTTCAACATGATGGTTGGCGAAGTGATCTTCGGCGGCGTTGGTGCCGGCCTCTACGGCATGTTGTTGTTCGTGCTGATCGCCGTGTTCCTGGCCGGCCTTATGATCGGCTGTACCCCGGAATACCTGGGCAAGAAGCTGGAAGCCCGCGAGGTGCGCCTGCTGGTCGCCACGCTGCTGGTGATGCCGACCGGTGTGCTGGTGTTCTGCGCCCTGGCCGTGAGCCTGCCGGGCCCCGTGGCCTCGGTGACCAACCCGGGCGCGCACGGCTTCAGCCAGGCGCTGTATGCCTACACCTCGGGTACCGCCAACAACGGCTCGGCCTTCGCCGGCTTCGGCGCCAATACGCCGTACCACAACATGATGATCGGCTTCGCCATGCTGCTCGGCCGCTTCGGCTACATCCTGCCGATCCTCGCCATTGCCGGCAGCCTAGCGGCGAAGAGGCGCGCCCCGCTGGGCGACAACAGCTTCCCTACCCACGGCCCGCTGTTCGTCACCTTGCTGACACTGACCATCCTGCTGGTCGGCGGCCTTACCTTCCTGCCTGCGCTGGCCCTGGGCCCGCTGGCCGAACACCTGGCGTTCTAAGGGAGACTTAACATGAATGCCCCGACTCGCGCGCCCAGTAGCGCCGTGCAAACCTCCAAGACCAGCTTCCAAGCGCTGTGGCAACCGGCCCTGAAGCAGGCCTTCGTCAAACTCGATCCGCGGCAGCTGAAACGCTCGCCGGTGATGCTGGTGGTCGAGCTGACCGCCATCCTCACCACTGTGCTGTGCTTCATCCCCACCGCTCAGCCAGGAGCGGGCGGAGTGAGCGTCGGCCTGGCGGTGCAGATCGCCCTGTGGCTGTGGTTCACCGTGCTCTTCGCCAACTTCGCCGAGGCGCTGGCCGAGGGCCGCGGTAAGGCTCGCGCCGACAGCCTCAAGGCTGGCAGCCAGGGCCTGACCGCGCGGCGCAAGGTCGGTGAGAAGTTCCAGACCGTGGCCGCCAGCCAGCTGCGCAAGGGCGACATCGTCCGCGTCGAGGCCGGCGAGCTGATTCCCGGTGACGGCGAGGTCATCGAGGGTATCGCTGCGGTCAACGAGGCGGCCATCACCGGTGAATCCGCACCGGTGATCCGCGAGTCCGGCGGCGACCGTTCGGCCGTGACCGGCAACACTCGCGTGGTGTCGGACTGGCTGCTGGTGCAGATCACCGCCAACCCGGGTGAATCGACCCTGGACCGCATGATCGCCCTGGTCGAGGGTGCCAAACGCCAGAAGACGCCGAACGAGGTGGCGCTGGACATCCTGCTGATCGGTCTGACCCTGATCTTCCTGCTGGTGGTGGCCACCCTGCAGCCGTTCGCCCGCTATGCCGGTGGCGACCTGCCGCTGGTGTACCTGGTGGCGCTGCTGGTGACGCTGATCCCGACCACCATCGGTGGTCTGCTCTCGGCCATCGGCATTGCCGGCATGGATCGTCTGGTGCGCCTCAACGTGATCGCCAAGTCCGGTCGTGCCGTCGAGGCCGCCGGTGACGTGCACACCCTGCTGCTGGACAAGACCGGCACCATCACCTTCGGTAACCGTCGTTGCAGCGCGCTGGTCAAGGCGCCTGGTATCAACGGTCGTGATCTGGCTGAGGCGGCGCTGCTGGCCTCGCTGTCCGACGACACGGCCGAAGGCAAGTCGGTGGTCGAGTACCTGCGCGCCCTCAGCCCGGTCGAGGCGCCGGAGCGTGGTTCGGTACGTGGCATCGCCTTCAGCGCCGAGACGCGCCTGTCCGGCGCCGACTGGAACGGTCGCAGCTTCCGCAAGGGCGCGGTGGATGCGGTGCTGCAGTACCTGGGCATGAGCCGTGAAGATATGCCTGAGCTTCTGGCGCGCGAGGTCGACAAGATCGCCCAGAGCGGTGGTACGCCGCTGCTGGTGGCTGGCGACAATCGCCTACTCGGCGCCATCCACCTCAAGGACGTGGTCAAGCCGGGCATCCGCGAGCGCTTCGCCGAGCTGCGTGCCATGGGCATCCGTACCGTGATGGTCACTGGCGACAACCCGCTGACCGCCGCGGCCATCGCCGCCGAAGCGGGCGTGGATGACGTGATCGCCGAGGCTACGCCGGAGAAGAAGCTGCAGCGCATTCGCTCCGAGCAGGCCGAAGGCAAGATGGTCGCCATGTGCGGCGACGGCGCCAACGACGCCCCGGCGCTGGCCCAGGCCGACGTCGGCCTGGCGATGAACGACGGTACCCAGGCCGCCCGCGAGGCCGCCAACCTGGTGGATCTGGACTCGGACCCGACCAAACTGCTGGACGTGGTGCAGGTGGGCAAGGAGCTGCTGGTGACCCGTGGCGCGCTGACCACCTTCTCGGTGGCCAACGACGTGGTCAAGTACTTCGCCATTCTCCCGGCACTGTTCGCCGGTATCTACCCGCAGCTTGGCGCGCTCAACCTGATGCAGCTGCACAGCCCGCAGAGCGCCATCCTCTCGGCCATCGTGTTCAACGCGCTGATCATCATCGCGCTCATCCCCCTGGCCCTGCGCGGTGTGCGTGTAGCGGCGGCCGATGCTGCCAGCCTGCTGCGCCGCAACCTGCTGATCTATGGCCTGGGCGGCATCCTCGCGCCCTTCGTCGGGATCAAGCTGATCGACGTGCTGCTGGTGGCCGTAGGTCTGGTGTAAGGCTTTGCTCCCTCTCCCTTCGGGAGAGGGTTGGGGTGAGGGGGAGTTGCCTGGTGCTCTCTCCCCCGGCCCCTCTCCCAAAGGGAGAGGGGAACACTAAACGATTTCGGAGAAAGATCATGATCAAGCAACTTCGTCCCGCGGTCAGCCTGCTGGCCCTGATAACTCTGATCACCGGCGTGGCCTACCCGCTGGTGGTCACCGGGGTGGCCCAGGTGGCCTTCCCAGAGCAGGCGGGTGGCAGCCTGGTGCGCGATGACCGAGGCCAGGTCGTCGGCAGCGCATTGCTGGCGCAGAACTTCAAGGGCGCCGAGTGGTTCCAGCCGCGCCCGTCGGCCGGCAGCTTCGCCACCGTGGCCAGCGGCGCCAGCAACCTGGCGCAGAGTAACCCGGCGCTGGCCGAGCGCATCGCCAAGGACGCCCAGCGCCTGGTGGGCGAGGGCAGAACGCCGGTACCGCTGCAGCTGGTTACCACTTCGGGCAGCGGTCTAGATCCGCACCTGTCGCCTGAAGCGGCTCGTTGGCAGGTGGCACGTATCGCCGCCGCCAGGCACCTGCCGAGCGAGAGTCTGGAGCGCTTGATCGAGCAGCACACCGAGCGCTCGTGGATCGGCCCAGATGTGGTCAACGTGCTGGCGCTGAACCTGGCCCTGGCGGACAATCGCGCCTTCGCCGTGAACGAGAACAGCCCATGAGTGACGCGCTACGCGCCGATGCGTTGCTGGCCGATATGCCCCGAGAAGGGCGCGGCCGGCTTAAGGTTTTCCTCGGCGCGGCGCCTGGCGTAGGCAAGACCTACGCCATGCTGCAGGCCGCCCAGGCGCAGTTGCGCCAGGGCGTCGACCTGCGGGTCGGTGTGGTCGAAACCCATGGTCGCGCGGAAACCGAAGCGATGCTCACCGGTTTGCCGCAGCAGCCGCTAAGGCGAGTGGAATACCGCGAACGGCCGCTGCAGGAGATGGATCTCGACGCCATCCTGGCCAAGCCGCCGAAACTGCTGCTGGTGGACGAACTGGCCCACAGCAATGCCCCCGGCAGTCGCCACGCCAAACGTTGGCAGGACGTGCAAGAGCTGCTCGACGCCGGCATCGACGTTTACACCACGGTCAACGTGCAGCACCTCGAAGCGCTCAACGACCAGGTGCGCGATATTACTGGCGTGCAGGTGCGCGAGACCCTGCCAGACTGGGTGCTGCAGGAGGCCGATGAAATCCTGCTGATCGACCTGCCGCCGCGCGAGCTGCTCGAACGCTTACGCGAGGGCAAGGTTTACGTGCCTGAGCAGGCGCGCGCCGCCATCGATGCCTTCTTCTCGCAGACCAATCTCACCGCCCTGCGCGAACTGGCTATGCAGACCGCCGCCGCGCGGGTCGATGCTGATCTCAATAGGCGGTACCGCCAGCAGGGCCAGGATGCTCCGAGCGTGCGCGGGCGCCTGCTGGTCGGTATCGATGGCGATGGCCAGGCGGAGCGCCTGGTGCGCCACGCCAGTCGTGTCGCTGAACGCCGCCATCTGCCCTGGTCGGTGGTGCATGTGGATACCGGTGGTCCGCGCGACGAAGAGGCGCTGGGCCATCTGCAGGCGGCGCAACAGCTGGCCGAGCGCCTGGGCGGTGAGGTCGTCAACCTGCGCGGCGGAGAAGTGGCCAGCACCCTGATTACCCATGCTCGCGAGCGCCGCGCCAGCCTGATTCTGGTCGGCCGTAGTCGCCAGCGTCTGCGCCGGCGCTGGCGCTTCGGTCGTGGCTTGGCCGAGCGGCTGCTGGCCGCCGGCAAGGGGCTCGAAGTCAGTGTGCTGGATACCGAAGCCGAGTCGGCGCCAGCCCGGCACAAGCCTCGCTCGCCGCTGTTGTGGCGCGGCTATCTGGTGGCGCCCGTGGCGACGCTGCTCGCCACGGCGGCGGCCTTGGGCATCGCTCAGTTCATCGAGTTACCCAACATCTCGCTGATCTACCTTGTCGCCGTGCTGGTGGTGGCGGTGCGCAGTTCGCTGGGCCCGGCGCTGGTATGTGCCGGCCTGGCGTTCTTCTCCTACAACCTGCTGTTCATCGAACCCTTGTACTCGCTGAAGATTGCCCGCCAGCAGGACGTGCTGACGCTGCTGTTCTTTCTGCTGATGGCGGCGCTGACCGGCAACCTGGCCAGCCGCCAGCGCCGTCAGCTGCAGGCGTTGCAGCAAACCCAGGCGGAGACCGGAGCGCTGCTCGATCTGTCGCGCAAACTGACCGTGGCCACCGACCGCCAGGCGGTGGTCAGTGCCGCGCTGCAGCAGTTTTCCCTGTGGCAGGAAGTCGAGATCAGCCTGCAGTCGCGTGGCCGCGACGGGGTATGGAAGCTCGAAGGCGGCGTGCAGCGCCTGCTCACCGAACAGGAGCGCGCCGCGGCCGACTGGTCCTGGCAACACGCGCAGCCGGCTGGCCTGGGCACCGGCACACTGCCGGGCGGGCGCTGGTGGTGGTGGCCGCTGGCCGGAGAGGAGGGGCCGCTAGCGTTACTGGGCGTGGCGCCGAAGGACGAGCGCCCGCTGCGCCCGGAGCAGCGCCGACTGATCGCCGCGCTCGGCCAGCCACTGGCCCAGGCCCTGGAGCGCGCCCAGCTGGCCGCCGACCTGGAGGCCGCGCGCCTGCACGGGCAGACCGAGGAGCTGCGCAGCGCGTTGCTGGCCTCGGTATCCCACGACCTGCGCACACCGCTGACCGCCATGCGCGGCTCCATCGACAGCCTGCTGGCTCTCGGTGAGCAGATTCCGTTGGAGGACCGCCGCGAGCTGCTGGAGGGCACCCGCGACGAGGCCGAGCGCCTCGACCGCTATATCCAGAACCTGCTGGACATGACCCGCCTCGGCCACGGCGGCCTCAAGCTGGCCCGCGATTGGGTGGCTCCAGCGGACATAGTTGCCAGCGCGGTGCAGCGCCTGCGCCCGGTGCTGGCGCCATTGCAGGTGGAGCTGCAGGTGCCTGGCGAGCTGCCGCTGCTCTACGTGCACGCGGCGCTGATCGAGCAGGCGCTGGTCAACGTACTGGAGAACGCGGCGCGCTTCTCGCCGAGCCATGGGCGCCTGCGGGTGGCGGTGGACAGTGATGCGGAGCAGCTGCGTTTCTCGGTCAGCGACCAGGGCCCCGGTATCCCCGAGGAAGAGCGGGAAAGGATCTTCGATATGTTCTATACCGCTGCCAGGGGTGATCGCGGTGGCCAGGGCACTGGCCTGGGCCTGGCGATCTGCCAGGGCATGCTTGGCGCCCACGGCGGCCGCGTGACGGTGGGCGAGGGCCTGGATGGTCGCGGTGCGAGCCTGACTTTGCATCTGCCGTTGCATCCGCAACCGCAGCTGGATGAGGAGTAGGGCGGGTGAAGTCCGCGCGACTCCAACGCGGGTTTCACCCGCCCTACGAGAGAATCTATGACGAGCAATAGCCCGACCATCCTGGTGATCGACGACGAGGCGCAGATTCGTAAGTTCTTGCGCATCAGCCTCAGCGCGCAGGGCTACCGGGTGTTGGAAGCCGCCAATGGCAAGGATGGCCTGGCCCAGGCCGCGCTGGAGCGGCCGGATCTGCTCGTGCTCGATCTCGGTCTGCCAGACATGGATGGCCAGCAGGTGCTGCAGGAGCTACGCGAGTGGTCGCAGGTGCCGGTGCTGGTGCTTTCGGTGCGCGCCGGCGAGGGTGAGAAGGTCAAAGCCCTGGACGGCGGCGCTAACGATTACGTGACCAAGCCCTTCGGTATTCAGGAGTTTCTCGCCCGGGTGCGCGCGCTACTGCGCCAGGGCGCGGCCGGTGAGCTGCAGGAGGCCGCCGCCCAGAGCGGCCCGCTGCTGGTGAACTTCGCCTATCGCCGCGTCAGCCTGAATGGCGACGAAGTGGCGCTAACCCGCAAGGAATACGCGGTACTGGCCATGCTCGCGCGCCATCTGGGGCGGGTAGTGACCCAGCAGCAGTTGCTCAAGGACATCTGGGGGCCGACCCATGTCGACGACAGCCACTATCTGCGTGTGGTGGTCGGCCACCTGCGGCAGAAGCTCGGCGATGATCCTGCGGCGCCGCGTTTCATCGTCACCGAGCCCGGAGTCGGTTACCGCCTGCTGGAGTTGTAGAAGATTCGCTCCCCTCGCCCATTTATGGGAGAGAGGGTAGAGCGCTCAGCCTTGCTCCTGCTCGTATTTGTCCAGGGTGTCGCTGGCGATCTGCCGGCCGAGCTGGATCAGCTCAGGCGCTTTGTGGAACTCGAAGAAGCGGCAGACCCGTTTGGGCACGTTGATCAGGATATCCGGCGGGTAGCCGGCGATCTTGTACTGGGCCAGTGAAGTCTGCATGACCTCGAAACTCTGGTTGACCAACTCCAGCAGCGAGGCTGGGCCGACCGCACCGACCACCTGCGAGTCGCTGGCGGATTTGGGGGCGCTTTCTTCCTTGGGGGCGGGCTTGGCCTGGCTGGTTTCGACCCAGGGGTTTTCCAGCGCCACCATGGCTTCACCTTCTTCCTCCTCATCCGCTTCGCGGCGCAGGAAAGGCAGGCGGGCGCTGAGCGAACCCATCAGTTGGTCGATCTTGCCCTTGATCGCTGCCGGCCGCTCGATCACCGGCAACTGGTAGTGCTTCTGATTGAGGGCGTTGAGGTTGACTGCCACGATCAGGTCGCAGTGGCTGGACACCACCGGCACTATCGGCAGCGGGTTGAGCAGGCCACCGTCGACCAGCATGCGCGAGCCCTGGGTCACCGGGGTGAACAGGCTGGGAATTGCCGCGGAGGCGCGCATGGCCTTGTGCAGGCAGCCCTCCTGAAACCAGATTTCCTGCTGGTTGCTGAGATCGGTGGCCACCGCCGTGTAGGGGATGGCCAGGTCTTCGATATCGATCTCGCCGACGATCTCATGAATCTTGCCGAACACTTTCTCGCCGCGGATGGCGCCTAAGCGGAAGCTGACGTCGAGCAGGCGCAGCACGTCCAGGTAGTCCAGGCTTTCCGTCCACTCGCGGTACTCGCCCAGCTTGCCGGCAGCGTAGATGCCGCCAACCACGGCGCCCATGGAGCAGCCGGCGATGCAGCCAATCTCATAGCCGCGAGCCTCCAGCTCCTCGATCACACCGATGTGCGCATACCCCCGCGCCCCGCCGGAGCCCAATACCAATGCCACTCGCTTGCTCATCAATACCCCCAGGAAAACCCTTCGAACATACCCGCCTAGAGCCGCTGCGCCAACCACGGGCTGCTAGAATCGGCGGCGCGTGGCACTTTGTGGGACATTGCCGATCAAAGTCGCCACCTCATCCCTGGAGAAGAACATGACAAGAATCGCCACTCTGATGCTGTTGAGTTTCGCCTTGCTCGGCTGCGCCGGGAAAACCGCCTATCGCGACAGCTGCGCCAACCAGCTGGATGCCGCCTGGCGTGAGCTGGACATTGCCAAGGCCGAAGGTTTCGCCGGCACCGTGAGCTACTCCAAGGCGTTCGCCTTGCTGACCACCGCCAAGACCTCGCAGCAATTCGAGGGTTACCAGAGCTGCACCGAAAACGCGGAGAAAGCCCGTTTCTATATCCGCGAATCCCGCGCCGGACGTTGACCACCATGCAACTCGATTTCACTTCACTATCGCCGCTGGAGGCCTACCGCTGGCTGGCTTCCAGCGTTACCCCGCGGCCGATCGCCTGGGTCTCGACGCGCTCTGCCGAGGGTCGTGACAATCTCGCGCCGTTCAGTTTCTTCCAGGTGATCAGCGACGAGCCGCCGACGCTGATGGTGAATGTCGGCAGCCGTGACGATGGCAGTCTCAAGGACACCCTGCGCAATGCCCAGGCAAGTGGCGAACTGGTCATCCAGCTGGTCAGTCACGCCCAGGCCGAGGCGATGAACGCGTCTGCAGCGGTACTGGCCCATGGGGTCAGTGAGTTTGAGCATTGCGGTATTGCCGGGGTACCGGCTGAGCGGGTGAACGCACTGCGGGTCAGTGGCGCGCCGGTAATCTTCGAGTGCCGGGTGGCGCAGATCCAGCCTTACCCTGCACAGCAACCCAACTGCCATCTGATCTTCGCCGAAGTGCTGTTGGCCCATATCGACGATGCGGTGCTGAACGAACAGGGCCGTCTCGACCCGCAGCGCCTCGACCTGGTCGGCCGGCTCGGCGGCGCCAGCTACTGCCGTACCCAACAGCGTTTCGAGATGCAGCGCCCTTAGGCACATCGGCGCACAGCTGCGGGAGCTCTGATTGCCGCGCGCTGTGCCGGGCCGGCGCAGGCCAGTAGCATCGAGACTTTCCCCGATGGAGAGTACCGATGCGGCAGAAGATGGACGCCTGTCTGGATGTGATCAACCAGGTGGTGCTGGGCAAGGACCATCAGGTACGCCTGGCGCTGACCTGCCTGCTGGCCCGCGGGCATTTGCTGATCGAGGACCTGCCCGGCATGGGCAAGACCACCCTGAGCCAGGCGTTGGCGCGGGTGCTGGGGCTTTCCTATCAGCGCATCCAGTTCACATCGGATCTGCTTCCCGGCGACATTCTCGGCACCTCGGTGTTCGACAAGGACACCGGGCAGTTCGTCTTCCATCCCGGGCCGATCTTTGCCGAGCTGGTGCTGGCCGACGAAATCAACCGGGCCACGCCGAAGAGTCAGAGCGCGCTGCTGGAGGCCATGGAGGAGGGCCAGGTGACCATCGAGGGCGCCACCCGGCCGCTGCCTGAGCCGTTCTTCGTCATCGCCACGCAGAACCCGGTCAGCTCCGGTGGCACTTTCTCCTTGCCGGAGTCGCAGCTGGACCGTTTCCTGATGCGCCTGTCGCTGGGCTATCCGGCGCGGGCAGCGGAAAAGTCGCTGCTGCTGGGCGAGGCCCGCCGTGATCTGCTGCCTCGCCTCGAACCGCTGCTCAACCATGCCGAGCTGGCGGCCATCCAGGCACTGATTCCGCAGGTGCGTGCCAGTGATGCACTGGTTGATTACGTGCTGCGCCTGGTCGAGGCCACCCGCAGCGAACCGCAGTTCGCCTGGGGGCTGTCGCCGCGCGCCAGCCTGGCGTTGCTGGCTGCTGCACGGGCCTGGGCCTTCCTGGCGCATCGCGACTATGTGATTCCCGAGGATGTGCAGGCGGTTCTGCCGGCGGTGGTTGGCCATCGCCTGCGCGAGCGGGCCGACCCGGCCGGGCATGGCGGCGGTACGCTGGTGCAATGGCTGTTGCGCGAAGTCGCGGCTGTCTGATGGCACTCAAGGCTCGTTGGCGCCGCTGGATAGCCCGGCGCATTCCGGCGGCGTCGCAGGTGCAGTTGAATCAGCGACGCATCTTCATCATGCCGGATCGGGTCGGTGCGGCTTTTGCCGTATTGCTGTTGCTGATGCTGCTGGCCGGGATCAACTACGAGAACAGCCTGGCCTACGGCCTGACGTTCCTGCTGGCGGCGATCTTCGTCATCGCCATCCTGCATACCTATCGTAACTTCAGCGGCCTGATCCTCAAGGCCGGTGCCAGCGGGGCGGTGTTCGTCGGCGAGCCGGCACGCTTTCGCGTGCGCCTGGAAAGTACCGGCCACCCGCACCAGGCCATTGCCCTGGGCTGGCCGGAGCAGCCGTTGCAAGTCCAGGACGTACCCGCTGGCGGTGAGTGCGAGTGCGAACTCGGCTTGCCAACCCAGCGTCGCGGCTGGCTACGCCCGGAGCGCATGCGTGTGGAAAGCCATTTTCCGCTGGGCATTCTGGTGGCCTGGAGTTGGGTCGATCTGGATCAGGCCGTGCTGGTCTACCCGCGTCCGCTGGAGGGTGACCTGCCCTTGGTTGCGGGGGCTGGGGAGGATGACGAGGAAGAGGGGCGGCGGGCCAGCGGGCAGGGCGCTGATGACTACCAGGGGCTGCGTAGCTACCAGCCCGGCGACTCGCGCCGGCGCTTGCACTGGAAGGCCTTCTCCCGCGGTCAGGGGCTGCTGGTCAAGGACTTCGCCGCGTTGAGCGGGCGTGACCTGTGGCTGGATTTTCAGGCCCTGGGTGGCGATGTCGAGGCACGCCTGTCGCTGCTGTGCCACTGGGTGCTGCAGCTCGACGCCCGCCAGCAACCCTATGGCTTGCGTCTGCCGGGCTTCGAGCGGGCGCCTGACTTCGGTGACACGCATCGCGAGGCCTGCTTGCGCGCCCTGGCACTTTATGGAGAAAGACCATGAGCGCGGCGCCGGGGATTCCGCGAATTGCCCTGACCTGGCTGCTGGTAGCCCAGGTGCTGGTGATTCTGCCGCTGTTGCTGCACCTGCCGCCCTGGCTGGCCGTGCTCTGGCTGTTCTGTGCCGGCTGGCGGGTGCAGGTGTTTCGCATGCGCGCAGGCTTTCCCAACGGCTTGGCGCGGGGCGGGTTGATGCTGGCTACGGCAGCCGGCGTGTTCCTGTCCCGTGGCAGTCTGATCGGCCTGGATGCCGGCGCCGTGCTGCTGGTGGCGACCTTCATCCTCAAGCTGGTGGAGCTGCGCAATCGGCGCGATGCGTTGGTTCTGATCTTTCTCGGCTTCTTCGTCGTGGTGGTTGGCTATCTGTTCGATGATGGCCTGCTGGCGGCCCTCTATAGCCTGCTGCCGATCACGGCATTACTGGCGGCGCTGATTGGCCTGCAGCAGAGCGCGCTGGCCACGCGCCCGCTGGCAACGCTCAAGCTGGCGGGCACGCTGATGCTGCAGGCAGTGCCGCTGATGCTGGTGCTGTTTCTGTTCTTCCCGCGCCTGGGGCCGCTGTGGAGCCTGCCCAACCCGCAGCGGGGCATCACCGGTTTGTCGGACAGCATGGCGCCGGCTGATGTGGCAGAGCTCAGTCGTTCCCCGGAGTTGGCGTTCCGTGCCAGTTTCGAAGGCACTCCGCCACTACGCAGCGAGCTGTACTGGCGCGCCCTGACCCTGGATCACTTCGATGGCCGGCGCTGGTCGCAAGGCTGGGGCGCGCAGCAACCGGCCGCGCCGCAGTGGCGCAAGCGGGGTGAGGCGCTGTCCTACAGCATCGTCATGCAGCCCAGCGGCAAGCCCTGGCTGTTTGCGCTGGATGTGGGCGTGACCAATCTGGCCGATGCCCGGCAGATGAGCGATTTTCGCCTGGAGCAGAGCCGCCCAGTGTTGCAGAGCCTGATGTACGAGGTGCAGTCGTGGCCGGCAGCGGTGCGCGAGGAACAGCTACCCGAGGCCGTCATGCGCAGCAGCCTGCAGCTGCCAAAAGAGGGCGATCCGCGCGCCCGCCAGTGGGCTGCGCAGTTGCGTCGCGAGCATGCTGATGATGAGGCGTTGGTAAGGGCACTGTTGCAGCACTTCAACCAGCAGCCCTATGTCTACACCCTAAAGCCTCCGCCGGTGGGGCTTAACAGTATCGATGAGTTTCTGTTCCGCACCCGGCGTGGCTTTTGCGCCCACTATGCCGGCGCAATGACCTTCGTGCTGCGCGCCGCTGGTATCCCGGCACGTGTGGTGGCGGGCTATCAGGGCGGCGAGTTCAATGCCTCGGCCAACTACCTGGCTGTGCGCCAGTACGACGCTCACGCCTGGGTCGAATACTGGGTGAAGGGGCGTGGCTGGGTCAGCGCTGACCCGACGTTTCAGGTAGCGCCGGAGCGTATCGAGCTGGGCCTGGAAGAGGCCCTGAGCGAGGAAGGCAGCTTCCTGGATGACTCCCCGTTTTCACCGCTGCGCTACCGCAATGTGCAATGGCTCAACGAGTTGCGCCTGGCCTGGGACAGTGTCAACTACAACTGGCAGCGCTGGGTGTTGGGTTATCGCAGCGAACAGCAGCTGGGACTCTTGCAGCGCTGGTTCGGCACGCTGGACTGGCAGCGTCTGGCGCTGGTGCTGCTGGGTTGTGGTGGCGCGGTGCTGGGGCTGGTGGCCCTGTGGTTGTTCAAGCCCTGGCGCCGTGAGCGTGACCCGCTACAGCGACAGCTGCGCCGCTTCGAGTCATTGCTGGCCCGCTACGGCCTGCGGCGAGGCAAGGGCGAGGGCGTCCGTGACTTCAGCGCGCGGGCGGCGACGCTGCTGCCGCAGCATGCCCAGGCGCTGGATGCATTCGCCAAGGCCTTCGAGGCCCAGCGCTATGCCGGTGTGCAAACGGATCCTGAGCAACTGGGCGCCAGCCTTAAACGCCTGCGCCGTGAGTTGCCCAGACGAGCAGCGGGAGGGAAAAAGCCTTGAGCGCGTTCGACAGCACTTTGCACAAACGCATCATCGGCTTGCAGGAACGCCTTTATGCCTGCTGCGCCCGCATGCAGGCGCGTACCGATGATGAGGCCTTGCACGATCTGCGTATTGCCATCCGCCGCTTGCGCAGTCTTTTGCGCCCGCTGCGCAAGGATGCGCTCTGTGCTGCGCTGGAACAGAGCGCTGGCGCCCTGGGCAAGGCCAGCGGCCCGCTGCGCGATCTGGAGGTTCTGGCGGCAGAGTTGCAGCGCCGGGAGCAGTTCGAGGCAGCGCAGCGGCGCCTTGCCGAGCGCGACGAAGGTTACCTGCAGCTGCTCGCCAGCGTGTCCCTGCAGCGTTTGCAGATTCGCCTCGACGATTGGCCTCAGGACTGCCGTGATGCTGCGCGTGACGGTCAATGGCAGGCTAATGCCAAGCAGGTAAGACGCAATCTGGCCAGACAGATGCGCAAGCTGGCTGCTGCCCTGCGTGATCCGGAGCACGACCGCCATCGCCTGCGCCTGCTGATCAAGCGTCTGCGCTACTGCGCAGAGGCATGGCCGGTCTACAGTGACCTTGATTCATCGCTCCTGCGAGCCTTGCATCAGGCGCAGGGGGCGCTGGGCGACTGGCATGATCACCTGCAATGGCTGTTGCGGGTGCAGAGTGAGGCCGATTTGGCCCCTTGTGCCAGCTACTGGCAAACAGCGCTGCTTGCCGCCGAGCGACGGGCAGATGAATGCCTGACCGAACTGGCCCGCAAACTTCCCTGAGCCCCATTGCAGAGCTTATCGGTTGGTAATATCGACGCTGATTTGGCCGCATAGTCCCTCCCGTATGGGCCTGCTTTTCACTAAGCTTGAGGCTGCATGAAAGGAGATTGCGCATGACCTTCGCTGAACTGATTCACGCCGTACATACCCGGCCCCAGCATGTTGTCGTTCCGGCCCTGTGGGGCCAGGGGCGAGCCACCTTCGGCGGCCTGGTGGCGGCGATGTTGTATGAGGCCATGCGGCTCAAGGTGCCGGCCGGTCGCCCCGTGCGTTCGCTGTCCATCACCTTCGTCGGGCCCATGCTGATGGGAGAGGCGGCCTCCTTCGAGGTCGAAGTGCTGCGCGAGGGTAAATCGGTCAGCCAGATCCTTGGCCGTGCGCTGCAGAATGGCGAGGTGGTGGCCATTGCCCAGGGCAGCTTTGGTGCCTCGCGCGTTTCTTCGATCCAGGTCGAGGCTGAGCCGGCGCCGGCAATGAAGGCAGTCGAAGAGTGCCAGGAACTGCCTTATCTGCCTGGAGTTACCCCTGAATTCACACGTTTTCTGGCCATGCGCTGGGGGCAGGGCGGCATGCCGTTCAGTAACACGCCGTCGCGCCACATGGGGGGGTGGGTGCGCCTGCGCAGTGACGTGAGCCATGACCGGGTCAGCGAGGCACACCTGCTGGCGCTGGTGGATGCCTGGCCGCCAGCCGTGCTTTCTTACCTGAAGTCCCATGCCCCGGGCAGCTCACTGACCTGGACCATCGAGTTCGTTCATCCGCTGCCCAGTCTCAATACCCACGACTGGTGCCTGTACCAGGCTGAGATCGAGCACGCCCTCGACGGCTACGGCCATATCGCCGCACGCTTGTGGACCAAGGACGGCCAACTGCTGGCGCTGAGCCGGCAGACCACCACGGTGTTCGATTAAGCCTCGATTACCGGCAGGTCGAAGAAGGCCCTGGCCGTGGCCGTGCTGTGCGCGGCCAGGCTCTCCTGGCTTTCACCGCGATGCAACGCCACCTCGCGCAGTACTTCACCGAGAAAGGCCGGTTCGTTGTGCCCGCTTTTCGGCTTGGGCCGCAGGCTGCGGGGGAGCAGGTAGGGCGCGTCGCTTTCCAGCATCAGGCGGCCTGCAGGAATATCGCGCATCAACGGATGCAGATGGGTGCCGCGGCGTTCGTCGCAGATCCAGCCGGTGATGCCGATATGCAGGTCGAGGTCCAGGTAGGCGTACAGGCTGTCCTTGCCAGCGGTGAAGCAATGCACCACGGCGGCCGGCAGCTGGTCGCGGAACTGGCGGAGGATGGCCACCAGACGCTCGCTGGCGTCGCGCTCGTGCAGGAACACCGGCAGTTGCAACTCCACGGCCAGGGCCAGCTGTTCTTCCAGGGCTTTTTCCTGTTGTGGGCGGGGCGAGAAGTCGCGATTGAAATCCAGCCCGCACTCGCCTACGGCCCGCACCGGGCTTGCGCCGAGCAGGGTGCGTAGCTGGCGGGCGCTATCCCCATTCCACTGACTGGCATCGTGGGGGTGAACGCCAGCCGTGCTGAACAGGCGAGTGCATGTCTCATCCAGATCACGGCAGAAGTTCAGCGCCGCTTCGCTCTCTTCAAGGCTGGTGCCGGTCAGCACCATTTGGCAGACACCGGCCTCGTAAGCTCGGGCGAGTACCGCATCACGCTCCCGGGCCAGGCTGGGATGGGTCAGATTGACGCCGATGTCGATGAGTTGCATGGTGCTACCTCAGTGGTTGAACCGACCAGCATAGCAAAGCCGGTGTTTATCAATAAAACAATCAAATACAGATGCTTACATATGTCTATTGATGCTCTTTGTCAGCATGAGCTGGCCATTTGAGGCACCTTGTGCGAGGCTCCGCGCCCCGCGCGCTGGAACCATCTGTCGGCGGGATGCTCTTAGTCGCTCGGGTCGGCCCATGACCTGGCGCCACCCGGAGGCTGGATGATTCGCACGTTGCTGTTTCTGCTCTGCTGTCTGGCAGTGTTGCCGGCCCATGCCCGTCTTAGTGGCTTGGGCGAGCACACTCCGCAACTGAGCAAGCAGCGCGACCTGGCGCAGATTCGCAAGAGTGGCGAGCTGCGCGTGCTGGTCAATCAGAGCCGCAACAGCTCGGGCGAGGTGCAGGGGCAAGCCATCGGCGTCGAGTATCACCGCCTGCGTGCATTCGAGCAGTACCTCAATCGCAATGCCCGGGATGGCCGCAGTCTACGTATGAAGATCATCCCCAAAGCCAAGGACCAGCTATTGGCCGCCCTGCAGAAGGGTGAGGGGGATGTGGTCGCCCCGGGTGAACTGCTCGACGTGCATCCGGGCATGGGGGTCAGCGCCAGCCAGGCCATCCGTAGCGATGTGCCGTTGGTGGTGGTGGGCAATCGCAATAACCGCCATTACCGCAAGCTGGAAGATATGGCCGGGCGCAGCCTGGCGTTGCCGCTGGGCAGTGCCGCAGGTGAAGCGCTGCGCGAGGTCAACCAGCGTCTGGCGCAGCGCAAACAGCCACCCATAGTGGTGGAGTGGGCCGACAGCAGCCTGGCGGTAGAGGATGTGCTGGAGATGGTGCAAGCCGGCATCTATCCCTGGACCGCCGTCGAGCTGCCGATTGCCGAACGCTGGCTCAAGGTCATGCCCAGGCTGCGCATCGAGCGCCATCTGGTATTGAGCAGCGCCGGGGAAATGAGCTGGTTCGTGCGCCGCGATGCACCGATGCTGCGCGCCAGTGTCGATCGTTTTCTCGCCAGTTATCGCATGCCGGATGACGTCGATTCAGCCTTCCAGCGGGTCTACCGCCGTTCCTACAAGGTGCGCAACCCGCTGGGGCAGGGCGATCGTCAGCGGCTGGAGCGGGTCAGAACCGTGCTGCAGAAGCATGGCGAGGAACAGAACCTCGACTGGTTGCAGCTGGCTGCCATGGCCTACAAGGAGTCCACGCTCAATCCCGCTGCACGCGGCGCCTCCGGGGCTACCGGGCTGATGCAGATCACCCCGGGCGCGGCCCGCAGCGTGGGGGTCGGCAATATCCAGGGGCTGGACAACAATGTGCTGGCCGCGACGCGTTACATGGCGCGGATTCGCCGCGAGTTCTTCGCCAGCCGGCAGATCAATGACGTCGAGCGCAGGGCCTTCATTCTTGCGGCCTACAACATGGGGCCGCAGAGAGTGCAAAGCCTGCGGGCCGAGGCGCGCAGGCGCGGCCTCAACCCTAATCAATGGTTCTTCCAGGTCGAGCGCGTTGCCATGGAGAAAATGGGGCTGGGGGTCGTCAGCTACGTGAACAGTGTGAACAAGTACTACCTTGCCTATGACCGTGAGCGTTATCTGCTGGAGCCCACGAGTGCGAAGGCCAAATGAATCGAATAAATTGATTTTTATGAGCGTAAAAATCCGCCTTTAGTATCGATTAATTCGAATAACATGTGCCTCACCAACACTACTCACCCTGAAGGACCTGGCACATGAACAACCTGATCAAATCCCTGATGTCTTCCAACGCTGGCTACGGAATCACCCTGTTGCGTGTGGTGACCGGCCTGACCTTTGCCGCCCACGGCGCGCAGAAGCTGTTCGGCTGGTTCGGTGGTTACGGCCTGGAAGGTGTCGGCCAGTGGATGGAAAGCATTGGCATCACCCCCGGCTACCTGATGGCGGCACTGGCCGGTAGCGCCGAGTTTTTCGGTGGTCTGGCGCTGGTGGTCGGCCTGCTGGTGCGTCCTGCCGCGCTGTCGTTGCTGGTTTCCATGCTGGTAGCCATGTTCACGGTGCACTGGGTCAATGGTTTCTTCATCACCAACAATGGCTACGAGTACGCCATGATCCTCGGCCTGATCAGCGCCGTCCTGATGATCGAGGGTGCCGGCAAGCTGTCTCTGGATCGCCTGATCGCCCGCCGGTAACCGCCGGAGCAAACAAAAAGGCCCGCTGTGCGGGCCTTTTTTGTTTTCAGGGCTTTTCCCTGGCCTGAGCCAACTGCTCGGCCGCATCGAGACGCAAGCGCTCGCGCTCGTCGAAGCGCTCTTCGGCCAGGCGCTGCAGGGCTTGCTGCCGATCCTCGGCGCTGAGGCCGGTGTTGTCTTCGAGCTTGGCTTTTTCCTTGCGGTAATCGGCGAGGCGCTTTTGCCATTGCTGACGCTGCCGGTCGAGCGTCTCCAGGCGCTCGGTAGCTTCAGCACCCACCAGTTGCAGGCGTAGTTGGCGAATCTGCTCGCTGCTGGCGCCGCTGGCTTGCAAGACAGCGGTTTGCTGGCGCAGCTCGCTTTGCAGTTGTGGCACCAGCAGTTCCTGCATCTCCTCCGGCAAGCCTGCGCGTAGCTGGTCCAGGGCTTCGGCTTTCTGCTGGTCGCTGAGGCTGGCGTCATGCCGAATGGCCAGACGCTGCAAGGTAAACAGGTTGTAGGCTTCTTCCTGGCCGAAGAACGCCTGGTGGGCCTCGGGGCTGAACAGGCGTGCGCGCAAAGCCTGTACGGCCTGCTCGCGCTGGCGCATGGCGTCCAGGCTAGCCATCTGCGGCAGGTCCTTTTCCAGCTGGATCAACTGCCGCTTGTAATCGAGATACTGCGCCAGCAAGGCTAGAGCCTGTGCCTCGGCCGGTTCCTGCAGTTGGTGGCGGATATAGGCTTCCAGTCGGGCAATGCTGGATTTCAGACTCTCCTCGCCATAGGCGCTCAGGAAGTAGTCGAAGATGCGCCGTATATCCATGCTGATCAGCAGGTTGCCGTTGTCGTCGAGGCGGAACTGGCCGTCGACCTGGGTGCCGGCAAAAGAAGGGGGCAGCGGGGCGTTGGTCACCGCCTGCGGTGTGTGTGGGCGCTGTCCGTTGTTTGCAGCTGTCACCGCAGGCATCTCGTGTTGAGCGGCTGTGACAGGCTGTGCCGTCCCTGGTACGGATTGTTCGAGTGGGGAGAAGTAGAGCGTGGCAGCAATGCTGGCCCCGATCAGTAGGGGCGTAGCGAGCAGTAGTGGCTTGTTCACGGCAAGACTCGGCAACTGGTAAGTGATCGGGGCCCGCAGGCCCCGATATTCGGCTTAAAGACCCGCCTGTTTCAGGCGATTGGCCTGCTGCCGATACACGGTAACCGGGTCGGTCTCGAACAGGCTGGTCAGGCCGAAAACCTGATTGACCTCGTCGAGGTGGTTCATCCGGTAGTTGTCGCGGATCACCTTGCCCATATGCGAGCTGCAGCGGCCGACCAGACCGTCGTTTTCCTCATCGAAGGTTAGGGAGCTGGCGCCCAGCAGCAGGTCGCTGACGTCCAACACGTTGGTCAGCGGACTGGTGCCGCTCCAGGAGTAATAGCTGACGCCATTCACCTTATAGGCGCCCTCGCCACAAGCGC
The DNA here is from genome assembly GCA_038147895.1 of Pseudomonas sp. Taxonomy (GTDB): domain Bacteria; phylum Pseudomonadota; class Gammaproteobacteria; order Pseudomonadales; family Pseudomonadaceae; genus Aquipseudomonas. Next base: position 34,547 of record JAYQUJ010000039.1, read on the forward strand.
TGGTGGGAATTCCCTGCGGGTATTTGGCATTGAACACTGCAGCGCCCTGGCTGTTGAGCGACTCCAGCGAGCCCAGAGAGTTTTGCGGGGCATTGCTGGAACTGCCGGAGAGGAAGTTGATCAGCGCGCCCAGGCCGTTGACGATACCCGCCAACAGCGCCTCGCCAGTCGAGCCCGGTGGAATCTGGCGCAGGAAATCTGCGGTGTCCGAGCCTTTATGTGGGGCGCCAACGCTGGTGACCGAAGCGACCAGGTCGGGGCGGATGGCCGCTACGTAACGCACGGTCGGGCCGCCGTGACTGTGGCCGACCAGATTGACCTTGCCCTTGCCGCTGATGGCAGCGATTTCCTCGACCTGTTCGAGTAGCTCCTCGCCGCGCAGTTCGGAGGTGTTGAGCTGGCTGACTTCGGTGATGTAGACACTTGCCCCATCGGAGCGCAGCGCAGAAGGAATGCCGTACCAGTAATCGACGCCGAGGATACTGTCGAAGCCAAGCATGCCGT
>JAYQUJ010000040.1:0-30986 GCA_038147895.1 Pseudomonas sp.
CGGCCAAGGCCCCTCCTACAGGAAGCTTGCAGGCACAAAAAACCCGGCCTGAGCCGGGTTCTTGCGCCGCATGACCAATCAGGCCTTCAGCGTTTTCACACCCTCGGCGGTGCCGAGCAGCAGCAGGTCGGCCGGGCGCGCGGCGAACAGGCCGTTGGTGACCACGCCGACGATGGCGTTGATGTCCGCCTCCAGCTTCACCGGATCGACGATGCTCATGTTGTGCACATCGAGAATAATGTTGCCGTTATCGGTGACCACGCCCTCGCGGTACACCGGGTCGCCGCCCAGCTTCACCAGCTGGCGCGCCACGTGGCTGCGGGCCATGGGAATCACTTCCACCGGCAGCGGGAAGGCGCCCAGCACCGGCACCAGCTTGCTGCCGTCGGCGATGCAGATGAAGGTCTTGGCTACCGCCGCGACAATCTTCTCGCGGGTCAGCGCGGCGCCGCCGCCCTTGATCAGGTTGAGGTGCGCGTCGCTCTCGTCGGCGCCGTCGATGTAGAACTCCAGGCCGTCCACCGCGTTCAGGTCATACACCGGGATGCCATGGCCCTTGAGCCGTGCGGCGGTGGCTTCGGAGCTGGCCACGGCGCCGTCGAAGGCCATCTTGTGCCGGGCCAGGGCGTCGATGAAGCAGTTGGCGGTGGAGCCGGTGCCGACGCCGATCACGCTCTTGCTGTCGAGGAAGGGAAGGATATGGTCGACGGCGGCCTGGGCCACGGCCTGCTTGAGCTGATCCTGGGTCATTGCGGTTCTGCGCCTGGGAGGAAACGGGAGCCGCGAATTATAGCTGCACGGCGGGCAAAAACCCCGCATTCTCTGTGGTCGCGCGGCGAATCGCTGGGGTAGACTGGCCCGTCCCGCCTTACCTGCAAAGATCGCCCGAATGCTCGAACAGTACGTCAAGAAGACCCTGACCTCGCGCGTCTACGACGTCGCGGTAGAAACCCCGCTGCAACCTGCCCGCCAGCTCACCGAGCGCCTGGGCAACCAGATTCTGCTCAAGCGCGAGGATCTGCAGCCGGTGTACTCGTTCAAGATTCGCGGCGCCTACAACAAGCTGGCCCAGCTCAGCCCCGAAGAACTGGAGCGCGGTGTGGTCACCGCCTCGGCCGGCAACCATGCCCAGGGTCTGGCCCTGGCCGCCAAGCACATGGGCGTGAAAGCGACCATCGTCATGCCGCGTACCACCCCGGAGTTGAAAGTGCAGGGCGTACGCTCGCGCGGCGGCAAGGTGGTGCTGCACGGCGACGCCTTTCCCGAGGCGCTGGCGCATTCGCTGAAACTGGTGGAAGAGAAGGGCTACACCTACATCCACCCCTACGACGACCCGCTGGTGATCGCCGGCCAGGGCACCGTAGCCATGGAGATCCTGCGTCAGCAGCCAGGCCAGCTCGACGCCATCTTCGTCCCGGTCGGCGGCGGCGGCCTGATCGCCGGCATCGCCGCCTACGTCAAGTACCTGCGCCCGGAGATCCGCGTGATCGGCGTCGAGCCGGACGATTCCAACTGCCTGCAGGCCGCCATGGCCGCTGGCGAGCGCGTGGTACTGCCGACCGTGGGCCTGTTTGCCGACGGCGTGGCCGTGGCACAGATCGGCCAGCATACCTTCGACATCTGCCGCAGCCACGTCGATGAAGTGATCACCGTCAGCACCGACGAGATCTGCGCGGCGATCAAGGACATCTACGACGACACCCGCTCGATCACCGAGCCGGCCGGGGCCCTGGCCGTGGCCGGGATCAAGAAATACGTCGAGCGCGAAGGCATGCAGGGTCAGGTACTGGTCGGCATCGACTCCGGCGCCAACATCAACTTCGACCGCCTGCGTCATGTCGCCGAGCGCGCCGAACTGGGCGAGAAGCGCGAAGCGATCATCGCCGTGACCATCCCCGAGCGCCCGGGTAGCTTCAAGGCCTTCTGCGAGGCCATCGGCAAACGGCAGATCACCGAGTTCAACTACCGCTACCACACCGACCGCGAGGCGCACATCTTCGTCGGCGTGCAGACCCATCCGGAGAACGATCCGCGCGCCACGCTGGTAGCGAACCTGCGCGAGCAGGGCTTCCCAGTGCTGGACCTGACCGACAACGAACTGGCCAAGCTGCATATCCGCCACACCGTCGGCGGCCATGCTGCGGCGGTGGCCGATGAAGTGGTGTTCCGCTTCGAGTTCCCCGAGCGCCCGGGCGCGCTGTTCAATTTCCTCAACCGCCTGGGCGGGCGCTGGAACATCACCATGTTCCACTACCGCAACCACGGCGCCGCCGACGGCCGCGTGCTGGCCGCGCTGCAGGTGCCGGCGGACGAGCGCGACCAGATCCCCGCGGCCTTCGACGCCATCGGCTATCCCTACTGGGACGAGAGCGACAACCCGGCCTACAAGCTGTTCCTCGGATAAGGAATGCAGTGATGGAACACTATCAATTACTGAAGTACGCCCACCTGATTCCCGCCGTGCTGATCCTGGCGGGCTTCATCGCTCACTGTTTCATGCTGTGGAAGGCGCATCGCTCTGGCGATGCAGCCGTAATGAGCCGCAAGCTGCGCGTCACTCGCCTGTACAGCATGCCGGCCATCGGCCTGCTCACCCTGAGCCTGCCGGTCAGCGGCTGGTGGCTGGTACACACCGTTGGCCTACCGCTGGGCGCCAGCTGGCTGCTGTACAGCGCCAAGCTGTTCGGCCTGCTGGTGCTGTTCGGCCTGCTCCTGCACAACCGCCTTGGCGCCTGGCAGCAAGCCGTGGCCGCCGGCAACGTGCCGGTCAAGCTGCTGCGTTTCGTGATGGCCTATGCCGGCCTGGTAGCCGTGCTGTTGCTGGCGATCTTCGCGCTGATGGGGGCCAAGCCGGCCTGATGATGCTCCATCCGCTTCGTGAGCAGCAGCCATGAGCCTGTATCTGCTGCTCAAGACCCTGCACATTCTTTCCGCCACCCTGCTGTTCGGCACCGGCCTGGGCTCCGCCTACTACGCCCTGCGCGCCTGGCGCAGCGGCAACCTGCAGGTGATTGCCAGCACCTTCCGCCATCTGGTCACTGCCGACTGGCTGTTCATCGCCACCAGCGCGGTGTTCCAGCCGCTCAGCGGCCTGGCCCTGGCCAGGGTCGCCGGCTGGCCGCTGAATCAGTTCTGGTTGTTGTGGAGCGCCGGGCTGTTCGTCTTCGCCGGACTGTGCTGGCTGCCGGTGCTGTGGCTGCAGATCCGCGTACGCAACATGGCGGCCAAGGCGCTGCGCGATGGCACCGAGCTGCCACAGCGCGCCCACCTCTATATGCGTATCTGGTTCTGCTTGGGCTGGCCGGCCTTTATCGCCTTCATCGCCATCTTCTGGCTGATGGTGGCCAAGCCGCTTTGAGTCAGTCGCGCAGGCTGAGTACCGGCCAGCCACGCTCGATAGCGGTGGCGCGCAGGGTGTCGTCCGGATCGACTGCCACCGGATTGGCCACGGCCTCCAACAACGGCAGGTCGTTGCGCGAATCGCTGTAGAAGTAGGCTCCATCCAGGCTCAGGCCAGTCTCGCCCAGCCACTCGTTGAGACGTATGACCTTGCCGCCCTGGTAGCAGGGCACGCCGGCAACCTGGCCGGTGTAGCGGCCATCCTGCATGCCGCACTCGGTGGCGATCAGCGTCTCCACGCCCAGGCGCTGGGCAATAGGCGCGGTGACGAAACGGTTGGTGGCGGTGATGATCACCAGCTTGTCGCCCGCCTCGCGGTGCTGCGCCAGCAGCGCCTCGCCCTTGGCCAGGATGATCGGTTCGATCACCTCGCGCATGAACTCGGCCTGCCATTGCGCCAGCTCGGCGGCATCGGTACGGCTGAGAATGCCCTGGGTGAAGCTCTGGTAAGCCACCACATCGAGCTTGCCGGCGCAGTAGTCGGCATAGAAGGCATCGTTGCGTGCGCGGTATTCGACGGCATCGACGCGGCCGGTTTCGCAGAGAAATTCGCCCCAGCTGTGGTCGCTATCACCGGCGAGCAGGGTGTTATCGAGGTCGAAAAGGGCGAGACGCACGTTGCAATACCTGGGTGGCTTGGCCGAAAGGGCCGCCAGAATAGCCGTTTTCGTCGTCGCTGCCCACGGCCGGGGCCGCGCGTTTGCTGCGCTGGAGAGCTTTGTGGAACAATGCCGGGACTTGCGTTTTCGAGGTGCTCTGCCGTGATCGATTCCGATGGATTCCGCCCCAATGTCGGCATCATTCTGACCAATGAGGTCGGCCAGGTGCTGTGGGCGCGGCGGATCAACCAGGACGCCTGGCAGTTCCCTCAGGGCGGTATCAACCCGCAGGAGTCCCCCGAGCAGGCGCTCTACCGCGAGCTCAACGAAGAAGTGGGACTGGAGCAGCAGGATGTGAAGATTCTTGCCTGCACCCGTGGCTGGTTGCGGTATCGTCTGCCGCAACGTCTGGTCCGCACCCATAGCCAACCGCTGTGCATCGGCCAGAAACAGAAGTGGTTCCTGCTGCGCCTGACCGGCGCGGAGGAGCGGGTACGCATGGACGTCACCGGCAAGCCGGAGTTCGATGGCTGGCGCTGGGTCAGCTACTGGTACCCGCTCAACCAGGTGGTCAGCTTCAAGCGCGAGGTGTATCGCCGCGCCCTCAAGGAACTCGCCCCGCGCCTGCTGGCGCGCGATTGACGGAAGCAAGCATGCTCAACACGCTGCGCAAGATCGTCCAGGAAGTAAACGCCGCCAAGGATCTCAAGGCGGCGCTGACGATCATTGTGCAGCGGGTCAAAGAGGCCATGGGCAGCCACGTCTGCTCGGTGTACCTGCTCGACCCGGAGAGCAACCGCTTCGTGCTGATGGCCACCGATGGCCTCAACAAGCGCTCCATCGGCAAGGTCAGCATGGCCCCCAACGAGGGTCTGGTCGGCCTGGTCGGCACTCGCGAAGAACCGCTCAACCTCGAACACGCCTCCGAACACCCGCGCTACCGCTACTTCAAGGAAACCGGCGAGGAGCGCTATGCCTCCTTCCTCGGCGCGCCGATCATCCACCACCGGAGGGTAATGGGCGTGCTGGTGGTGCAGCAGAAAGAGCGCCGCCAGTTCGACGAGGGCGAAGAAGCCTTCCTGGTCACCATGAGCGCCCAACTCGCCGGGGTGATCGCTCACGCCGAAGCCACCGGCTCGATCCGCGGCCTGGGCAAACAGGGCAAAGGTATTCAGGAGGCCCGCTTCGTCGGCGTGCCGGGCGCACCCGGCGCCGCCGTGGGCACGGCGGTGGTGGTATTGCCACCAGCCGATCTGAACGTAGTGCCGGACAAGCCGATCGACGATATCGAGGCCGAACTGGAGCTGTTCGGCAAGGCCCTGGAGTGGGTGCGCGAGGACATGCAGGAGCTGTCCGAGAAGCTTGCTACCCAGCTGCGCAAGGAAGAGCTGGCGCTGTTCGACGTCTACCTGATGATGCTCGACGACAACGCCCTGGGTAACGAAGTGCGCAAGGTCATCAAGACCGGCCAGTGGGCCCAGGGCGCACTGCGCCAGGTGGTCACCGAGCACGTCAAACGCTTCGAGCTGATGGACGACGCCTACCTGCGCGAGCGCGCCAGCGATGTGCGCGACCTCGGCCGCCGCCTGCTCGCCTACCTGCAGGAAGAACGCAAACAGAACCTGGTCTACCCGGACAACAGCATCCTGGTCAGCGAAGAGCTGTCGCCGGCCATGCTCGGCCAAGTGCCGGAAGGCAAGCTGGTCGGCCTGATCTCGGTGCAGGGCTCGGGCAACTCCCACGTGGCGATTCTCGCCCGCGCCATGGGCATCCCCACGGTCATGGGCGTGGTCGACCTGCCCTACTCCAAGGTCGACGGCATCCAGCTGATCGTCGACGGCTACCACGGCGAAGTCTTCACCAACCCCAGCGAAATGCTGCGCAAGCAGTACGCCGAAGTGGTCGAGGAAGAGCGCCAGCTGGCCCAAGGTCTCGACGCCCTGCGCGAACTGCCGTGCGAGACGCTGGACGGCCAGCGCATGCCGCTGTGGGTCAACACCGGCCTGCTCGCCGATGTGAAGCGTGCCCAGGAGCGCGGCGCCGAGGGCGTCGGCCTGTACCGCACGGAAGTGCCGTTCATGAACGGCGAACGCTTCCCCAGCGAGAAGGAACAGCTGGCCACCTACCGCGAACAGCTGCAGGCCTTCCACCCGCTGCCGGTGACCATGCGTACCCTGGACATCGGCGGCGACAAGGCCCTGCCCTACTTCCCGATCAAGGAAGACAACCCCTTCCTCGGCTGGCGCGGCATCCGCGTCACCCTCGACCACCCGGAAATCTTCCTGGTGCAGGTACGCGCGATGCTCAAGGCCAGCGAAGGCCTGAACAACCTGCGCATCCTGCTGCCGATGATCTCCGGCCTACAGGAACTGGAAGAATCCCTGCACCTGATCCACCGCGCCTGGGGCGAGGTGCGCGACGAAGGCGTCGACGTGCCCATGCCGCCAGTCGGGGTGATGATCGAAATTCCTGCCGCCGTCTACCAGATCCGCGAGATGGCGCATCAGGTCGACTTTCTGTCGGTCGGCTCCAACGACCTGACCCAGTACCTGCTGGCGGTAGATCGCAACAACCCACGGGTCGCCGATCTCTACGACTTCCTCCATCCGGCGGTACTCGGCGCGCTGCGCCTGATCGTCGAAGGCGCCCATGCCGAAGGCAAGCCGGTGAGCATCTGCGGCGAGATGGCGGGCGACCCGGCCATGGCCGTGCTGCTGCTGGCCATGGGCTTCGACAGCCTGTCGATGAACGCCACCAACCTGCCCAAGGTGAAGTGGCTGCTGCGTCAGATCAGCTCGACCAAGGCCCGTGAGCTGCTCGACCAGCTGATGCGCATCGACAACCCACAGGTGATCCACAGCGCCCTGCACCTGGCCCTGCGCAACCTCGGCCTGGGCCGGGTAATCAATCCGGCGGCGACCATTCAGAGCTGAGTCCGCCGCGCCACGAACAAGGACAGTTCATGCGCACCCTGCTTGTCATTCTGACCCTGCTCGCAGGGCCGGCCTGGGCCGATGAAATCGTCAACGACGTCACTGGCCTCAACCCCATCCGTGTACAGCAAGTGCTGGCGCCCACTCGCCTGGAACAGATAGTCGACGCGGTCAAACACCATAACGGGCCGATCAGCATTGGCGGCGGGCGCTTCAGCATGGGCGGCCAGACCGCCACGGACGGCGCCCTGCAACTGGATATGCGCGACTTCGACCAGGTGCTGAACTTCTCTGCCGAACGCCGCGAAATCCGCGTGCAAAGCGGCATCACCTGGCGAGAGATTCTGGAATACATCGACCCGCACGACCTGTCGCCGCAGATCATGCAGTCCTATGCCAACTTCAGTGTCGGCGGCTCGCTGTCGGTCAATGTGCATGGCCGCTATATAGGCGAAGGCCCACTGGTCGGCGCTGTACATAGCATCCGCCTGGTACTGGCCGATGGCAGCCTGGTCAACGCCAGTCCGACGCAAAACGCCGAAATCTTCTACGCCGCCATCGGTGGCTACGGCGCTATCGGCGTCATCGTCGAAGCCACCCTTGGCCTGGTAGAGAACAGCCGCCTTGCCCGCGAGTCAAAGGTCATGCCGCTCGGCGAGTACCGCTCCTGGTTCCAGCGAGAAGTGCTGGGCGATGGCGACGTGCTGATGCACAACGGCATCCTCTATCCGGACAGTTTCGACACCGTGCGTGCAGTCTCCTACCGCCGCACACAGGCGCCCCTGACCGTGAGCGAGCGCCTGGTACCCGCCGACAAGAAATACCCTCTGCAACGTGCCGGCATCCGCCTGACCAGTGCCTCGCGCACCGGTCGCATGCTGCGCGAGGCGGCGCTCGACCCTATGCTGTATCGAGGCCAGCAAGTGCAGTGGCGCAACCACGAGGCCAGCCTGGACGTGCGCGAGCTGCAGCCGATTGCTGGGCCCGACTTCAGTTACGTGCTGCAGGAGTATTTCGTACCACCGGCACAGCTGGAACGCTTCGTCAGCGAACTGGCGCGCCTGACTCGCCAACACCAGGCCAACCTGATCAACGTGTCGATCCGCCATGCCAAAGCCGATCCCGGCACCCTGCTGGCCTGGGCCCCCGAAGAAGTCTTCGCCCTGGTGCTCTACTACCGCCAAGGCAGCGACGCCAGCGAGCGAGAGCAAGCCGCCGCCTGGACCCGCGACCTGATCAGCGCCGCCCTCGCCAGCGGCGGCCGCTACTACCTGCCCTACCAGATCCACGCCAGTCGTGAACAATTCCTCGCCGCCTATCCCCGCGCGCCCGAGTTCTTCGCCCTCAAGCAACGCCTCGACCCCGGCTACAAGTTCCGCAACGGGCTGTGGGATGCCTACTACCCTGGCCAGCAATAGCAATGAGCAAGAGCGCATGGCTACTGGCCATTAAGCAAGGTTGTTTGTAGACTCGCGCCTCTACTCGCTGGTCACCGCCAGCCCCCAAGCGTTATCGCACCTGGCATGGGTGTGATTTGGAGATTCAAGGTCATGGAAGCACCACCGGCACCACGCCACTCTTTTGCCTGTTCCAGGCTCCCCCAAACGGCACGCCATCTGGCCAAGCCGCCTACTGATCGCCCCTAGTTCCGAGGAACACCATGAGAAACGCCCTAGTCGCGAGCGGCCTGCTCGTGTCCGGCCTGTTGGTCGGCTGCGCCACTGAAAGTTCCCGCACCCTGGAAGTCGCCAAGGTGCAGAGTTACCAGAGCCCCTATCAGGGCACTCGCCAACCGATCTCGATCGGCAAGTTCGACAACCGCTCCAGCTACATGCGTGGGCTGTTCTCCGATGGCGTCGACCGCCTCGGTGGCCAGGCCAAGACCATCCTCATCACCCATCTGCAGCAGTCCAACCGCTTCAACGTGCTGGATCGCGACAACATGGAGGAGATCCGCCAGGAGAGCAGCATCTCGCAGAAGGCCCAGCAACTGCGCGGCGCCGACTTCGTGGTGACCGGTGACGTCACCGAGTTCGGCCGCAAGGAAGTGGGCGACCATCAGCTGTTCGGCATTCTCGGCCGCGGCAAGACCCAGGTCGCCTACGCCAAGGTCAACCTCAACATCGTCAATGTGCGGACTTCGGAAGTGGTCTATTCGACCCAGGGCGCAGGCGAGTACAGCCTGTCCAACCGTGAAGTGATCGGCTTCGGTGGCACCGCCAGCTACGACTCCACCCTCAACGGCAAAGTGCTCGACCTGGCCATCCGCGAGGCGGTCAATCGCCTGACCGAAAGCGTAGACAATGGCGCCTGGCGTCCTCAGCAGTAAGGAAACCGCTTTATGAACAACGTCTCACGGATCATCGCCGTCGCCAGCCTCGGCCTGCTCGGCGGCTGCGTCAGCCAGCCCCAGTCGCTGTACCACTGGAACGCCTATCAGGATCAGGTCTACTCCCACTTCCAGGGTGATGGCAGCAGCCCGCAGGAGCAGGTGGCCGCGCTGGAGGCCAGCCTGCAGGAAGCCCGCGCCAAGGATCGTCCACTGCCGCCGGGCTTTCACGCCCATCTCGGCATGCTCTACGCCGAACTGGGCAAGGCTGACCAGGTACACCAGGAGTTCGAGACCGAAAAGGCTCTATTCCCAGAGTCGGCGCCCTACATGAATCTGCTGCTGAACAACGCCAAGAAGTAAGGGATGAACATGCCAACCACACTGAAACTCCTGGGCGTCACCCTGCTGCTGGCCCTGCTGGGTGGCTGCGTCACACCGCCGGCGCCCTACGACTACACCGCGTTCAAGCAGAGCAAGCCGGCCTCCATTCTGGTGATGCCACCGGTCAACACCTCGCCGGACATCAAGGCCGGCTACAGCATGCTCTCGCATGTCACCCTGCCTCTGGCGGAAGCGGGTTACTACGTACTGCCGGTGGCGGTGGTCGATGAGACCTTCAAACAGAACGGCGTGATGAGCGCCGACGAAGCCCAGGCGATTCCGACGGCCAAGCTGCACGAAATCTTCGGCGCCGATTCCGCGCTCTATCTGGAAGTCACCGAGTACGGTTCCAGCTACAAGGTGATCACCAGCGAAGTGGCGGTAACCGCCAAGGCCAAGCTGGTGGACCTGCGCGACGGCCGCCTGCTGTGGGAAGGCGCCGCTCGGGCCAGCAGCGCGGAAAACCAGAACAACAACGGTGGCGGCCTGGTCGGCATGCTGATTACTGCAGCTGTAGAACAGGTGATGAACTCGCTGACGGATCGCGGCCATGAGATTGCCGGCATCACCAGCGCGCGCCTGCTGACCGGCGGCCGACCAAACGGCATGCTGCTCGGCCCACGTTCCCCGCGCTATGCGGAGAACGACCGGCCCGTTCAATAAACGTTAGCCGTTGTCGAAAGGGCCCTAAGGGGCCCTTTCTGTTTCCACCAGCCGGCCGCGATAAGCATCCGGCGCGATGCCGTACCAGCGCTTGAACGCCCGGTAGAACGGCGACAGCTCGGCGAAACCACAGGCGCGCGCCACTTCGCGAATCGACTCGCCGGCCTGCAGCAGCTCTTGCGCCCTCACCTGCTGCACGGCCTCGCGCACCTGGCGCAGGTTGCTGCCCTGGGCCGCCAACCCACGTTGCAGGGCGGCAGGCTCAAGACCCAACTCCGTTGCACAGACGCGCAGTGAGCAATCGGCCTGGCCCAGGCGCACGCTCAGCAAGTAACGCAGACGGTTGAGCAGGTCATTCTCCAGCAGCGCCGCCAACTGCTCCTCGGCGTGCTGCCAGAGCAGGCGGTGTAGCTCGGGGTTCGAGTTGCGCGACGGGCGCTTGAGCTGGCTGGCGGAGAACCACAACGCATCATGCGGGCGATCAAACTCCGGCTGCAGGCCGAACAGGCGCCGATGCTCGATGAGCTTGCGCGGTCTGGCGTGACGGAAGTCCACGCCAAGCAGGCAGAACTCGTCGTCGCTGATCAGACGCAGCAGCTTGATGAACAGCAACGTCAGGCACTCCATCTGCTGGCGCAGCGGGCCGAAGCCACGGTAGTTGATGTCCAGCACCATGCAGGCGCGCTCACCCTCGACCTGCAGCTGCGCGGCGAAACCACCAGCGAGGATGTGCTGGAAACGCAGGAAGCTGCGCAGCGCCTGCTCCAGATCGCGACTGGCCAGCAGCAGGTACCCCACCACGTCGAGCAGGCGTGGCTTCATCACCTCGCCCAGGTGCAGGCCGATATCGACATCGCCGGTCAGCGCGTCGGCCGCCTGCCAGAACAGCGGCGCCTCGTCGTGACTCAGGCGACCCTCGCTGGGTGGCGGCAACAGCCGGCGATGCTGGTTGGCGCCGCGATAGATCGCCGCGGGCTCGTGCCCAAGCTCGGCCAGGGCTTCATACAACAGGCGACGCAGGGTGGCAGATTGGCTCAGCGGGGCGCTGTCGGCAGGCAGGGTCATGGCGGCTCCTCGATTGACCAAAGAATTTCAGCCATGTCACCAATGGTCAATGCCTTGTTGCGGCGCCTCCACCCAGAATGGCCGCACAACAATAAGGAGCGCTTGATGAAACGCAGTCTCACCGTTCTCGCCTTCACCGTAGCAGCCGTCGCCGCCGGTGCTACCTGGTATGCCCACAGCAAGAATCCGCAGCGCGACGGCAGCCTGCCCCTTGCCGGCCTGCAAGCGCCAGTCGAGGTGCGCTACGACGAACGCGGCGTGCCGCATATCCAGGCGCAGAACGAGATCGACACGTACCGCGCCCTGGGCTTCGTGCACGCTCAGGACCGTCTGTTCCAGATGGAGATGCTGCGCCGCCTGGCGCGTGGCGAGCTGGCCGAAGTGCTGGGCGCCAAGCTGGTCGACACCGATCGTCTGTTCCGCACCCTGGGCATTCGCGAGCACGCCGACCGCTACGCCAAGACCCTCGACCGCAGCAGCCCCTCGGTGAAGGCTCTGCAGGCCTACCTGGACGGCATCAACCAGTACCAGGACAGCCGCCCGGCGCCGGTCGAGTTCGACCTGCTGGGCATCGACAAGCGCCCCTTCACCGTCGAGGACACCGTCTCGGTGGCCGGCTACATGGCCTACAGCTTCGCCGCCGCCTTCCGTACCGAGCCGGTGCTGACCTATGTGCGCGACCAGCTGGGCGGCGATTATCTCAAGGTCTTCGACCTCGCCTGGCACCCGGAGGGCGCCGTGGCCCAGCGCCTCGGTGCCGACGACTGGCGCGGCCTCAACCAACTGGCCATGCTCAGCCAGCAGGCGCTGGTCGATGCCGGCCTGCCGCAGTTCGAGGGCAGCAACGCCTGGGCCATCTCCGGCAGCCGCACCGCCAGCGGCAAGCCGCTGCTGGCCGGCGACCCGCATATCCGCTTCGCCGTGCCAGCCGTGTGGTACGAGGCGCAACTGAGCTACCCCGGCTTCGAGCTGTATGGCCACCACCAGGCACTCAACCCTTACGCCTCGCTGGGCCACAACACGGAGTTCGCCTGGAGCCTGACCATGTTCCAGAACGACGACCTCGACCTGATCGCCGAGAAGGTCAACCCGGACAACCCCAACCAGGTATGGGTCGACGGCCAGTGGGCCGAGCTGCAGAGCCGCGAAGAAACCATCCGGGTCAAAGGCGGCGAGCCGGTCAAGCTGACCCTGCGTCGCTCGCCGCACGGCCCTATCGTCAACGACGCCCTCGGCGCCAACGCCGGCAAGACGCCGATTGCCATGTGGTGGGCCTTCCTGGAAACCGACAACCCGATCCTCGACGCCTTCTACCAGCTGGGCCACGCCAACAGCCTGGACAAGGCCCGTGCTGCCGTGGAGAAGATCGAAGCCCCCGGCCTCAACGTGATCTATGCCAACGCCAGCGGCGACATCGGCTGGTGGGCCGCGGCCAAGCTGCCGCGGCGACCAGAAGGTGTGAACCCGAGCTTCATCCTCGATGGCGCCAGCGGCGAGGCGGCCAAGCCCGGCTTCCTGCCCTTCAGCGCCAACCCGCAGGAGGAAAACCCGGCACGCGGCTACATCATCTCCGCCAACTACCAGCCGCAATCGCCGACCGGCGTGGTCATTCCCGGTTACTACAACCTGGCCGACCGTGGCGCGCGGCTGAACGAGCGCCTGGCCGAGCCAGGCGTGAAATGGGACACCCACAACAGCCAGGCCCTGCAACTGGATGACGGCACCGGCTACGGCCCGCGCCTGCTCGCCCCTATCCTCGATGACCTGCGCGGAGCAGCGGCGGACGACAGTGAACGCGCCCTGGTCGAGCAACTGGCCGGCTGGGATGGCAGCCACCCGCTGGACTCCATCGCTGCCACCCTGTTCAACCAGCTCACCTATGAGCTGGCCAACCAGGCCATGCGCGACGAGCTGGGTGATGCCTTCTTCGACAGCCTGCTGCAGACCCGCGTGCTCGACGTAGCCTTGCCCCGCCTGACCGCCAACGCCGACTCACCCTGGTGGGACAAGCGCGGCACCGCCGCCGTGGAAAGCCGCCACGGCACCGTCGCCGCCGCCTGGCATTACAGCCTCGCCCACCTACGCCAGACCTTGGGCAACGACAGCAGCCAGTGGCAGTGGGGCCAGGGCCACACCCTGACCCACGCGCACCCACTGGGCGCACAGAAGCCGCTGGATCTGCTGTTCAACGTCGGTCCCTTCGCCGCACCGGGCGGGCATGAAGTGCCGAACAACCTCTCGCACCGCGTCGGCCCGGCGCCCTGGTCGGTGGTCTACGGCCCCTCGACCCGACGCCTGATCGACCTCGCCGACGCCAGCCAAGGCCTGGGCATCAACCCGGTCGGCCAGAGCGGCGTGCCCTTCGATGAGCACTACGCCGACCAGGCCGAGGCCTATATCCGCGGGCAATACGTACCGATGCACATGAGCAAAGAGGATGTACGCGCCAGCACCCGCTCGACCCTGAGCCTGCAGCCGGCAAACTGAAGGCCCGACAGAAAGGCTATCGCGGCAATGGCCTCTGGCTACTCATTTACGAGCTGTAAATGAGTAGCCAGAGGCCGGGCAACGCTTTCAATAAGCACCCCGGGAGCAAGAGTGGCCCAAGCTGAAGAGAAGGAACGAACGCTACTCGCCAAGCCCCTCTGCTCACTGCTCGCCGGCCTCCGACAGTGAAGAAATAGGCCTTTGCTATGCTCTGAAAGTCACGCAGATTCGGTCACGAGTTATGCGACAAGAGCCAAAAGGGGGGAGCCTTGGGCCGGTGCAAGAGACTGCGCCTGTCGCTGCTAGCCGTACTTCTGTGCGCTAGCCCGCATGCCAGCACGGAAGAGATTCTGGGAGACCAGGATTCGGAGGCCACCGAGGCAGCCGCAGCCGACAGTGCCCAGATGACCAGCCCGCAGGTGCCCCGGGTATACACCTATGTAAAGCTCGACGCGCCAGTCATCGACGGCGATCTGTCTGACGCCTTCTGGAACAACCTCAGCGACATCCCCATCCAGTACGAAGTCTTCCCGGTGCGATTGCGCGCGGCAGGCGTAGCCACTCGCGTACGGGTGGCCCTGAGCGAAACCCATCTCTACGCCTCCTTTGACGCATCCGACCCGGAGGTCGACCAGCTGCGCTCTGCCGTGCGTGAGCGCGATGGCCTGAAAGAGGACGATTACGTGGCCCTGGTGCTGGACCCGGCCGGGCAGGGCCTGCGTAAGTACGAGTTCCGGGTGAACCCGCATGGCAGTCAGTCAGACGTGCTGCAGGACTCCATCAGTGATCGCTACCTGTACGACTGGGACGCCCAATGGGAAGCCGCCGCAAAAATCGACGAGAAGGGCTTCCGGGTAGAAATGGCGATTCCGCGTGAACAGTTGCGCTTATTGCCCAACGCCCAGGAGCAGCCCCAGGAGTTGTTGGTACTGCTCAAACGCCACCACCCAAGGCAGATCGAGCGCACGCTGGCCAGCGCTATCCAGCTGGTAATGGCCGGCGAACCGACAAACACCGAGGCTCCCGCCAAGAGCACGCGCAGCCTTACCGTGACCCCCCACTATGTGTATGACCGCAATGAGGAACGCAGTATCGGCGGGCGCTTCGAACAGGTGGATGAACAACCGCTGCATGCCGCTGGCGCCTATCTGAAGTACCGCATCGCCACCGATCGTCAGTTCCTGATGACCGTGAACCCCAACTACGCGGATGTGGAGTCGGATATCGCCCGCGACAGCATCAACGACCCCTTCAACCCCTACGAGCCTGAAAAGCGCGAGATGTTCGTGGAGGCCCGCGAATACTTCCGCACGCTAAACGAAGTGGTCTATACCCGTAACATCCTGCAGCCGGATGTGGGCCTGGCCCACCTGTGGCACAGCCCGAGTACCACCAGCGGGCTGCTTGTCGCCGTTGACCAGCAAACGCAGCTGTACATGCCCGACAACCTCGGCTCGGATGTCGTCAGCCTGGTCGATGACAGCCGCTCGGCGGCGCTCAACTACGAAAGCCAGTCCGACAAACGCAGCTTGGGAGTGCTGGGCACCCTGCGCACTGCAGACGATTACCACAATGCCGTGATGAGCCTGAATGGCACCGGCAACCTGGGGATCGACGACAAGGTGCGTGGCCAGTTGATGGTGTCCGACACACAGTACCCACAGCGTTTTGCCGAAGACCTCTGCAATGGCTCCGGCTGTACCGAAACCGCTCCGGCAACGGAATGCGAACTGGGCGATTGCGACACCACGCCCTACGTCAGACGCGCCGAATACGACGACACCTTGCGCGGCTACAACCTGCAGATGCGCTACAACCACGACGGCCCGGATTCGCTTTATTGGGCCAAGTACTACGACGTGTCACCCGACTTCCGCGCCGATCTGGGCTTTGTACGCCGCGTAGACTTTCGCGCCCTCAACCTGGCCTACGGCCGCAAGTGGTACTTCCAGGCCAAAGAGGATGATGAAAGCCAGTCACGCATCCGCACCTACCTGATTGGCGGGCATATGCGCTCGCATTCGGACAACCAGCCACTGGAAACCACCGTCGGCCTGTGGGGCGAGTTTCGCGGCAGTTACCAGACCATCGCCCGGCTCGGCTGGCAGCAGCGCAAGCGCGCCGTCAACCGCATTGACCAGAGTGACCTGTCCACCGGAGACAACGCCCCGCGCTTCGACGAGCACTACTGGCAGTGGTTTTTCCAGACATCGCCGTACGCGCCCTGGACACTGCACCTGGATGGCCGCTGGGGCTCCATCGCCGACCCCGACAACCTCGTGCTCGGGCAGATGCGCGAGATCAAACCCAAGCTGCACTACACCACTGGCGCCCTGGACCTGATGGCAGACTTCACCCTGCGCCACTTCGATACCCATGGCGAACGGCTCTACAAGGAACAGTTCTTTTCCCTCACCGCGCTCTACCACGGCCCCAACGGTTTGACCCATCGCCTGCTGTGGCTCAACGACCTGACCAAGCGCGATACCGACCGCTGGCGCGGCGATGAGCTGGACCGCGAAACCAGCCAGACCCTGGAATACACGCAAATCTTCTCACCACGCCCGGAATGGCAGCTGATGTGGGGGCTACGCCTGGTGACCGACTACGAGTCGGACATAGACAAGAGAGACCTGACCGAACGCGAGATCTACTTCAAGGTGCAGCGGGAATTCACCTTGTTTGATTAGCAGAAGCAGCCGTGGCTATAGCTTCTACGATGCCGTGAAGGCGCTACACCCAGCCAACAGAGAAATAGGAAATAGGGGACAGACCACGATTTCAAGTCATCCGTTGATCTGCTGATAGCTTCTTTGGCCGACCAGGTTTACCAGGAACCACCCTACGACCCAACGTCCTCTCAATTTCCTCGGTAAACCTTGAGTTACCGAAAACATAGTTACCATTAGTCGCCGAACGGAGTTCGTCTACAAGGCCGGGATCAAGCTCGTGTCGGAACAGCTCTCGATAGTGCGCCGCTCGTGCCTGCCAGTCCTTGCCCAACACCTCGTACGAGCTATGGGGCTTGGTCAGCGCACGTTGTTCCGCCTGAGCATTCTCCCGATAACTTGACCAGCGATACTCTGCCGGGTGCGTCACCATGCCAGCACGCACCGGGTTCATCTCGATGTAGCGATAGCAGGCAAGCAAGTAGCCTTCATCCTGAACCAGACAGGAACGAAACCTGCCCTCCCACAACGTACCGCTTCGCCGGTAGGTGCGATTGATGTATTGCACATAGCGCTGCCCTAGCCCCTTCATCAACAAACCAACGCTGTCCGCTCTGCTCGGCGTCAATAGCAGATGAACGTGGTTGGTCATCAGACACCAGGCGTGGATGGCACAGCCATGTTTACGCGCCTGCTCCGCCAGACACTCCAGATAGAACAGGTAATCTTCATTGGCAAAGAAGCAGACAGATCGATTGTTGCCCCGTTGAATCAGGTGTAGCGGCACTCCAGGCAACAGGACACGCGCTCGACGTGGCATTGGAAACTCCTTTTTCCATTTGCGACGCGTTCAGACTAGACGAGATCTACTCAGGCAAAAGACGGGGTCAGAAAACGTGGTCTGTCCCCTATTATTCTATTATTCTATTATTCTATTATTCTATTATTCAAGCAAAAGATCGGGTTGAAAACGTGGTCTGTCCCCTATTACGCCATGTCCCCTATTACGCCCCTATGGTCTTGCCGTTCACCCCTGTTATAGGAATAACCTGCTCAAAAGTTTGGCCATATTGACTCGTCTTGGTCGCTATAGCTTTGGCCTCATCAAAACGAATCTGGGACGCCAAACCCTGCCAGTTGCTCTTGTCAAAGCCTAGAGCTTGCTGGAACCAATTCGCCTTGGTCTGATTTTGAGGATGTGCAGCATCAAGGAGATAGCCTTCCAATTTGCTTTGCAGGTTCGCCGTATCGAAACCTGCATCAATCGCCTTCCCTGCCCCTTTTGCACCAATTAATTATCAATAGGCTCTCTGCGGCGGTACACAACTCTGCCCACGTCCGAAAGCCCCGGAAGCTGTTCGCTTCCTACGATCAACTCAGACCTGCATCTCAAGCTGGAGCCCTGATATGCCGTATATTGGCAAACGACATCTTCAATTTCCTCAACATCCTCCTCGACGTTCTCTTCAAGGTAGAACTTCAACACCCATTCATCGCCATCCCTTAGCAATGCGACCATCCTAAAATTGGCAGATATCGCACCCACCAACGCTTGAACGAGCATTAATACCTGAAAATTCCATTCATCCAACTCAGGCTCATCACTCATTTTTGGCTCCAGTTTGGATTTGTGGGGACAATGCTTGGGCTCTTTGTCCCCTTGATAATAAACACGTTGGTCGCCTGATCAGTTATACCAACACCGAGGTTAACGTTAGTGCCAGTAACGCCCTCAAATTTAACCACTGGGAACCCCTGAGCATTTTTTCCAAGGACTTTCACCTGACCGGCGTGGTAAGCATCCAGCACTTTTTGAGCATCAGAGACACTGCTTAAGAAACCACCGCCTCCCCGTGCCTCAAGCTGTTGTGTCCCAGCAATATGACGAAGCTGCTTCTGGCTTATCTTGGTGGATATCTCAGGAAAGTCTTTCGGTGTAAGTATTCCTTTTGCACCAGCCCCTCTAACACCAGAGAAATAATCTAGAGCCTTCTCAACCTGCGTAGCACCTACAGATACCGGAGTACCTGCCGGTCGCGGTCGCAGCCCGCCTGCCTCAGATGCTCCGGCCCCTAAAGATAGTAGCGCTATGCGATCCAGCGACGGTGACCACTCGCCCAAAACCTCACTCAGCTGTGCATAGTTGACCAGCGCACTTCCGACGAGATCTGCCTTATAGCTCTCACAAATGGCTGTGCTGCAATTTATGGCCAACAAGACATCGAGTCCTGCAGCAATCTGCCCCATCTTGTCCTTCGCTAGAGGTGCCCCAGAGATACCTTGAACGAAGGAGTCGTTATAGATGCTTTCCTCTGCATATTTTTCTTTTTGCCATTTGTCTCGCTGGCATTGCGAGTCAGTACCACAAGACTCCATGTCTTCAGCAAACGATTGAGCATCACGGTGTTCCAGATGGTTGTACTGGGTGGCAGTGCCGGCTACCCAAGCTCCGGTCTGAAGACCTTCCCCCTCCTCTCCTTGCGCCGCAGCCGCTAGAACTCCAATCAACTGCGAGTTCATCACCAATAGGCTCTTCTTCTTTTCTGGATCCATCTGCCCATATTGCTGGGCCAAAGCGCCTACAACAGCCTCATTAACTCCCGCTGCCAGCGCCCCAGTCTTGAAGTCGCCCCCAGCGGCCTCTGCCGCCAAACCGCCCATGACAGCATGCAGCCCAATTTTGGTCAGGCTGCCGTTTTCCAGATTCATATTGCCTGACGAAGAAAGATCGCCAATCCAGTTGAAACCCGCAGCCGCGAATGTGTTGGCCAAGCTACTTCGTAAAGCATCACCAAAGTTGCTGTCGCCACCAAGTGCGCGGTCTAGCACAGTCGAAGTGCCATTCTGCAAAAGCTGGTTACCAGCAAAGCTGCCGATCCCACTCCAGCTACTCAGCCCACCTTCGGACAACACCTTCACGCTGTCTTGTATGGCATTGCCCGTACTGGTCTGCGTGCTAGTCCACTCGTTGAAATAGCCCGAGGTCAAACCCGCAGTAGCTCCGGACACCACATAGCCACGCAGTGCATCTTCCGAAGTTACATCCTTGAGCACCGCCCCAAGGTTGCCTCGGTTGTTGATGGTGCTGATGGTGGCGTTGCTTGCCGCACCGGTCATAACTGCAGTCGCGGCGGCATTGGCCCAGCCAATACCGCTCAGCGAGGCGCCGGCACCCGCCGCCCAGGCAGAGCCTGCTGCAGTAGAGGCACCTGCTGCACTTGCTCCACTAGCCGCAAGGCCACTGGCTGCGCCTGCAGTGAGGTAGGCGATCACAATCGCAATCACCAGCTGCGCCCCAGCCCCCAACCCCGAATGGCTGTACTTGAAGGAGTCATGAATCTCCTTCACCCGGCGCCAGTCCACATCCCCGCGCACCTCAGCTGCCTTGATCCACGCAAGGCTCGGGTCGGCCGCGACCATGGCATCGATGGTCTGGCCCACGGTCTGCTGGTTGACCTGTTTGACGTCGATGTTCAGGCCATCCACGGCGCGGATGACCACATCGCCCTGGGCGATCATCTGCGTTTGCAGCAGGGTCTCGTCGGTCTTGCCCTTGCCCTTGGCCGAGGTCCAGGCCAGGCTGCTGCTGCTCTTCTCGTGGCTTTCCTGGTGCAGGTCCTTGACCGCCTCGAAGGTGATCTCGCCGCCGCTGTCCAGGGTCAGGTCACCCCCGCTTTCCAGACGGGCACGCTGGTAGAGCTGGTCGCCTCCGCTGAGCAAGGTGACGTCACTGCCAGCACTCACTTCGCTTCCTACGTTCGTGACATGCGTGACCTCGTCGCGCTTGAAGCTCTTGCGTCCGAAGCTGCCCTTGCTCTTCTTCTGGTACAGCGAGTAGTCGTAGTCCTCCGCGCTGAGTAGGGCCAGGTTACCGCCCGCCACCAGGTAGGCCTCGTCGTTCGCCCGCACCTTGCTGGCGGATAGGAGCAAGTCGTTCGACGCACTGATCACTACATCGCCGCCCGCCAGAACTTCACTGGACTGCTGATCGACATGGTCCTTCTGACGGGTCACCTTCTTGCTTTTCGAATAGAAGTGATCCTCATCAGCCGCCGATGCGATGAGCACATCGTTGCCCGCAGACAACGCCACATCCCCTTCGGCCTTAACGCGGCTGGCGATCACGGCAAGGTCACGGCCCGCACCGATCTCGACATCGCCGCCGGCACTGACCGTCGCCCCCAGTTGGTTAATATGCTCGTCGCGGTACTTCTTACCGTTGGCCTGCAGCGCTCGTTCCTCTACCGAGCTGATGGTCACGTCACGACCGGCGTTGAGGGTCAGATCACCCCGGCTCTCGAGCACACCGCCAAGGTTGGCAACATCTCGCCCGGCGCTAATGTTCAGATCACCCGCAGCCTCAACGCGAGCGGAGGAGTCAGCAAAATCCTTGATGTTGTGGAGGCGACCGAACTCGACTTCGTAACGGGTTACGCTGCGCTCGTTGATGACGTCACCACTCAGGGCCGTGAGGCCTACGTCGCGGCCAGCAATAATCCCGCCCTGAGCATTACGGATGCTGTCGCCAGCCAGCAGCTGTAAGCGCTCACCCGCTTCGATAAGACCACCGTTGCCAAGGTTGCCGCTGGCCAGAGCACTCAGATGCTGACTGGCACGTAGAGTGCCCTGGTTGCTAAGGTCGCCGCCGCTGATCAGCGACACGTCACGGCCTTGGAGGAGCGCTCCATTTGCTGCCAAACGCCCTTCAGCCTGGGCCAGATAGAGCACCGGCACCAGCACCTTCTGCCCCAGCACCTCATGCTCTTCCAGCCAAACGATGTCGTGCGTGAGTGCCGCGACCTGCTCGGCAGTGAGGCTGACGCCTAGCGATAGGTTGAGCGTGCTCTTGCTGGCGATGGCGTTGTCCATGAGGTAACGGAACATCGCTTCGTCACTGGTCAGGCCCGCGAGGTAACGCTGACCGGTGCGCGCGACGATGGCTTCGCGAATCAGGCGCTGCTCATAAAGCCCATCACCCAGGCGCTGCTGCACATCATCAAGGTCGTAGCCCAAATGGCCGAGCAGGTAATCAGAGCCGAGGAAGGACTTGAGGTTGGTGAGCTCGGGGTTGGTTTCGATCAGGTAACGGTGTACCCCTGGCTGCCGGCCCCCCGTCGACGCCACGACAGCACCACCCACTGCCTCATTCTGCCCCCCCTGCGCGCCACTCAGGCGGAACAGACCATTGTCACCTTGAGGGATGCTGAATCCCGGCAGGGTCAAGGGGTTTATCTGCTTTTGCTGCAAGTCAGGCGGCAACTGCGCATTCAAAACCACAGAGAAGTTCTTTCCGGTACCGCTAGCAGCGGTATCAATAACCTTGCTGCTCCCCTGCCCGACACTGGCATTACTGGTGAGCACGCTGTTATTGAACGAGTCGGTGGCGTTGATCTGTAGCGCGCCACCCGCCTGAACCACTGCATTGGAAGCAGTGCCCGTCGGCGTTACCGTTTCAGTCGATGAGGCCAGGGTATAACCGAGTATGCGACTCGGAACAGGCTGCTGCCGGGAGGGGTCGTAATTCGGATTGAGCTGCCCGGTATTTTGCTCATTACGCTGGTTGGTGGCTTTGTATTGAGTAGTCCCTTTGTCCGCTTTGCGATACTCCCAGTACTCATACAGATTTCTGGAGTTGTACTTGGCGTACTCGTAAAGCGCCCCACCCACTTCGACCATGTCCCAAAAGCGGTCACCACTCTCCGAGTCAACGGGAGTGCGGTACATACGATGACGCTCCACTCGCGAGGCCGCTGCACCTTCGTTGGAAAAGCTATCTACCGTGATCGAAATATCGCCTGTTGCAGATACCAGGCTGTGGCTATTGGTGAAGGAGCCGCCGCGGATCAGTAAGTCGGCACCAGAGACCAGATTGGCTGAAGGAGAGTCGGACTCGACAAGGCGCTCAAGCACCTCATCGACGTAGTACATGATGTCGTAGTGGCTGCCTGCGCAGTGCCCACCATGTTCCTTACACTCGTAGGTGATGTCACCGGACACCAGGCGCTCGGACAGCTCAAACTTTTCTTTGCGATTTCGCAGAGTCACAGCTCGTAGCTGCATGTCGTCCCGGCTCTCGATGGTGCCGGAGACGTTGTCCAATAGGGTTGCCCATCTGTTGGCGGCATCTTTCGCCACCACAAGGGAACCAAGACTGAACACATCGCCATACCAGTTGGTAAAACGATCCACCTGCAGCGCCATATCTTCGCCGCTGAAAATCAGCCCACGCTCGTTGCGCACGTTGCTGGCGCTCAGACGTAGGTTCTCGCCACTGCCCAGGGTGCCGTAGTTGTCTAGCGTGGCAGTCTCGACTAGCAGATCTGTCGCGGAAGTGATTTTGCCGCTATTGGCCAGGGTGCCGTCGATGTTGATTTCGGTTAGGCCGCCACTGATGCGCCCGGCGCTGCCGAGGCTGAGGCTGGCCGTCTCGATGGTCAAATCGCCCAGGCTGGTGAGCTTGCCGCTACCGCTATAGGCACCGCTCAGGATGAGGCTGAGGTCGCCGTCGCTGGCGATCACGCCGTTGTTGATCCAACTACCACCAGTGGCGGTCAGGGATTCTCCGGCCAACAGCTGGCCGCTGGCGGTTTGGTTGAATTGGTTGACGTTGAGCAGTAGGCGGGCGGCCTGGAGGATGCCACTGTTGGTCCAGCTCTGTGCGCTAATGTTCAGCTCGCCGCTGGTAAACAGGGTGCCGCCGGCAGACGTGGCCTGGGCGGAAGATAGAGCAAGGCTTCCAATGCCTGTGTGTAAAAGTTGTCCGTCTGCGTTCTTGAGGTCATCGAGTTGCAGCCGCAGCACGCTGTTGCCGACTTCCACCAGTCCACTACGGTTGTCCAGCAGGCCCACATCGATCAGAGACTCACTCGCGCTGCCGATGGCGCGCAGCTTGCCTTGGCTATTGTTCAGACTTGCGGCCTCAATGGTCAGAGTGCTGCCGCTCTCAATCAGGCCATAGCGGTTGTTCAACGCGCCGCTTAGGCTGAAGTCGATCCGCTGTGCGGCCACCTTGCCGCGTTGTTCGTCCGCAGTGCCGTTACCCTGGTTGCCGAAGCTGTCGGCGGTCACGGTGAGCAAACTCTTGGCGAAGAGCCCGCCAGAGCCATTCTCCACCGCGTTGGCGTTGATGCTGGCATCGCCGAGGGTAGCGGAGAGGTGGCCGCCGTCGTTGCGCAGGTCGCCGCTGACGATTTCCAGGCTCTCGCCTTGGGCAGTGCCGTTACGGTTATCGAACAGGGCACTCAATTGCAGACGCAGCCAGCCGTTCAAACTGGCAAGCAGGCCCTCGTCTCGGTTATCCAGACTGGTGGCGGTTACATCTACGTTGCCATCTGCACTCTGCAGGATGCCTTGTCGGTTATTCAGAGCGCCATCCACCGTCAGGCTTAGCTGGCCCTTACTGGTGATGCTGCCGGCACTGTTGTCGAGGCCGGCGGCAGCGATCTCGACATCGCTGCCTTCACTGTAAATCAGGCCGTCCTGCCCATTGTTCAGTTGCCCGCCGGCCGTGATCTGCAGCTGGTCGCGGGCCGCCAGGGTGCCGCCCGCCGAGTTTTCCAGGCCACCGGTCAACAGCTCCAGCAGCCCCTGGCTGACCAGTTGGCCGCCGCGGTTATCCAGGCTGCCGCTGCTCAGCAGCAGGTTACCGGTACTCGCCAACTGACCGTTGGCATTGTTCAACAGACCAAGCAGTTCCAGAGTGAAGCCGCCTTCGGCGATCAGCTTGCCAGCCCCATTGTCCAAGCTGTAGCCGTGCAGCAACAGGTTGCCGCTACTGCCAATCTCACCACTGCGGTTGTCGACCTCAGTTGCATTGATCTGCAAGTCGTCCTGACTGCTGACCAGACCAGCCTGGTTACCCAGCTTTCCATTCAGTTCCAGATCGAGCTTGGCCTGGCTGGAAATAACGCCACCGGCATTGTTGTCCAGGCTGGCCGCTTGAACCTTGAGATCACCCTTGCTGACCAGCGCACCTTGGCCGCTGTTGTTCAGCTCGCCCTGTAGCTCGACCGCCAGCGTACCGATCTTGCTCGACAAGGTGCCGCTCGCCGAGTTATCTAACGTGCCGCCTTTGAGCTCAAGGCCTTGCCAACCGGAAACCAAGCCGCCACGGTTATCCAGGCTCTGCGCCTCGACAGTCACGAATCCTTCGCTGACCAAGCTGCCCTGGCGGTTATCCAGGCTAGTCGCCGCGACCTCAGCCTGGCCGGTGGTGGAGATCTGGCCGGTGCGGTTGTCCAGGGTGCCGGCCTGCACGGCCACGCGCTGCTGACCGTACACCAGGCCCTCGCCGCTGTTGTTCAGGGCGTCGGTGGTAACTGTCAGTTCTCCCTGCGTCAGCACTCGGCCGCCTCGGTTGTCCAGGCTGGCACTGCTCACCTTGGCCTGGCTACCGGCGCTCAGGGTGCCGCCCTGATTATCTATGGTTTCGCTGGCGGCAATCTGCAGCAGGTGGCTTGCAGCGATGGTTCCATCGCGGTTTTCCAACACGCGAGCCGTGACGCTCAGGTCTCCGCGGGTGTTGCGGCTACCATCCGGATCAACCCCTGACTCGACAATGCCCCGGTTTTCCAGCTTGTCCGCGCTCAGCGCGACACGGTGATGCGCCGCCAGGCTCTGCTGGTTGGTCAGACTCTTCTCGGCCTGCACGGCAATTTCGTTGCCGGCATAGACTTTGCCATTGAACGCCACGTCCTCGGCGGCGATGCGCACGCTGCCGCTGGCGGCCGTTTGCGCCAGACTCAGTTGGCCATTGGCGTCGATCTGAATATCGCCGGCGCTGGCGGCCATGTCGCCCGCCAGCTTCACGCCGACGCCGGCCTCGGTGCCGACCAGACGGATCGCGCCGGCGTACATGCCGCCCAGCGCCGAGCTGTCGATGGCCAGTTGCGGCTCGTCGGCCGGGTTGGCCGTGCGCTGGCTGACGGCCAGATCGGCCACCTGCACATCGTTGGTGCCGGTGATGATGTTGAGCTTGTTGGCCTGCAGCTCGGCGTTGAGCTTGGCGCTGCGGGTGATCAGGTCGAACTGGTCGACGTTGGTCGCGTTGAGGCCCTGACCTTCGATGCTGATGGCGCCGCCGTCGACCTGCAGGCGATCCAGGCGCCCGCCTTCGATGATCGGCTTGCCGGTGGTGAGGGTCGCGCGCGGGGTGTTGATGAAGCCGCAACCGTTGCAGGTGATGCCGTTGGGGTTGGCCACCACCACATGGGCCTGCTGACCGGCCACTTCGGTGTAGCCGCGCAGCTGGCTGGGACTGCCGCCGGTGACCTCGTTGAGGATCAGCTTGGCGGCCTGACCGTTGAGATTGGCGTTGCCGAGGATGATGCCGCCGAGCTGGGTGCTCTGCGTCTTGCCGGTGGCGTTGTTGAGGATCAAGCCCTGCTGGCCGACGTTGTAGTCGTTGAACTGGTTATGCGACAGACCATTGCCGTTGGGCGTGGCGATGTTCACCACCGGCACGCCGTTGCCCGCCTGGCCGACCTGAGTGGCGCCATTGGCAGCGGCCAGGGTGGCCTCGGCCGCCGCGACCATGATCGGGTTGAGGAACATGATGCCGGCCAGGGCAGCGGCGATGTTCTGGAAGAAAGGGCTACGGACGTCCATGTGAGAAGCTCCTGCCGACAACAAGCGAGATCAGAAGAAAAGGTCGATACGGAAATACAGTGGGTGCTCGCGGCGCTCGATGGCGTCCGGCCGCTCCAACGAACGGGCGAGGGTCAGACTGGCGGCCAGATGCTGACCACGGGCACTGAACTCGAAGGCATTGCCGGATAGGCGCCCGCGCAGCTCGGGGTTGTAGCGATCACCGTGGATCACGCCGAGGTCGTAGGCGAAGGCGACGCCGTACTGCTGCAGATAGGGCTGCAGCGGCGCCCAGGTGATGGGGCGGGTCCAGCGCAGCTGATTGCGCCAATAGCCACCGCTATCACCGGACAGCGACTGCTCCTTGAAGCCGCGTACCGAAGCCAGGCCACCGATGCTGATGCGCTGTGGGCTGTAGAGCACATCTTCGCTCCACTGGCCGTTGGCCAAGCTGTCGAAACTGAACGACTCGTCCCACAGCTGGAAGGGCTGCAGGTAGCTCAGGGTCAGGCTGTATTTGTTGTAGCGTGCCACCGGTTCACCGGGGCGTGGGTCACCTTCGCGTTGAGCATCCAGTGCGCCGATACCGCGCTGCCAGCCGATATCGGCGTTGACGAAGGCGTTGCCGATGCGCCGGCCGTGGTTGAAACCCAACTGCGCCTCGGACAGGCGCTGGCTGGAGACATCGAGCAACGCATTGTCGAGGTAGTTGCGCGTGCGCAGGTGACTGATGCCGGTGTTGATGCTGGTCTTGCTGAGCGCATCGCGGTGCAGCAGCCGTTCGGCGCGCAGGGCGTGGGTGCGGCTTTCACCGTCCATCTCGAAGACGAAGCCGGCGCCTTCGGTCTGGTTGCGGTAGTAGCTCTGGCTGTAGCTATAGCTGAAGGTCCACCAGCCATAGGGCAGACTGTAGTAGAGGCTCTGGTTATCGGAGTGACGAAACTCGTCGCTGACCGCGTCGGCGCCGCCGCGAATGCTGAGCTGGTCGGCCAGGCCCAAGGGGCTATCCCAATCCAGACCGACACCCCATTGCTGCTCACCGGTACTGATATCGCCATCGTTATGTCGACTGAGGGAGACATGCCAGGGTTTGCTCGGCTCGCCTTTGAGCTGTACGCGACTGCCGCCAACCTGTTCGCCAGGCAGCAACTCCAGCTGCGCTGGACGCGACGGAAGACGATTCAGCTGATCGACCAACTGCTCCAGCTCGCGCAGATCGAGCGGCTTGCCAGGCTTGCCGGGGAACGCCATGGCCAGTTCGCGCTCGCTGGCGATGGCCGAGCTGTCCAGACCTTCCAGGCGCCCTTCAACGACCAGAACATCCAGATCGCCATCGCTCAGATCTTGCTGCGGCAGGTAGGCGCGGGAAGTAACGTAACCGCGGTCGATGTAGCGCTGGGTGATGGCTTTCAACAACGCGTTGAGCTGGCCGCTGCCGAGACAGCGATTGAGGAAAGGCTTGAGCAACTCGTTCTGCTCGCTGGCCGAGAGCAGGCTGGCACCCTGCAGCTGGATGCTCTTGATCTCGAAGCAACGCTGATCTTCAGGCGCAACGCCCGGTTCGACAGGCGCCTCGCGGCCCGGTAGCTGCTTGAGCTCTTCAAGACGTTTGCGCTGCTCTTCCAGCAGACGCTCCTGACGGTCGCGAATCAGGTCGCGCTCGCCCGGCAAGGGAGGGATATCAGGTGCAGCCTGAACGGCTGCGGCAGAAATAAGGCACGAAGCAAAAACTGCGAGATACAACGCACGCATGCGACCAATCCTTGGCCATTACTGGCAATCCGACATCAAAACGGTCGCGCATTCTTTATGTCTGAATTGTCACAGGCAAGAATCTTTCTCGGTAAAAATAGTGAACCGTGATTTCTGTCACGGTGCCGTTTTTGGCCAAACAGTCACTTTTTTATTAAGAAAGCACCTTGCTAGAGAGCTGGAGTCACCTCCTGCGGAACAAACAAAAAGGCCACCGAAGTGGCCCTTTTCATCTCAGCAAACTCAGGCAGCCTGAGCCGGCTTCCAGTTGGAACCCGAGGCTTCCTCGGCCATCGACTCCATGGCCTGCTGGATGGCGCGCTTGCGGCGCTCTTCGGCCTGGCGGGCGAAGTACCAGGCGAAGAAGGTGAAGATCGACACGGTCAGGATGATCAGGCTGGCGATCGCGTTGATCTCCGGCTTCACACCCAGGCGCACGGCGGAGAACACTTCCATCGGCAGGGTGGTCGAGCCGGGGCCGGAGACGAAGCTGGCCAGCACCAGGTCGTCCAGCGACAGGGCGAAGGACATCATGCCACCGGCCAGCAGGGATGGAGCGATCATCGGGATGGTGATCAGGAAGAACACCTTCCACGGCTTGGCGCCCAGGTCCATGGCCGCCTCCTCGATGGACAGATCCAGCTCACGCAGACGCGACGACACCACTACCGCCACGTAGGCCGAGCAGAAGGTGGTGTGGGCGATCCAGATGGTCACCAGACCACGCTCCTGCGGCCAGCCGATCAGCTGGGCCATGGCCACGAACAGCAGCAACAGGGACAGACCGGTGATCACCTCGGGCATCACCAGCGGCGCGGTGACCAGGCCACCGAACAGGGTGCGACCCTTGAAACGGGTGACGCGGGTCAGTACGAAGGCCGCCAGGGTGCCCAACGCCACGGCGGCAACCGCGGTGTAGAAGGCGATTTCCAGCGAGCGCATCACCGAGCCCATCAGCTGGCTGTTGTCGAGCAGGCCGGCGTACCACTTGACCGACCAGCCGCCCCACACGGTCACCAGCTTGGAGGCGTTGAACGAGTAGATGACCATAATCAGCATGGGCAGGTAGATGAAGATCAGGCCGACCCACAACATCACATTGGAGAAACTCAGGCGTTTCATGCGCGGCCCTCCATTTCTTTGGCTTGGTTACGGTTGAACCAGATGATCGGGCCCATGAGGATGAGCAGCATGATCACCGCCAGGGCGGATGCCACCGGCCAGTCGCGGTTGTTGAAGAACTCCTGCCACAGCACCTTGCCGATCATCAGGGTCTCCGGGCCGCCCAGCAGTTCGGGGATGACGAACTCACCCACCGCCGGAATGAACACCAGCATGCAGCCGGCGATGATGCCGTTCTTCGACAGCGGCACGGTGATCTTCCAGAAGTTGTTGAAGTTGCTCGAACCCAAGTCGGAAGCCGCTTCCAGCAGGCTGTGATCGTGCTTCACCAGGTTGGCGTAGAGCGGCAGGATCATGAACGGCAGGTACGAATAGACAATACCGATGTACACCGCCAGGTTGGTGTTGAGGATCTGCAGCGGCGCGTCGATCACCCCGATGGTCTGCAGGAAGCTGTTGAGCAGGCCGTTGTTGCTGAGGATGCCCATCCAGGCATAGACGCGGATCAGGATCGCGGTCCAGGTCGGCATCATGATCAGCAGCAGCAGCACGGTCTGCGCTTCCTTGCTGGCGCGGGCGATGGAGTAGGCCATCGGGAAGCCGATCAGCAGGCACAGGGCGGTGCTGATGAAGGCCATCTTCAACGAGCCCAGGTAGGCCGCCAGGTACAATTCGTCCTCGCTGAGGAAGACGTAGTTGCCCAGGTTGAGCAGGATCGACAGCTGGTTATCCGCCCAGCTGTAGATCTCGGTGTAAGGCGGAATGGCCACGTCTGCTTCGGCGAAGCTGATCTTCAGAACGATGAAGAACGGCAGCAGGAAGAACAGGAACAGCCAGAAGAACGGTATGCCGATCACGGCATGCCGCCCCGAGGGCAGATAGCGTTTCAGCTTGCTCATGATTGCAGTACCACGCCGCTGTCGTCTTCCCAGTACACCACCACGGCATCATCCCAGGTCGGACGCTTGCCGCGGCGCTCGGCATTGGCGATGAAGCACTGCACGATCTGCCCGGAGCTCAGCTTGACGTAGTACACCGAGTGACCGCCGAGGTAGGCGATGTCGTGCACGGTGCCGTTGCACCAGTTGTACTCGGGGTGTTCATGGTCAGCCGGCAGTTCGCTGGCCATCAGCAGTTTCTCTGGGCGCAGGGCGTAGCTGACGTTCTTTTCTTCGGCGCGAGTACTGACGCCGTGGCCGATGTAGATCGGCTTGTCCAGCTGCGGGCAGGTGATGATGGCGTGGTCGCTCTCGTCGGTGGTGATCTCACCGTCGAACAGGTTGACGTTGCCGATGAACTCGCAGACCAGGCGACTGGCCGGGGTCTCGTAGATGTCGATCGGGCTGCCGGTCTGGGCGATCCAGCCGAGGTGCATGATCGAGATGCGCTGGGCCATGGTCATGGCCTCTTCCTGGTCGTGGGTCACCATCACGCAGGTCACGCCGACGCGCTCGATGATCTCCACCAGCTCCAGCTGCATCTGCGAACGCAGCTTCTTGTCCAGGGCGCCCATCGGCTCATCGAGCAGCAGCAGCTTGGGACGCTTGGCCAGCGAACGGGCCAGGGCCACGCGCTGACGCTGGCCACCGGACAGCTGGTGCGGCTTGCGCTTGGCGTACTGGGTCATGTGCACCAGCTTGAGCATCTCGGCCACGCGCTCGTCGATCTCGGCCTGCGGCAGCTTGTCCTGCTTGAGACCGAAGGCGATGTTCTGCGCCACGGTCATGTGCGGGAACAGCGCGTAGGACTGGAACATCATGTTGATCGGGCGTTCGTATGGCGGCATGTCGGTGATGTCCACGCCGTCGAGGAAAATGCGCCCCTCCGTCGGCCGCTCGAAGCCGGCAAGCATGCGCAGCAGGGTCGACTTGCCGGAGCCGGAGCCGCCGAGCAGAGCGAAGATTTCACCCTTGTTGATGGTCAGCGAGACGTCATCGACGGCGATGGTTTCGTCGAACTTCTTCGTCACGCGATCAATCTTGACCAGCACCTCTTTGGG
>JAYQUJ010000041.1:0-30932 GCA_038147895.1 Pseudomonas sp.
GCGCTCGCGCTCCTCGGGGAGCCAGCTGTTCGGGCCGCGTTCGCGGGCGCCCTGGATCAGCGGCTTGATGGTGCGCACTGCGACCGGGCTCTGCCGCGCGACTTTGGCTGCCAGCAGCAGCGCGGTGCCACGGGCCTCGCCGGTATCCACCACCTGTTCGACCAGGCCGATGCGCAGGGCGGTTTCGGCGTCGACACGCTCGCCGCAAAGGATCATGCGCTTGGCCCAGCCTTCGCCGACTAGCCAGGGCAGGTGCTGCGTGCCGCCGGCACAGGGCAGCAGGCCGACAGTGGCCTCTGGCAGGGCCATCTGCGCCTGGCGTTCGGCGATGCGGATGTCGCAGGCCAGGGCGCATTCCAGGCCGCCGCCCATGGCGTAGCCATTGATTGCGGCGATGGACACGCCACGGAAGTCGCGCAGGGTTTCGAAGGCTTCGCCGAAACGGCGCGCCATCTCGCGGGCACGGGCCTTGTCGCCGTCGGCGAACAGGTTGAGGTCGGCGCCGGCGCTGAAGAACTTGCTGCCCTGGCCGGTGACCACCAACGCATAGACGTCATCGTCGTGGTTGAGATGCTCGATCACCTGCTTGAGGCCGATCAGCGAGTCGCGATCCCAGGTGTTGGCCGGCGGGTGGTTGATAGTGATCAGCGCGGTATGACCGTGCTTTTCCACGGTGAGCTTGTGGGTCAGGTCGAAGACGCCGGGTTTGTAGGCTTCGATGGCGGTACTCATAACGGTCCTCGTCGATTGGAACTCCCTCTCCCCTTGGGAGAGGGCTGGGGTGAGGGTATTTGGTGCGACACCGTCCCACACCCCCGGCCCCTCTCCCGGAAGGAGAGGGGAGTAAGAAACTACAGCAGGCGATCCAGCATGCCGCCCTGGTCCAGCAGGCGGCGGGCGATGATCACCCGCATGATTTCGTTGGTGCCCTCCAGAATCTGGTGCACGCGGCTGTCGCGCACCCAGCGCTCCAGGGGATAGTCATTGAGATAACCGTAGCCGCCGTGAAGTTGCAGCGCCTCGTTGCACAAGGCGAAGCAATGGTCGGTGGCGAAGCGTTTGGCCATCGCGCAATACAGGCTGGCCTCGCTGTGGCCATGGTCGAGCTTGTGCGCGGCCAGACGCACCATTTGCCTGCTCGCGGTTAAATCGGTGAGCATGTCGGCCAGCTTGAACTGCAGGGCCTGGAACTCGCTGAGTGGCTTGCCGAACTGCTTGCGCTCTTCCACGTAGCGCAGGCTCTGCTCCAGCGCCGCCTGGGCGGCGCCCAGTGAGCAACTGGCGATATTGATGCGCCCGCCATCCAGACCTTTCATGGCATAGACGAAGCCCTGGCCTTCCGGGCCGATGCGATTGCCCGCCGGGATACGTACCCCCTCGAAGGTGATGGTGCGGGTCGGCTGGGCGCGCCAGCCCATCTTCAGTTCGTTGCGTCCGTACTTCACGCCCGGCGCGTCGCCCGGTACCAGGAAGCAGGACACGCCCTTGGCGCCGTCCTCCCCGGTGCGGGCCATGACTATCAGTACATCGGTGCTGCCGGCGCCGGAGATAAAGCATTTGCTGCCATCGATCACATAGTCGTCGCCGTCGCGCCGCGCACGGGTGCGCAGGCGGGCGGCGTCGGAGCCGGCGTCCGGCTCGGTCAGGCAGTAGGAGGCCAGCAGCTCGCCGGAGGTCAGGCGCGGCAGCCAGGCGTCCTTGAGGTTTTGGTCGGCGAAGCTGGCCAACATCCAGCTGGCCATGTTGTGGATGGTGAGGAAGGCGGTGGTGGCGATACAGCCCGCCGAGAGCTGCTCGAAGATCAGCGAGCTGGACAAGCGCGACAGGCCCAGGCCGCCATCTTCTTCCTTGATGTACAGGGCCAGGTAGCCCTGCTCGGCGGCGCGCTTGATCACGTCCACCGGGAAGTGGTGGTCGCGGTCCCAGTCGGCGGCGTGCGGTGCCAGTTCGTGGGCGGCAAAGGCGCGGGCGCTGTCGACCAGCAGGCGTTGTTCTTCGTTCAGCTCAAAGTCCATGGTTCCTCACTGCAATGTGCTGGGCTGGTTGGCGGCGCGGCGCTCCGCCTGCCATTCGGCAAGGGTCGGGGCGGCCTGGGCGCCATCCAGGTGGTGGACGATCTCGAAATAATCCTGGCGCAGGGCGTCTTTCATCACCTCGGCGCGGGGTTTGACCTTCACGGCATAGATGCTCTGCACGTTCTGGTGGTCGAAGGCACGCCATTGCTGCTCGCCCTTGAGCAGGCGATAGCTATGGCCTTCCAGGGCCTTGATCAGTGCCTCGCTGTCCAGGCTCTTGGCACGACCGACCGCATCGGCCCATTGGCGCACGATGCTGTAGGCCGAGGCGGCCGAGCTGGAAGGGTAGACCTCGTAGC
Organism: Pseudomonas sp.; assembly: GCA_038147895.1. Classification (GTDB taxonomy): domain Bacteria; phylum Pseudomonadota; class Gammaproteobacteria; order Pseudomonadales; family Pseudomonadaceae; genus Aquipseudomonas. Next base: position 2,375 of record JAYQUJ010000041.1, read on the forward strand.
GGGCGGTGAAGTCGCGCACGAAGGCCTTGCCGGCCTCGGAGCCTTCGCGCTCCGGCACGTGCCAGGTCCAGGGCTCGGTGCCGAGCACGCCGGCCATTAGGCTCGGCCCGGCCTGCTCGACGATGGCTTGGGTCAGGTTGGGGGCGACGATCTGCATGCGTTGGGTCAGCCCCAGGTCTTCGGCGACGCGCATGGCGCGCACCAGGTCCTCGCCGAACAGCACCAGTACCAGCACCTCGGCCTTGCTCTGGGCGGCCTGGCTCAGGGCGTTCTGGTAGTCGGCCAGGCGAGCGCCGGGGAAGGGCACCTTCAGCCCGGGGTGGCGGGCGATGTCCCCGGTGCCGGTGGTCTGGCGCAACGAGCTTTCGCTGGTGGTGCCCCAGGTGTAGTCGGCGGTGACGTAGAAGTAGTTCTTGTTGGGCAGCTTTTCGCTCAGGTACTGGCCGAGCACCTTGGCGCTCATCCAGGCACTGTTGCATTCGCGGAACAGGTAGCGCTGGCCGTCCTTGCCGGTGGTGTCGTTGGAATAGGTGAGGGTGCCGAAGTACAGCAGGCCGCGCTCGCGGGCCTGCTTGCCGGCGGCGATGGCCACGGCGCTGGAGGCGCCGCCGAAGAGCATGGCGGCGCCTTCGTCGGCCAGCTTGTCGACATTCTTCACTGCTTTTGCCGGACGCGAGGCGGTGTCCTGGCTGGATAGGCGCAGCGGGCGGCCCAAAACGCCGCCCTTGGCGTTGATTTCGTCGATGGCTAGCAGAGCTCCGCGCATCTGTGCCAGTCCCTCTTCCTTGTACGGGCCGGTGCGCGGGTAGTTGAGGCCGAGGGTGATTGGCTCGGCGGCCTGCGCACAGGCGGTGATCCCGGCCCAGAGGGCCAGGGTGGCAGTCAGTCGTTTCATCGCAATGGCTCCTTATTTTTGTTGTGCCGTCGGCGACTGTGCAGTCACCGGCGGCGGGGAGGCATTGTCTTTTCGTCTAAGTCGTCTCTTATTGAGGTGCGTCAGGTCTCACTTCAGTTGAATGGTCATGTTGGGCCCCGTCACCGGCGTGTCATCGAACCAGCGGCTGGTGACCGTCTTGGTCTCGGTATAGAAACGCACCGCCTGCTTGCCGTAGGCGTGCAGGTCGCCATAGAACGAGCCCTTCCAGCCGGTGAAGGAGAAGAACGGCAGCGGCACCGGAATCGGCACGTTGATGCCCACCTGGCCGACTTCCACCGCGTGCTGGTAGTGGCGCGCGGCGCCGCCGGAGCGGGTGAAGATGCTGGTGCCGTTGCCATAGGGGCTGGCGTTGACCAGCTCGATGGCCTGTTCCAGCGTGTCGACTTCCATGCACACCAGCACCGGGCCGAAGATTTCCTCGCGGTACAGGCTCATCTTGCTGGTCACGCCACGGAACAGGGTTGGGCCGAGCCAGTTGCCGTTGGGGTAGCCGGCCACCTCGCACTGCGAGCCGTCGAGTAGGCACTCGGCGCCTTCGGCCTTGCCCTCGGCGATCAGCTTCTGCACGCGCTGCTTGGCCTGCTGGCTGATCAAGGGGCCGTAGGCCGAACCGGCGTCTTTCCAGTGACCAGGCCTGAGCTCGGCCATCTGCGCGGCCAGCTCGTCGATCCAGGCTTTCGACTCACCCACGAACACCGCCACGCTGATCGCCATGCAGCGCTGGCCGGCGGCGCCGCAGCTGGCGCCGAGCAGGTTGCTGATGACCTGATCCTTGGGCGCGTCGGGCATGACCACCATATGATTCTTGGCACCGGCGAAGGCCTGCACGCGCTTCAGGTGCTGGGTGCCGGTGCGATAGATGTGCTGGCCCACCGGCACCGAGCCGACGAAGGAGATGGCGCGGATGTCCTCGTGCACCAGTAGCGCATCGACCACTTCGCGACCGCCGTGCAGCACCTGCAGCACACCCTTGGGCGCGCCGGCTTCGAGGAACAGTTCTGCGAGCCTGTTCGGCGTCAGCGGGTCCTGCTCGGACGGCTTGAGGATGAAGGTGTTGCCGCAGGCGATGGCCAGCGGAAACATCCACAGCGGGATCATAGCCGGGAAGTTGAACGGGGTGATGCCGACGCACACGCCCAGCGGCTGGATATAACTGGCGGTGTCGATCTCGCGGGCGACATTCTCGACCGTCTCGCCCATCATCAGGCTGCAGATGTTGGCGGCGTGCTCGGCCACCTCGATGCCGCGCCAGACATCGCCCTTGGCATCGGCGAAGGTCTTGCCGGTTTCCGCGGCGAGAATTTCGGCCAGCTCGTCGTGGTGCTCCTTGAGCAGGTGCTGGTAGCGCAGCATCAACCGTGCGCGTTCCGGCACCGGCACTTCGCGCCAGCTGAGGAAGGCGGCCTTGGCGCTGGCAATCGCCGCCTCGATTTCCTCATGGGTGGCCTTGGGCGCCAGGGCCAGGACTTCCTGGGTGGCGGGGTCGGTCACTTCGATCAGTTCGCGGGCGTGGCTGGCTTGCCACTGGCCGTCGATCAGCTGCGGGATCACCTGGGGCATCGTCGGCCTCCTGTTGTTCTTGTCTGCCCCTGTTATAGCCGGCGAAAAGCGCTCTGTGGATTGACGATCTTGCCCTGCGGATGGACGATCTTGGCATTCGAACAAGAAAGAGGGCGCCATGAACGCCTCGGTGGAAACTTCCAACTGGCCGCTGCCGGCCAACGGGCTGCGCTTTATCGTGCCACCCCGGCTCAGGCGCCTGCTGGCCCGTCATCCACTATCTGTGGGCTGTTATCCGCTGGCTCTGGGCTTCTACCCGGAGGCCGTCGGACACCGTATGCAGCGTGTCGCCCCGGACGATCATCTGCTCATCTACTGTCGCGCCGGACGTGGTTGGCTGGAGAGCAGGGATGGACGAATAGACGTAGGCGGTGGTGACTTGCTGCTGCTGCCCAAAGGCTACGCCCATACCTACGGCACCAGTGCCGAGCGGCCCTGGACCCTGTACTGGGTACACTTCGACGGCGCGCTGGGGGACGACTTCATTCGCCTGCTGGGCAAGCCCGGTGTACGTCGCATTGGTGTGCAGCCGCGGCTGCTGGCGGATTTCGAGGCGCTGCTCGGCCTGCACCGCCAGGGCCTCAATCCGGCGCACTTCATTCACGCCGCCCACCAGCTGCAGGCGCTGCTCAGCTCGCTGGCCGTGCTCCCTGCGCGCGCCACCCTGAAATCCGGGCGGGTGCTGGATGTGGACGCGGTGCAGGCGGTGATGCGTAGCCACCTGCACGGCAGCCTCAACCTCGACGAGCTGGCGGCGCAGTTCAAGCTGTCGCGTTTCCACTTCGCCAAGACCTACCGCGCCTTGACCGGTCACGCGCCGATCCAGGACTTCATCCAGCTGAAAATGGCCCAGGCCTGCCGCCTGCTCGACCAGGGCAGCCTGGAGGTGCGACAGATCGCCGAGCAGTTGGGCTACGACGACCCGTACTACTTCTCGCGGCTGTTCAGAAAGGTGGTGGGCATGGCGCCCAGTCATTACCGGGCGCTGCATCAGGGGTGAGGGGAAGGGCGGCTGTCGGCCAAAAGCAGTCAACCAACGCGAAGACTTTCGCCCGCAAAGCACCCTTTGGCCGTTAGTTGCCGGTCGCCATCCAGCTAATCGGGCACGTGTAGCTGATCTGTTCGTCGACACTGTATTGCTGAAATGCCTTACGCGTAGTCACCGATCAGAGTAAGCACGTCGTCGATGAAGCGCCCCTCGGCGGGGTCGGTTCCCTCACGCAGGTAGCCCGGTAGCCGCTGCTGGAACTCGCTGCGGTCGGCCGGCTTGAACTCCAGCAAAGCTTCGAGCATGGCTGGACGTAGTAAGCGGCGGTTGTCCGGTATGTTGGGTAAGGCGGGGCGAATAACCTGCTGATCCAGGTAGAGCAGTTTTTCGCGCAGGCTGGTTTCACCTTCGAGAGTGATGAGCTCAGCGTGTTGGTTCTGCTCTTCGACGACTTGCTGGATGATCTGCTCTTCGGCCTGCTCTGGCTCTACCTCAATTACCGGCTCGGTGCGCAGGGCGGCGAGCTCCTGGAGGATGGGCTCGAGCTGCAGCTTGGCGTTGCGGAACCAGTCCACCGACCAGATGCGACGAATGCGCCAGCCGAGCTGCTCCAGCACGCTTTGGCGCAGACGATCGCGGTCGCGGGCCGACTTGGCTGAGTGGTAGGCCGCGCCATCGCACTCGATACCCATCAGGTAGCGGCCAGGCTGGCCGGGATCGCGCACTGCGAGGTCGATAAAGAAGCCAGCGACACCCACTTGTGGCTCGCACTGATAGCCATGGCGCTCCAGCGCTTCGATGACGGCAACTTCGAAGTCGCTGTCGGACGCTCTGCCGGTCTCACGGATATGTGGCATATGGCCGGATTCGGCGAACTGCAGGAAGTCGCGCAGGGCCAGTACGCCGCGGCTGGATGTGCCTGTCGCAACCACGTCGCTGGCGGTGAAGGAGGCGAACACCTGCATGCGCTTCTTGGAGCGGGTATACAGCACGTTGAGGCGGCGCCAGCCGTCTGCGCCGTTGATGGGGCCAAAGCGCTGGGGCACGCTGCCGCCGATCTCCATCGGGCCGTAGGTGGTGGAGATGTAGATGACGTCGCGCTCGTCACCCTGGACGTTCTCCAGGTTCTTGATGAACAGCGGCTCGTCGCTTTCTTCGTTGCGGGTGAAGGCTTCCTGCAGCGCCGGATTCTGCTTGGCGAGTTGCTCCAGAGCGCGGTCGATTTGTTCGGCTTGCTTGACGTTCATGGCGACGACGCCGAGCGACTCTTCAGGGCGGTGCAGCAAATGGTGTTCGATGGCCTTGGCAACGATATCGGCTTCTTCAACATTGCGTTGCTCAACGAAGCGGCCGCGAGCCACACGTACAAACTTCACGCCGAATTCGTTCGATTCGCGGTGAGGTGATGGATAGACCACCAGGTTGCTGTCGTAGAAGGCCTTGTTGGAGAAAGCGATCAGGCTTTCGTGGCGCGAACGGTAGTGCCAACGCAGACGGCGCAGCTTAAATAGTGGCATGGCCGCTTCGAGGATGCTTTCCGAATCCTGAGCCAGAGAGAGCTCTTCGCTTTCTTCGTCATCATCACCGCCTTGGCGGGAGAAGAAACTGGTGGGCGGCAGTTGTTTGGGGTCGCCAACGACAACCAGCTGGCTGCCGCGGGAGATGGCGCCCAGGGCTTCTTCCGGTCGCATCTGTGAGGCTTCGTCCATGACGATGATGTCGAAGTGCACTTTGCCGGCTGGTAGGTACTGAGCAACGGCCATGGGCGACATCATGAAACAGGGCTTCAGCCCTTGCAGCGCCTCGGGGGCGCGCAACATGAGCGAGCGAATGGATTCGTGGCGAGTCTTCTTGCCCGCCTCGTGTTTGAGTAGGGCGAGTTGGGTTCGATCCTTCACTTTGCCGGAGTTGTTGCCTTCCGGAACCTTATGCTGATCGATCTTTGCTGCCAATTGCTCGCGTTGTAGTTTGGTGAGTTGGCTGTCTATTTCGGCAAAGCGAGCGCGGATGGCCTCCTGATCCTTGCCTGAGAACTGCCCAAGAGCCGGATTGTTTTCGAGTGTCTGTTTGGCCCAGAGATCCATAAGGCCCAGCAGGCAAGCATCTTTGACTCTATCCGCCGCAAGTGTTTGGTTCTCGGTAGCGAAGATCACCGCTTCAAAGCCCAAGTCAGCAAGTCGCTTGCGCAGGCGACGGTATTCCAGCCAGTGTTCGAGCAACTCTTCGTTCTGCGCTGCCCATTGCAGGCGTTGTTTGAGGGCTGTGAGGTCGTCCTGCTCGGTGCGCTTCCACCAATGCGCCGGTTCTACTTCGGCTTTTTCGACAAAGCCCGCTAAGGCTTGCATCCAGGCCCGCAGGGCCTCCGCCAGTTGCTGGCCTTGGGCGTTCCAGTCACTAACCAGCTGTTCGGCCTGCTTGGTATTGCAGGCTGCAAGTTGAGGCACCAGCAGGTGGCGTATCGATAGCGCCATGATCGGGCGAACGAAGGATACGGTGTGGCGCCAGGCGATCAGGCGGCCACGCGCCTCGGCCAGATTATCGAAGCGGGGCAGCTCCTCTCCCGCCAAGCACGCGAGCAGCTCGGCATTGTTCTGCATGGCTGCGGCGCGCTCCTGCCAGCTCTCAACTGCTTGTGCGAGTGCTAATACGCGTCCGGTCGTCGGGGCCTGCTCGCTAATCAGCGGCAGTAGCGCATCGAGTGCGCCGCCCAGCTCCTTGATGAGCCGCATATACAGGCCCTGGGGAGCTAACAAGTCTTCTGACTTGAGTTGGTGGCCATCCAAGAGCAGGGTGTTTTCCAGCTCGCTGCGATGGGACAGTACGTCCGAGAGGTACTCTTTCAATTCGCTGGCATCACCCAGCAAGTGCTCCAGCACCTGGACGCTTTCTTTGAGCAGATACTCTGCAATCCAGACGTTGCCACCGAAGCCGCGCCCACACTTGTCACGCAGTGTGCGGTACCAATTGCGCAGGGCAATCAGCTCAGCGGTTTTGGTTCCTTCATCTCTGAAGTGCTCGCCGAGCGCCTCGTGGAAGGTGGGCTCGGTTGCCAGGCGGTTTTGCTGACGCTTGTAGGCTATGCCGTCTGGCAGTGCCTGAAGAGCTGCCTTCAGTTTGATTCCTGGCCTTACCATGGCAAGAACTTCGGCCTTGGCTGCCCGCCAGCCGCTCTTGAACCAGCGGAACAATGAGCTGTCAGCGAGCACACGCTGCAGGTCTTCAAGCCGTGTGTGATTGGTTAGGCGGTCGAGGGTGAAGACGCTGGCGGATCGTGCTTCGAGCTGTTTGATGTCGGCTAAAAGCTCATTGAGCTCGGGAAGTACTCTGTCCAGCGAGGCATCTTCGAAACGTTTGTGGCGCCACTCCGCCAGGGCAATAGGCATCTGTAGCAAGAGCTCAAGCAACAGACCCAGCTGCTCGATGCCCTGCTTGTCAGTTTTGAGCGACTGGGCGGCTGGTGCTTTCGCGATGGTTTGAATCAGCAGTTGAGCTTTGGGGGCTTCATCAATGAGCTCTTGGGCTTCTTGGATCAGCTCCAGAAGGTCATCCAGTTTCAGACCGTTACTGTCGTTGTGCTGCCGTATCTGTGCGCAGGATTTCTTGATCGTTTCGAGGGCTTGAGGAGATCCGATGACTCTGGGGCGCAAGGCCTGGTTCAGGGTGACTTGTTGCTCCATCAACTGGTCCATGCCTTCTAGCCAGGCCTGGAGCGCCTCACAGCTGGAGGCATCGAGCCGGCTGATTAAGTCCCAATCTTCGTCGCCTTTGGGCATTGGCATGGCCGTGAGGGCGCTTGCCAACTGCTGGGTGGCTTTGGGGGAGAGTGAGGAAACCTCAGCTGCTTTAAGGCTGGTCGAGGCCGTGGTTCGTGCCGCGCCTAGCTCATCAAGTGCTGTTATGGCGTGTTTCAGTTGGAGCAGGAGGTCGGATCGCTCTAGCCCGCTTATTTGCGTCTTGGTGCAGCCAAACCATGGGTGAGTTTCAAGTTGGCCGCTCTGGCCTGCTTCCTCAGCCGTTTTGGTGTAGATGTGAGCAAAGTAACCTGCCTGTTCATGAACCTGGTTTCTATCCAGGTTGGCTGTGCTAGCAGGGTGGAAGTCGGCAGGGCGGATGGCCAGGCTTTCACGCAAGCGTGTGGCTTGCATCAGAACCTGGTGAGCAGTGAGCCCGGTATTGGAATGGAGAGTGTGCAGCTGTCGGACATGATCGTTGAGTTGCTGCTTCAGTCGCTCGTAGTTGTTGATCAAGTCGTTCAGCTGACCAGGCTGGCGGTAGCTGCCTCGGTTACTGATGCGCTGCCCAATGCTTGCGGCCACCGAGCTCTTCTGACTTTTGTGGCTGTGTAATTCCAGGCAGAACTCTCCCAGCCCTGCACGCGTTAGCCGGTTTTTAACAACCTCCAGCGCAGCGCGTTTTTCCGCTACGAAGAGCACTTTTTTGCCCTGTGCCATGGCCGCGGAGATCATGTTGGTGATGGTCTGTGATTTACCTGTGCCGGGTGGCCCCTCGATCACCAGGTCTTCGCCGCGCATCACATCGACCAGTGCGCTGTGTTGTGAGCTGTCCGCGTCATCAATCAGCGGGTAGTTCTGGTGTACATCTTGGAGCTCGTCGATGGCGTGCTCGCTGCTGAATCCATTGGCAGCAGATTCGGGGCGTTCGCTATCTGCTAGTCCAATCAGCCTCTGCACCAGGTTGCTCTGGAGTAGCACCTGATTTTTGCCAGGCTCAAGGTCCAGATACATCATCAGCTTGCCGAACTCGAACAAGCCCAAGGAGGCAAAGCGGTGCAGCTTCCAGTCAGGCTTCGCTTCGAGAACGGTCTCCCGTACACGGGCGAAATACTCTTCAGGCAGCAGGTCTTCAGTGATGCGTGGCAGCGCAATGCCGAAGTCGCGGCGTAGTTTTTCCCGTAGCGAGAGATTGGTGAGGATGTCTTCGCCGGTATACAGAACCTCGTAGTCGAAGGTTGCTGTTTTGGGGTTGAGCTTCCCTTTCTCCAGGCGGACGGGTAGCAACATGAGTGGGGCGAGGCGCGTGCTGTTCTTCCCAACTATCGACTCGTCCCATTCGAGGAAGCCGAGTGCCAGATAGAGGATGTTGGCGCCGGTTTCATCGAGTGATAGACGCGACTGCGCATGCAGTATCTGCAGGCGTGACTCCAGCTCGGTGGGGTAGTACAGGGTTTGAATGGCATCGTCAGCGTGTTTGTCGCTGGGAGACTCCGATCCCGTTGGCAGCTCGTAGCTGGTTTCTATGCCCAGGATCTGCGCCCAAGTCTCCGCCGTTGGTGGCTTCTTTAGCTCACTAACGCTGCCGGTTTGCTCGTCGTACTTGAGGTAGCCTTGCTCAATCAGCTGGCGTTCTGTCGGCTCGGGAACCGGCGCGAAACGCATCGCTTGGTCGGCCGTCAGCGTTTCAAATAGATGGTCGGGGAGCTCGTCGATAATGCGCGCGAAACGCTTGGAGCGAGCGTGCGAGAAATTCAGAAGCCTGTTTCTCGCACTGAGATCCAGGAGGCGGCTGCGCAGTTTTTCCAGGCTTTCCGGGCTGTCACTTGCCGGCTCGTCAAGATCCTCCCAGTTGGATTGCTCATCGATGACTGTCTGTTGAGTGTTAGGTTTCCAGCTGCTGTCAAAGCGGAATACTGAGCCGCCTCGACCGCTGCCTTTCTGCAGTTGGCCTCGTGCGATCAGTTCTTCGCGAATTGACCAATAGTCCTCGTCGGTAACAGCGAAGTCATGAAGCTCTGCTTTCTGTTCAAGCCGTTGCTTGAGGGTCTTGTTGCCTACTGCTGCTCCGTCTCCAGGTACCAGATCCAGTATCCAGTCCTGTACGAGCGTCCTTTCATTGACTGTCAAAGGCCGGCTGGCTGGAGTTTGCGCCGTCATGTAATTCATCCATCGGGAAACGTAGAGGCAGATGCAGGCCGAGCTCGTCGAGTCAGGACAGCAGGGATGGCGGGGGCTTAGGAGGCGCCTGAGGCGCTACTGCACTTGCTGAAGCCGTCCCTGGTGTCATGCGGCAAAACTGTGACTGCGTTCGCGTTACAGTAGCGGGCTGTCTGGCTCTGGTAAAGCATGGTGGGTTGTAACACCGCAAAGCTGAAGATTCTTAGGAATTAAGACGACCAGTTGCCTTGGAATAGGTAGAAACTGAATGCCCGCTTCTGGCCGAAAGCTACCATTACCGCCTGAATCGCCCCAACTATCCTGACCAAGACGGCATACAATCTGCGCCTTATCGCCCAGGCCATGAACATGGCTGCACCTAACAAGGAAACCGCCCATGGCCTCCCCAGATAAACAGCACAAGCGTGCCCAGCGGGCCAAATCCAAGGCCAAGCAGAACCGCATGGGCAAGGCCAAGGTGAACGTCGTGCATCCGCTGCTGGCCAATCCTCTGGTCAACGAGCCGTTCGATGATGTCGAAATCGACCTCAGTACCTTCGATTTCAAGGACATCGAAGAGAACGGCTTCGACCCGGCGCACTTCGACGATCTGTTCCAGGCGATGAAGGCGGGGGAGGACATCAGCCTGCTGGCGATGTGTCTGATCTTCCTGCAGTACCCGGTGCTGGAGCTGGTGGTGGCCGAGGAGTCGCAGGAGTCGGCGATCGACTTCATGATGGGGCTGCTGATCGTCTACCGCGGGATGTTCCACGATGAAGACGAAGACGCGGCTGTGGAGTGGGTGGGTGGCGAGGTCTTCCAGAAAGCCTACAACGAAGCCTCGCTGATCCTGGAGAAGAAGAACGCGCGCGGCACCCCGGGCGCCCGTTCTTGAGTTAAAGCGCCGGCGCTTAGCCCTTGAAACCCTTGCCGACCAGATACACCTCGCGCGAGCGTGGGCGCGAGGCTTCCGGCTTGCGGATCATCACTTTCTCGAACGAGCTGCGCACGTCCTTGAGGAAGGCCTCGGAGCCTTCGCCCTGGAACACCTTCACCGCGTAGTTGCCGCCGGGCTTGAGCACCTGACGCACCATGTCCAGGGTCAGTTCGACCAGGTACATCGACGAGGCCTGGTCGGCGATGGCGACGCCGCTGATGTTGGGGGCGATGTCGGAGATGATCAGGTCGGGCTGGCGGCCGTCGAGCACGGTGAGGATCTGCTGGAACACACTGTCTTCGGTGAAGTCACCCTGGATGAAGTCGACGTTGTCCAGCGGGTCCATCGGCAGGATGTCGCTGGCGATCACTCGGCCATTGTCGCCGACGATCTTGCCGGCAACCTGCGACCAGCCGCCGGGCGCCGAGCCCAGGTCCATCACCAGCATGCCGGGGCGGATCAGCTTGTCCTTCTCGTTCAGCTCAAGCAGCTTGTAGCTGGCGCGCGAGCGGTAGCCGTCCTTCTGTGCGCGTTTCACATAAGGATCGTTGACGTGTTCATTCAGCCAGCGGCTGCTGCTTTTGGAGCGTTTCATGGAGGGAGCCAAGCACGGGGATCAGGGAAATGCGGCCCTGCAGGGCGCAAAGTGGCGGCAAGTATAAGCCGAGAGTGCCGCTCAGGTTAAATCGGCCGCCTGTGGCGCCCATCAGTCCAGCCTGACAGGGTGGTGCGGCGACAGCTACAATTCGCCCCTGATTCCCTCCTTTGCTTTTCCTTTGCCGGGTCCGACCGGCCAGGTCTATTCCCATGATTCGCATCAACGAACTGTCTCTGCCCCTCGATCATTCCGCCGATGAACTGCGCGCCGCCATCCTCAAGCGCCTGGGTATCGCCGACGCCGACCTGCTGAATTTCACCGTGTTCAAGCGCAGCTACGATGCGCGCAAGAAGAACAGCGTCATCCTGTTCATCTACATCATCGATCTTGAGGTGCGCGACGAGGCGGCGATCCTGGCGCGTTTCGCCGACGACCAGCACATACGTGTGGCGCCGGACACCCATTATTACCCTGTCGGCCAGGCACCGGCTGGTCTGAGCGAGCGCCCGCTGGTGGTGGGTTTCGGTCCCTGTGGCCTGTTCGCCGCGCTGCTGCTGGCGCAGATGGGCTTCAAACCGATCGTGCTGGAGCGCGGCAAGGATGTGCGCCGTCGTACCAAGGACACCTGGGCGCTGTGGCGCAAGAAGACCCTGACGCCCGAGTCCAACGTGCAGTTCGGCGAAGGCGGGGCGGGGCTGTTCTCCGACGGCAAGCTGTACAGCCAGATCAAGGACCCGAAGTTCTACGGCCGCAAGGTGATGCACGAGTTCGTCCGCGCTGGCGCGCCGGAAGAGATCATGTACGTCAGCAAGCCGCACATCGGCACCTTCCGCCTGACCGGCGTGGTCGCCGCCATGCGCGAGGAAATCATCGCCCTTGGAGGCGAGGTGCGCTTCGAGAGCAAGGTGACTGATCTTGTGATCGACGACGGTCAGCTGGAAGGTGTGGTACTGGCCAATGGCGAAACTGTGCGCAGCCGCCATGTGGTGCTGGCGCTGGGGCACAGCTCGCGCGATACCTTCCGCATGCTGCATCGCCAGGGCGTGTACATCGAGGCCAAGCCCTTTGCCGTGGGCTTCCGCATCGAGCACCCGCAGTCGCTGATCGACCAGGCTCGTTTGGGCAAGTACGCCGGCCACCCGGAACTGGGCGCCGCCGACTACAAGCTGGTGCACCAGGCCAGCAATGGCCGCGCCGTGTACAGCTTCTGCATGTGCCCCGGCGGCACCGTGGTGGCCGCCACCTCCGAGCCGGAGCGCGTGGTCACCAACGGCATGAGCCAGTACTCGCGCAACGAGCGCAACGCCAACGCCGGCATCGTCGTCGGCATCAACCCGGAGCAGGACTTCCCCGGCGGCCCGCTGGCCGGCGTGGAGCTGCAGGAGCGTCTTGAGTCGCGCGCCTACGAACTGGGCGGGCGCGACTACTGCGCCCCGGCGCAACTGGTCGGCGACTTCATTCGTGGCGTGCCCTCCAGCGAGTTCGGCGAGGTCGAGCCCTCGTACAAGCCGGGCGTACGCCTGGGCGACCTGGCGCCGTCGCTGCCGGAGTACGCCATCGAGGCGATTCGCGAGGCGCTGCCGGCCTTCGGCAAGCAGATTCGCGGCTTCGACCGCGATGACGCGATCCTCACCGGTATCGAGACGCGTACCAGCTCGCCGGTGCGTATCACCCGTGATAACGAGAGCCTGCAGAGCCTCAACCTCAAGGGCCTGTATCCGGCCGGCGAGGGCGCAGGCTATGCCGGTGGAATTCTCTCGGCGGGCGTGGACGGCATCAAGGTTGCCGAAGCCGTGGCCAAGTCGATGCTGGCCGGGCAGGGCGCCTGATGAAGCTCGACGACATCAAGAAGCTGCAGCAGAAGAAATACCGCGCCGAGTTCGGCCACTTCCTGGTGGAGGGCGAACACTTGGTGCTGGAGCTGCAGAAGGCGGCCGTGCACAACCCGCTGCTGCAGCGCAGCCAGCTGTACGTGACTGCCGCGCATGAGCACTGGCAGAGCCCGTTCAAGACCCATGTGGTCAGCGAGCGGCAGATGGCGCAGATCAGCGACACCAAGACCCCGCAGGGCATCGTCGCCGTGGTGCCGATGCTGGAGAGCGCCGTCCCGGCCGCCGCTGGCGAACGCGCCATCTACCTGCACGAGATCCAGGACCCGGGCAACCTCGGCACCATCCTGCGCACTCTGGCCTGGTTTGGCAGCTTCCGCTGCCTGCTCAGCCCCGGCAGCGTCGATCCGTACAACCCCAAGGTGGTGCGTTCCAGCATGGGCGCGATCTTCCACACACCGCTGGAACTGGACGTGGAACTGGAGGCCTTGGCCGAGCGTTTCCCGCGCATCGCCTGCCTGGATATGCAGGGCGAAAGCCTGCAGGCCGCCAGTTTCAAGGGTTTCGACTGCTACCTGTTTGGTAACGAGGCCCGTGGTGTGCCGCGCGAGCAACTCAGCGCGCTGGGCGCGCAGCCGTTCACCATTGCCGGCTGCGGGGCGATCGAGTCGCTCAACCTGGCGTCGACGGTGAATATGTGTGTGTATGAGCTGAGTCGCTAGCGTGCGGCGAGGAGCTGATGCTCATGGTCGTATCGCCCAAGTGCGCTGCCAGTCCCGAATCCATATAGCGCACAGCCCAAGCAGGACAGCATGACCAAGCAGAGTAAAGCGACCCTGATCGGGCTTGTCGCAGTGGTGTTGTGGAGTTCGATCGTCGGCCTCATCCGTGGTGTCAGCGAGAGCCTGGGCACGACCGGCGGCGCCGCCATGATGTATAGCTTGGCGGCAGTGCTGCTGCTGTTTACCGTGGGCTTTCCCAAGTTGCGCGAGTTTCCGCGCCGCTATCTGCTATGGGGCAGTCTGCTCTTCGTTTCGTACGAGTTGTGTCTGGCGCTATCCATTGGCTACGCCAACAGCTCCCGACAGGCGATCGAAGTGGGCATGGTCAACTACCTGTGGCCGGCTTTCACCATCCTGGCGGCGATCCTTTTCAATCGGCAGCCGACCAATCTGTTGATCGTGCCCGGCTTCGTGCTGGCGATTCTCGGCATCTGCTGGGTGCTGGGTGGCGAACAGGGATTGGATCTGCCCAGCATGCTGGCCAACGTTCGTGACAACCCGCTCAGTTACGGGCTGGCCTTTACCGGCGCGGTGATCTGGGCGGCGTATTGCACGGTGACCACACGCATCGCCGGCGGCAAGAACGGCGTAACCCTGTTCTTCATGCTGACGGCGCTGGCACTGTGGGCCAAGTACCTGGCCACAGGCGCCGGCGCGATGGACTTCAATTTTCACGCCCTGATCTACCTGCTACTGGCAGCCTCCGCCATGGGCTTCGGTTATGCGGCGTGGAACGTCGGCATTCTGCACGGCAACGTCACCTTGCTGGCCGGCGCGTCCTATTTCATCCCTGTGTTTTCTGCTGCGCTGGCGGCACTCCTGCTGAGCACTCCACTTTCGCTGTCGTTCTGGCAGGGCACGTCGATGATCTGCCTCGGCTCGATTCTCTGTTGGCTGGCAACGCGGACGCGGCGCCCGAAGCTGACCAGCGCCAATCAAACGTAGGCTGAAGCCTGACGTGACTCGATGGGCTGGCTGGGTTAACCGGTAAGGCGCCGAACTGGATCGACTGACACGTTCGGTCGCCTGATTGGCACTCTCGGGCAAGCCGGCGCTTCTTGACGTGGGCACACTCGGGGCAGCAGGTTTTCGCCTAGGCTGATCGCCTGGAAGACCTGAACCGACAGGATTTACAGGAGAGCAACATGTCCCGAGGCGCCTCGATTCCGCGTAACCCCGCCGCTGATTACACCCAAGAACAGGCCAGCGTGCGCCGTGACTTCATCAAGGAGCAGACCGGCGCTGCGCTGGATGTGGTTGGCCAGTACGCCATCGATCCGGCGGTGACCCAGGGCAATATCGAGAACTTCATCGGCGTGGTGCAGATGCCGCTGGGCGTGGCCGGGCCGCTGCGTATCGAGGGCGAGCATGCGCGGGGCGACTTCTACATTCCCATGGCCACCACCGAGGGCACGCTGCTGGCCAGTTACAGCCGTGGCATGCGCGCCATCAGTGCCTCCGGCGGGGTGAGGACCACGGTGGTCAAGCACTCCATGCAGCGCGCGCCGGTGTTCATGTTCGAGGATGCCATGCAGGCCCGCGAGTTCGGCGCCTGGCTGGTGCGCGAGTTCGAGACGATCAAAGCGGTTACCGAGACCACCACGCGCAGCGGCAAGCTGTTCGAGATCGAGCAGTACCCGGTGGCCAACATGCTCTACACCCGTTTCTGCTACACCACCGGCGATGCGGCCGGGCAGAACATGACCAGCAAGGCCACCTTCGCCGCCTGCGAGTGGATCAAGGCCAATCACCCGCTGCAGCCGCGCTACATCCTCTCCGGCGCCATCGATACCGACAAGAAACACTCGGCGATGAACATGATCCAGACCCGCGGCAAACGGGTGATCGCCGAGTTCACCCTCAAGCGTGAGGTGGCCCACGAGCTGCTGCGGGTCGACCCCGCCAACCTCTATCGCTATCGGCAGATTGCTGCCGTGGGCGCCTTTCAGGCCGGCACGGCCTACAGCGGTGCGCATGCGGCCAACGGGCTGGCGGCGATGTTCATTGCCACCGGGCAGGATGCGGCCAACGTTGCCGAGTCCCACGGCGGCATCACCTACGGCCAGTTGCTGGACAACGGCGACTATTATTGGTCAGTGACCCTGCCGGCGGTGATCTGTGCCACCCACGGCGGCGGCACCGGTCTGCCTACCCAGCGTGAATGCCTGAACATGCTCGGCTGCGTCGGTGCGGGCAAGGCCGACAAGCTGGCCGAGATCATCGCGGCGGTGGTGCTGGCCGGCGATGTGTCACTGACCTCGGCGGTGCTGGCTGGCGACTGGGTCAGCAGCCACGAGGCGCTGGGGCGTAATCGCTAGCAATCTGGTAAAGGTTGGGGCAGCCCTGCGTAGGTAACTGCTCAGGTCAGAGCGCGCCGTGTCTGTTCCGAGCAGCCACGGTGTTTTCCTATGCTGGCTGAGCGCGTTGATACCTACCTTCCTCTATGCGTGTATCGGGGCAGGCCGTGAGCCGTGTTAACTCATGGGGGAATTCGCGACGCAGAAAAACTGACGCTATGCAGTCTCCTGGCCCGTAAACGAACACAAAAGCCACGAGGTCTGCGCTTGGCAGAACAGCTACGCCATAGACTCAGTGCGTGTGTTGTGCCCCCAGGTGGTGTTTACTCGCAATTTTTGACGGTTCAGGTCGAAGGCTGGAATGCACACAGCAAAGGTGCTGCGTGGCACTGCCTTGCCTCGCGATGCGTCAGCTCAATGATGGGAAATCGACGTAATGTACGAGATGTTTGCTCCTTTACACGCTTTTCTGCCGTTCTTGCTCACGCTGTTAATCATTCTCCTCTTGCTGGGGCTGGCTCACTGGCTGCTATTGGCGCGTCATCCCAATCTGGGCAATGAACGCCGCTTTCCGCGTCAGTTGATCCTGCTTGGACTGACTTTGCTGGCGTTGGTCATCATCATTTTCACGCTACCGATCGAGTCCGGGGCGCGAAATCAGATACTAGGGCTGCTCGGTTTGCTGGTCTCGGCCGCGGTGGCTTTTTCATCTTCCAACATTCTTGCCAACCTGATGGCGGGCGTGCTGCTGCGCATGACCCGGCCGTTTCGTATTGGGGATTTCATTCGTGTAGGCGATCACTTCGGACGTGTTTCTGAGCGCGGTTTGTTTGATACGGAGATCCAAACCGAAAACCGTGAGTTGATTGCTTTGCCGAATACCTTGCTGGTCAGCCAGCCTGTGACTACGACTCAGAGTTCAGGAGCGATTGTCTTCACCACGCTCTCATTGGGTTTTGACGTCCATCATTCCACCATCGAACCATTGCTGATCAAGGCAGCTGCCCGCAGTGGCCTGCAGGAACCGTTCGTGCATGTGTTGGAAATCGGTGACTTTTCGGTGCAGTACCGGATTTCCGGGTTTCTCGATGAAAGTCGCAGGCTGATAAGTGCTCGCTCTGATCTGTGCCGAGCGGTTCTGGATGTATTGCATGGCGCAGGTATCGAGGTGCTGTCACCTACCCATATGGTGCAGCGCCGCCTGGCTGAAGGCGTGCAGGTCATTCCCGCTGAGCCGGGGCGGATAAGGGCGCAAGACAAGATGGATGCCGAGAACCTGGTATTTGACAAGGCTGAACTGGCCGAGCGATTGTCCAGTGAGCGTAAGGGTTTGCGGGCCGAGATAGAGGCTCTTGAGGATGAGATCAAGACTGCAGAAAGCGAGGCACGCGAGGCTCTTTTGAGTACTTTGGAACAGTTGCGTGAGCGCCTGCAAACTCTGGAGCAGGTAACTCCGGAGCCGACCACCGTCGGGGCTCGCTGATGAGGCAGAGCATGTACTGATGCGCTGTGTTTTGACACTCACGTTCTGCGGGTGGGGTTGCGGCTATAGGCTTGAGCTGAAGATCCAAGATTGCCTGCTGTGACTTCAGGTTGACTTGCCCAGGTGGCTTCCTTAGCGTGCCGCTTTCGTTTTTGCCGCAGGATCTGCCATGACCACCGACGACCGCATCAAACTCGAACCGGGCTGGAAGGAGGTGCTGCGCGAGGAGTTCGACAAGCCCTATATGCAGGCGCTAAGTGAATTCCTGCGCACCGAGAAAACGGCCGGCAAGGTGATCTTTCCGCCGGGGCCGTTGATCTTCAATGCGCTCAACTCCACGCCGTTGGAGCAAGTCAAGGTGGTGATCATCGGTCAGGACCCGTATCACGGGCCGGGTCAGGCCCACGGCCTGTGCTTCTCGGTACAGCCGGGGGTGCCGGCGCCGCCCTCGCTGGTGAACATCTTCAAGGAGCTCAAGCGTGACCTGAATATCGACATCCCTGGGCATGGCTACCTGCAAAGCTGGGCCGAGCAGGGCGTGCTGCTGCTCAACACTTCGCTCACCGTCGAGCAGGCCAGTGCCGGCTCGCATGCCGACAAGGGCTGGCAGCCGTTCACCGACAAGGTGATCGAGGCGGTCAACGCGCGGCCGGGCAACCTGGTGTTCCTACTGTGGGGGGCGCATGCGCAGAGCAAGCAGAAGCTGATCGACACCACCCGTCACCTGGTATTGAAGTCGGCGCACCCGTCGCCGCTGTCGGCCTACCGTGGTTTCCTCGGCAACGGTCACTTCAGTCGTACCAACAAGTACCTGGAGCAGTGCGGGCTCAGTCCGATCGACTGGCGACTGCCGCCGTTGGCCTGATGCAGTCAAGCCCGGCAATGTCCTCGTGCAGGGCGCCGAGACGGGTCTGCAGATGTTGGCGCTGCTCGGTATCGGCACTGGTGATCAGTCGGCCGAGCAGCTCGGCCAGGCTGCGCTGGTTGTCCGCGAAGGCCTGCCGGTAGTCCGCGCTCCAATAGCTCTGCCGCTCGCGCAGCAGATGGTCGAGACGCTGCGGGAAATCGGCGCTGCGCCGGCCATCCAGTTCCCGCAGTAGTGCCGCTTGCCAGCGCTGGCGGCTGTCCAGCCACAGGCGACTCTGCTCGCCGCGTTGCTCGGCCCAGGCTTGCACCATGGCCTGCTGTTGGTCGCTGAGTGAGCCGAGCCAGGGCTCCAGGCGCTCTATCGTGGTTTCGGTGCGCTTGCTGATCTGTTCGGCGAGTGGTGGCTCGACGAATTCGTTGCGTAACTCGGTGTTTTCTTCCGCCATCTGCGTGCGCAGTTGTTGCACCTGCAGCGGGCTGAGCTGCTGCAACAGGCCAGCGGCGGTCGGGCTGATCTCGGCGGTGACTGCGTCGAGTGCCTGGTGCAACTCGGTGAAGCGCATCTGCAGTTGCTCGGTATTCAGGGTGCCGGTGGCGAGACGGGCACGGTCTTCATCGAGCCAGCTGGCCAATTGCGGTAGCTGAGTGCTGCAGTGCCAGGTCAGGAGCTGATCCAGGCGCGGTTTGAGCCAGGCCTTCTGTTCGGCATTGAGGTCCAGATAGCTGTCGATACGCCAGCTCAGCAGCCAGTCGAGGTTGCGGTAGGCCAGGTCGAAGCGACTACAGGCTGCCAGCAGGCTCAGGCTTGCCAGCAGTACGATCAGAGGAATGCGCATGGCTGGTCTCGGCAGAGGTTCTGGCCCGAGCATAGTGCCTGCCGATGGCTGTGTTGTTACTGCGACACATCCGCTTAAACATCACCTCAATCCAGGCGCTTGCGGGTGCGGGCCACGGCCAGGCTGAGCAACACGGCGCAGAACACCAGCAGCACGATGATTTCCTGCCACAGGTCGTGCAGTCCGGCGTTGCGCAGCATGATGCCGCGGGCCAGGCGCAGGTAATGGGTCAGCGGCATGAACTCTGCGACCCACTGGGCGACCTTGGGCATGCCGGCGATGGGGAACATGAAGCCGGACAGCAGGATCTGCGGTAAGAAGGTGAAGAACGCCAGCTGCATGGCCTGGAACTGGGTGCCGGCCAGGGTCGAGAGAAACACACCAAGCGCCAGGCTGGCGACGATGAACAGCAACGATGCGCCGTACAGGTCGAGCAGCGAGCCGCGTACCGGCACCTCGAACAGCCAGCTGCCAGCCACCAGAATCACGCTGACCTGCACCAGGCCGATGCCGACGAAGGGCAGCACCTTGCCGATGGTCAGTTCCCAGGGCGATACCGGTGTGGCGATCAGCAGTTCCAGGTTGCCGTGCTCGCGCTCGCGGACGATGGCGATGGCGGTGAACATCACCATGGTCATGGTCAGGATCACTCCGAGCAGGCCGGGCACGGTGTTGAGTGGCGCCAGGCGTTCGGGGTTGTAGAAATTGACTACTTCCACGCCTTGCGAGGCGCTCCAGCCGGGGAGGGGGAAGGCGGCCAGCTGGCGCGCCGAGGCCTGGATGCTCTGGTCGGAGCCATCCACGACCAGCTGCAGGGGCGGGCGGTCCTGGCGTTGCAGGCGGGTTTCGAAATCCGCCGGCACCACCAGCGCCACGTTGATCTTGCCGGCACGCATCAGCTCGCCGATCTCTTGCGGCGTGTCGAGGTGGTACTGCAGGTCGATCACCTGGCTCGACGCCATTTCCGCCACCACTTCGCGCGACTGGGCGGTATTGGCCTGGTCCAGCACGGCGGCGTCGATGTTGCGCACGTCCATGTTGATTGCGTAGCCGAACAGCACCAGTTGCAGCAGTGGCACGCCGGCGATCATGACGAAGGTCAGCTTGTCGCGGCGCAGTTGGCGCAGCTCCTTGAGTACGATGGCGCCCATGCGGCGCAGGCTGATCATGCAGCCTCCAGCGGTTTGCGGGTGACGGCGACGAACACGTCTTCCAGGTTGGCTTCGCCTTCGTGCAGCTCGGCCTGGACGCCAGCGCGGCGCAGGACGGTGGCCAGCTCGTCACGGGCGCCTTCGGTCTTGCACAGCACGCGCAGGGTGGTGCCGATCTGCGCGGTGGCGAGTACCGCGGGATGGCCGTCGAGTACGCGTTGCGCCTGGCGCGGCTGATCGCACTCGACCAGCAGTGGTTGGCCGGGCAGGGCTTCCATCAGCTCACGTGGACTGCCGTCGGCGACCAGGCGGCCGGCGTCGAGAATCCCCAGGCGCGTGCAGCGCTCGGCCTCGTCCATGTAGTGGGTGGACACCAGCAGGGTGGTGCCCTGATCGGCCAGCTCGAACAGCGAGTCCCAGAATTCGCGGCGCGACTGCGGGTCGACGGCGCTGGTCGGTTCGTCGAGCAACAGCAGGTCGGGCTTGTGCAGCACGGCGCCAGCCAGGGCCAGGCGCTGCTTCTGCCCGCCGCTCATGGTGCCGGCCATTTGCTTGCGGCGATCCGCCAGCCAGTAACGCTCCAGCAGTTCGTCGATGCGCTGGCGCGCCTCGCCACGGCGGATGCCCTGCACGGCGGCGAGGAACTCCAGGTTCTCCTGCACGGTGAGGTCTTCGTACAGGGAGAACTTTTGCGTCATGTAGCCGATGTGCCGCTTCAGTTCCTCGGCATCGCGGGGGATCTGGTAGCCGAGCACCTCCACCTCACCCTCGCTGGGCAGCAGCAGGCCGCAGAGCATGCGGATGGTGGTGGACTTGCCGCAGCCGTTGGGGCCGAGGAAGCCGAACACTTCGGCGCGCGGCACGGAGAGATCGAGATGATCGACCGCGGTGAGCTGGCCGAAGCGCTTGCTCAGGCCGCGGGCGCGAATCACCAGCTCATTGCCGTTCATCGCGACCTCCTGCGACCCGTTCAGCATGCAGCGGCAGGCCGGCCGGCAGCTTTTGCGCGGCTTCGCCTTCGAGCACCAGTTCGGCGCGGTACATCAGGCGGCTGGCGTCATCGCCGGTCAGGGCGTAGTAGGGGGTGAAGGCGGCCTCGCTACGGATGCTGCGCACGCGGGCCGGGAAGGGCTGCTCGATACCTTCGACGAACACCTGCATAGCATCGCCGATGGCCACCTGGGCGCGGATGCTCGACGGGATGAACACCCGAGCATAGGGCTCCTCGCCAACCAGCAGGCTGACCAGTTCGGCGCCGGCCGGTGGCTGGTCGCCAGCCTTGAACGGCAGGGCATCGACCAGCCCGGCGCGCGGCGCATGCACGCTCAGATGCTCGCGGCTGACTTCGAGGTGCGCGAGGTTGCCGCGCGCGGCTTCCAGTGCGGCTGCGGCCTGTTCGATCTGCTCCGGGCGGGTGCCGTTGGTGAGCTCACGCAGCTGCGCTTCGGCTGCCTGGGTGGCGGCGGCCGACTGGTCGCGGGCAGCGCGGGCGCGATCCCGCTCGGCAATGGCGACCTGCTTGCGCTCATACAGCGCGGCGATGCGCTGGTAGTTGCGTTGCGCATCGACCTGCTCGGCGCGGCTGCGCGCCAGTTCGGCGCGGGCGGCGTCGATGTTCTCGCTGCGCGCGCCGTTGCTCAGCTCATCCAGCCGCGCCTGGGCCTGGGCCACTTCGCCACGGGCCTGAGCAATGCGAGCATCGGCGCGGCGCGGGTCGAGTTCCAGCAGCAACTGACCGGCTTCGACCCGATCACCTTCGTTCACTTTCCAGTCGAGTAGGGTTTCCGAGGCTTCGGCGGGCACGGCGATGCGGTCCCATTCCAGGGTGCCGAGCAGCTGTTCGCCGCTGTCGCTGCAGCCCGCCAGGCAGAGGGCAAGGAGTAGGAGAAGCGCGCGCATGTCAGGGCTCCATACCGCCCTTGAGCAGGGCGAGGGTGTGATTGATCAGGGCTTCGTCGCCGATCTGCGGATTGGCGAACACGCCACGCCAGATCGGCGCGGCGGCGAGGGGGAGCATGGTCAGGCCGATCAGCGAGACCACCAGCAGGCGCGGGTCCAGGTCGGCGTTCAGTGCACCGCGAGCTTGGGCCTCGCCGAAGCGCTGGGCCAGCAGCAGCGGGATCAGTGGCACCACGCGTGGCATCAGGCGTTCACGCAGAACGCCGCCCTCGCAGAGGATCTCGCGCACCCACAGCTGGGATACCCAGGGATGGCTGGCGACATTACGGCTCATATGACGGACGAAAGCTTCCACCAGCGCCGCGGGCTCATCGCCAGCGGCACGCAGGTGGGCGGCGGCATCGGTGATCAGCGGCAGGAAGCGTTGCTCGATCATGGCCTCGACCAGGCCGTCCTTGCCGCCAAAGTAATAGTTGAGCAGCGCCGGAGTGACGCCTGCGCGGTCGGCGATGGCTCGCAGGCTGGTGGCCTGAATGCCCTGGCTGGCGAACAGGTTGGTGGCGATATCCAGCAACTGATCGCGTTGCACGGTGGCGGTCGCCGCGGGGCGGCCAGGAGCGCGAGAGGGAGTGTCTGTCTTTTTCATGGAATTAATAATTAATCGATTAGTTAATTTATGGCAAGCCTCGTTTGTAATTTGCCGGACTGGACGGATAAAGTTAGCAGGCTAATAATTAGCTTTGTATGGATGGCCGTCGTTCTGGCGGCCGACTACCTTTTCCCTGAACCCTCCGAGGCTGCGCCATGCGCGACACCTTGTCGGCCTTCGTTGCGCCGAACTCACTGGCCCTGCAATTCGCCGCCAAGACGCTGCTCAGCGGCGGGTTGGCGCTGTGGCTGGCGTTCCGCTTCGATCTGGCGCAACCCTCCTGGGCGCTGATGACGGCTCTGATCGTCGCCCAGCCACTGTCCGGCATGGTGGTGCAGAAAGGGTTGGCGCGGCTGCTGGGCACTTGCGTCGGCACCAGTGTGGCGGTGCTGTTCGTGGCGCTGTTTGCCCAGGCGCCCTGGCTGTTTCTCACGGTGATGGCGCTCTGGCTGGGGCTGTGTACGGCGGCCTCGACCCTACTGCGCAGTGCCTGGTCCTATGCTTTCGTGCTGGCCGGCTATACGGTGGCGATCATCTGCCTGCCGATTACCCAGACGCCGCTGCTGGCCTTTGACGAGGCCATCGCCCGCTGCACCGAGATCTGT
This sequence comes from Pseudomonas sp., assembly GCA_038147895.1. Taxonomy (GTDB): domain Bacteria; phylum Pseudomonadota; class Gammaproteobacteria; order Pseudomonadales; family Pseudomonadaceae; genus Aquipseudomonas. Next base: position 25,684 of record JAYQUJ010000041.1, read on the forward strand.
CTTGGCATTCTCTGCTCCATGGTGATCAGTGCTGTGCTGTGGCCGCAAAGGGTCGAGCGTCAGCTGGCGCTGCAGGCCCGGGCCACCTGGCTGAGTGGCTGCGCAGCGGCAGCCGAGGCTTTGGGCGGGCGCAGCGGTGAGCAGCGTGGCCTGCTCGATACCCTTGGGCGCATCGTCGCGGTCGATGCCCAGCGCGAACATGCCTGGTTCGAAGGGCCGCTCGGTCGCCTGCGCGCCCGTGGTCTGCGGGCGATGAGTCGTGAGCTGTTGAGTCTGCTGCGCCTGTCGCGGGGTGTGGCACGGCAATGGCAACAACTGGAAGAGGGCGAGGCGCATGCCCTGGCGCCCTGGCTGCAGCAGCTGCGCCAGCAGTTGGCGCAGCCGGAGGAGGGTGATGCGGTCGCGCTGGCTGAGCAGCTGCGCGAGGCTTCCCAGGCGGATGGCTATTCTCTGGCGCAGCAATACTGCCTGGGGCGCATGGCGCTGGTCATGCGTCAGCTCGGTGCGGCGCGCACGGCGTTGTTGGCGGTGGAGCACGGCCGCGAACTGGACGACGCGCCGCCGGCCCTGTCCTGGCATCGCGATGTCTGGCTGGCACTGGCCTACGGCATGCGCAGCGCCCTGACTCTGCTGACCCTGTCGGCCTTCTGGATGGCCACCGGCTGGACGGCGGCCAGTGGCGCGTTACTGCTGGCGTCCGTAGTGTGCAGTCTGTTCGCCAGCCGCGAGAACGCCGACCTGATCGGCATCGCCTTTCTGCGCGGCATCCTCTACGCGGTGCCGGTGGCCTTCGTGGTTGGCCAGCTGTTGCTGCCGCAGTTGAGCAGCTTTGCCATGCTCTGTCTGGCCATGGGCGTGCCGCTGTTCTTCGGTCTGCTGGGTATGAGTCGGCCGGCACTGGGCGGCACGGCCACTTCGTTTTGTCTGCATTTCATCGTGCTTTGCGGGCCGAAGAATCAGATGAGCTATGACGTCGCCTACTTTCTGAATGAGGCACTGGCCATGCTGATTGGTGTGGGCTGCGCGGTGCTGGCCCTGCGCGTGGTGGTGATCGGCAATCCGCTGTGGCGTAGCCGCCGGCTGTTGCAGGCGATCCTCGATGACCTGGCCAGGCTCTGCAGTCGAACCCTCGGTGGGGCGGAAAACTGGTTTGGCGGGCGCATGGCCGACCGCCTGCTGGTGCTGGCCCGTTACAGCAACCAGGCCGGCGATGCGCGGCAGCGCTGGGAAGACGGGCTGACCAGCCTCGACTTGGGCGATGAGTTGCTGCATCTGCGCGCCTGCCTGGCGGCGGCGCCGAGTACCCCGCGCAGAGCCGAGCTGGCCTTCTTCGAGCAGTTGCGCCTGGCTTTTGCCGAGGCGCCGTCACCAGAACGTGCGCATGAGCTGGATGCCCCAGCACAAGCTTTGGGCGAGGCCCTGCGCCGTGAGTCGACGAGTATTGAGCTGCGTCTGGCCGAGGCGGCACTGGCGCAACTGACCCATAGCTGGCGCCAGTGGTGTCGGCAACAAGGAGGGATGCATGGAGCTGCGTGAGTGGGTGCTGGGTGGTGTGTTGCTCAGCCCGATGCTGGTGTATGCGCTGCTGGCGCTGCTGTTGACCGGTTTGCTACGGCTGGGGTTGCAGCGGGTCGGTCTGGCACGTTGGATCTGGCACGAGGCGCTGTTCGACTGTGCCCTGTACGTCTGTGTTTTGGCGGCGCTGGTAGCAACGTTGGCGAGTTGGTGAGGAGTGAGTGATGCGTAGTCTGGTACGGGTATGCCTGACCCTGGTGGTAGTGGTGCTGGCGGTGCTGGCCGGCTGGTGGCTGTGGAACTTCTACATGCTCTCGCCCTGGACCCGCGATGCGCGGGTGCGCGCAGATGTGGTGACGATTGCCCCGGATGTGTCCGGCTGGGTGGTGGAGCTGAAGGTGGCTGACAACCAGCAGGTCAAGGCGGGGGATTTGCTCATGAGCATCGACCGCGAGCGCTACCAGGTGGCGTTGGATAAAGCGCGAGCGTTGGCTGAAACCAGTCGCCAGCAGTACAACCTGCGCCTGCACGAAGCCAGCCGACGCGCCCATCTCGGGCCGCAGGCGATCAGTGCCGAGTTGCGCGAGAACGCACAGATCAACGCCGCTATCGCCCGCGCCGAGCTGCAGCAGGCCGAGGCCGAGGTGACGCTGGCCGAGCTCAACCTCAAGCGCAGCGAAGTGCGCGCCCCGCGCGACGGCCAGGTCACCAACCTGCATCTGGCCCAGGGCAATTACGTGCAGGCCGGACAGTCGGTGATGGCGCTGGTCGCCGACGGTTCGTTCTACGTGCAGGCCTACTTCGAGGAAACCAAGCTGCCCGGCATCCGCGTCGGCATGCCGGCCAAGGTGATTCTGATGAGCGGCGACCAGCCGCTGGCAGGCAGGGTGCAGAGCATCAGTCGCGGCATCACCGACCGCAACGCCGTGGCCGGCGCGCAGCTGCTGGCCAATGTCGAACCGACCTTTAACTGGGTACGCCTGGCCCAGCGCATTCCGGTACGCATCGAGCTGGAAGACATTCCCTCCGACCTGCCGCTGAGCGCGGGCATGACCGCCAGTGTGCGGGTGGGTAAGGCACCGGAGGCGGCCGAGTAGACCGTTTGTAGGTGGGTTGGCCGAGACGCTTCTGCACGGCCTGAGTCGCGGCCAAGGCCCCTCCTACATACAACCCGACCCAACCTACGAGCTAAGCCATGCGGCTCCGACTGCTGTGGGAGCGACTTCAGTCGCGATTGGGGCTCGGGTGAAGAGCATCGCGGCTAAAGCCGCTCCTACAACAGCCGCTTATGCGGGCACTCAGGCCCGTTCGATCTGCGCCGGAGTACGGCGCATCAGCACTTCGCCACCGCGGATCGATACCAGCGCGTGACCCTGGTTGCGCACCATTTCGTAGTCGTCGGGTGCCGAAAGAATCAGCAGGTTGGCCGGGCGACCCGCTTCCAGGCCATAACGCTCGCCGAGGTTGAGGGTGCGCGCGCTGTTGTCGGTGATCAGGTCGAGGCAACGCTGCAGGTCTTCGTAGCCGAGCATGTGGCAGATGTGCAGGCCGGCTTCGAGGATGCGCAGGATGTTGCCGTTGCCCAGTGGGTACCAGGGGTCGACGATGGAGTCCTGGGCGAAGCAGACGTTGAGTCCGGCGCGGTCCAGTTCGGCGACGCGGGTCAGGCCGCGGCGTTTCGGATAGGTGTCGAAGCGCCCCTGCAGGTGGATGCTTTCGGTCGGGCAGGAGATGAAGTTGATGCCGCTCATCTTCAGCAGGCGGAACAGCTTGGAGCAGTAAGCGTTGTCGTAGGAGCCCATGGCCGTGGTGTGGCTGGCGGTGACCCGCGCGCCCATGCCGCGTACGCGCGCTTCCTCGGCCAGCACCTCGAGAAAGCGCGACTGCGGGTCGTCGGTTTCGTCGCAGTGCACGTCGACCAGGCAGCCCGTGCGCTCGGCCAGGTCCATGAGGAACTTGATCGACGACACGCCCTGATCGCGGGTGTTCTCGAAGTGCGGAATACCGCCGACTACGTCCGCGCCCAATTCCACTGCCTGTTCCATCAGGGCGCGGCCGTTGGTGAAGGATTCGATGCCTTCCTGGGGAAAGGCGACGATCTGCATATCGATCAGATGGCGGGTTTCCTCGCGCACTTCGACCATGGCCTTGAGCGCGGCCAGGGTCGGGTCGGTGACGTCGACATGGGTGCGCACGTGCTGGATGCCGTGGTCGACCAGCATGTCGATGGTCTTCTTGGCGCGGGTCTTGGTGTCCTCGTGGGTCACCAGAGCCTTGCGCTCGCCCCAGCGCTCGATGCCTTCGAACAGGGTGCCGCTCATGTTCCAGGCCGGCTCGCCGGCGGTGAGGGTGGCGTCGAGGTGGATGTGCGGCTCGATGAAGGGCGGCACCACCAGATTGCCGGCAGCGTCGAGCTCGCCTTCCGCACTGGCTTGATGGGCGTCCTGGACGTCGATGCTGGCGATCAGTGCGCCATCCAGACGAATGCTGTAGAGGCCGTCGCGGCCACGCAGGCGGGCGTTGCGAATGTTCATGGAAACTCTCCTTATCAGGCGGGCGCCGACAGGCGCCGAATCAGCAGGGCGATGCTGATGTTCAGGCGGTCGTGCGGGGTATCGAACGAGCAACCGGTCAGCGCCTCGATGCGCTGCATCCGGTAGCTCAGGGTATTGCGGTGAACCTGCAGGCGCTGGGCGGCCAGCACCAGATTGCCGTTCTCCTGGAACCAGGCTTCCAGCGTCGGCATCAGCACCGGGGTGTGTCGCGAATCATCGCCGATCAGTGGGCCGAGCACGCGTTCGACGAAGCGGTCGAGCAGGCTGCGGTCGCGAATCGCGCCGAGCAGTTCGAGCACGCCCAGCTCGGCGAAGGCGCAAAGCCCCAGGCGCTCGGGGAAGCGCTGGGCCACGTCCAGGGCCTGGCGCGCTTCACCGAGCCCCTGGGCAAACTGCGGTGGTAGATAGCCGCCATCGCCCAGGCCAAGGAAGGGGCGCAGCGGTTGCAATGGCGGGCGCAGGGCGTTGAGCAGGCGGGCCATGCGTTCGCGGTTGCGCGTCTCATCGGCGCTACTTGCGGCCGGTAGGAGAGCGATCCAGTGGCGGCCTTGTCGGATCAGCGGCAGGGCGTCACCCAGCTCGGCCAGTTCGCCTTCCAGGCTTTCCTGTACGCGCTGCTGATGCTGCTGGAGCAGTTGTTCGGCAGTCTGCGCGTCATGGTTGGCGAACAGTTGCTCGCTGCCTTCCAGACTGAGTACGGCGATCTGGCGCGGCACATCCAGAGCCAGGCCGAGGCGCTCGCCGCGCTGGCGCAGGACTTCGACAGACTGGCTATCGCCTTCCAGCAGCTGCTCCAGTAATTGCTGGCGTGAGCGGCCGAACTGCTGGGCCTGGACCAGCGCGGTACCGATGGCCTGGGTGACGATCACCATCTTCAGCGCGTAGGGCTGCTCGATCAGCGGCACGCCCAGGCGCTCGGCTTCGCTGATCACGCTGGCGGGGATGGCCCGAATGAACTCGGGCCCGGTGAGGATCACCAGGCCGGCGCTGCATCGATCATGAGCCTGACGCAGCAGGAGCAGCAGGTTGGCCTCGTGGCGCGGGTGGTTAATGCCGGTGACGAATACCAGTTCGCCGCCCATTACCCACTCGGCGATGTCCTCGTTCTCTGCCACGTAGGGCCAGCGCACTTCATTCTGCAGACCCCGCGCGCCGGCGCGCGGGGTCATGCTTTCCAGT
>JAYQUJ010000042.1:0-9963 GCA_038147895.1 Pseudomonas sp.
CTTCGCCGACCAGGGCATGCTGGCCTACGTGACAGGCGTTCAGCGTCAGGACCTGCGCCAGGGCATCGCCTGCGTCAAGCACCAGAACATGGCTGGTTCCGACATCGGCGACAACCACAAAGAGTACTTCGCTGGCGAAGCTGCTCTGAAGGCCAGCGGTAAAGACAACACCATGAACCAGTTCCACTAATAGGAACCGGCTCTGCGGTTCGCCGCAGGTGTTATAAGACAAAGCCCCGGCAGTAATGCCGGGGCTTTTTCGTTTTTGAGACTCTTGAGCACCAAGGGATTAGAAAGTCGCCCGAAACAGTGCGCTCCATCGACGCATCAATAAGCGAGCAACTGTAAACAATTCTCGACAGGGACTTTCAAAAAGGCGTCATGAAATGGCGGCTTTATTCCCATGACGCTACGGTCACAGGACAAAAAGCCTCAAACAGAGGTGACGCAACAGGCCGCCATAGTTTCCATCTTGGGCAAAGTGGCACTTATGCGTTCATTTTTTTATTCGGAAAAATTTACTTACATGGCCGCGCGGGCATAAAATCGCGTCCACACTACTCCTCGATGCAGTCCGCAGAGGCTGCAGCGAATATTAAAAGAAGCCGACCCTTTCCCAAGGAGAACCGGCATGCCTGATGCGGTAACGACCATGTCCCATAACTGGGCTTTCGCTGTATTCCTGCTCGGAGTCTTCGGACTCATTGCCTTCATGCTTGGCCTATCCAGCCTTCTGGGTAGCAGGGCCTGGGGTCGCAGCAAGAATGATCCCTTCGAATCCGGCATGCTGCCCGTAGGCAGTGCCCGTCTACGCCTCTCGGCAAAGTTCTATCTGGTCGCGATGCTCTTCGTGATCTTCGACGTTGAAGCCCTCTTTCTCTTCGCTTGGGCAGTCTCGGTACGCGAAAGCGGCTGGGCCGGCCTAATCGAAGCTACAGTTTTCATAGCAATTCTGTTGGCAGGTCTTGTCTATCTTTGGCGTATAGGCGCGCTCGACTGGGCGCCCGAAGGCCGTCGCAATCGGCAGGCGAAGCTAAAACAATGAGGCTTTGGCGATGCAATACAAACTTACACGGATCGATCCGGATGCTCCGAACGAGCAGTATCCGATCGGCTCGCGGGAGACCGTAGCCGATCCACTGCTAGAGGATGAGGTCCACAAGAACATCTTCATGGGCAAGCTTGAAGATGTGCTCAACGGTGCGGTGAACTGGGGTCGCAAGAACTCCCTGTGGCCGTACAACTTCGGTCTGTCCTGCTGCTACGTGGAAATGACCACGGCCTTCACTGCGCCGCACGATATCGCGCGCTTCGGTGCCGAAGTCATTCGTGCGTCACCGCGTCAGGCCGACTTCATGGTCATCGCCGGCACCTGCTTCATCAAGATGGCGCCGATCATCCAGCGCCTCTATGAGCAGATGCTGGAGCCCAAGTGGGTGATCTCCATGGGCTCGTGTGCCAACTCCGGCGGCATGTACGACATCTATTCGGTGGTTCAGGGGGTCGACAAGTTCCTCCCCGTGGACGTCTACATTCCCGGCTGCCCGCCCCGTCCCGAAGCATTCCTGCAAGGCCTGATGCTGCTGCAGGAGTCCATCGGCCAGGAGCGCCGCCCGCTGTCCTGGGTCGTCGGCGATCAAGGCGTTTATCGCGCCGAAATGCCATCGCAGAAAGAGCAGCGCCGTGCCGAACGCATCGCTGTAACCAACCTGCGCAGCCCCGACGAAGTGTGAGCCGGCCCTTGGCCCGCTCACTGACGCCGCACACCGCCGATAGCGACTAAAGACATGACTGACAGCATTCTGTCCGTTCCACCGTACAAGGCCGACGACCAGGACGTGGTGGTCGAGCTGAACTCCCGTTTCGGTGCCGAGACCTTCACCGTCCAGAGCACCCGTACCGGCATGCCGGTGCTGTGGGTTGCGCGTGATCGCCTGATCAACGTGCTGACCTTCCTGCGCAACCTGCCGCGCCCCTACGTCATGCTGTACGACCTGAGTGCCGTAGACGAGCGCCTGCGCACCCAGCGCCGCGGCCTGCCGGGCGCCGATTTCACCGTGTTCTATCACCTGATGTCGATCGAGCGTAACAGCGACATCATGATCAAGGTCGCCCTCAAGGAAGGCGATCTCAACGTCCCCACCGTCACCGGTATCTGGCCCAACGCCAACTGGTACGAGCGTGAGGTCTGGGACCTGTACGGCATCACCTTCCAGGGCCACCCGCACCTGACCCGCATCATGATGCCGCCGACCTGGGAAGGTCACCCGCTGCGCAAGGACTACCCGGCGCGCGCCACCGAATTCGATCCGTTCAGCCTGACCCTGGCCAAACAGCAGCTGGAAGAAGAAGCCGCGCGCTTCAAACCGGAAGACTGGGGCATGAAACGCCACGGCGAGCACGAGGACTACATGTTCCTCAACCTCGGCCCGAACCACCCGTCCGCCCACGGTGCGTTCCGCATCATCCTGCAGCTGGACGGCGAAGAGATCATCGACTGTGTTCCGGACATCGGCTACCACCACCGTGGCGCCGAGAAGATGGCCGAGCGCCAGTCCTGGCACAGCTTCATCCCCTACACCGACCGTATCGACTACCTCGGCGGGGTGATGAACAACCTGCCCTACGTCCTGTCGGTCGAGAAGCTGGCCGGGATCAAGGTGCCGGACCGCGTCGACTTCATCCGCGTGATGCTCGCCGAGTTCTTCCGCATCACCAGCCACCTGCTGTTCCTGGGCACCTATATCCAGGACGTCGGCGCCATGACCCCGGTGTTCTTCACCTTCACCGACCGCCAGCGCGCCTACAAGGTGATCGAGGCCATCACCGGCTTCCGCCTGCACCCGGCCTGGTACCGCATCGGTGGCGTCGCCCACGACCTGCCGCGCGGCTGGGACAAGCTGGTCAAGGAATTCGTCGACTGGCTGCCCAAGCGCCTCGACGAGTACACCAAGGCCGCCCTGCAGAACAGCATCCTCAAGGGTCGTACCATCGGCGTGGCCCAGTACAACACCAAGGAAGCGCTGGAATGGGGCGTCACCGGTGCCGGCCTGCGCTCCACCGGCCTGGACTTCGACCTGCGCAAGGCGCGCCCGTACTCCGGTTACGAGAACTTCGAGTTCGAAGTGCCGCTGGCCCACAACGGCGACGCCTACGACCGCTGCATGGTCCGCGTCGAGGAGATGCGCCAGAGCATCCGCATCATCGACCAGTGCCTGCGCAACATGCCGGAAGGCCCGTACAAAGCGGATCACCCGCTGACCACGCCACCGCCGAAAGAGCGCACCCTGCAGCACATCGAGACCCTGATCACCCACTTCCTGCAAGTCTCGTGGGGCACGGTCATGCCGGCCAACGAAAGCTTCCAGATGATCGAGGCGACCAAGGGCATCAACAGCTATTACCTGACGAGCGACGGCAGCACCATGAGCTACCGCACGCGCATCCGGACGCCCAGCTTCCCGCACCTGCAGCAGATCCCCTCGGTGATCCGCGGCAGCATGATTGCGGACCTGATCGCCTACCTGGGTAGCATCGACTTCGTTATGGCCGACGTGGACCGTTAATCACATGAGCCAAACTGATCTGATCCAAACCGACCGCTTCGAACTCAGCCAGGCCGAGTACGACGCCATCGAACACGAAATGCACCACTACGAGGACCCGCGCGCGGCGTCCATCGAAGCCCTGAAGATCGTGCAGAGGCAACGTGGCTGGGTGCCGGACGGCGCCATCTACGCCATCGCCGACATCCTCGGCATCCCTGCCAGCGACGTCGAGGGCGTGGCCACCTTCTACAGCCAGATCTTCCGCGTGCCGGTCGGCCGCCACGTGATCCGCGTGTGCGACAGCATGACCTGCTTCATCGGCGGCCACGAGAACCTGCTCGGCAGCCTCAAGGACAAGCTCGGCATCGTCCCCGGCCAGACCACCGCCGACGGCCGCTTCACCCTGCTGCCGGTGTGCTGCCTGGGCAACTGCGACAAGGCCCCGGCGGTGATGATCGACGACGACACTTACGGCAACCTCGATGCCAACGGCATCGCCCAGCTGCTGGAGTCCTACGCATGAGTGCCAAGACCCTTACCTCCATCGGCCCGATCAACAGCATCGCCCGCAGCGAAGAAACCCATCCGCTGACCTGGCGCCTGCGTGACGACGCCCAGCCGGTCTGGCTGGAGGAATACCAGGCGAAGAACGGCTACGCTGCCGCGCGCAAGGCCCTGAGCGAAATGGCTCAGGCCGACATCGTGCAGACGGTCAAGGACTCCGGCCTCAAGGGCCGCGGCGGTGCGGGCTTCCCCACCGGCGTGAAGTGGGGCCTGATGCCGGCCGACGAATCCATGAACATCCGCTACCTGCTGTGCAACGCGGACGAAATGGAGCCGAACACCTGGAAGGACCGCATGCTCATGGAGCAGCTGCCGCACCTGCTGGTGGAAGGCATGCTGATCTCCGCGCGCGCGCTCAAGGCTTACCGCGGCTACATCTTCCTGCGCGGCGAGTACGTCGACGCGGCAGCCAACCTGAATCGCGCCATCGATGAAGCCAAGGCCGCCGGCCTGCTGGGCAAGAACATCCTCGGCAGCGGCTTCGATTTCGAGCTGTTCGTGCACACCGGCGCCGGTCGCTACATCTGCGGCGAAGAAACCGCGCTGATCAACTCCCTGGAAGGCCGCCGCGCCAACCCGCGATCCAAGCCGCCCTTCCCCGCCGCCGTCGGCGTGTGGGGCAAGCCGACCTGCGTGAACAACGTCGAGACCCTGTGCAACGTGCCGGCGATCGTCGCCAACGGCGTCGACTGGTACAAGACCCTGGCCCGCCCGGGCAGCGAAGACATGGGCACCAAGCTCATGGGCTTCTCCGGCAAGGTCAAGAACCCCGGCCTGTGGGAACTGCCGTTTGGCATCCCGGCCCGCGAACTGTTCGAGGACTATGCCGGCGGCATGCGTGACGGCTACAAGCTGAAATGCTGGCAGCCCGGCGGTGCCGGTACCGGCTTCCTGCTGCCCGAGCACCTGGACGCGGCGATGTTCGCCGGCGGCATCGCCAAGGTCGGCACCCGTATGGGTACCGGTCTGGCCCTGGCCGTGGACGACTCGGTCAACATGGTCTCGCTGCTGCGCAACATGGAAGAGTTCTTCGCCCGCGAGTCCTGCGGCTGGTGTACCCCGTGCCGCGACGGCCTGCCGTGGAGCGTGAAGATCCTCCGCGCCCTGGAAAACAAGCAAGGCACCCAGCAGGACATCGATACCCTGCTCGGCCTGGTCAACTTCCTCGGCCCCGGCAAGACCTTCTGCGCCCATGCACCGGGCGCCGTCGAACCGCTGGGTAGTGCGATCAAGTATTTCCGTCCGGAGTTCGAGGCTGGCGTATCCAGCTCGGCCATTCCGGCACCGGCCGCCGCGCAGTTCGCGCCGGCCTGACGTATTAGCCTCGCGGCCAAGGCCGCGAAGCAACCGTGATTCCATTAGCCAAGCCCGCTCAAACGGGTAAAGAAGAAACCAAGAAACCATGGCCACTATCCACGTAGACGGCAAAGATTTCGAAGTCGATGGGGCGGACAACCTGCTACAGGCCTGTCTGTCTCTCGGGCTCGACATCCCCTACTTCTGCTGGCACCCGGCGCTCGGTAGCGTCGGCGCCTGCCGCCAGTGCGCGGTCAAGCAGTACACCGACGAGAACGACACTCGCGGTCGTATCGTCATGTCCTGCATGACGCCGGCAACCGACAACACCTGGATCAGCATCGACGACGACGAGTCCAAGGCCTTCCGCGCCAGCGTCGTCGAGTGGCTGATGACCAACCACCCGCACGACTGCCCGGTGTGCGAGGAAGGCGGTCACTGCCACCTGCAGGACATGACGGTGATGACCGGCCACAACCAGCGCCGCTACCGTTTCACCAAGCGCACCCACCAGAACCAGCAGCTCGGCCCGTTCATCTCCCACGAGATGAACCGCTGCATCGCCTGCTACCGCTGCGTGCGCTACTACAAGGACTACGCCGGCGGCACCGACCTGGGCGTCTACGGCGCGCACGACAACGTCTACTTCGGCCGCGTCGAGGATGGCGTGCTGGAGAGCGAGTTCTCCGGCAACCTCACCGAGGTCTGCCCGACCGGTGTGTTCACCGACAAGACCCACTCCGAGCGCTACAACCGCAAGTGGGACATGCAGTTCGCCCCGAGCATCTGCCATGGCTGTTCCAGCGGCTGCAACATCAGCCCCGGTGAGCGCTACGGCGAGATCCGCCGCATCGAGAACCGCTTCAACGGCTCGGTGAACCACTACTTCCTGTGTGACCGCGGCCGCTTCGGCTACGGCTACACCAACCGCGAAGACCGCCCGCGCCAGCCCCTGCTTCTTGATAAGAGCGGCGGCGAAGCCAAGCTGGGCATCGACGCCGCGCTGGACAAGGCCGCCGAGCTGCTCAAGGGCAAACGCGTGATCGGCATCGGTTCGCCGCGCGCCAGCCTGGAAGGCAACTACGCCCTGCGCGAGCTGGTCGGCGAAGCCAACTTCTACAGCGGCATCGGCGCTGCCGAGCTGGAAAACATCCGCCTGATCCGCGATGTGCTGCAGAACGGCCCGCTGCCGATTCCGTCGCTGCGCGAGATCGAAGATCACGACGCCGTGTTCGTCCTCGGTGAAGACCTGACTCAGACCGCCGCGCGCGTCGCCCTGGCCCTCCGTCAGTCGGTCAAGGGCAAGGCCACCGAAATCGCCGCCTCGATGAAGATCCAGGACTGGCACATGGCCGCCGTGCAGAACGTGGCCCAGGACGCACTCAACCCGCTGTTCATCGCCAGCGTCGACGCCACCCGCCTCGACGACGTCGCCGAAGCCTGCGTGCACGCCGCACCCGCCGACCTGGCGCGCATCGGTTTCGCCGTGGCCCACGCCATCGACCCGAGTGCCCCGGCCGTGGCCGGCCTGGACGACGAGGCCGCCGAGCTGGTGCAACTGATCGCCGACGCCCTGCTGGCCGGCAAGCGCCCGCTGATCGTCAGCGGCGCTTCGCTCGGTGAGAAGAGCATCATCGAAGCCGCGGCGAATATCGCTCAGGCTTTGAAAAATCGAGACAAAAACGCGTCTATCAGCCTGGTGGTACCGGAAGCCAACAGCATGGGCCTCGCCCTGTTTGGCGGCGAATCGGTAGACGCTGCGCTGGAAGCTCTGACCACAGGCCAAGCCGACGCCGTGGTGGTACTGGAAAACGACCTGTACCGCCGTGCCGACGCCGCCAAGGTCGATGCCGCGCTGGCCGCCGCCAAGGCGGTGATAGTCGCCGACCATCAGCAGACCGCCACCTTGGCCCGCGCCAACCTGGTGCTGTCCGCTGCCAGCTTCGCCGAAGGCGATGGCACCCTGGTCAGCCAGGAAGGCCGCGCCCAGCGCTTCTTCCAGGTGTTCGAACCGAGCTACTACGACAGCAACATCCTCGTCCGCGAAGGCTGGCGCTGGATGCACGCGCTGCACAGCACCCTGCAAGGCAAAGCCGTGGACTGGACCCAGCTGGACCAGGTCACCGCCGCCGTCGCCGCCAGCAGCTCCGTGCTGGCCGCGATCACCGACGCCGCGCCGAGCGCCTCGTTCCGCATCAAGGGTCTGAAGCTGGCGCGTGAGCCACTGCGTTACAGCGGCCGCACCGCCATGCGCGCCAACATCAGCGTGCATGAGCCGCGTCAGCCGCAGGACCAGGACTCTGCTTTCGCCTTCTCCATGGAAGGCTATTCGGGCAGCAAGGAAGACCGTCAGCAGATTCCGTTCGCCTGGTCGCCGGGCTGGAACTCGCCGCAGGCCTGGAACAAGTTCCAGGATGAGGTCGGTGGCCATCTGCGCGCCGGTGATCCGGGCGTGCGTCTGATCGAGTCGCAGGGCAAGACCCTGGCCTGGTTCGCCGTACCGGGCGCCTTCGCTCCGGCTCAAGGCACCTGGCAGGTCGTACCGATGCACCACCTGTTCGGCAGCGAGGAGAACTCCTCCCGCGCCGCCCCGGTGCAGGAACGCATCCAGCCCGCCTACGTCGCCCTGGCCAAGGCCGAGGCCGACCGCCTGGGCGTCAACGATGGTGCGCTGATCAGCCTGACCGTCGCCGGCCAGGCCCTGCGCCTGCCAGTAAAAGTCAGCGAAGACCTGGCTCTGGGCCTGGTCGGCTTGCCGGCCGGCTTCGCCGGCATCCCGGCGGCCATCGCCGGCGCCACTGCAACTGGACTGCAGGAGGCCGCGCAATGAGCTGGCTGACGCCCGAACTGCTCGACATCATCGTCGCCGTCCTCAAGGCCATCGTCATCCTGTTGGTGGTGGTGGTCTGCGGCGCGCTGCTGAGCTTCGTCGAACGCCGTCTGCTGGGCTGGTGGCAGGACCGTTACGGTCCGAATCGCGTAGGCCCATTCGGTATGTTCCAGATCGCTGCGGACATGCTGAAGATGTTCTTCAAGGAAGACTGGACGCCGCCGTTCGCCGACAAGTTCATCTTCATCATCGCGCCGATGATCGCCTTCGCCGCCATGCTGATGGCCTTCGCCATCATCCCGGTGACCCCGACCTGGGGCGTGGCGGACCTGAACATCGGCATCCTGTTCTTCTTCGCCATGGCCGGCCTGTCGGTGTATGCAGTGCTGTTCGCCGGCTGGTCCAGCGCCAACAAGTTCGCCCTGCTCGGCAGCCTGCGTGCCTCGGCCCAGACTATCTCCTACGAGGTGTTCCTGGCCCTGGCACTAATGGGCGTGGTGGCGCAGGTCGGCTCGTTCAACATGCGCGACATCGTCGATTACCAGGCGCAGAACCTGTGGTTCATCATTCCGCAGTTCTTCGGCTTCTGTACCTTCTTCATCGCCGGCGTCGCCGTGACCCACCGTCACCCGTTCGACCAGCCGGAAGCGGAGCAGGAGCTGGCCGACGGTTACCACATCGAATATGCCGGCATGAAATGGGGCATGTTCTTCGTCGGCGAGTACATCGGCATCGTGACCATCTCGGCGCTGCTGGTGACCCTGTTCTTCGGTGGCTGGCACGGCCCGTTCGGCATCCTGCCGCAGATCCCCTTCATTTGGTTCGCCCTGAAGACCTGCTTCTTCATCATGATCTTCATCCTGCTGCGCGCGTCGATCCCGCGCCCGCGGTATGACCAGGTCATGGCGTTCAGCTGGAAGTTCTGCCTGCCGCTGACCCTGATCAACCTGCTGGTGACCGGCGCGCTCGTGCTGGCCGCGGCCCAGTAAGGAGAGAGACACATGTTCAAGTACATCTGGGACGTGGTGCACGGCACCTGGACCCAATTGCGCAGCCTGGTGATGATCTTCGGTCACGGCTTCCGCAAACGCGACACCCTGCAATACCCGGAAGAGCCGGTGTACCTGCCGCCGCGCTACCGCGGCCGCATCGTGCTGACCCGCGACCCCGACGGCGAAGAGCGCTGCGTGGCGTGCAACCTGTGCGCCGTGGCCTGCCCGGTCGGCTGCATTTCGCTGCAGAAGGCCGAGACCGACGACGGGCGCTGGTACCCGGAGTTCTTCCGCATCAACTTCTCGCGCTGCATCTTCTGCGGCCTGTGCGAGGAAGCCTGCCCGACCACTGCGATCCAGCTCACCCCGGATTTCGAGATGGGCGAGTTCAAGCGCCAGGACCTGGTGTACGAGAAAGAAGACCTGCTGATCAGCGGGCCGGGCAAGAACCCGGACTACAACTTCTACCGCGTCTCCGGCATGGCCATCGCCGGCAAGCCGAAAGGCGCCGCGCAGAGCGAAGCCGAACCGATCAACGTCAAAGGCCTGCTGCCATGAGTCGCCTGATCGCTCAGCAACATTCCCCTCTCCCCTCGGGAGAGGGGCCAGGGGTGAGGGACGTCGTTCCCTGCCCCCCGGCTTGGGGGGCCCCCCCCCAAACAAAACAACCAACGGGGGCCGGGCGGTCGGGCGGGGGGGTGGGGGGGGGGGGGGGGGGTTTGTGTGGAGGGGG
>JAYQUJ010000042.1:9973-30431 GCA_038147895.1 Pseudomonas sp.
CCTGCTCAGACGCGCCCGCTCCCACACCCCCAACCCCACCGCCACGCGGGATGGGGGCCGGGCTACAGGGACGTCGTTCCCTGCCCCCCGGCTTCCCTCACCCCAACCCTCTCCCAACGGGAGAGGGAGCAGTTCGCGCATGATTTGAGGCTCTGCTAATGGAATTTGCTTTCTACCTCGCCGCGGGCGTTGCCGTGGCCTCTACAGTGATGGTCATTACCGGGACCAACCCGGTACATGCCCTGCTCAATCTGATCGTCTCCCTGCTGGCCGTGGCCTGCACTTTCTTTGCCCTCGGCGCCCCGTTCGCTGGTGCCCTGGAGATCATCGTCTACGCCGGCGCCATCATGGTGCTGTTCGTCTTCGTGGTGATGATGCTCAACCTCGGCCAGGAAGCCGTGGAGCAGGAGCGGAAATGGCTGACTCCGGGTATCTGGACCGGTCCGGCGATTCTCTCCGCCCTGTTGCTGGCGCAGCTGCTGTACGGCCTGTTCGCCAGCCCGAGCGGCGCCGCCATCGGCCTGCAGACCATCGACGCCAAGGCCGTCGGCATCAGCCTGTTCGGCCCATATCTGCTGGTCGTGGAACTGGCCTCCATGCTGCTGCTGGCAGCGCTGGTTGCCGCCTACCACCTGGGCCGCCACGACGCCAAGGAGCCGACCGCATGAATGCCATTCCCATGGAACACGGCCTGGCCCTGGCCGTCGTGCTGTTCAGCCTGGGCCTGATCGGCCTGATGGTGCGCCGCAACATCCTCTTCGTGCTGATGAGCCTGGAAGTGATGATGAACGCCACCGCCCTCGCCTTCGTCGTCGCCGGCAGCCGCTGGGTGCAGGCCGACGGCCAGGTGATGTTCATTCTGGTGATCACCCTGGCAGCCGCCGAGGCCAGTATCGGCCTGGCGATCCTGCTGCAGCTGTATCGCCGCTTCAACACCCTCGATGTCGACGCTGCCAGCGAGATGCGCGGATGAACCTTCTATTCCTTACCCTGCTCTTCCCGCTGCTCGGCTGGTTTTTGCTGGCCTTCTCCCGTGGGCGTATCTCGGAAAACACCGCTGCAGTGATCGGCGTCGGCTCGGTCGGCCTGGCCGCGCTGAGCGCCGCCTGGATCATCCTGCAGTTCCTCCAGCTGCCGGCCGGCGGCGTCTACAGCCAAACCCTGTGGCAGTGGATGAACGTCGATGGCCTGGCGCCGAGCTTTACCCTGCACCTGGACGGTCTGTCGGCCACCATGCTGGGCGTGGTCACCGGCGTCGGCTTTCTGATCCACCTGTTCGCCAGCTGGTACATGCGCGGTGAAGAGGGCTACTCGCGCTTCTTCGCCTACACCAACCTGTTCATCTTCAGCATGTTGCTGCTGGTACTCGGCGACAACCTGCTGGTGCTGTTCTTCGGCTGGGAAGGCGTGGGGCTGTGCTCGTACCTGCTGATTGGCTTCTACTACAAGCACGTGCCCAACGGTAACGCCGCGCTCAAGGCCTTCATCGTCACCCGTATCGGTGACGTGTTCCTGATGATCGGCCTGTTCATCCTGTTCCTCAACCTCGGCACCCTGAACATTCAGGAGCTGATGGTGCTGGCGCCGCAGAAATACGTGACCGGTGACAGCTGGCTGTGGATCGCCACCCTGATGCTGCTCGGCGGCGCCGTGGGCAAATCCGCCCAGCTGCCGCTGCAGACCTGGCTGGCCGACGCCATGGCCGGCCCGACTCCGGTGTCTGCGCTGATCCACGCGGCGACCATGGTGACCGCGGGCGTGTACCTGATCGCGCGTACCCACGGCCTGTTCCTGCTGACCCCGGACATTCTCGAACTGGTCGGCATCGTCGGCGCCGTGACCTTGGTGCTGGCCGGTTTCGCCGCCCTGGTGCAGACCGACATCAAGCGCATCCTCGCCTACTCGACCATGAGCCAGATCGGCTACATGTTCCTCGCCCTTGGCGTGCAGGCCTGGGACGCGGCGATCTTCCACCTGATGACCCACGCCTTCTTCAAGGCCCTGCTGTTCCTTGCCTCCGGTGCGGTGATCCATGCCTGCCACCACGAGCAGAACATCTTCAAGATGGGCGGGCTGTGGAAGAAGCTGCCATTGGCCTACGCCAGCTTCGTGGTCGGTGGTGCCGCACTTGCCGCACTGCCGCTGGTTACCGCAGGCTTCTACTCGAAGGACGAGATTCTCTGGGAAGCCTTCGCCAGTGGCCATAGCGAGCTGCTTTATGCGGGTCTGGCCGGTGCCTTCCTGACCTCGATCTACACCTTCCGCCTGATCTTCATCGCCTTCCATGGCGAGCAGAAGACCGAGGCCCATGCCGGTCACGGCATCGCCCACAACCTGCCGCTGGCCACGCTGATCGTGCTGTCGACTTTCGTCGGCGCGCTGATCACCCCGCCGCTGGCCGGGGTACTGCCGCAGAGCATCGGCCACGCCGGTGGCGAGGCCAAGCACAGCCTGGAGATCGCCTCGGGCGCCATCGCCCTCGCTGGCATCCTCCTGGCCGCCCTGCTGTTCCTTGGCCAGCGCCGCTTCGCCAGCGCCGTGGCCGCCAGCGCGCCGGGCCGCTTCCTGTCGGCCTGGTGGTTCGCCGCCTGGGGCTTCGACTGGCTCTACGACAAGCTCTTCGTCCAGCCGTACCTGCTGATCTGCCGTCTGCTCGGTCGCGACCCGATCGACCGCAGCATCGGTCTGATTCCGGCGCTGGCCCGTGGCGGCAACGCCGCGCTGGTGCGCAGCGAAACCGGTCAGGTGCGCTGGTATGCCGCTTCGATCGCCGGGGGCGCCGTACTGGTGCTCGCCGCCATCCTCTTTCTGAGTTAAGGAAAACAGCCTGATGATTCTCCCCTGGCTAATCCTGATTCCCTTTATCGGCGGCCTGCTGTGCTGGCAGGGCGAGCGCTTCGGCACCGTCCTGCCGCGCTGGATCGCCCTGATCACCATGGGCCTGCTGTTCGGCCTCGGCCTGTGGCTGTGGGCCAGCGGCGACTTCAGCCTGGCCCCGCAACCGGGCGCCGACCCGGTCTGGGCCCACGAGTTCAAGGCCGACTGGATCCCGCGTCTGGGCATCACCATCCACCTGGCGATGGACGGCCTGTCGGTACTGATGGTCGCCCTCACCGGCCTGCTCGGCGTGCTCTCGGTGCTGTGCTCGTGGAACGAGATCCAGAACCGCGTCGGCTTCTTCCACCTCAACCTGATGTGGATTCTCGGCGGCGTGGTCGGCGTGTTCCTCGCCGTCGACCTGTTCCTGTTCTTCTTCTTCTGGGAAATGATGCTGGTGCCGATGTACTTCCTCATCGCGCTCTGGGGTCATAGCGGCAGCAAGGGCAACACCCGCATCAACGCTGCCACCAAGTTTTTCATCTACACCCAGGCCAGCGGCCTGATCATGCTGGTGGCGATCCTGGCGCTGGTGTTCGTGCACTACAGCCAGACCGGCGTGTTCACCTTCAACTACGCCGACCTGCTGAAGACCGAACTGGCGCCGCGCACCGAATACCTGCTGATGCTCGGTTTCTTCGCCGCCTTCGCGGTGAAGTTCCCGGTAGTGCCGGTGCACTCCTGGCTGCCGGATGCCCACGCCCAGGCGCCGACTGCCGGCTCCGTGGACCTGGCCGGTATCCTGCTGAAAACCGCCGCCTACGGCCTGATGCGCTTCGCCCTGCCGCTGTTTCCCAACGCCTCGGCCGAATTCGCGCCGATCGCCATGGGCCTCGGTGTGTTCGCCATCGCCTACGGTGCCTTCCTGTCGTTCGCGCAGACCGACATCAAGCGCCTGGTGGCCTACTCCAGCGTCTCGCACATGGGCTTCGTGCTGATCGCCATCTACTCCGGCAGCCAGATCGCCCTGCAGGGCGCGGTGGTGCAGATGATGGCCCACGGTCTGTCCGCCGCCGCTCTGTTCATCCTCTGTGGCCAGCTCTACGAGCGCCTGCACACTCGCGACATGCGTGAGATGGGCGGCATCTGGGCGCGCCTGCCGTGGCTGCCGGGCATCAGCCTGTTCTTCGCCGCCGCCGCGCTTGGCCTGCCGGGCACCGGCAACTTCATCGGCGAGTTCCTGATCCTGATCGGCAGCTTCCCGGTTGCGCCGTGGATCGTGGTACTGGCCGCCTGCGGCCTGGTACTGGGTTCGGTGTACTCGTTGGCGATGATCCACCGCGCCTACTTCGGCCCGGCCAAATCCACCGAGCCGCTGCAGCCGATGAAAGCCCGCGAGCTGTACATGGTGCTCGGCCTGGCCGCGCTGCTGATCCTGCTCGGCGTCTACCCGCAACCGGTGCTCGACACCTCCGCTGCCAGCATGCACGGTGTGCAGCAGTGGTTCAGCGGTGCCCTCACTCAACTCGCTTCGGTCCGGTAATCACGCGCTATGGAACTGACGACTCAACACTTCATCGCGCTGCTGCCGCTGCTGGTCACCAGCGCCACCATCATCGTGGTGATGCTGGCCATCGCCTGGAAGCGCAACCACGCCATGGCCTTCATCCTCTCGGTGCTGGGCCTCAACTTGGCGCTGCTGTCGGTGATCCCGGCCCTCGGCGTGACGCCGATTCAGGTCACCCCGCTGCTGCTGGTAGACAAGTTCGCCTGCTACTACATGGCGCTGGTGCTGGCTGCGACGCTGGCCTGCACCACCCTGATCCACGCCTACCTGGGCGGCGAGTCCGGGCGCCAGGGTTATCCGGGCAACCGCGAAGAGCTGTACCTGCTGATGCTGCTGTCCGCCGCTGGCGGTCTGGTACTGGTCAGCGCGCAGCACCTGGCCGGGCTGTTTATCGGCCTGGAACTGCTGTCGGTGCCGACCTACGGCATGATCGCCTACGCCTTCTTCAACAAGCGCTCGCTGGAAGCCGGCATCAAGTACATGGTGCTGTCCGCCGCCGGTTCGGCCTTCCTGCTGTTCGGCATGGCCCTGCTCTACGCCGAGTCCGGCAGCCTGAGCTTCGCCGGCATCGGCGCCAAGCTGGCCGAAGGTGGCCTGCCCAGCCTGATCGCCCAGATCGGCGTCGGCATGATGCTGATCGGCCTGGCCTTCAAGCTCTCGCTGGTGCCCTTCCACCTGTGGACCCCGGACGTCTACGAAGGCGCCCCGGCACCGGTCGCCGCCTTCCTGGCCACCGCCAGCAAGATCGCCGTGTTCGCCGTGCTGCTGCGCCTGTACCAGATCGCCCCGGTGACGACCGGTGGCTGGCTGGAAGACTTGCTGAGCGTGATCGCCATCGCCTCGATCCTGTTCGGTAACCTGCTGGCCCTACTGCAGAACAACCTCAAGCGCCTGCTCGGCTACTCATCGATCGCCCACTTCGGCTACCTGCTGATCGCCCTGATCGCCAGCAAGGGCCTGGCCGTGGAAGCCATCGGCGTATACCTGGCCACCTACGTGCTGACCAGCCTGGGCGCGTTCGGCGTGATCACCCTGATGTCCACGCCCTACAGCGGCCGCGACGCCGATGCCCTGTTCGAATACCGCGGGCTGTTCTGGCGTCGTCCGTACCTGACCGCCGTGCTGACCGTGATGATGCTGTCGCTGGCCGGTATTCCGCTGACTGCCGGTTTCATCGGCAAGTTCTACGTGGTCGCCGCCGGCGTACAGGCGCAACAGTGGTGGCTGCTCGCTGCGCTGGTTCTGGGTAGCGCCATCGGCGTGTTCTACTACCTGCGCGTCATGGTCACCCTGTTCATGGTCGAACCAGGCCTGACCCGCCACGATGCGCCGTTCAACTGGGGCCAGCGCGCCGGCGGCATCATGCTGCTGGCCGTTGCCGTACTCGCCTTCATTCTCGGCGTGTACCCGCAGCCACTGCTGGAGCTTGTGCAACATGCAGGGCTGGTGGCAGTCGCTCACTAAGCGCATCGCCCTGACAAAAACCCGGCTAAAGCCGGGTTTTTGCATTTTGCCTTGCGCCCACGCCATGAGTGTTTTGTTAAGCGGCCTAATGCAACTTCACTATTTCGCTAAGAACAAAGAGGCTCAAAAACGCACCGTTCAGCCGATTGGAAGCCATTAACGGAACATTTCCGCTTATCGATGGCCGAGTAGATTAACGTTACTCGTGTCAGCAATCCGCTGGAGGTAGATCGTGAAAAAGCCGATCCACGCCACTGCTCTGGGGCTTCTGTTGAGCAGCGCCTTGATCTGTATCAGCTCCGTACAGGCCGCGCCTCCGATGCGTGCAGCGGACTTCATTGATTCCCAGGGCGTCAATCTGCACATCAGCCAAGGCACGTCCAACTACAAGAAGATGGACATGGTGACGGCGAATCTGGCCTACCTGGGCATCAACAATGTGCGCGACAGCTTCAATCCCTTCTGGAATGGTTCCGCCTATGGGTACTACACCCACCTGGCCGAGGCCGGGATGAAGTGGACATTCATCAGTGCCGTAGGCAGCACCCGCTCCCCCGCCAGCATTGCCACCTTCCTGAGCAACATCAGCGCCCTGGAAAAGGCTGTTCCGGGGTCAGTGTTTGCCGTGGAGGGGCCCAACGAGATCAACAATTTCCCGCTGACATGGGGCCCCACAGGGCAAAAAGGCCTTGATGCGGCGCTGTTGTTCCAGAAGTCGCTATTCGCACAGACCCGGGCATCGGCAACGCTCAAAAAAGCCAAGGTGTATTACTTCACCGGCTACGATGCGGGCAGTATCCCGAAGGGACCAGACCCGACCACCTCCCCGGGCTATTCCGACTACAACAACCAGCACCCCTACCCCAAGCACGGCATGCCACCCGCAAGATGGATTGCGCGCACCAAGGCCCTGGGAAACACCCCCGCAGGAGAGGGCCCGGCGGTGTACACCGAAACCGGTTACCAGATACCGAAAACTTCACAGGCGCAGAGTGCATCCTGGTTGCTGAATATCTATGCAGGCAGCGCTGCGAACGGCATCTACCGTACCTATGTGTACCAGTTGATGGATGAAAATGACGGCTGGGGGCTCTTCAGCAAAGCGGCGAACGAACCGACACCTTCGGCCACGGCAATCCACAGCATGAACGCGATTCTGGCGGATGACGGGAGCATGCCCAGATCATTCACGCCCACCACCATCATCAGCTACTCCATCAGCGGCCTGCCCGAAACGGGCAAGAGCCTGGTTCTGCAAAAAAGCGACAAGGAAACCAACATTCTGGTCTGGGCTGAACCGGATACCTTCCCCGGCCCGGAAAACACGGTCACGATTGACCTCGGCGCCCGCCAGCCACTGGTCGTGGTTTATGACCCGCTACAAGGCACCAGTGCCATTCAGTCACTGAGAAATGTGTCGTCGGTCGAGATCAGAGTCACCGACCACCCACTGATCATTCAGATCCCCACTGCCGAAGCAGTGGCCCTGGCTGAACAGCGCTTATTGAGCGACCGTAATCACGCCGACTGACCCCAGGCCCGATGAGTGGATGTTCAAGGCTTTTCCTCCAGCAAGGCACTACCTGCCATCCACTCGCTCGCCGAAGCTTTCAACCAGTGCTCCGCCGCGGATAGCTTACGCACCCGCCAGTCCAGAAAAGCCAGGCTGACGGCCTGTACGTTAGCCACCTGGCGCGGGTCGAAACTAGCCTCCATACCGCCACCACGCCCCATGCGCTGGCCGGGCCCAGAGCGGCCCCCCGGGCCTTGCCCGCCTGGTGGTGCGCCTCGACCACCTCCTGCGTCGAAGCCCAGCGGCATATCCGACGGGCCTCCGGGCGGGCCGTCTGAAGGCCTGCCCTCGCCCCGGCCCCGTGCCCCCATTGGCTCCGGCAGATTGCCCGACAACTCGGCATGCTCCGCACTCAGGGTTAGCAGACGATAACTACCCTGTACCTGCAGGCCCCGCCACAGGCTCTCCCGCTGTCCTGCGCTGGAAACCCAGCCCAGCGGATCCTCGTCATGGGGACCGCTGACGGCCAGCACGGGGGTATCCAGACTGGCAAATCGCTTTACCTCTGTGCCATCGGCTACATAAGGACTGAGCAGGACAACCGCCGAAGGGCGCAGGCTGGACAGTCGCTGTGTTTCTCGCTCTCCCGCCAGGGCCGCCGCAGTCTGTGCGCCCAGATCGAAACCGGCCACAGCCCACTGCTGCCAGTCGACCCCAGCCAACGCTACATCACCGGCCAGTGCACGCCGGCGAGCCTCGGCCAGAACCGCTTCGACCGCCAGCAATCGCGTCTGCAGCGCTTCGGTAGCGTAGATATCGCGTGCCAGATTGCGGAAGGAGCCGGCCTGCGCCTGTGGGCTGGAATACAGTGCGCGGCCAAACTGCCGCGGTTGCAGGCTGAGCACGGCATAACCGGCTTCGGCCCAGGCGTGCCGCCACAGCTCCCCGGCGCGAGCATCCTCGCCCATTCCCGGAAGATAGACGAGCAGCGGAGCTTGCCTGGCGGTCTTCGGAGCCAGCCAGGCCACATCGACCTGCTGGCCGCCTACCTCCCAGGTTGCCTGCCAGCCTTGCACCTCGGACCGGGCCGACAGGTAGCCACTGGCGCGCGCCGCTTCAACGGCCTGACGCCTATCGACGGGTTGCGGCGGCTTGCTGGCGCAGCCCGGCAGGACAGCGATGCACAGGGCAAGGACAAGTTGGCGGGAACGGCTCATGCGTCTGACTCTCGGTCGGTGATGAGCAGGCATTATTCCCGCACGGTTCATCACCGCCGTCAGGCATGGGTAAAGACTGGGTAAAGCCCCTGATACATCGCGCTAGGGCAGGCGTACCTGCTGACGGCCACTGCGATACAGATCCCAGCTGGCGACGAACAGGGCGGCGATCAGTGGGCCGATAACGAAACCGTTGAGCCCGAACAGCGTCAATCCGCCGAGGGTGGAAATCAGCACCAGGTAATCCGGCATACGCGTGTCCTTGCCCACCAGCATCGGCCGCAGCAGGTTATCGACCAGCCCGATCACCAGTACGCCGAAAGCCGCCAGCACGATGCCCTGCACCATCTCTCCACGCGCCAGCATGTATATGGCCACCGGCCCCCAGACCAGGCCGCTGCCAACCGCCGGCAGCAGCGACAACAGCGCCATCAGTACCCCCCACAGCAATGGACTGCTGACGCCCAGCAGCCAGAAGATCAGGCCACCGAGCAGCCCCTGCACTGCGGCCACGACCAGATTGCCCTTGACCGTCGCCCGCACCACACGAGTGACCTTGATTTGCAGGCGACGCTTCAGCGACTCCTCCAGCGGCACGGCGGTTCGTACCATGCGCGCCAGCTCCGGGCCATCGCGCAGAAGGAAGAACAACAGGTAGAGCATGACGAAGAAACCGACCAGAAGCTGGAAGGTGTTCTGGCCAATGTCGAAAGCCGTGGTGGCGAGGAACTCACTACCTTGCAAGGCGCCCTTGGCGAGGCGGTCGCGCAACGCCTCGAAGTCGCCCAGGCCGAAGCGTACCAGCTGCTCCTGAAGCGCCTGCGGCAGTAGTGCCTGAACACGCTCGACATAAGCACCGATGTCCAGCTCGCCCTTCTCGATACGCTGGTAGATGGTCGAGCCCTCGTTCACCAGAGCCAGGCTGGTGAGAATCATCGGCAGGATTGCCACCACCAGACAGACCAGCAGGGTAAGCAGTGCCGAGAAGTTGCCGCGCCCGCCGAAGCGCAGCGCCAAACGGCGCTGCAAGGGGGTGAACAGCACCGACAGCACCACGGCCCAGAACAGCGCGCCCCAGAAAGGCAGAAGGATGACGGCGAAAACCAGGGTCACTGCGGCCAGCAGGACGAGGAAGGCTTTCTGTTCGATACGCGAGGAATACATGGCTAGCACCTTGGGACTGTTCCTGCTTAGTCCCTCGGTCCGCCAGCAAAGTGCAGCCTTTTTGCGCCCTGCTTACAGCGCGCAAAAAGGCCGGTGCATCAGATGCGGAACTGTCGAACCAGAGCGCCCAGGCGCTCACCCAGGCTCGCCAGGCTGCGCGACGTTTCGGCGCCATGGCGGGTTTCCTCGGCCACGCTTTCGACGGCCACGGCGATCTGGTGCACGCTGCGGTTGATCTCCTCGGCCACTGCGGTCTGCTCCTCGGCGGCGCTGGCGATCTGCGCGTTCATCGCATTGATGGTGCCGATCAGCTGCGCGATGGCATCCAGCGAGGCGCCGGCCTGGTTGGCCTGCTCGCTGGTGGTCTCACCGGCGTCGCTGGAGCGGCGCATGGCACTGACCGAAGCCTGGGTGCCTTGCTGCAGGCGGTCGATCATGCCCTGGATTTCCTGGGTGCTCTGCTGGGTGCGACTGGCCAGGGCACGAACCTCATCGGCCACCACGGCGAAACCACGCCCGGCCTCACCGGCACGGGCAGCTTCGATGGCGGCGTTGAGGGCAAGCAAGTTGGTCTGTTCAGCAATGGAGCGGATCACGTCGAGCACGCTGACGATGGACTGTACGTCCTGCTGCAGGCTGTCCAGCGACTGGCCGCTGTCACGGATTTCACCCACCAACGAGTGGATACGCTGGATGCTGCCATCGACCACCTTCTTCGCGGCCTGACCTTCGTTGTCGGTCTGCTGCGCCGCCTCGGCAGCGCCCTGGGCGCTGCGGGCCACCTCGTGGGCAGCGGCGGACATTTCGTTGATTGCCGTCGCCACCTGATCGGTCTCATGGCGCTGGCGCTCCATGGCCTGCTCGGAGCGCTGCGCTTGCGCCGCCACCTCACCCACCAGGTTGGTCAGCTGTCCGGTCATCTCGGCAATCTGCCGTACCAGGCCGTGTACCTTCTCGACGAAGCGGTTGAACGAGCCGGCCAGTTGCCCCAGCTCATCGTCGCTGGCCACCGGCAGACGGCGGGTCAGATCGCCCTCGCCGGCCGCGATATCGTCGAGGTTGGCCTTGATCAGTTGCAGCGGGCGCAGGAAGGCATTGCTCAGCGCCAGACCGAGAATGCCGAACACCACCAGCATGATCAGCGCAATCACCAGAATGCTGGTGAGGATGGTATTAACCCGCTCCTCGATACCAGCCTCGACCTCGGCCACCTGCAGTTCGACACCATCCAGGTTCACTGCGGTACCCAGGGCCAGATCCCACTTGGGCAGGTAGTAGCTGTAGGCCAGCTTGGGCACCAGAATCTTGTCATTGCTCGGCAGCGGCGAGCTGTACTGCACATAGTTGCTGCCGTCTTTGGCTACACGTACCAGCTCGTCGTTGACCCGCACGCCATTGGGGTCCTGACGGCCGGCGAAGCTCTTGCCGACATCGGCCGGACTGTCGCCACGGAACAGGCGCACTACCTGCGAGTCGTAGCCGAAGAAGTAGCCGTCCTTGCCGTACTTGATCTTGGAGAGGATGGCGATGGCCTGCTCGCGGCTGGCCTTGTCGCCCTGGCTGGCGCTGTCATACAGACTCTGCACCGAACCCATGGCGATCTGCATGTAGCTCTGCAGCTGCTGGCGGTTTTCCTCGATCAGGCGCTCACGGGTTTCGCGCACCTCATCTGCGGCCAGGTCGGTCAGAATTTTCGCTGCCGCGCCGCTGAGTATCAGGGCAAAGAGAATCACCGGCAGCAAGGCCAGCAGTAGGACTTTGGTTTTCAGGGTAAGACGCATGTTCCCTTCCTTATGAGCAGGTCTGCGTAAAGCACGACGGGGGTGCCGCTATATCGGCACCCCCGTCATCTACATGAGCGACTTGTTAGTCGTGTTACAGGGTCATCGCCGCCAGCCAGCCGAACGCCAGCAGTGGCAGGTTGTAGTGCAGAAAGGTCGGCACCACGGTGTCCCAGATGTGGTTGTGCTGGCCGTCGACATTGAGACCGGAGGTCGGTCCCAGCGTCGAGTCCGAAGCCGGCGAACCGGCATCGCCCAGAGCGCCGGCCGTGCCGACGATGCTGACGATGGCCAGCGGGCTGAAGCCCAGTTGCACGCCCAGTGGCACGAAGATGGCGGCGATGATCGGCACGGTGGAGAACGAAGAGCCGATGCCCATGGTCACCAGCAAGCCCACCAGCAGCATCAACAGCGCGCCCAGCGCCTTGCTGTTGCCGATCCAGCCGGCAGCGGCATCGACCAGGCCCTGGACCTGACCGGTTGCCTTGAGCACTTCGGCAAATCCGGCGGCGGCAATCATGATGAAGCCGATAGTGGCCATCATCTTCATGCCCTCGGTGAACAGGTCATCCGCCTCGCGCCAACGCACCACGCCCGACAGCGAGAACACCAGAAAACCGGCCAGGGCGCCCACTATCATCGAGTCCAGCCAGAGCTGTACGACGAACGCCAGGGCCACCGCCGCCCCGGCCACCATCAGGGTCGCGCGGCTGTAGCGCGTTCCCGCGCGCTCCACCTGAGCGATGCGCTGCAGGTCGTAGTCACGCTTGCCGCGATAGCTGAACAGCACGGCCACCAGCAGGCCGGTGAGCATGCCGAGGGCGGGAATGGCCATGGCATGCAGCGCGCTGAGCCCCTCCACCGCAACGCCGTTCTTGGCTACGTTGGCCAGCAGTATCTCGTTGAGGAAGATGCTGCCAAAGCCTACTGGCAGGAACATGTAGGGCGTCACCAGGCCGAAGGTCAGTACGCAGGCGATCAGGCGGCGATCGATGCGCAGGCGGGTCAGCACGTAGAGCAGCGGAGGAACCAGCAGCGGGATAAAGGCGATATGGATCGGCAGCACGTTCTGCGAAGCAACGGCCACGGCCAGCAGCAAGCCGAGCAACAGCCACTTCAGCCCCGCGTTCTCGCTACCCTGACGACCCACCAGAGCCAACGCCCGATCCGCCAGCGCGTGAGCCAGCCCGGACTTGGCGATGGCCACGGCAAAGGCGCCCAGCAAGGCATAGGACAGTGCCACCGTAGCTCCGCCGCCCAATCCCGAGTTGAAGGCGTGCAGCGAGCCCTCCAGCCCCAAGCCACCGACCAACCCGCCGACCAGCGCCCCCAGGATCAGTGCCACGACCACGTGTACACGCATCAGGCTGAGGGCCAGCATGAGGCTGACCGCGACTATGACTGCATTCATCTCTCACTCCTGCGGATTACGCCTGCCCAAGGCAGAAAAAGCCGCGAACTCTGCCCGTTCGATCAGCTTCTGTCAAAGCCAGATGCGCTGCGGGATTGCCTGAAAATTCAAGTGCTTTAACCTAAAGGCTCAAGCGGGGCATTAAATCGTGTCTGCGGGTCAAGCTTCTGACGCCACAGCCGATGTATGCCCTAGTAGTCTGAATCTAGAAGGATCCCGCCATGCTGTCGCGCCTGTCCATACAGTGGAAAATCACCCTGCTCGCCGGTCTCTGTCTACTGGCCATCGTGACCCTGTTGGTCGGCACTTCGCTCTATCAGTCACGCAGCAGCGCCGAACTGGTGAAGTCCTCCAGCTCCAGCATGCTCGAAGAGTCTGCGCGGCTGCGCATGGCCGCCCGCGGCGAGCTGCAGAGCCTGCGTATCCAGCGCTACTTCATGAGCGCCTACCTGTACGGCAAGGGTTTCTCGCGCCAGGTGCTGTTTCTCAAGGATCAGGCCGAGAAGCGTTTTCTCGATGCCTTCGACCTGCGCGAAGACATGACCCGCCAGGTGCGCACCGCCCTCGAAGGCAACCCGGAGCTGCTCGGCCTGTACCTGGTATTCGAGCCCAACGCTCTCGACGGCAAGGATGAACTGTTCGCCAGCCAGGCCGAACTGGGCAGCAATGAAAAAGGCCGTTTCGCGCTCTACTGGTCGCAAAGCACTCCAGGCGCACTGGAGTCCGAAGCCATGACCGAGGAAAACCTGTCCGACACCACCACGGGCGCCAGCGGTACACCCTACAACGCCTGGTACACCTGCCCGCGTGATACCCGCAAGGCCTGCGTGCTCGACCCCTACTTCGATGAAGTCGACGGCAAACAGGTGCTGATGACCAGCATCGCCTTCCCGCTTGAGCAGAACGGCCAGGTGATCGGTGTGATGGGCGTGGATATCAGCCTGGCCAACCTGCAGCAGATCAGCGACCAGGCCAGCAGCGAACTGTACGGCGGCCAGGCCCAGGTCAGCATCATCAGCCCCGCCGGCCTGCTGGCGGGCCACAGCCGCGATGCCGGCATGCTGGGCAAGCCCCTGACCAATGCCTTCGCCAGCCAGGATGCCGCCATCCGCACATTGCTGGGTCAGGGCCAGGCGCAAGCACTGGAGCATGAGCAACTGCTGCAGGTTTTCGA
This sequence comes from Pseudomonas sp., assembly GCA_038147895.1. GTDB lineage: Bacteria > Pseudomonadota > Gammaproteobacteria > Pseudomonadales > Pseudomonadaceae > Aquipseudomonas. Next base: position 24,082 of record JAYQUJ010000042.1, read on the forward strand.
GCCGCTGCTCCCCATTCCCGAAGCCACCAGCTGGGGCGTACTGCTGGAGGTTCCACGCCAGACCCTGCTCGGCCCGGCACTGCGCCTGGAGCAGCAACTGGACAAACAGCGTACCGCCTCCACCGCAGTCGCATTGAGTGTCGGGGCGGTGGCCATCCTGCTGGGGCTGGGCCTGATGTGGTTGACCGCCCTTGGCGTGACCCGCCCGGTGCTCGGCGTAGCCGCCATGCTGAAGAACATCGCCAGCGGCGAAGGTGACCTGACACGCCGCCTGGAGTACGCCAAGCAGGACGAACTGGGCGAACTGGCCAGCTGGTTCAACCGCTTCCTCGACAAGCTGCAGCCAACCATAGCCGACGTTAAGCGCTCGGTGCAGGACGCCCGCAGTACCGCCGACCAGTCCGCCGCCATCGCCAGCCAGACCAGCGCGGGTATGCAGCAGCAGTTCCGCGAAATCGACCAGGTGGCTACCGCCTCCCAGGAAATGAGCGCCACTGCCCACGACGTGGCCAACAACGCCGCCCAGGCCGCCGACGCCGCTCGCGGGGCCGATGCGGCAGCCCGTGAAGGCCTGACCGTAATCGACCGCACCACGCTCTCTATCGAGCAACTGTCCACCGAGCTGAATGCGGCCATGGGCGAAGTCGAAGCGCTGGCCAGCAGCAGCGAGCAGATCGGCTCGGTGCTGGAAGTGATCCGCGCCATCGCCGAACAAACCAACTTGCTGGCCCTCAACGCCGCCATCGAGGCAGCCCGCGCCGGCGAAGCGGGCCGTGGCTTCGCCGTGGTCGCCGACGAGGTACGCAACCTGGCCAAGCGCACCCAGGATTCGGTGGAGGAAATCCGCCAGGTGATCGAGAATCTGCAAAGCGGCACCCGCGATGTGGTCGGCTCCATGCACAGCAGCCACAAGCAGGCTCAGGGCAGCGTCGAGATGGTCGAACAGGCCGTGACCGCACTGCGCCGCATCGGCGATGCGGTGACGGTGATCAACGACATGAACCTGCAGATTGCCTCCGCAGCCGAAGAGCAAAGCGCCGTGGCCGAAGAGGTCAACCGCAACGTGGCCAGCATCCGCGATGTCACCGAAGCGCTGGCCGGCCAGGCCGATGAGTCGGCGCGGGTCAGCCAGAGCCTCAACAGCCTGGCCAATCATCAGCAGGGGCTGATGGATCAGTTCCGCGTCTGACCTGTTTACGCCAGCGCCCTGCTCCGGCGCTGGCGCCATCCGTCCGCATCCCTGGCGCCCCGCCACTTGCCTCGTCCCAGAGCGGCCGCTAGCCTGCGCGCAGTCATTCTCACGAGGTCCTGCACATGCTCAATATCGCCCTGATCGCTGGCTCCAGCCGCAACGGCAGCCAGTCCGCCAAAGTCGCCCGCTACCTGCGCCAGCGCCTGATCGAACTGGGCCTGACCAACCTTGAGCAAAGTCACCTGATCGACCTGGGCGAACGCGGCCTGCCACTCTGGCCGGCAGACGACAAGGGGCCCTGGGCCGAGTACCAGCAGCAACTGGCAGCCGCCGATGCCCTGGTGGTGATTGCTCCGGAATGGAATGGTATGGCCTGCCCGGCGGTGAAGAACTTCTTCCTCTATGCCAGCAAGACCGAGCTGGCGCACAAGCCGGCCCTGCTGGTAGGCGTGTCCTCCGGCATCGGTGGCGCTTACCCGATCAGCGAGCTGCGCGCCTCGGGTTACAAGAACTGCCGCATCGCCTATCTGCCGGAGCATCTGATCGTGCGCCAGGTCGAAGCGGTGATGAATCCAGGCGAGGCCAACGGCGAAGACGACCTGCGCATCCGCAACCGCGCCGACTATGCCCTGGATATCCTCTGCAAGTACGCCGAAGCACTGAAACCCGTACGTGCGGCGATCGACCTGAACAACCCGGCCTTCACCAACGGCATGTAATCAGCGTGGCGCCGGCAGCCTGATCTCCACCCGCAGCCCGCCCAGCGGGCTGTCTTCCAGTGCCAGGCTGCCGCCCCAGGCCTCGACGATGTCACGCACTATGCCCAGGCCAAGGCCATGCCCGGCCACCTGTTCATCCAGGCGCGTACCGCGGCCCAGCACCGCCTCGCGACGCTCAGCGGCGATACCGGGGCCATCATCGTCCACCCACAACGCATAGCCCTCACCTTCCTGCGCCAGGCTCAGGCGCACCTCGGCATCCGCCCACTTGCAGGCGTTATCCAGTAGGTTGCCGAGCATCTCCAGCACATCCTCGCGATCCCAGGGCAGGCAAAGTCCCGGTTCGGCATGCCAGTCGAGCTTGAGGCCATGACTATGGATCATGCCCAGGGTACTGAAGAGCCCGGGCAGCTCCTGGGCACAATCGAAATGCGCACCAGGCAGCACCTCACCCGCCAGGCGTGCCCGACCCAGCTCTCGCTGCAGGCGCTGCTGGATCTGCGCCAGTTGCTCTCGCAACGTGGCTTGCAACTCGGGCTGCCCGCGCAGCTCCTCCCGCTCACTGAGGCTGACCAGTACAGCCAGCGGCGTCTTCAACGCATGCCCGAGATTGCCGAGGGCATTGCGCGAGCGTTTGAGAGTGTCTTCGGTGTGCGTCAGCAAACGGTTGACCTGGCTTACCAGCGGTTCAAGTTCCTCTGGCACCGCACTGTCCAGCTCACTGCGTCGCCCCTGCTGCAACTGGGCGATTTGCTCACGCACGCGCTCCAGCGGGCGCAGAGCCGCACGCACGGTGTAACGCTGGGCCAAGAGGATCAGCAGTAGCGCGGCGCCACCCAGACCGAAGCCGATCCACTGCAGGCGACGAAAGCTTTGCAAGATCGGCGTGTAGTCCTGTGCCACGAGGATGGAAAACGACTGGCCAAAGCGCTTGTAGTCGGCCCGGTAGACCAACAACAACTGCCCGCGCGGCCCGTCGCCCAGCCCTTCCTGCAGGCCTTGTACGGCGGGCAACTGCAGGTCGCGGTCCCACAGCGAGCGGGAGCGCCAGGTTTTTTCGGCGAAATCGATACGGAAATAGTGCCCGGAAAACGGCCGTTGAAAGGTCGGGTCCAGGCGGCGCTCATCCAGCTGTATGCCATTCTGCCCGCGCACCAGAGCCGCCAGCAGAGTCTGCGTTTCGTCTTTAAGGTCTTCTTGCAAATAGCTGCGCAGACTGAGATCGAACAGCCACAAGCTGCTCTGCGCCAGTATCAGGCCCACCGCCACCAGTGCACCGGCAAGTCCCAGGCTGAGACGGCGCTGGATCGACCTCAAGCGCCAACTCCGGCATAGCGATAACCCTGGCCACGGCGCGTCTCGATCACCTCGCGGCCGAGCTTGCCGCGAAGACGGTTGACGTGCACCTCAAGCACATTCGAGTCACGCTCGCTCTCGCCGTCGTAGAGATGGTCAGCCAACTGGCTCTTGGACAGGATCTGTCCAGGATGCAGCATGAAGTAGCGCAGCAGGCGAAATTCGGCAGAGGTCAGCTCAATCGGCTCTCCGCCGCGGCTCACACACTGGCGGCTTTCGTCCAACTGCAGGCCGGCGGCCTCCAGCTGCGGCTGGTTGGCCAGGCCATGAGCACGGCGCAGCAACGCCTGAATGCGCAACGCCAGCTCCTCCGGGTGAAAAGGCTTGGTCAGGTAGTCGTCGGCACCGGCCTTGAGACCATCGATGCGCTCGGCCCAGGAGCCACGCGCGGTCAGGATCAGCACCGGCGTTGCCAGCCCTCCACCACGCCATTCGCGCAGCACATCAAGCCCAGGCTTACCCGGCAGGCCAAGATCAAGAATGATCAGGTCATAGGGCTCGGTAGCCCCCTGATAAGCCGCATCACGGCCGTCGGCCAGCCAGTCCACTGCATAGCCCTGCTCTTTCAGGGTTGCCATAAGCTCATCGGCCAGAGGTACATGATCCTCAACCAGCAAAAGACGCATCAGTCCTCCAGTTCATCCTTGAGGATGCGGCCATCGCGGGCATCCAGCTCCAGTTCGCGGACACTACCGTCGGCGGTCAACAGCTCGATCTCATAGACCAGCACATCATCTTCCTCTTCCAGCTCAGCCTCCAGCAACTCTGCCCTGGGATAGCGCCCCAGGGCTGGAGCCATGAGCTCTTCCAGTGGGCGGATGACGCCCTCCTGGCGCAAGCGTAGCGCCTCGTCCTGATCCAGGTCGCGGGCTTGCACATTGAGAGCAAGCACCGCAGAAACCAGAAGCACGGCGCTGCTATAGCGAAGTACAGACGTCATCAGTCATCCCGGTGTTGTTGCAGGATCTGACCAGTGCTGGCATCCAGCTCTACATCCCATTTCACACCCTGGGCATCGCGCACCTCGACCTGATAGACGTAGCGGCCATGCTCTTGCTCCAGCTCGGTGTCTTCGATCTTACCGCCTGGGTACTTGGCAAGCGCGGTCTCGTTGAGCTTCTCGAAGTTCTGGATAGTACCGGCATCGCGCAACTTAAGTGCCTCATCCGGTCCCAGATCTCGGGCCTGAGCAATACCAGCAGTAGCGGCCAGGGTGGACACGATAAAAAGGCGGGTCAACTTGTTCATGGGGTTCTCCTTGGGTATCCGTTGCCTACGCAGCCCAAGATATTCCTGTCGGCTTAAACCAAACTGAACCTGTCTGGCCGACGATTACCGGACATTCACCGCCTGAAGCGGCTTGGCCTCAGGTATTGGGCCTCTATAATCGCAGGCCTGCCCCATGGAGCCGAGCATGACCGCGATTCATATCAAGTCCCCTGCCCTCAGTCTGCGCGCCGGTAAGCGCGCCATCACCCGCATTCGCGAGCGAGGCCTGCAGCCTGCCGACGTCGGCATTCTACCCGGCGCAGCAGGCGGCCCTAAGGGGCTCGGCATCCAGGGCCTAGATCTGGCGCTGTTCGGCGACTGGCTGCCACGGGCACCGCGTGAACGCACTCTGATCGGCGCCTCGATCGGCTCCTGGCGTTTCGCCAGTGCCTGCCTGCCTGATGCCTGCGCCGGCATTCGACGCCTCGGGGAGCTTTATACCAGCCAGCGCTTCGCCAAGGGCGTAAGCATGGCGGAGGTATCGCGTAGCTGTGTGCAGCTGCTGGATGACTTGTTCGAAGGGCAAGATGCTGCCGTACTCAACAACCCGCTCTACCGCCTTAACGTAGTGATCGTGCGCAGCCATGGCCTGCTGCAGCACGATCATCGCGGCAAGCTCAGCCTTGGGTTGTCCTCGGTAATTAGCAACAACCTGCTCGGCCGGCAACGTTTGGGCCGGCACTTCGACCGGGTGATCCTGCATGACGCCCGCCAAGTACCGCCACTGGCCACCCTGAATGACTTCCGCTCACACTTTCATGCCTTGGCCGAGAGCAATCTGCGCCACGCCCTGCTAGCCTCGGGCTCCATTCCCATGGTGATGGAAGCAATCCGCGACATTCCGGGCCTCGAACCAGGCGCTTATCGTGATGGCGGCTTGCTCGACTACCACCTCGACCTCCCCTACGAAAGCGATGGTGTGGTGCTCTATCCGCACTTCACCGACAAGGTCATTCCCGGCTGGTTCGATAAAGGCCTTCCCTGGCGACGCGGTGACAGCGAACGACTGCAGGACGTCCTGCTGTTGGCACCATCGCGTGAATACCTGGCGAAACTGCCTCACGGCAAGCTACCGGATCGTAGCGATTTCAAACGCTACCTGGGCGACGATGCCGGCCGCGAACGTTACTGGCGCAAGGCAATGGCCGAAAGCCAAAGGCTGGGCGATGAATTCCTTCAACTGACCGAAAGTGGTCACCTGAGCGAGCGTCTACACCCCCTCTGACCTACTACCTTCAGTCAGCGGGCGGCCCTATGCGACAGGCGATCTGAGGTTGCGACTGGTAAACTGCAGCGAACGCATATCTGATCCGCTTCGTATCTATCCAACAGAGCGCATTTACCTTGGAACTGTTCAAAGAATTTACCTTCGAGTCCGCCCACTTCCTGCCCAATGTCCCTGCCGGACACAAATGCGGTCGACTGCACGGCCACTCATTCCGAGCTGCCATTTATATCGAAGGTGAGGTAGACACCCATACCGGCTGGATTCGTGACTTTGCCGAGATCAAGGCCATCTTCAAACCGATCTACGACCTGCTCGATCATAACTACCTGAACGAAATTCCCGGATTGGAAAACCCCACCAGCGAGAATCTCGCCAAATGGATATGGCTGGAGCTCAAACCATTACTGCCTGAGCTGTCCCGCGTACGAGTTCACGAAACCTGCACTAGCGGCTGTGAGTACCGCGGCGACTGAACCATCTTCGGTAATAGAAAAAGCCACCCAAGGGTGGCTTTTTTACGTCATTAGCTTTCTATTAATTTTCTCAGCGCAAAGACAAACCCCCGACCAGCGTGAGCGGGTCGGGG
>JAYQUJ010000043.1:0-30297 GCA_038147895.1 Pseudomonas sp.
GACCGAGCATGCGCGCCACCCTGGTGCTGCAAAACCGACCGAATACCATCATGTTCTCTATGTTCCGTACTCCCGAGCGCGAGGCGCTGTACAAGTGGGTCGGGCCGATTGTCGAGGAGTCCATCCGCCCCTGGCAGCTGGCCAGCGCCGTACAGCCGGTGGAAACCCTGCAGCAGTTGTTGCGCGCGCCACAGATCACCACCCGCCACGCCGGTCTGGTGCCCGACATGCTGGAGTCCATGGGCTTCAACAACCTGGACAAACGCGCCACGGAAAGCCTGCAGCTGTACGGCATGCTGCTGGCCGGGCGCACCGAAATCGTGGTGGGTGACACCGATGCGGGCGTGGCCTATTACAGCGCCAAACTGAACATCGCTCCGGGAACACTGCTGCCGGTGCCCATCGAGCTGTATCGCTCATCGCTGTACATCGCCTTCAGCCAGGACAGCGACGACGCCGTCGTCACCGCCTGGGGCGACGCCCTAGAAGCGCTGCGCAGCTCGGGCGAGTTGCTGCGCATCCAGCATCGCTACGAACAAGCCCACTGAACCAGTCGCCAAACCACGTCTCGGTATAGCGTTTTGTAGGAGGGGCCTTGGCCGCGATGCTTCTGTGCGGCCTGGGTCGCGGCCAAGGCCCCTCCTACAAGTCAGCGTTACACCACCTCGCGGTACGGATTGCGCGGATCCTGCGTCCAGTTCATGTAGGGCTTATCGGTGGGCTGCTCGACCATGGTGATACAGCTCTCCACCGGACAGGTGATCTGGCACAGGTTGCAGCCCACGCACTCCTCGTCCTTGACCTCATACAGGCGCCCGCCTTCGGCCTTGGCCAGGCTTTCGATGGCCTGGTGCGAGGTGTCCTCGCAGGCGATGAAGCAGCGGCCGCAGCCGATGCAGGCGTCCTGGTCGATCTTGGCGATGACCTGGTAGTTCATGTCCAGGTACTTCCAGTCGGTGGTGTTGGCCACCGCCTTGCCAGAGAAGTCGCCAATGCGCGCGTAGCCCTTCTCGTCCATCCAGCGCGACAGGCCGTCCTTCATCTCTTCGACGATGCGGAAACCATGCAGCATGGCCGCCGTGCACACCTGCACCGAGCCGCAACCGAGGGCGATGAACTCGGCGGCGTCGCGCCAGCTGCCGATACCGCCGATGCCGGAGATCGGCAGGCCGTGGGTGGTCGGGTCGCGGGCGATCTCGGCAACCATGTTCAGGGCGATGGGTTTGACCGCCGAGCCGCAGTAGCCGCCGTGGGTGCTGCGCCCGCCGACGATGGGCCGGGCGACCATGGCGTCGAGGTCGAGGGAGGTGATCGAGTTGATGGTGTTGATCAGCGACACCGCATCGGCACCACCGGCCAGGGCGGCGCGGGCCGGCATGCGCACGTCGGTGATGTTGGGCGTGAGTTTGACGATCACCGGCAGGCGGCAGTAGGTCTTGCACCAGCGGGTGACCATTTCCACGTACTGCGGCACCTGGCCCACCGCCGCGCCCATGCCGCGCTCGGGCATGCCGTGCGGGCAGCCGAAGTTGAGTTCGATGGCGTCGGCGCCGGTGGCTTCGACCAGCGGCAGGATGAATTTCCACGACTCCTCTTCGCAGGGCACCATCAGCGAGACGATCAGCGCGCGGTCGGGCCAGTTCTTCTTCACCTGCTCGATCTCGCGCAGGTTGATCTCCAGGCTGCGGTCGGTGATCAGCTCGATGTTGTTGAAGCCCAGCACCTCGCGGTTCTTGCCGTAATGCGCGGAGTAGCGCGAGGAGACGTTGACCGCAGCCGGGTCCTCGCCGAGGGTTTTCCACACCACCCCGCCCCAGCCCGCCTCGAAGGCGCGCTCGACGTTGTAGGCCTTGTCGGTGGGCGGCGCGGAGGCCAGCCAGAAGGGGTTGGGCGCCTTGATGCCGGCGAAATCGATCGACAGGTCAACCATCACGCCGCCTCCACTTGAGTCATTAGGTCCTGGTGAATGGCCTGGGCGGCCAGCTTGCCATGCTGCACGGCCTGTACGGTGAGGTCCTGGCCCGGCTGCACGCAGTCGCCACCGGCGTACACGCCCGGCAGGCTGGTGCGGAAGGCGGTGTCGACCCAGATGCGCTCGCCGTCGCGGCGCAGCTCGCTGGCCGTGGCGTCGCTCAACGCGGCCGGTTCGAAGGTCTGGCCAATGGCCTTGAAGATGCCGCTGGCCGGCAGCTCGAACTGCTCGCCGCTGTCTTGCAGGCGGCCGTCGGCCAGTTCGGTACGGGCGAAGCGCATGCCGCGCACACGGCCCTGCTCATCCAGCAGCACCTGCTCCGGGCGCGCCCAGGTCAGCAGGCGCACGCCGTTGGCCTTGGCGATCTCCTGCTCATGCCCGGTGGCGCCCATTTCGGCGAAGCCACGCCGGTAGACCAGAGTCACTTCCTCGGCGCCGAGACGCTTCATCTGCACCGCCATGTCGATGGCGGTGTTGCCGGCGCCGAGCACCAGGCACTGGCGCGCCAGCGGCAGGCTCGCGTAGTCGTCGCTCTGCCGTAGCGCCTTGATCCACTGGGTGGCGGCGGCCAGACCGGGGGCGTCTTCGCCGGTCAGGCCGAGCTGACGGCTGGCACCCAGGCCAAGGCCGAGGAACACCGCGTCGTACTCGCGGTACAGCGCGCCGAGGTCGAGGTTGTCGCCCAGGCGCTGGCCGGTGCGCAGCTCGATGCCGCCGATGCCGAGGAGAAACTCCACCTCGCGCTGGGCGAAGTCGTCCGGCAGCTTGTACTGGGCGATGCCGAACTGGTTGAGGCCGCCCGCCTTGGCCTCGGCCTCGAACAGCACCACGTCGTGGCCGAGCATGGCCAGGCGATGGGCGCAGGACAGCCCGGCCGGGCCGGCGCCGACCACGGCGATGCGCCTGCCGCTGGACTCGGCGCGCGAGAATGGGTGCTCGCTGAAATCGCTGTTATCGAGGGCGAAGCGCTGCAACTGGCCGATCAGCACTGGCGCGCACTCCTGGGCGTTGTTACGCACACAGGCCTGCTGGCAGAGGATTTCGGTCGGGCAGACACGGGCGCAGCTGCCGCCGAGGATATTGGCTTCGAGAATGGTCTGCGCGGCGCCGCGCACGTTGTCCTGGGCGATGTTGCGAATGAACGAGGGAATGTTGATCTCGCTGGGACAGGCGGTGACGCACGGCGCGTCGTAGCAGTACAGGCAGCGCTCGCTTTCAAGCTGCGCCTGGCGTGCATTGAGCGGCGGCGTGAGGTCGCCGAACTGGCCGGCCAGCTCGGCATGGGTGGCCGAGGGCCGGGGTAGATGGTCGAGGTCGATCACGGTGCTTGCCTCTTTTTCTGTTGTTGTCGGTGCGCCGTGGCAGGCACGGCGGGCAAGGCAGCTGGAAAATGAGCGACGGCTGCGCTCTGCGGCGCAGTCCGTGGAAGGTTTGGTTTAGCGGGCGACCGGCAGCGCTTGCTGCTGTTCGGCGCGGCGCTGCAGTGCCTGGTAAGCGCTTGGCCAGGCCGGGCGCGGCAGGTAGCGACCGGCGCCGCGTACCGCACGCAGGTCGCCGTCGCACCAGACCAGGCGGCCCTGGCTGATGGTGTGGCGCGGCACGCCGAGCACCTGACGGCCCTCGAAGATGTTGAAGTCGACGTTCTGGTGGTGGGTGCTGGCGGAGATGGTGCGGCTGCCCTGCGGGTCCCACAGCACCAGGTCGGCATCGGCACCGACGCGCACCGCGCCCTTGCGCGGATACAGGTTGAACAGCTTGGCGGTGTTGGTGCTGGTGATGGCAACGAACTCGTGCATCGACAGCTTGCCGCTGTTGACCCCGGCGTCCCACAGCACGGCCATGCGGTCTTCGATGCCGGCGGTGCCGTTGGGGATCTTGCTGAAATCGTTGCGCCCGGCGGCCTTCTGCTCGGCGCAGAAGCAGCAGTGGTCGGTGGCGGTGGTCTGCAGGTTGCCGCTTTGCAGGCCCTGCCACAGCGCACGCTGGTGGTGGGCCGGGCGGAACGGCGGGCTCATCACATGACCGGCGGCGAACTGCCAGTCGGCGCTCTGGTAAACGCCATCGTCGAGCAGCAGGTGGCCGGGCAGCACTTCGCCGTACACCGGCTGGCCATTGCGCCGGGCCAGGCGTATCTGCTCCACCGCATCCTCGGTGGAGACATGCACCAGGTACAACGGCACGCCGAGGGTGCCGGCGATGCTGATGGCGCGGCTCGCGGCCTCGCCCTCGACCTGCGCCGGACGCGACATTGGATGCGCCTCGGGCCCGGTGATGCCCATGCCCAGCAGCTTGCGCTGCAGGTGGTCGACCAGCTCGCCGTTCTCCGCATGCACGGTGGGCATGGCGCCCAGCTCCAGGCAGCGCTCGAAGCTGGCCACCAGGGTGTCGTCGGCAGCCATGATGGCGTTCTTGTAGGCCATGAAGTGCTTGAAGCTGTTGATGCCGTGCTCACGCACCAGCACGCCCATCTCCTCGCTGACCTGCTCGCTCCACCAGGTCACGGCGACGTGGAAGCCGTAGTCGGCGGCGGACTTCTCCGCCCAGCCGCGCCACTTGGTGAAGGCTTCGAGCAGCGATTGCTTCGGGTTGGGGATGACGAAGTCGATGATCGAGGTGGTGCCACCGGCCAGGCCGGCGGCGGTGCCGCTGAAGAAGTCCTCGCTGGCCACGGTGCCCATGAAGGGCAACTCCATGTGAGTGTGCGGGTCGATGCCGCCGGGCATCACCAGCAGGTCGCCGGCCTCCAGCACTTCGGCGCCGGCCGGGACCTCCAGATTGTCGCCAATGGCCAGGATGCGTCCGTCGCCGCACAGCACGTCGGCCCGGTAGCTTTCTTCGTGGGTCACCACCGTGCCCCCGCGGATCAGTAGCGTCATCTCGCAGTCCTCTCTGAGCGGCGCGAACGAAACCTGTCGCGCAAGACAGGTTAAAAAGCTATCCGCACAAAGCGATTGACGCAAGAAGGCCCATCAAGCCCACAACATCATCATAAATATCTGTTTTTAAACATATTTATATGTAAATCACCAAAATGGTTCGGGCCATGCACCAGTTTGACCACACCGGCAGCTTTCCTGGTTTTTGATGAAAGTTCAGACAAAACAGGCAGTTGGCCACTTGCGCCGAGAACCGCTCGGGAGCAAAAAATATTTTCACGCACCAGATTGAAACCTGTCGCCCAGGACAGCATTGGACAAGCACAGCAAGCTGCCCTGGAATGTGCCAGCATCGACACCGCGCAAACCCCTGTTTTCCCTGAGGATTAAAGTCATTTCCGACCGAATGGACAGTTTCGGCACGCTTATTGACTGTGGCCTCAGCCGTCAGCGTGAAGGCTCTGCCGCACGCATAAGAACAGCGATATGACGACACTGGAGAGGCCCCATGCACAGCAGAACCGAGGTCACGGCCCAAGACGGGCTGTATGAAATGAACGCCGGCACGGATGTGCTCGACAGCCCGCGCTACAACGAAGACATCGCGCCGACCAAGGTGGTCGAGCGCAGCTGGCGCAGCGTGCACATCGCCGCGCTGTGGGTGGGCATGGCCATCTGCGTGCCGACCTACACCCTGGGCGGCGTACTCACCGCCTACTTCGGCCTGTCGGTCGGCGAGGCGCTGCTGACCATACTGCTGGCCAACATCGTGGTGCTGATCCCGCTGACCCTCAACGCCTTCCCCGGCACCAAGTACGGCATTCCGTTCCCGGTGGTGCTGCGCTCCTCGTTCGGCATCCTCGGCTCCAACGTGCCGTGCCTGGTGCGCGCCGTGGTGGCCTGTGGCTGGTTCGGCATCCAGACCATGTTCGGCGGCCTGGCCATCCACCTGTTCCTCGGCTCGATCTTCCCCGAGTGGAAGGCCCTCGGCGGCGTTGGCGAGGTGATCGGCTTCTTCGTGTTCTGGGCGCTCAACCTGTGGGTGGTGATCCGTGGTGCCGAGTCGATCAAGTGGCTGGAAACCCTGTCCGCCCCGCTGCTGCTCGCCGTCGGCGTCGGCCTGCTGGCCTGGGCCATGCCGCACGTATCGCTGACCGAACTGCTGGCGCAACCGCCGAAGCGCCCCGAGGGCGACGGCGTGGCCAGCTACTTCTTCGCCGGCCTCACCGCCATGGTCGGCTTCTGGGCCACCCTGTCGCTGAACATCCCGGACTTCAGCCGTTATGCGCGCAGCCAGAAGGACCAGATCATCGGCCAGGTGGTCGGCCTGCCGGTGACCATGTTCCTGTTCGCCGCCCTCGGCGTGGTGATGACCGCCGCCTCGGCCTCGCTGGTCGGTGAAACCGTGGCCGACCCAGTCACCTTGATCGGTCATATCGACAGCCCGCTGTGGGTCGCCATCGCCATGGCGCTGATCATCATCGCCACCCTGTCGACCAACACCGCGGCCAACATCGTGTCGCCGACCAACGACTTCCAGAACATCGCGCCGAAGTTGATCAACCGCACCAAGGCGGTCCTGCTCACCGGCCTGGTAGGCCTGCTGCTGATGGGTCACGAACTGCTGAAGAAGGCCGGCCTGCTGACCTCCGACGTCAGCCTGGAAAGCCTCTACTCCAACTGGCTGCTGGGCTACTCCAGCCTGCTCGGGCCGATTGCCGGGATCATGGTGGTCGACTACTTCCTGGTGCGCCGGCAGAAGCTCGACCTGCCCTCGCTGTACCTCGACGGCGGCGCCTACCCGGCGGTCAACTGGGCCGGCTTCATCGCCCTCGGCGTGCCGGTGGCGCTGACCGTGCTGGCCATGACCACCGGCCTGCTCAGCTGGTTCTACAGCTACGGCTGGTTCACCGGCTCGCTGCTCGGTGGCGTCCTCTACTACCTCTGCGCCGGCCTCAAGCTGGGCAGCCTGAGCGGCGCCAGCAAAGCCGCCGCCTGATCCACCCCTGCCGGCGCCGCACGGCGCCGGCTTCTCGGAGAGCGACCATGAACACACTCGACAGCGTGCTGGGCAGCCCTGCCCGGCATATCGACAGCGCACGCCTGTGGCAATCGCTGATGGACCTGGCCCAGCTCGGCGCCACCACCAAGGGCGGCGTGTGTCGCCTGGCCCTGACCGACCTCGACCGCCAGGCCCGCGATCTGTTCGTCAGCTGGTGCGAAGCCGCCGGCTGCACGGTCAGCGTCGACGCCATCGGCAACATCTTCGCCCGCCGCGCCGGGCGCAATCCGGCCCTGCCGCCGGTGATGACCGGCAGCCACATCGACACCCAGCCCACCGGCGGCAAGTTCGACGGCTGCTTCGGCGTGATGGCCGGCCTGGAAGTGCTGCGCACCCTCAACGACCTCGGCGTGCAGACCGAAGCGCCGCTGGAAGTGGTGGTGTGGACCAACGAGGAAGGCTCGCGCTTCGCCCCGTGCATGATGGGCTCCGGCGTGTTCGCCAAGAAGTTCACCCTGGCCGATACCCTGGCCATCCGCGATACCGATGGCGTCAGCGTCGGCGAGGCGCTGCAGGCCATCGACTACGCCGGCACCCGCGAACCCAGCGGGCATGCCGTGGGCGCCTACTACGAGGCGCACATCGAACAAGGGCCGATCCTCGAAGACCAGGCCAAGACCATCGGCGTGGTGCTCGGCGCACTGGGCCAGAAGTGGTTCGACCTGCACCTGAGCGGCGTCGAGGCCCACGCCGGCCCCACGCCGATGCACCTGCGCAAGGACGCCCTGGTGGGCGCCGCCGAGATCGTCAGCGCGCTCAACCGCATCGCCCACAGCCACCAGCCGCACGCCTGCGGCACGGTCGGCTGCCTCAACCTGCGCCCCGGCTCGCGCAACGTGATCCCAGGTGAAGTGTGGATGACCCTGGACATGCGCCACCTCGACCCGGCCCAGCTGGACGACATGGTCGGCGAGATCCGCCAGGTGATCGAGGCCAGCTGCGCCCGCCACGGCCTGAGCTACGAGCTGACGCCCACCGCCGACTTCCCGCCGCTGTACTTCAACGCCGAGTGCGTCGAGGCGGTACGCCAGTCCGCTGCCGAAGTCGGGCTGTCGCACATGGACATCGTCAGTGGCGCCGGCCACGACGCCATCTTCCTCGCCGAACTGGCCCCGGCCGGGATGATCTTCGTGCCCTGCGAGGGCGGCATCAGTCACAACGAGATCGAGAACGCCGACCCCGAGCACCTCGCCGCCGGCTGCGAAGTGCTGCTGCGCGCCATGCTGCGCAGCGCCGGCTGAAGGCCACTCAACCGCGCGGATTGAACGCCAGTACGTCCGCCTCGATCACCAGCTGTTCCAGGATCAGCGGCTCCACCAGGGGCCGGCTGGCCTGGAAGTGCGCGGTCTGCATGTGCGCATCCAGCGCCGCCTCGTCGGTGTACACCTCGTACAGCCAGACCAGATCCGCCTCACGGCGATCACACAAAACGTCGAAGGCCAGGCAGCCCGGTTCATCGCGCACCGAGGCGGCGGCGTTGACGCGCATGGCGTCCATGAAGGCGTCGAGACTCCCCGGACGCAGACGGGTCTTGAGCAGGATGCTGTACATGATCTCTCCTTTTGTACGAATATTTACTTAATTTTGTATACAAAGTGGAGAGCCATGATGCCCAACCGCCCCGGAAGACTCAACGGCCTGCGCCATGTGGCGATCCTGGTACCCAACCTGGAGGCGTGCGAGCGCTTCTACGTCGACGTGCTGGGCATGCAGGTGCTCAACCGCGCCAACGAGGACCTGGTGTACCTGACCTGTGGCAACGACAACCTGTCACTGGGCCGCGCCTTTGCCCCGAGCAGCGGCGTGCAGGTGGTCGACCACTATGGTTTCGTGGTCGACAGCCTCGACGAGCTGCACGCCTGGTATGCCTATTTCAAGGAATGTGGAGTGACCCTGCTCGACCGCCCGTTCGCCCATGGCGACGGCGCCCACAGCTTCCACCTGCTGGACCCCGCCGGGAACAAGATCCAGCCAATCTACCACCCGGCGATTTCCGGGCAACGCTTCAGCGCGCCGACTAGCCGCTGATGCCACCTTGCGTGGCACCGGGGAGCCGGCCGCGACAGGCCAGCTCCGTGGTGGCGATCACTGACGCAGGCGATAACCGGTCTTGAAGATCCAGCTGACCACCGCCACGCAGGCCAGCAGGAAGCCGAAGATCATCCCCAGGCTCAGGCCCAGGCTGACGTCGGCGACGCCGAAAAAGGCCCAGCGGAACGCGCTGATCAGGTACACCACAGGGTTGAACAGGGTCAGCTTCTGCCACAGCTCCGGCAGCATGCTGATCGAGTAGAAGCTGCCGCCAAGGAAAGCCAGGGGGGTGACGATCAGCGCCGGCACCACCTGCAGTTTCTCCCAGCCATCGGCCCACACGCCGATGATGAAGCCGAACAGGCAGAAGGTGATGGCGGTCAGCACCAGCAGCGCCAGCGCCCAGACCGGATGCGCCACCTCGAAATCGACGAACAGGCGCGAGGTGAGGAAGATGATCAGGCCGAGGATTACCGACTTAGTCGCCGCCGCGCCGACGTAGCCGACCAGAATCTCGAAGAACGACACCGGCGCCGACAGCAGCTCGTAGATGGTTCCCGAGTACTTGGGCATGTAGATGCCGAACGAGGCGTTGCCGATGCTCTCGGTAAGCAGCGCCAGCATGATCAGGCCCGGCACGATGAAGGCGCCGTAACTGACGCCGTGCACCTCGGTCATGCTCGAACCGATGGCCGAGCCGAACACCACGAAGTACAGCGAGGTAGAGATCACCGGGGTGGCGATGCTCTGTAGCAGGGTGCGCCAGGTGCGGTGCAGTTCGAACAGGTAGATGGATTTGATCGCGTAGAGGTTCATGCGCGTTCCTTTTCATGCACCAGGCTGACGAAGATGTCCTCCAGCGAGCTTTCGCTGGACTGCAGGTCCTTGAAGTCGATGCCGTGCTGGGACAAATCCTTGAGCAGCTCGGCGATGCCGGTGTGTTCGCGCTGGGCATCGAAGGTAAACACCAGCGCGTGGCCCTCGTCGGCCAGCTCCAGGCCATAGCTGGCCAGCTCGGCCGGCACACAGGCCAGCGGGTGCTTGAGCTGCAGAGTCAGCTGCTTCTTGCCGAGGCGGTGCATCAGGGTCTGCTTGTCTTCCACCAGGAGGATCTCGCCCTTGCGGATCACGCCGATACGATCGGCCATCTCCTCGGCTTCCTCGATGTAGTGGGTCGTGAGGATGATGGTCACGCCTCGCTCGCGCAGCAGGCGCACCATGTTCCACATGTCGCGGCGCAGCTCGACGTCGACGCCGGCGGTGGGCTCGTCGAGAAACAGGATCTGCGGCTCGTGGCTCAGCGCCTTGGCGATCATCACCCGGCGCTTCATACCGCCCGAGAGTTCGAAGATCTTGGCGTCGCGCTTGTCCCACAGTGACAGGTCCTTGAGCAGCTGCTGCAGATAGGCGTCGTCCGGCTTCTTGCCGAACAGGCCGCGGCTGAAACGCACCGTGGCCCACACCGTTTCGAACACATCGTTGACCAGCTCCTGCGGCACCAGGCCGATGGCCGAGCGCGCCGCTCGGTAGTCGGCCTTGATGTCGTGACCGGCCACGCGCACCTTGCCCTCGCCCGGATTGACGATGCCGCAGATGATGCTGATCAGGGTGGTCTTGCCAGCGCCATTGGGCCCGAGCAGGGCGAATATCTCGCCCTTGCGGATATCCAGGTTGATGTTCTTCAGGGCCGGATGGCCCGACTTGTACGTCTTGTTCAGGTTCTCGACCGCGATGACCGATTCCACGGCTGCTCCTTGGTCTGGCGAAAAGTCCCGATTGTAGAGCAGTCGGCGCCCGCTTCGCTCGCCGAGGCTGACGGATTGGTCAGGCTGGTAGGTCGGGCCGCGACACGACTAACCCGGAAGCATCGCGGCCAAGGCCCCTCCTACATCGCGCCTCTATTCAACCGGCTTCCGTCAGCGCCTTGAGGCTGGCCAGACCCTGCTCGAAGTCGCCGCCGACCATCTTGTCCATGTTGAACACCAGCCCCATGGCCTTGCCGACAAAACCGTTGCGCCCGGTCATGCTCCAGGTCACACGGGTTGCCTCACCTTCGGCGGTAAAGCTGAACTGCGCCTGGTTGCTGGCCCGGAAGGGTTCGAGAAACTCCAGCTGAATGCGTACCCGCTCGCCGGGCACGCTCTCGATAATGGTCGCACTCCCCTTGCCCACCTCCTTGTTGCCGGCCCAGCGCTGAGTGGCGCCAACACCCTGCTCTGCACCCTCGTAATCCACACGCATCAACGGATCGCGACGTGCCCAGGGCGACCATTGGGGCCACTGGTGGAAATCGTTGATCTTGGCGAAGACCGCCTCGGCAGGCGCCTGGATCAGCGTCGAACGCTCGACGCGGAACTCGTCCGGGCGTGTGGCGATAAAAGCCGCCAGGCCCGCGAGCAGGAGTATTACGACGATCAGGATGCTCATGTGTTTTCTTCCCTGCATGGTGGTTAGTTCCTTTGACGGCCCGGGCAACAACCCGGATTGCGCCAGGGCTACGGGCCGTCCCTCTCCCCTGCCCCTCTCCCACCTGTGGGAGAGGGGAGCCCAGCGGCTCCAGTTGCCTGGTAGCCCGGATGCAATCCGGGGCAGGCCCCGGTCAGGGCTGCAACTCGAACAGCGCCTGCCCGCTTTCCGGATCGAACGGAGCGGAGAAGTGGTCATGCACGATGCGCCATTGCCCACCGATACGCCGGTAGCCCTGGGTCACGCGCATCCAGCAGTTGTGCGTGTTGCCCTCGGCATCGGTACCGCCGCAATGGCAGAGGAAGTGGCCGAAGCCGACGTCTCCCTCACCCCATTGCTGCAGCTGGTGCACCTCGAAGGTCATGGGGCCGCCACACATCTCCAGGCAGCTCTTCCAATGCGCCTTGTACACCTCACGCCCCTTGAACTGCAGTTGCAGGATGGCGTCGAAGGCGACCAGGTCGTCGGCATAATGGTCGAGGATGGCGTCGACATCACGGGCGCGGTTGGCCGCCTCCCAGCTGCCGACCAGGGATTTCAGTTCACTGTTTACGGTGCTCATGAATTCTCTCCTTGCGTTCAGGCGCAGCAATCGTGACGGGGCGTGGCCGCACCGTCGTAGCGGTCGTGCAGACGCGTCCAGCTCATGCCCTTGCCGTCCAGGTTGGCCATGCCGCCCCAGCCTTCGCCACGGCCGAAGGGCGTGAGGTCGAGGTAGTGGTAGCCGTTCATCAGGATGTCCAGGCCGCGAGCGTAGGTGGAGTAGGTGTGGAACACCCGCGCGCCGTCGCGCAGGAATACGCTGGCCCCAGGCAGCTCGCCCTTGACCATATCCAGCCGCCCCATGCGCTTGAGCTCGGCCTCACTCTCGTAGTTGTACTCGACCGGTGCCTGGCTGGCGTCGATGGTCACATGGAAGTCGTAGTTGAAGCGGCTGCCGAACGAGGAATACCAGGGCAGATCCCAGCCCATGCGTTTCTTGAAGGCTTCGAGCTCCGCCAGTGGCGCGTTGGAGACCAGCACCAGGCTGGTATCGCGGGCATGCAGGTGGGAAAGATGGCCGATGTTGTCGGCGAGGAAGGAGCAGCCTGGGCAGCCCTCGCCTTTGTCGCGGTGGTACATTAAGTGGTAGACGATCAGCTGCCGCCGCCCGGCGAACAGTTCGGCCAGGCCGACCTCGCCCTCGGGCCCGGTGAAACGGTAATCGGCGCCGATTTCTACCATCGGCAGCTGCCGGCGCTGGGCATTGAGCGCATCACGCTGGCGGGTCAGGGCCTTCTCCTGCTCCAGCAGCTGCAGGCGGGCGGCCAGCCATTCCTCGCGGCTGGCGACTTTCGGGTATTCAGGGTTCATCGCGGTGCCTCCCTTGACGATGACTCCCTCTCCCCCGGGGAGAGGGGGCGAATTTCATATCTGCAGCTGGCGCACCGGCCGCACCTCGACGCTGCCGACCCGCGCGGCGGGAATACCACCGGCGATCTGCAGCGCCTCGTTGAGGTCACGCGCCTCGATCAGGTAGAAGCCGGCCAGCTGCTCCTTGGTCTCGGCGAAGGGGCCGTCAGTGATGCTCAGCTTGCCGCCGCGCACACGTACCGTGGTGGCGGTGGCGACCGGCTCCAGCGGCTCGGCGGCAAGCATGCGCCCGCTCTGCTGCACGCTCTGGAAGTAGTCGTAGCATTCGCCGTCGTGGGGGCTGTCCGGCGAGTTGTGCAAGGCGTTTTCGTCGCTGTAGATCAGGCACAGGTATTTCATGATTGGCTCTCCCTGGCAGCGCGGTGGAGCTGCCTTACCCAGTAGTCGTGCGGCACATCGGCGAATCGACAGGGCCGCGAAAAATTTCAGCTGGCCGGCAATTCAGCCAGGCGCCGTTCGAGAAACAGCCGGTCGGCACCCTGCTGACTCAGCTGCAGGGCGCGCTGGTAGGCACTGCGCGCCTGCTCCCAGCGGCCCAGGCGACGGTTAAGATCGGCGCGCGCGGCATGGGCCAGGTGGTAGTCGGCCAGTTCGCCACGCGCCAGGATGGACTCCACCTGGCGCAGACCGACCTCGGCGCCGTCGCGCATGGCCAGGGCCACGGCGCGGTTGAGCTCGATCACCGGCGAAGGCGCGGCGCCCTGCAGCACGTCGTACAGGCCAACGATCTGCGCCCAGTCGGTGGCCTCGATGTCCGCCGCTTCGGCATGCACGGCGGCAATGGCGGCCTGCAGGCAGTAGGGGCCGATCTCGCCGGAGGCAAACGCCGCCTCGATCTGCTGCTGGCCCTCGGCGATCAGCGCGCGGTCCCACAGGCCGCGATCCTGTTCCTCCAGCAGCACCGGTCGGCCCTCGGCATCGCTACGCGCGGCGCGCCGCGACTCCTGCAGCAGCATCAACGCCAGCAGGCCGCGCACTTCGGCCTCGGGCAGCAGCTCGCAGAGCAGGCGGCCCAGACGGATGGCCTCGGCAGACAGATGCTGGCGGGTCAGGCTCGCGCCGCTGCTGGCGAAGTAGCCCTCGTTGAACACCAGGTAGACCACCCGCAGTACCGCCTCCAGGCGCTCGGGCAGCTCGCGCCGGCCGGGCACCTCATAGGGAATGCGCGCGTCGCGGATCTTGTTCTTGGCGCGCACGATGCGCTGGGCGATGGTCGACGGCGTGGCCAGGAAGGCGCTGGCGATTTCCTCGGTGGTCAGATCGCAGACTTCGCGCAGGGTCAGCGCCACCTGGGCGTCGGCCGCCAGGGCCGGGTGACAACAGGTGAAGACCAGGCGCAGGCGGTCGTCCTCCAGGTGCTCGCCATCCCAGGCCTCGCCGCCGGCAGGCTCGTCCACATCGTCGAGGGCCTGAAAGCGCGCCTGACGGCGCAGCTGGTCGATAGCCTTGAAGCGCCCGGCGGACACCAGCCAGGCCCTTGGATTAACCGGTACGCCCTGCTCCGGCCACTGTTCCAGGGCGGCGCGAAAGGCCTCGTGCAGGGCCTCCTCGGCCAGGTCGAAATCGCCCAGCAGGCGAATCAGGGTCGCCAGTACCCGCCGCGATTCCTCACGGTAAAGGCGCGTCAGCAACGCCTCGATATGCAGATCCATCTGTTCTCTCATCGGTCGAGCGGTATCGACAGAGAGTATCCAGAGAACGCCAAGGCCGCGCCCCTCTCGACGGGCGGTCGACGTCAGTGGCGAGTGGTAAAGCGACTCTCCAGCAGGTAACGCAGCGAGGCGCCCAGGGCCGGGCCGTGATCCAGCCCGGGAAAGGCCTTGTACTCCACGACCAGCCCCGCCTGTTCGGCCAGCTCGCGGGCCAGGCCCTGCAATGCATGACCACTGTCGACCTGGGCCGGGCCGCCCTTGCCCACCTCGGCCTCGCCGCGCATCAGCAGTACCTGCGCCGGGCCGCGAGCCCCCGCCTGCTCGGCCAGAATCGCCCCCTCGCCCCACCACAAGGACGGGCTGGCGGCGGCGAACTGGTTGACCAGTCCCGGCCGAGTGAACAGACCATGCAGCACCAGCAGGCCGGCATAGGAATGGCCCCAGAGTGTTTGCCGGGACGAGTCGAAGGACACCCGGCGAGCCACCTCGGGACGCAGGCGCTGCTGGAACAGGTCGAGAAACTGCTCGGCACCACCGCCCGGCGTGCCGGTCAGCGGATCGGCCAGGCCGACCTGGCCATGGCGCGGCGGGGTGTAGTCGAACACCCGCGCCTCGCGGTCAATGCGCAGCGGCGTCTGGTAGCCCAGCCCGACCAGCAGCGGAGCCTGGCCGTCGGCCAGGCGTTGCAGCAGCTCGGCATCCAGGGCTTCGACGGCGGCGTTGCCGTCGAGCAGCCACAGCACCGGGTAACCAGCGGCCGGGGCAGCCTGCTTCGGCTGGCCGAGCCAGACGCGGTAGTGGCGCCGGCCATCGGCCGAGTCGAGGTCGAAACTGGAAAAACGGTAGGCCAGATCCTCGCGCTGCAGCAGGCGGCCATCCATCAGTTGATCCCTGCGCTCATGCGCCATGGCCGACGCCCCGCCAAGCAGGGCGCCGGCCATGGCCAGCGCGATCAGAACCAGACGCATCAGAACGATGCGCTAATGCTGGTGTAGAAGGTACGACCCGGCTCGTTGTAGGTGGCCGCACCGGCGCCTTCGATGTCGGTCACGCTCTGCGCGTTGCCCTCGCGGTACAGGCGCTTGTCGAACAGGTTGTCGATACCGGCGGTGAAGCTCAGGTTCTTGCTCAGGTCATAGGTGCCGCTGACGCCGACCAGTGCGTAGGGCGACAGCTGCTGGGTGGCGCTGCCGGTCACGCGGTCACCGTGGTAGTCGTATTTCTTCGGCTCCTGCTTGCCGTACCAGGCCACGCTGAGTTGCAGCGACAGGTCGTCACGCGCCTCCCAGTCGAGCATCGAGTTGAGGGTGTACTCGGGGGTGACCGAAAGCACTTCGCCGGTTTCCTTGTTTTCCGACTTGAGCATGTAGGTGAAGTTGTTGCTCCAGTTCAGGCGCGCGGCCAGCGGGATGGTCAGGGTGCCCTCCAGGCCCTCGACCACCGCCTCGGGAATGTTCTCCCACTGGAAGATCGATGCCGCGCTGCCGCCAGTGGCGGTGCCCACCGGGCTCAGGCCGGACTCGATCTTGTCCTTGTAGTCGTTGCGGAACCAGGTCAGGCCGGCGACCCAGCCGTTGTCCTTGTATTCGAGGCCCAGCTCCTTGTTGATGCTGGTTTCGGCGTCGAGGTCGGCGTTGCCCTGCAGGTAGCAGGCAGTGGTCTGCCCCCAGCAGCCCTGGCCCTTGCTGAACAGCAGGTAGTTGGGGTTGAGCTGGTACAGGTTCGGCGCCTTGTAGGCACGGGCGATGCCGGCCTTGAGGGTGAGGGTTTCGCTCAGCGCGTGGGACAGATTCAGCGACGGGCTGAAGTTGTCGCCCACCTGGCTGTGGTGGTCGAAGCGCAGGCCCGGGGTAAGCATGGTGCCGGGCAGCAGCTCGATGTTGTCTTCGACGAACAGGGAGAAGATTTCCGCCGAGGAATCGCTGTCGCGGCCGGTGGAGGTCAGCCCGTCAATGCTGCCGCCGAGGAAAGTCTGGCTGTTGGAGCTGGGGTCTTCGAACTCCTGGCGCACCCACTCGCTACCCAGGGTCAGGGTCTGCGGCAGCTCGCTGCTCAGCGGCAGGTTGACCTCGCCGTGCAGGGTCAGGTCGCGCAGGGTGGCGGTGTAGAAGTCGGTGTTGCTGAAGATGCCCTCGGTGCCGCCGGCCAGGCCTTCGTTGATGCGGCTGTTGCGGGTCTTCTCGTACTGCACGTAGGCCAGCGAGGTGCCGAAGTCCCAGTCGCCACGGTGGGTGGCCGAGTAGGTCTCGCGGTACATGCGGTTGGTCTCGTGGCCGAGCATGTCGGTCACGTAGTCGTTGCTGTTGGTGTTCTGCGTGTCGCCGGTATAGATGTTGCCCTGGCGGCTGAAGCCGGCTTCCAGGTCGATGGTCTGCTCGGGCGTCAGGCGCCAGCTGAGCAGGCCGTTGACGTCCTTGTTGCGCACGCCTTCGCGCCCGGCCGGCAGGGTGCCGACCTTGCTGCCGGTACGGGTGGACTCGTGGCCGGCGTTGATGTCCCAGTCGTCGGCGTCGGTCTTGGCGATGTTGCCGTAGACGCGATAGCTGAGGTTCTCGGTCAGCGGGCCGCTGAGGCCGAAGTTCATGCGCTGGGTCGCGCCTTCGTCGCTGTGCTGCGGGAAGGAGGTGTAGAGGGTGGCGTTGCCGTGGGTTTCCTTGCCGGCCTGCTTGGTGATGATGTTGACCACGCCACCGGCGGCACCGTTGCCGTAGCGCGCAGCGGCCGGGCCACGGATGACTTCGATGCGCTCGACCTGATCGGCCGGCACCCAGTTGGTGTCGCCGCGGCTGTCACGCTCGCCGCGCCAGCCGTAACGTACGGCGCTGCGGCTGCTCACCGGCTTGCCGTCAACCAGGATCAGGGTGTTCTCCGGGCCCATGCCGCGGATGTCGATCTGCCGGTTGTTGCCGCGCTGGCCGCTGGTGGAGTTGCCGGTCAGGTTGACCCCCGGCATGGTGCGGATGATCTGCGACAGGTCGTTGCTCGGCGGACGCTTCTTGATGTCCTCGGCGGTGATCACCGACACACCCGGCGCCTGCTTGGTTTCCTCCTCGGCAGTGGCGACTACGCGCTGTTCGTCCAGCACCAGGGCATCGGACTCGACGGAGGCAGCATGCACCGAGGCGGCGAGCAGGCACTGGCCCGTGAGCAGGAGGAAGGGAACGGCGGAACGGCGAATACGCAGGGACATCGATGATCTCCAGACCATACGGCAGATAGCGAGAGATCGCAGATGATATTGACTGCTATTTGATAGTAAAGCGCATTAACTTTCTAAACACTTCTCGCCACCGGCATCAGCAGGTGCAGGCACAAGCCTGGATTGGCATTGCTCGCCCATAGCGTTCCTCCCTGCCGCTCGATGGCGCGGCGGGCGATGGCCAGGCCAAGGCCAAAGCCTTCACCCGAGTGATTGGCCAAGCGCTGATAGGGCTGGAAGATGCGCTGCAGCTCATCCTCCGCCACACCCGGGCCCTGGTCGCACAGGCGCAGGTGCCAGCAGTCGCCTTCGCGCTCGCCACTGAGGGTCACTCGACCGCCCTCAGGCGAATGGCGGATGGCATTGCGCAGTAGATTTTCCAGGGCCTGGGCCAGGCCATCGAGATTGGCCTGCACCCGGCAGTCCGGCCCCAGCAGGCAGGGCATGCGTTCAGCCGCCCAGCCACTCTCAAAGCAGGCGTCCTCGCGCAGCGCCTCCCACACCGACAGCACTTGCACCGACTCGGTGGAGGGGCTACTGCGTTCGGCGTCCATCCAGGCCAGGTCGAGGGTGTCTTCCAGCAGGCGCTGCATGCCGGCCACTTCGCTGTCCAGGCGCTCGCGCAACTGCGCGTGGGGTAGCTCGCCGTCATGGGCCACGCGCAGGCGCGCCAGGGGCGTGCGCAGCTCGTGGGACAGGGTGCGCAGCAGCATGCGCTGCTGCTCTAGGCTCTGGCGCAGGCGCCGCGCCATATGCTCGAAGGCTTGCGCCAGCTCGCCCAGCTCATCCTGGCGTCCGAGCAGGGCAGTCGCCGGCCCTTCTTCGTCACCCAGATCATCGGCGCGCAGGGCATCGGCACGGTCACGCAGGCGATTGAGCGGCACCACCAGACGCCGGTAGAGCACCAGGCCGAGCAGCAGCGCCAGCAGGGTAGGCACCAGGCCGTGGGTGAATGTGTGAGTCCAGAGCGTCAGGCCCTGGGGCAGCAGGCGCTCCGGCAGCTGCATGACCAGCCGGCCCTGCCCGGGATGCTCGGGAAATTCGATGCTGACGTAGGGCAACTCGTCGGTCAGGCGCTTGCCCAGCGGCCAGTGCAACTTGCGCAGGAAGGGAATGTGCGCGTACTCGGCGGCACTCAGCGGCATGGTACCGAGGCTCTGCAGACGCTCATCGAGCACTGCCACCCAGGTCTTTTCCTGAGTGGAAAGCTGCTGCCGATAACGCTCCACACCCTCGGCACCTTCGGCGAGCCAGGCTTGCTCGGCCTGGCGGGCATAGTCCTGCAGGGCATGCCGATCCTGCTCCGGCAGGAAATAGGTGCGGCGCTCCACCGACAGCCCCCAGTACCAGATCAGCCAGATCAGCAGCAGGCAGAAGCCGACCTGCAACAGGGCCAGCTTCCATAACAGGGGATGGCGGCGCATCAGTCGTTCGCCACCACCAGCACATAACCCTGGCCACGCACGGCCTGGATCTGCAGATGCTGCACGCCGATGTCGGCCAGCTTGCGGCGCAGGTTGCAGACGTGCACGTCGAGGCCACGGTCCAGGCGGGTGTAGCTGCGATGCAACACGCTCTGGTAGAGGAAGGCCTTGCTCAGGGTCTCGCCGGCATGCTCACGCAGCACCTCCAGCAGGCGGTACTCGGAACCGGTCAGGCCAGCGGCGCGGCCTTCGTGGATCAGATCACGGGCCTGGGTATCCAGGCTCAGCTCGCTGTTTGCCGATGGCTGTGGACGACGATCCAGTGCCACGCGGCGCAACAGCGCATCGGTGCGCGCATCCAGTTCGGCGAAGCTGAAGGGCTTGGGCAGATAGTCGTCAGCGCCGCGGGTGAAGCCGCTGATGCGGTCCTGCTCGGCGCCCAGGGCCGACATCAGCATCACCGGTACGGCCTGCTCGCGGCGCAGATCATCGAGCAGGGCCAGGCCATCCAGGCCGGGCAGCATGATGTCCAACAACACCAGGTCGAACGACTCGTTGCGCGCAACCTCCAGCCCTTGCCTCCCATCCGCACAAACACGCGTGACGAAGCCACGCCGCTGCAGATGAGCGGACAGGCCTGCGCGCAACTGGGGATCGTCTTCCACCAGAAGGAGTCGAGGCTGGGGCGGGGAATCATTCAAATGAGACTGCTTCACATTTGAACTATCTCATTTCCACGGCCTCTCGGTAAACATCAAGGTTATGAGGGCAATGCCGCTGGCGCACAAAACACTGCAGAAACAGTGGGCCCCCTGAAACAAGAAAGCCACCCAACGCTCACGCATTGGATGGCTGGCTCTCGTTTATTCGACAGGCCGGGTAACCCGGCCTGCGTACCTTCATCAGTTACCTGCACCCGCTTTGAGCTTCGCCTCGATGGAGCTCAGGTTGAACGAGCCCGGTGTCTGGCTAGGCGGATAGTCCTTCATGGTTTGCAGGAACCTTGCCGCCATCGCCTGGATGGGCACGATCACGAACGCTCGTTCAAGCACCCAGTCGTTGTAGGTGTTGGAGTTGTGCTGTGCCTTCTCGAACGGGTCGCGGCGCAGGTTGAAAATCAACGGTACGCGCAGCTCGGTGAAGGGCTCACGCCAGACCTCGAACGCCTGACCACGGTTTTCCAGGAACACCACCTTCCAGTCGTCATAGCGCGCCGCCACGATCTGACCATCGTCGTTGACGTACCAGAACTCCTTGCGAGGATCGTCACCCTTGCCCATCAGGTAGTCCGTCAGGTCGTAACCGTCGATGTAGTTGCGGTACTTGCGACCGTTCAGCTCCACCCCCTTGAGCAGCTTGTCCTTGATATCCGGCGCACCGGCGATGCTGGCGAAGGTCGGCAGCCAATCCTCATGGCTTACGATGCCGTTGAGGGTCTTGCCAGCCGGGAACTTCTCGGGCCAACGGACGAACGCCGGCACCCGGTAGGCGCCTTCCCAGTTGGAGTTCTTCTCGCTGCGGAACGGCGTATTCGCGGCATCCGGCCAGGTATTGAAGTGCGGGCCGTTGTCGGTGGAATACATGACGATGGTGTTTTCGGCGATACCCAGGTCATCCAGGGTCTTGAGCAGTTCGCCGACCATCCTGTCGTGCTCGACCATGCCATCGTGGTACTCGTCGCCACTGGGGCCGGAAATACCCTTGTTCTCTTCCTTCACATGGGTACGGAAGTGCATGCGGGTAGAGTTCCACCAGACGAAGAATGGCTTGTCCGCTTCCTTCTGCTTCTTGATGAAGTTGATGGCACCGGCCAGGGTCTCCTCGTCGATGGTTTCCATGCGCTTCTTGGTCAGCGGGCCGGTATCCTCGATCTTGCCGTCGGCGGTGGCATGCAGCACGCCGCGCGGGCCGAACTGCTCGCGGAAGGTCTTGCCGTTGGCCAGTTTCATGTCACCCGGATAGTCGCGGTTCTCCGGTTCTTCCTCGGCATTGAGGTGATAGAGGTTACCGAGGAACTCGTCGAAACCGTGCTGGGTGGGCAGGTGCTCGTCGCGATCACCCTGGTGGTTCTTGCCGAACTGGCCGGTGGCATAACCCTGGCTCTTGAGCACGGTAGCCATGGTCACGTCGGTCTTCTGCCAGCCCTGCTCGGCACCTGGCAGGCCGACCTTGGTCATGCCGGTACGCACCGGCACGTTGCCGCCAATGAAGGCCGCTCGACCGGCGGTGCAGCTCTGCTGACCGTAGTAATCGGTGAAGGACAGGCCTTCCTTGGCGATGCGGTCGATATTGGGCGTCTCGTAGCCCATCATGCCGCGGTTGTTGTGGCTGATATTCCAGGTGCCAATGTCGTCGCCCCAGATCACCAGAATGTTGGGTTTATCCGCCGCTACTGCGGTTGTTGCCACAAGCGCGGCAGCAACCAACGTGAGTTGTTTGAAAAGTCGCATCACGCTATCTCCCTATGGTGTGTCTCTCGTAATGCCAAGAGACCTCTAGAGACTAGTCGCGATTGAGAAGCTGTCTAATGTGGCAGTTTGATGCCAGCAAGCCCCGCTCAGAAGCTGACAGCCAGCCCTAGCGAGGTGCCGTGCACGTTGTTGCCCCACATGTAGCGCATCACTAAACGGGTACGGGTGATGATCACGTCATAGGCGCTGGAATCGAGCTCGACACCGGCACCGACAGTGAACAGGCGGTCGAAACCCAGCGCCCCGCGCTGGTCGCCCAGGTACTCGGAATAGGAATGCTCCAGCACATAGCGCAGTGGCCGCTGCAGGGTGACGATGCCGGTCGGCGCCCGCCAGCGTGCCCACAGGTTGGTAGCCTCGGCACTGGCCGAGCCGTCGATGCCCTTGTCGCCGCCGATGTTGTGCAGCTCGATATTGCTGTAGCGCAGCTCCAGATCCACCTCGTAGTCGGGGCGCACGCGCTCCCAGTCCAGCATCAGCGAGCCGCCGAGGCCGCCGACCTTCATGTGGCCGTCGTCGAGGAATTCGATGTCGCGGTCGAAGCGTTGGTTGACGAAGACCCGGGCCAGGTTGATATCGCTGCTCATGTAGCCGAGCGAGAAGTTGGCGATGGGCCGCAGCACCCATTCGTCATTCAGGGCGAAATCCCAGCCGATACCACCGGTGGCTGACACCGTGGTCCACTTCAGCGGCACCCGGCGGCTGTCCTGGCCGTTGGTGAGGATGAAGCGCGGGTCGTAGCGGCTGTAGGCAGCCGAGCCTTCCAGGTAGAGCGGGAAGTCCTCGCCCATGGTGGCGCCGCCGCCGAACTGGACCATGGTCAGGTTCGGGTTGTCGCTCTGCGCATCATTGAAACTGAGTGAGCTGGAGGCCAGGTCCGGCACCACCGAGAAGGACATCAGGGCCAGCACGCCGTTGACCTTCTCCTCCATATCGACCTGGGTCAGCCGCAGAGGCTCGGCCTGCGCCCCCAGCGCCAGTAGCCCCAAGCAACCGCCAATACTCCCTAGCCATTTACCCATGATTCCCCCTTGTATCCTGATGCCCCGGTATCCAGCTCCATTGGAGTTACACGCAGCATAGCCGGCGACAGCGCGGCTGCCCGGCGCAAGACAGGCGGCAGGGGCTCAGCGGCGCTTGCTGTTGGAACGCAGCTTGTAGCGCTCGCCGGGGTGGATCAGGCGGGCGTAGCTGATCAGGTGCTCGTCCGACCAGGTGCGGCGGATCATCGACAGGCACGGCATGCTCGGCTGCATGTCCAGCCAGGCGGCGGTCTGCGCATCCACCAGTACAGCCTCGACCACATGCTCGACATCGGAAATAGGGCAACTGGCGACCAGCACTTCGTTGGGCGTCTGCTGGCTGAAGTCGGCGTTTAGGTAGTGCGGCACCCAGCGCGGATTGACGAAGCGGTCTTCCAGCTGGATCGGCACGCCGTTCTCGCGGTGCACCAGGATGCTGTGGAACACCTCGGCGCCCAGGCGCAGGCCAAGACGCAACGCCACCTCGTCGTCGGCGGCAACCGCTTCGCAGCGGATCACGTCGTTGCTGTAGACATGGCCACGGGCACGCACCTCGGTGGCGATATTGAGCACGTCGTGCAGCGAGGATTCGGCCTTGCGGTCGGTGACGAAGGTGCCGAGGCCGGCCTGGCGCAGTAGGTAGCCCTTCTGCACCAGGTTCTGGATGGCCTTGTTGGCGGTCATGCGGCTGACGGCGAAATCCCGCGCCAGCTGTTCTTCGGGGGGAATCTGATGGTTGACCGGGTAGCTGCCGTCGTGAATGCGCTGCAGGAGGAAATCCTCGATGGCCTTGTAGCGCGGGGTGGTGCTGGTCACGGCGGCTCCTTGGAAATACCCGGTTGGGGCGGATGATAACGGAGCGGGTCTGCCCTCTCCCAGCCGCAAGTAGCCCGGATGCTATCCGGGGAATCGGCAGCTCCTGCCCCGGATTGCATCCGGGCTACGGGGGACCTCCCCTCTCCCACTTGTGGGAGAGGGGCCGGGGCGGACCGCGCAGGGAGAAGGTAGCGGCCCGGCCCTCTCCCCAACCCTCTCCCGTAAACGGGAGAGGGGGCTATCCGCGTCCACCCTGCCCGCCTCTCCGTCTTATTACACCGACGGCAGCAGTATGTAGCCCGGATGTAATCCGGGAAATCGACAGCTCCGCCCCGGATTGCATCCGGGCTACGGCGGACCTCTCCTCTTCCACTTGTGGGAGAGGGGCCGGGGCGGACCGCGTAGGGAGAAGGTAGGGGCCCGGCCCTCTCCCCAACCCTCTCCCGTAAACGGGAGAGGGGGTATCCGCGTCCACCCTGCCCGCCTCTCCGCCTTATTACACCGACGGCAGCAGACCGGCCGGCAGCAGGTGGCTGAGCACGCGCTCGCCGAGCAGGTCGTTGGCCGCGGCGATATCCGGGGCGAAGAAGCGGTCCTCGACGTAGTAAGGCACCTTGGCACGCAGCACTGCACGCGCCTGTTCCAGCGCCGGGGTGCTCTTCAGGCCTTCGCGGAAGTCCAGGCCCTGGCAGGCGCCCAGCCACTCCACGGCGAGGATGCCGCGGGTGTTGGCGGCCATTTCCCACAGGCGCTTGCCGGCGCCCGGTGCCATCGACACGTGGTCTTCCTGGTTGGCCGAGGTCGGCAGGCTGTCGACGCTGTGCGGGTGGGCCAGGGCCTTGTTGTCGCTGGCCAGCGCGGCGGCGGTGACCTGGGCGATCATGAAGCCGGAGTTGACGCCACCGTTGGCCACCAGGAACGGCGGCAGCTGCGACATGTGCTTGTCCATCATCAGCGAGATACGGCGCTCGGACAGCGAGCCGATTTCGGCGATGGCCAGGGCGATGTTGTCGGCGGCCATGGCCACCGGCTCGGCATGGAAGTTACCCCCGGAGATCACTTCGCCTTCGGCGGCGAACACCAGCGGGTTGTCCGACACCGCGTTGGCCTCGACGCCGAGTACTTCGGCGGCCTGGCGCAGCTGGGTCAGGCAGGCGCCCATGACCTGCGGCTGGCAGCGCAGCGAGTACGGGTCCTGCACCTTGTCGCAAGCCTCGTGGGAGCGACCGATCTCGCTGCTGGCGCCGAGCAGGTGACGGAAGGCGCCGGCGGCATCGATCTGTCCGCGCTGGCCACGGGCGTCGTGGATACGTGCATCGAAGGGCGAACGCGAACCGAGCAGGGCCTCAACGCTGAGGGCGCCGCAGACGCTGGCGGCGGCGTACAGGTCTTCGCCGTCGAACAGGCCGCGCAGGGCGTAGGCGGTGGATACCTGGGTGCCGTTGAGCAGGGCCAGGCCCTCCTTGGCGGCCAGGGTCATCGGCTCCAGGCCTGCGGCGGCCAGGGCCTCGGTGGCCGGCAGCCACTCACCTTTATAGCGCGCCTGGCTTTCGCCGAGCAGGACCAGGGACATGTGCGCCAGCGGCGCCAGGTCGCCGGAAGCGCCGACCGAGCCTTTCAGCGGAATGTGCGGGTAGACCTCGGCGTTGACCAGGGTGATCAGCGCCTCGATCACCTTGCGGCGGATACCGGAGAAGCCGCGCGCCAGGCTGTTGATCTTCAGCACCATGATCAGGCGCACCATGGCGTCGCTCAGCGGTTCGCCGATACCGGCGGCGTGCGACAGCACCAACGAGCGCTGCAGTTTTTCCAGATCGGCGTTGGCGATGCGGGTCGAGGCCAGCAGACCGAAGCCGGTGTTGATGCCGTAGGCGGTGCGGCCTTCGGCGATGATGTTCTCGACGCAGGCGACGCTGGCGTCGATCGCTTCATGGGCGCTCGCATCCAGGGTCAGGCGCACCGGGGCTTGGTAGATGGCGCGCAGGTCGGCCAGGGTCAGCTGGCCGGGTTTCAGATTCAGAGTGTTCATGTTGGTTCTTCCACAGAGCTTGGTTAAAGCCTAGCGAGCTGGAGCCAGAGGTTGTGCCTTTGGCCGAGGACGCGGAGTTTACAAAGAGTCAGTCAGCGACCCGAGGCCTGCTGCATCGTCTGGCCGACGAACAGCAGGCTGCGGGCAGACCTCAGCCGATCATCGGCAGCTTGAGGCCCTGCTCTTTGGCGCAGTCGACAGCGATCTGGTAACCGGCATCGGCGTGACGCATGACGCCGGTGCCTGGGTCGTTGGTCAGCACGCGGGCGATACGCGCGGCGGCCTCGTCGGTTCCGTCACACACGATCACCACGCCGGAGTGCTGGGAGAAGCCCATGCCCACGCCGCCGCCGTGGTGCAGCGAAACCCAGGTGGCGCCGCTGGCAGTGTTGAGCAGGGCGTTGAGCAGCGGCCAGTCGGACACGGCGTCGGAGCCATCCTGCATCGCCTCGGTCTCGCGGTTGGGGCTGGCTACCGAACCGGAGTCCAGGTGGTCGCGGCCGATCACCACCGGCGCGGACAGCTCGCCGCTGCGGACCATTTCGTTGAACGCCAGGCCCAGCTTGGCGCGCAGACCCAGGCCTACCCAACAGATACGTGCCGGCAGACCCTGGAAGCTGATGCGCTCGCGGGCCATGTCCAGCCAGCGGTGCAGGTGCTCGTCGTCGGGGATCAGTTCCTTGACCTTGGCGTCGGTCTTGTAGATGTCTTCCGGGTTGCCGGACAGCGCCGCCCAGCGGAACGGACCAACGCCACGGCAGAACAGCGGACGGATATAGGCCGGGACGAAGCCGGGGAAATCGAAGGCGTTGGCCACGCCCTCTTCCTTGGCCATCTGGCGGATGTTGTTGCCGTAGTCGAAGGTCGGCACGCCCATCTTCTGGAAGTCGAGCATGGCCTGCACGTGCACGGCCATCGACTGCTTGGCGGCCTTGACCACGGCTTGCGGGTCGGTGGCGGCGCGGTCCTTGTACTCGGCCCAGGTCCAGCCGATCGGCAGGTAACCGTTGAGCGGGTCGTGGGCGCTGGTCTGGTCGGTGACCATGTCCGGGCGCACGCCGCGGCGTACCAGTTCCGGCAGGATCTCGGCGGCGTTGCCCAGCAGGGCGACGGAGATGGCCTTGCCTTCGGCGCAGTACTTGGCGATGCGCGCCAGGGCGTCGTCGAGGTCGGTGGCCTGCTCGTCTACATAGCGGCTGCGCAGGCGGAAGTCGATGCTGGTCTGCTGGCATTCGATGTTCAGCGAGCAGGCGCCGGCCAGGGTCGCGGCCAGCGGCTGGGCGCCGCCCATGCCGCCGAGACCGGCGGTGAGCACCCAGCGGCCCTTGAGGTTGCCGTCATAGTGCTGACGACCGGCCTCGACGAAGGTCTCGTAGGTGCCCTGGACGATGCCCTGGCTGCCGATGTAGATCCAGCTGCCGGCGGTCATCTGGCCGTACATGGCCAGGCCCTTGGCATCCAGTTCGTTGAAGTGTTCCCAGTTGGCCCAGTGCGGCACCAGGTTGGAGTTGGCGATCAGTACGCGCGGCGCATCCTTGTGGGTGCGGAACACGCCGACCGGCTTGCCGGACTGCACCAGTAGGGTCTCGTCGTCGTTCAGCTCTTTCAGGCTCTCGACGATCTTGTCGTAGCACTCCCAATTACGCGCGGCGCGGCCGATGCCGCCGTACACCACCAGCTCCTTGGGGTTCTCGGCCACTTCCGGGTCGAGGTTGTTCATCAGCATGCGCAGCGGCGCTTCGGTCAGCCAGCTCTTGGCATTCAGTTCGGTGCCGCGCGGGGCGCGGATTTCAACGTCGCGGTATTTGGTGGTCACAGCGGTTTCCTCTTGTTGTTCGGCGCTCAGAGGCTGAGCAGATGAATCAGGCGCGCCGCCGCTTTGGCGGTGCGGTTGTCGATGTCGTAAGTCGGGTTGAGCTCGGCGAAGTCCACCAGGCGCAGCTTGCCGCTATCACGCAGGCGTTCCAGCAGCGGTTCGAGCAGCGCCAGCGGCACGCCACGCGCGGCCGGGGCGCTGACGCCCGGGGCCTCGCAGGCCGGCAGCACGTCGATGTCGATGGTCAGGTACAGCGCATCGCAGTCAGCTAGGAAGGCATCCAGCTCATCGGCGATGGCGGCCAGGCCGGCCTCGCGCATCTCGCGGTCCTCGCGCACCAGCACGTCCAGTTCGGCGGCACGGCTGAACAACGCGCGGGTGTTGCTGGCGCGGCTGACGCCCAGGCAGGCGTAGCGGAACGGCCAGCCACGGGCCTGGCACTGTTCGGCGATCTGCGCGAAGGGGGTGCCGGAGGACTGCACATGGGCCGGGTCGCGCAGGTCGAAGTGGGCGTCGAAATTGATGATGCCGATCTTCGGGGCATGGTTACCGGAGAAATGTTCGGCCAGCCCGGACCAGCTGCCGAAGGCCACTTCGTGACCACCACCGAGCACCAGCGGCAGGTGGCCGGCATCCAGCAGCGCGCACACGCCACGCGCCAGACGCGCCTGGGCGGCGGCCAGGTCGCCGTCCTCGCAGGTCACGTCGCCGGCGTCATAGGCCGGCGCCTCGCGGTGCCAGGCCAGGTTGGCCAGGGCCTTGCGCAGGGCCAGTGGGCCGGCGGCGGCACCGACGCGGCCATGGTTGCGCCGCACGCCTTCGTCGCAGGCGAAGCCGAGCAGGGCCAGGCCCGGGTCGCTGCCTTCGGCCAGCGCCTGGATGCGCTGGTGCCAGCGCGGGCTGTCCGGCTCGGGGTCGGTGCGTCCGGTCCAGGCGTCGAGGGAGAAGCGATCAGCGAGCATGGGTCACGGCTCCATTGAAGATGCGCTGGCGCAGGCGACCGGCCTGCACCGCGTAGGCCAGTTCGGCCGGGTGACGGATGTCCCACAGACACAGGTCGGCGGGTGAACCAACCTCGATCCGCCCCAGGTCGGGGCGGCCGAGGGCGCGGGCAGCGTGAGCAGTCATGCCGCTCAGTGCTTCGCGCGGGGTCAAACGGAACAGAGTGCAGGCCAGGTTGGCCATCAGGCTGGGCATGCAGATCGGCGAGGTACCGGGGTTGGCGTCGCTGGCCACGGCCATCGGCACGCCGTACTGGCGCAGCAGAGCCATCGGCGGCAGCTGGGTCTCGCGCAGCACATGGAAGGCGCCGGGCAGCAGCACGGCGACGGTGCCGGCCTCGGCCATGGCGCGCACGCCGGCCTCGTCGAGGTATTCGATATGGTCGGCCGACAGCGCGCCGTACTTGGCCGCCAGGGCGCTGCCGCCGAGATTGGAGAGCTGCTCGGCATGCGCCTTGATCGCCAGGCCATGGGCCTGGGCCGCCTGGTAGATGCGCTCGCACTGCGCCGGGGAGAAGCCGATGCCTTCGCAGAACACGTCCACCGCGTCGGCCAACTTGGCCTCGGCGGCGGCCGGGATCATCTCGTCGCAGACCAGGCTGACGTAGTCGTCGGCGCGGCCGGCGTATTCCGGCGGCAGCGCGTGGGCGCCGAGCAGGGTGGTGGTGACGCGCACCGGGCGCAGCTCGCCGAGGCGACGGGCGACGCGCAGCATCTTCAGCTCGTCGACCAGGGTCAGGCCGTAGCCGGACTTGATCTCCACCGTGGTCACGCCATCGGCCAGCAGCGCGTCGAGGCGTGGCAGGCTGGCGGCAATCAGCTCGCCCTCGCTGGCCGCGCGAGTGGCGCGCACGGTGCTGAGAATGCCGCCGCCGGCCTTGGCGATCTGCTCGTAGCTCACCCCTTCCAGGCGCTGCTCGAATTCGCCGGCGCGGTCACCGGCGTACACCAGGTGGGTGTGGCAGTCGACCAGGCCGGGAGTCATCACCCCGCCGCGACCGGCCTTCTCGGCTCCGGCGGCCAGCGCCGGCTCGAACTCGCATTCGGGCCACAGGCCGGCGACGCGACCGTCTTCGACCAGCACGGCCATGGGCTCGGCCAGCACCTGCAGGCCATCGAAGAGTTGCACGTCGCGCCAGAGCAGGCGCGCGGAGGAAGACTGGTGCATCGCGGGAAATCCTCGCCATCAATGTATATACATTTAAATAATGACTCTGCAGTCGTCAAGTCTCATATTCATCGACGCCAGGCCATAAATCTCATAAAAACCTTGAAAGGCACATGCAGCAAGGCTTTGCGGGCAATGCACCTTTCGTCACAATATGTATATACATTAACGGAGACCAGCATGCCCACCCAGCTCATCGACCTCGACCAGCTGCCGGCGACACCATGGAAGAACGGCGGCGGCAGCACCCGCCAACTGGCCATCGCCCCGCCCGGCGCCGGACTGGACGACTTCGCCTGGCGTATCAGCTGTGCCCGGGTGGCCAGCGCCGGGCCCTTCTCCGCCTTTCCCGGCATCCAGCGCAGCCTGGCCCTGCTGGAGGGCGACCTGCTGCTGCGCAGGACGAACGGCGAGACACGGCTGCAGGCCTGCGGTGAGGCGCTGGACTTCGCCGGCGAAGAGGCGATAGACGCCACGCCGCTGGCCGGCGAGGTACTCGACCTGAACCTGATGAGCCGGCGCGGCGACTGGCAGCAGTCGCTACGCGCCCTGCAGCTGCACGGGGAAAGGCAAGTGACCGAACTCGCCGAGGTGCGCCTGCTGCTGTGCAGTGCCGGCGCGCTGCTGGTGCGCCTGGGCGATGGCCGCGAATTCGCCCTGCGCCCTCGCCAGGCGCTGCTGCTGAGCGACGAGCCCGGCGAGCTGCGCCTGCACGGCCACCATGCGCACCTCTACCTGGGGCTGTTGCGGCGCCTGAGCTGAGGCCAGGTAGCCCGGATGCAATCCGGGGAGGCAGGCGGCTCCGTTCCCGGATTTCATCCGGGCTACTTCAGGCCATGCGGAATCCGTCCCTCTCCCCCAGCCCCAGTCGCTTATACA
>JAYQUJ010000044.1:0-30164 GCA_038147895.1 Pseudomonas sp.
CCTGGAGACAGGCCGAGCAGATAGCCCGCGACAGGCTCGGTGAGCCCGGCATGTTGTCGCTGCAACAGGTCAGCGAGCTGAGCGCTCAGGAGTTCTTCGACCGAATTGGTCGAGGAGAACTGCCCAGTCCACCCTTCGGCCATCTCGTCGACTTCGTTCCGCTGGAATGGGAGCCAGGGCGGTTTCTGTTCCAGGGCACGCCTGACGCACGGCACTACAACCCGCTAGGGAGTGTGCACGGTGGTTATGCAGCCACCCTGCTCGACTCCTGCATGGGCTGTGCCGTGCATACCCGGCTTGAGCCTGGCCAGGGCTATACCACCATCGACTTGCGCATCAGCTGTGTGCGCGCTCTGACCCGTAACACCGGGCCGGTGCGCGCGGAAGGCAAGCTGGTGCATCTGGGCCGCTCCACGGCCTTGGCCGAAGGACGGATCTACGACGCGAACGACCGACTGTATGCCGTCGGTTCCACTACCTGCATGATTTTCGACCTTCGCGAGCGAGGTGCAGCCTAGAGCTGCTGATCCGCACTTCAGCCCGGAAATGCCGATCAAATATATGTCGACCAACATGTCAAAAAGGAAACCTAGCATGACCTCCATCGTAATCGCCGGCTACGCCCGCTCCCCCTTCCACTTCGCCAAAAAAGGCGGCCTGATCAATCTGCGCCCCGACGACCTGGCCGCCCAAGTGTTGAAGGGCCTGGTCAACAAACTCGATCTTGATCCCAGCCAATTGGAAGACGTGATCATGGGCTGCGCCTACCCCGAGGCCGAACAGGGCATGAACATTGCCCGTATCGCTAGCTTCCGTGCCGGCTTTCCCGAAACCCTCGGCGGAGCCACGGTCAACCGTTTCTGCGGCTCATCCATGACTGCCGTGCACTTCGCCGCCGGGCAGATCCTGCTCGGCGCCGGCGATGCCTTCCTCTGCGCCGGCGTGGAATCCATGACCCGCGTCCCCATGGGCGGCTTCAACATTTCACCCAACCCAAGCCTGATGAACAGTTTCCCGCAGGCCTACATGGCCATGGGGCACACTGCCGAGGAAGTGGCCAAGCGTTTCGCGGTCAGCCGCGAGGAGCAGGAAGCCATGGCGGTCGAGTCTCACGCCAAGGCCGTAAACGCCCGTGAGCTGGGATACTTCAAGGACGAAATACTTACGGTGGAGACGCCAGACGGTCTGGTCAGCGAAGACGGCTGCATCCGTCCCGGCACCAACCTTGAAGCGCTGGCCCAGCTCAATCCGGCCTTCGGTGGCAGTGTCACCGCCGCCACCTCCTCGCCTCTCACCGACGGCAGCGCCGCCGTACTGGTGTGCAGCGAGGAATTCGCGCGCAATCACGGTCTGGATATCCTTGCTCGCATCAAGGCCGTTGCAGTCGGCGGCTGCGCTCCGGAGATCATGGGCATGGGCCCCGTGGTGGCAACTCGCAAGGTGCTGGAGCGTGCCGGTTTGAATATCGCCGACATCGACCTGGTCGAAATCAACGAGGCCTTCGCCAGCCAGTCCATCGCCTGCGTGCGTGAGCTGGGCCTGGACATGGCCAGGGTCAATCTGGACGGCGGCGCCCTCGCCCTTGGCCACCCGCTGGGTGCCACCGGCGCACGCATCACCGGCAAGGCCGCTGCGCTGCTCAAGCGCACCGGCGGTCGTTACGCCATCGCCACCCAGTGCATTGCCGGAGGCCAGGGCGTCGCCACCTTGCTCGAAGCCGTCTGATACCGGTAAGGCTCAGCACCTCGCTGGATCACACAATCTGCCGACCGTGTAACATTAAGGTCGGCATTCCAACCTTTGCCCGGAGCTGATCGCATGCGCTATTCGGAAGACCACAAAGCCAAGACCCATCAACGCATCATCGATGAAGCGGCTTTGCGCTTTCGCCGCGACGGCGTGCTGGCAACCGGCTTACAACCTTTGATGAAGGCGCTGGGCCTGACCCATGGCGGTTTCTACGCGCACTTCAAATCGAAGGACGACCTGGTCGAGCAAGCCCTGCAGCAGAGTGCCGACCAACTCAAAACAGGCCTCACCGATCTTGACCAGGCGGCAAAGCCATTGCACGAGCTGATCAAGCGCTACCTCTCCTCCGCTCACTGTCAGTCGCCCGGCGCTGGTTGCCCGCTGCCGACCATGTCCGCCGAACTGGGTCAACGCGGCCAACCCAGCCGGATCACCGACCAGATAGTGCGTGACCGCCTGCAGACTATCGCCAGCGGCCTGTCTGTCGAGGATGCTGACAAGCAGAGCGCGCTGATTCTCTCCGCCATGGTTGGCGCCCTGGTACTGTCGCGCAGCGTCACCGACCCCGAACTGGCGGAATTGTTACGCACCAGCACTCGCGACCTGCTTTTACAGCAAGCCGAGGCCTGAACGGCGCCCACAAAAAAGCCCCCGAGAGTCCATCCGGGGGCTTTTTTGTTCTACCTCAGCGTTTGTAGCGCGGCGCCGCCTGGTTACGTGACAGGTTCGGCACCAAGGCCGCGCGGGCGGCAACGAAGGCCTGCCAGTCAGCTGCATCCGGCAGCGAGGGAATGGTGATCAGCTCACCCTGATCGAAACCGGCCAGAGCCGCGTCGACCATCTCGCCAACCTCCATGATCATCTCCGGCGGCAACTTGCTGCCATCGATACCGCTGCGCTCCCAGATCTCGGTCCGCGTCACGCCAGGCAGCACTGCCTGCACCTGGACGCCCTTGGCGGCGATTTCGCCATGCAGGGTCTGCGTCAGGCTCAGCACATAGGCCTTGGAGGCGCTGTATACGGCGTTGAACATTTCCGGCGCCAAGGCCACCACCGAAGCGACATTGACGATAGCGCCGCGGCCTGCCGCGGAAAACCGCGCGGCTGCCGCCGAAGCCAGGCGTGTCAGTGCCACCACGTTCAACTGGATCAGGCGCTCGGCCTGCTCCAGATCCGCCTCTGCCAGGGTGCCATTGCTGGCTACCCCGGCGTTGTTCACCAGCAGGCTGATGGCACCATCGTCACGCAGCTTCTGCTCGACGGCCAGCAGGTCGGCCTTGTTGGTCAGATCAGCCTTGAGCACCTCGACAGCTACACCGTACTGGGCGGACAGGCGCTCGGCCATCGCCTGCAGGCGTGACAGATCACGTGCCACCAGCAGCAAGTCATAACCACGCAGCGCAAGGCGCTCGGCGTAGGTTGCCCCGATTCCAGAAGATGCGCCGGTAATCAGCGCCTTGCCTTGCTTGCTCATGGTGAATCTCCGC
This sequence comes from Pseudomonas sp., assembly GCA_038147895.1. Classification (GTDB taxonomy): domain Bacteria; phylum Pseudomonadota; class Gammaproteobacteria; order Pseudomonadales; family Pseudomonadaceae; genus Aquipseudomonas. The sequence continues at coordinate 3,237 of JAYQUJ010000044.1, forward strand.
GATTGATTGGATGACGACCGCAATATTATATGACAAGCATCATTAAACAACCCTGAATGCTCTATGACATCGATAGAGGAATAGCTGAGCGGGCGAGAAACCCAGGAACCAATGGCACCAAGTCGAACGCGGCTTGGTGCCGAAAGAACTATGTGCGAGGGGCCTGTGCGGGCGCGGCATCCTCGAAACGATCAACCTTGCGCAGGCTACGGAAGCCCCACATCCAGCCGCCGACCACACCCAGTGTGCACAGGCTGCCCAGCAACGCCGCCGGCACCGCACCGAACCAAGCCGCACTGCTGCCGGCGCGGAACTCGCCCAGCTCATTAGATGAGCCGATGAACAACATATTCACGGCATTCACCCGGCCCCGCATGGCATCCGGGGTGGAGAACTGCACCAGCGAGGAACGGATATACATGCTCACCATATCCGCACCGCCCGCCACCAGCAGCGCGGCAAAGGACAGCCAGAACAGGCTGGACAGCGAGAACACCAGGTTGGCCACGCCGAACACTGCCACGGCAGCAAACATGCTCATGCCCACATGGCGGTTGAACGGACGCACGCTCAGATAGAAACCGACCAGCACTTCACCGATGGCCATGGCACTGCGCAGAATGCCGAGTCCGGTCGGGCCAACCTGGAGCACTTCCTGGGCGTAGATAGGCAACAGTGCCACCACGCCGCCGAGCAACACCGCGAACAGATCCAGCGAAATGGTGCCGAGAATGATCGGTCGCGAGCGGATGAACTGAATACCCGCGGTAAAGCGCTGCCAGGCTGTGGACTCTAGGGCCTGGCGTGCTTCGGCGTAGCGCACCTTGACCAGCCCCAGCATCAGCACGCCGCCCAGGAAGCAGCCCAGGCATACCGCATAGGTCAGGCCGCCGCCGCCCAGGGCATAAAGCCCGCCACCCAGTACCGGGCCGGAGATGGTCGAGGCGCGCACTATCATGCTGTTGGCGGCGATGGCCGGCGCCAGACGCTCGCGCGGTACGATCTGCGGCAGCAGGCTGGATAGCGCCGGCCCGGTAAAGGCACGGGCGCAGCCATAGAACACCAGCACTATGTAGAAGGCACCGACCGGCCCCTGCACCAGCGACAACCAGAGCAAGGCCGCCGCACACAGCGCCTCCACTCCCCAGCTCAGCGCCAGGATCAGTTTGCGGTCGTAACGGTCGATCAGGTCCCCCGCCGGCATCAGCAACAACAGCATGGGGATGAACTGGGCCAGGCCGACATAGGCCAACGCCATGGGATCGCGGGTCAGGTCATAGACCTGCCAGGCCACCACCACGGCAAGAATCTGCACGGCGAACATGGCCAGCACACGATTGACAAGGAAAGGTAAAAAACCTGGCTGGCGATAAACGGACTGTTCGGAGAGCACGGCGGAGGCTTTGGAATGCGGCTGAACGGGAAGCCGGGCAATGTACTGGATGAAAAGCTGGCCAGGCAAACAACTTCCAGCTGCGGGGTTTTCCGCTCGGTTACAGGCAGCTAACCTGCCGGGCACGTGCAACGGAGCAAGCTCATGCAAGAGATGACGCATCCCACCCACCGCAACCGCAGTCGCCGCGCGATGCAATTGCTCGGTTTGATTAGCGCGCTGTTGTTCCTCAGCCTGTTTGCCCTGCAGGACTGGCTGACGGCAAACGCGCTGTTCGAGGCCTGGATTCTGGCGCTTATCCTCAGCTTCCTTGGTTTCGCCCTGGTCGGTATAGGTCGCGAGCACCTCGGCCGCTGCCCGCGCTGCAAACGGCTGATCCACGCCTCGTTCTTTGCTCAGACCGAGGGCGAGGCGATCAAGCTGCCCTGCACGTGCTGCCAAGTGAGCTGGAACATCGGCATCGTCAGCCGTTCCGGCGACTGACCCACTCGACACAAACCCAAGACATGCCACATAAAAAGTGAAGGCATAATGCCTGCACTGAACCATTCTCCATGGAGAGGCCGCTGTTGTTTGCCCTGCTGCTCCTACTGCTCGCCCTGGCTGGCCTGATCACCTTGACCCTGCAGTACCGCCGTCTGCGGCAACAACGGATGCTTCTGGAACGGCTCGACGAAGGCGTCATCCATCTCAGCGCTCGCGGCCTGATCAAGGCTCACAATCCGGCCGTGCGTACCTTGCTCGGCTGCAGCGAGACAGACCTGCGAGGTCGCCCGCTCACCGACTGGCTCCCCCAGCTGAGCGCGCAGGCCACTCAATCGGTCAACCTCCAGGGCAGCGATGGACGACAGCGCACCCTGCGTATCTGCCGCATCCCCAGTCTCGGCAGCAGTGGCGAGCTGCTGCTACTGCAACCCCAAAGTTCGGTGGCTGAGCGCGAGCGTTTCCAGCGCAGCCAGTATTTCGCCCGTATCGGCACCTGGGATTGGGATATCGACACCGACCGCCTGTACTGGTCGGAAGCCATCTACGCCATGTTCGGCTATCAGATCGGCGAAGTGACGCCGTCCTATCAGCTGTTCTGCGACAGCGTGCACCCGGATGACCGCGCCCAGGTTCGCGCCGGCGAACTGCGCTGTATCGAAACCGGCGAGAACCACGATGAGGAATATCGCGTGATCTGGCCGGACGGCAGCATCCACTGGCTGCGCGAGACCGGTAACGTGCTCAAGGATGCCCAAGGCAAGCCACTCAAGATGATGGGCGTGGTACGCGACATCACCGAGGAAAAAGCCAGTGTCAGCCAACTGCACAGGCTTGCTCACCATGATCCGCTGACCGGCCTGTGCAACCGCCTGCGCTTTGAGGAACACCTGCGCGAAGCCCTGCTCCGCGCCCAGCAGAATGGCACGCGTGCCGCCCTGGTCTTCATCGACCTGAACGGTTTCAAGGCCATCAATGACGACCTGGGCCACGCCGCCGGCGATCAGGTACTGATCGAACTGGGCAGGCGCCTGCAGCAGGCGCTACGCGACTCGGACAGCGTGGCACGGCTGGGTGGTGACGAGTTCGTTGTGCTACTGGAGGGCTTGTCGCCGCAGCGCTCGATCAAAGAGGAAGCGGCCGCCATCGCCGCCAAGCTGCTGACGGCGGTACTGCCGCCCGTCAACCTCGATCAAGGCCAGCAACAGATCGGTGTCAGCCTGGGAATCGCGCTCTACCCGGAGCACGGCAGTAGTGTCGACCGCCTGCTGCACAGCGCCGACCAGGCGATGTATGAGGCCAAGCGCAGCGGCGACAACCAGTACCGCGTGGGGCGTCAGCTGCACATGGCCGAGCAGCACGCCTCAGACTGAGCGGCGAATGAATTTGATGGTGTAATCCATCTGCGGTTTGCGCGTCACGCTGATGGCGCGGCGGCTCACCGTATCCAGGGTGACATTCCAGAAACCATCGCTGGGCACCTTGATGCGCGCGGGGAAGCGGTCGAAAGCCCCACCGTGGTAGGTGTGCCGGCCACCGTTCTTGAAGCTGCGGAAGTTCGCATCGTTCATCAGGCGAATGTTGCAGGGCTGCGAGCAGTGAATGACGACCGTGTCGCCCTCGTGGAGAAACTCGCGCTGGTGGATGAATTTCATGTACGGCAATCCAGAATGTGAAGCGAAGCGCGCGAAGATAGCACGAGCGCCCGTTACTGGCCGCCTCAGTGCGATGGACTGACGCGGCGCTGCTACGCTGGTGAGCGGGGCGCAGCCATGCGCCAGCGCGCAAACGGCGATGCCGCCGCCACATTCAGCAAGGAGCTCAGCATGAACGCAACGCGCATTCTCACCCTGTCCCTGGCTAGCACATTGCTGCTGGGCTGCCAGAGCAATGGCACTGACGAGCTGGACACTACCCAAACCCGTTCAGAAGCCTTCACCCCGGGCGTGCCGGGCGGCGCAGTAACCGAGACCGAAGAGCTTCTGGCCACCGTCAGCGCGGTGGACAAGGCCAACCGCCGCTTCACCCTGCGCGACGCACGCGGCAACAGCCACAGCTTCAATGCACCTGCCGAAATGCAGAACTTCGATCAGCTCGCCGTGGGCGACAGGGTCCGGGCCAAGGTTGCCATGGAACGCGTGGTCTACCTGCGCCAGCCCAATGAGGCCAGCGCCGACGCAGCCGCCGGCCTGCTGGCCACGGCGCCGCAGGGCAACAAGCCGGGTATGCTGGCGGCAGAAACCGTCGAAGTGACTGCGGTGGTCAAGGGCATGGACACCACCCTGCGCACTGCCACCCTGCAACTGCCCGACGGCAGCGAGCGTACCGTCAAGGTTCGCCCCGATGTGGAAATGAAGACCGACTACCTCGGCCGCATCGTCGTGTTGCGCATGACCTCCGCCGTCGCCATCAGCGTCGAACCGCAGTAACCCTCGAACCGGCGGGCAACTACCCGCCGGCACGCCCTACGCAATGCCCTGGCGCGGTGATAGCATGCGCGCCCCATGCGTATCTCCGACATTTATCAGCGTCTCAGCGACCTCGGCGCCCTGCCCGCGCACAGCGGGCGGGTGGTGCGTGCCTGGCTGCAGGGCAAACCACTCAACACCGGCACCCGGCGCCAACATACCGAGCACTTCCTGCCCCTGTCGGTGCGCAACGGTCTGCCGCAGCTGAGCAATGAGCTCGACAACCTGGCCCAAGTGCATTCCGAGCACCCGGCCGCTGACGGCTCGATCCGCCTGCTGGTCAAGCTCGCCGACGGGCAGATGGTCGAAAGCGTGCTGCTGCCGCGCGATGGTCTGTGCGTGTCCAGTCAGGTGGGCTGCGCGGTCGGTTGTGTGTTCTGCATGACCGGCAAAAGTGGCCTGCTGCGCCAGGTCAGCAGCGCCGAGATCGTCGCCCAGGTGGCCCTGGCCCGGCGCTATCGCCCGGTCAAGAAAGTGGTGTTCATGGGCATGGGCGAGCCGGCGCACAACCTCGATAACGTGCTGGAGGCCATCGACCTGCTCGGCACCGACGGCGGCATCGGCCACAAGAACCTGGTGTTCTCCACCGTCGGCGACCCACGGGTGTTCGAGCGTCTGCCGCAGCAGCGCGTGCGCCCGGCCCTGGCCCTGTCCCTGCACAGCACCAATGCCGAGCTACGCGAACGCCTGCTGCCCAAGGCGCCGAAGATCGCTCCCGACGAGCTGATCGAGCTGGGCGAGGCCTATGCCCGCAGCATCGGTTATCCGATCCAGTACCAGTGGACGCTACTCAAGGGCATCAACGACAGCCAGGCAGAAATGGACGAGATCCTGCGCCTGTTCAAAGGCAAGTACGCAGTGCTCAACCTGATCCCCTACAACAGCCTGGAACTGGACGACTACCAGCGCCCTGACGGCGATCGCATCGTGCAGATGGTGCGTTACCTGCACAGCCGCGGCGTGCTGACCAAGGTACGCAACAGCGCCGGCCAGGACATCGACGGTGGTTGCGGCCAGCTACGCGCCCGCGCCGTGGACATAGTCAACACCAGCCGCCTGCAGCGCCCCGCTCGCGGATAAGCCGGGGCGCGGCTAGGATGGGCGAACGCCGCGCAACGGAATCGCCCGCATGCCCCACTCCGCCCGCCTGTTGTTTCTGCTGACGCTCTGCCTGCCCGCCCTGAGCAGCGCCGGCCCGCTGCGTGACCTGATCAAGGGGGGCGATGCCAGCGCAAATGGCGCCGAAATACGCCGTGACCTGGCCTACGGCAGCCACCCCCGGCAGCGCTATGACCTCTACCTGCCGGCCGCGCCCCACAACGCCCCCATCATCTTCATGGTGCACGGTGGCGGCTGGCGTACCGGCGACAAGCAGTCGGCCGCGGTGATCGACAACAAACTCAAGCACTGGTTGGCCAAAGGCTATGTGCTGGTATCCAGCAACTACCGCCTGTTACCCGAAGCCAACCCACTGGAACAAGCTCGTGATATCGCCAGCGCCTTCGCCGAAGTGCAGCGCCAGGCGCCGAACTGGGGTGGCGACCCGGCGCGGATGGTGCTGATGGGCCATTCGGCCGGCGCCCACCTGGTCAGTCTGCTGGCCAGCGATGCCGACCTAGCGCAGGGCATCGCCACGCCCTGGCTGGGCACCGTGGCGCTGGACAGCGCTGCCTTCGATATCCCGCGAATCATGCAGCAGCGCCACTTTGCGTTGTATGACCAAGCGTTCGGCCAGGATCAGGCGCTCTGGCAAGCCGCCTCACCGCGGCTGCAGCTACAGCGCGGCGCCAAACCTTTTCTCACCGTGTGCTCGACCCGCCGTAGCGAAGCCTGTGCCCAGGCCGATGCCTTTGCTAGCCAGGCCGGCGGGCTCGGCGTGCAGGTTCAGGTGCTGCGCCAGGACCTGTCGCACCGACAGATCAATCAGACCTTGGGCGAGCCCTCTGCCTACACCGCCGAGGTGGATGCCTTTCTCGCCCGTCTGGGCCTACCCTGACTCGTGCTACCCTCGCCCGCTTTGCAACCCAGCCCTATCAACCATGCATAGCCTCGAACAACTGCGCAGCGGCGAACTGGCCGGCATCACCCGCCTGGACCTGAGCGCCGGCCTGAGCGAGTTTCCCGCTGAAATCTTCCAGCTGGCAGACAGCCTGGAAGTGCTCAACCTCAGTGGCAACCGCCTGACCAACCTGCCCCACGATCTGTCCCGGCTGCACAAGCTGAAAGTACTGTTCTGTTCGGACAACCCCTTTAGCGTGCTGCCCGAAGTGCTGGGCGATTGCCCGCAACTGGAGATGGTCGGCTTCAAGGCCAACCGCATCGAACAGGTGCCGGAGACAGCCCTGCCACCACAGCTGCGCTGGTTGATCCTGACCGACAACCGGATCACCAGCCTGCCCCGGCAACTGGGTGAACGGGGGCGCCTGCAGAAACTGATGCTGGCCGGCAACCGCCTGCAGCAGTTGCCCGAAAGCATGGCGGACCTGGCCAACCTGGAGTTGCTGCGCATTGCCGCCAACTGTATCGAAGCCCTGCCCGACTGGCTGCTGCACCTGCCGCGCCTGGCCTGGCTGGCCTTTGCCGGCAACCCCGGCAGCGATGCCAGCGAGGCTGCAGCCCTGGCCAGCCATCCGCTGCCGGCTATCGCACGTGATCAGGTCGAGTTGGGCGAAGTACTTGGTCAGGGCGCGTCGGGCATCATCCATCGCGCCCGCTGGCAGGCACCGGGGCAGCCACCACGGGCCATGGCCGCCAAGCTGTTCAAGGGCGAGCTGACCAGCGACGGCCTGCCCCACAGCGAAATGGCGGCCTGCCTGGCCGCTGGCGAGCAGGGCAACCTGATCGGCGTGGCCGGCCCGCTGGCCACTCAACCAGGCACGGCGGACGGCTTGCTGCTGGAGCTGATCGACCCACACTACCGCCCGCTGGCCGGCCCGCCCTCGCTGGCCAGCTGTACCCGCGACATCTACCCGAACGAACGCCAGTTCACCCGGCAACAGCTACTAGGCATCGCCCGAGGCGCAGCGGCCGCCACAGCCCATCTGCACGTGCGCGGCATCCTGCATGGCGACCTGTACGCCCATAACCTACTGGTCGACGATAGCGGGCACTGCCTACTGGGCGACTTCGGCGCCGCCTCCTTCTTCGACCCGAGCCACAGCATGGCCTCGGGCTTGCAGCGTATCGAGGCACGCGCTTTCGGTTGCCTGCTGGAAGAGCTGTTGCAGCGCTGCCCGGAGCCCGGCCTGGATAAGCTGTGGCGACTGCAGCAATACTGCGTGGCGACAAGCCCGCAGGAACGTCCGGGCTTTGCGCACATACTCGCTCAACTGAGCGAATAAGCCTGCCCGTGCGCAACCTGATCCGTGGTCTATTCAGCCTGTGCATGCTGGGCGGCCTGTTGCTGCCCTTGGCCAGTGCCTGGCTGGCGAGCACGTCAGGCTCGTTACCCTGGCTGCTGGATCTGGCCGTGCACTGGCAGTGGCTGTTTCTCGGCGGGCTGATACTGAGCGTCCTGCTGAACCTGCGTCGCGACCGCCGCTGGCTGGCGCTGTTGCTGGCCACGCCCCTGCCCTGGCTTAGCGCAACAGCCGAGCTGGAGCCCGGTACAGGAATGGAACTGCGTGTGGCCAGCGCCAACGTCAACCTGCACAGTCGCGACATTGCCCCGTTGGCGCGCTGGCTGGAGCAGACCCAGCCAGATCTGCTCATTCTGCTGGAAGTCTCCCCCCATTACGCCCAGGCGCTAAAGCAGCTTCCTGGCTACGCATACCGCCTGGTTCTGCCGCAGAACTCACCTTTTGGCATTGCCTTGCTGTCACGCCTGCCCCTGGAAAATCCCCAGGCCGTGCATGACGACCAGGGCATCCCCCACTTGCAGGCACGACTGCAATTCGCCGGCTGCTCGATCCAGGTCAGCGCCTTTCACCCCATGCCGCCACTGACACCCGCCTACCACACGCAGCGCAATCGACAGCTGCAAAGCTTGCTGGTGGATGACGACCAGCCGCGCCTGCTCGCTGGCGACCTCAACGCAACCCCCTGGTCCAGCGCCTTCAGCGGTTTGCAGGCACAGGGCTGGCGGCGCGCCAGCGGCCTGGCGCCGACCTGGCCCAGCTTCGCCGCCGGCCTGTTCGGCATTCCCATCGACCATGTGCTGGCATCACTGCACTGGCGCCTGCTGGGCCACGAACGTGGTCCGGATATCGGCTCCGATCATCTGCCGGTGCTGGCACATCTCGCGCTGCCAGCGTGCCCAAAGCTCAGGAAGGCAGGCTGATCGCGGCGGCCTCGGCTCGCAGCCAGTCATCCAGGGTACGCGGGTGCTGCACGCCGAAGCCCTGCACATAATCCACGCCCAGCTCATGCAGGCGGGCACGAATGCTCGGGGTTTCCACGTATTCGGCGATGGTGCGGCGGCCCAGGGCGTGGGCGATCTCGTTGATCGAGCGCACCATGGCCAGGTCGCCCGAGGAGTGCTCGATTTCCTTGACGAAGCTGCCGTCGATCTTCACGTAGTCCACCGGCAGGCGCTTGAGGTAGTCGTAGCTGGAGAAACCGACGCCGAAGTCGTCGATGGAGAAGGTACAGCCGGCGCGCTGCAGGTGGCGCACCAAGTCGGCGGTCTTGGCCAGGTTGGCCACCGCGGCGGTTTCCGTCAGCTCGAAGCAGATATGCCGCGGGTCCACCGCGTAGCGTTCGAACAGGCTCTCGATGAAACCGAGCAGCTTATCGTCGTTGAGACTGCTACCGGACAGGTTGATCGACAGCCCACTGCTGTGCTCCCACACCTGCGGGCTGCGCTCCAGCTCGCTGAAAATGCGTCGCAGCACCCAGCGATCGACCTTGGTCATGCGCCCGTAGCGCTCGGCAGCGGCAATGAAGTCCTGTAGCAGTAGCTCGTTCTGCATCACCAGCAGCAGCTCGTAATGCGGCATCTCCAGCGCGTCCGGGTTGGTCGGGGCAATCTGCTGCACGCGCAGCGACAGGTCCTCGCGCTCGACAATGTCATCGACTCGCGCGGCGATAGCCAGCAGGCCGGTGCGAGCTTCATCTGCCTCGTGGTCGAAACGGTGCACCCGGTTGCGTCCACCCTCCTTGGCCACGCTGCAAGCGGCATGCAGGTCGCATAACAGGTTGGCCACGTTATGGCGTTCGGCGGCCTCGACTACCCCCGCACTCAGGGTCAGACCGTGGCGATGACCTTCCCAGGTGAACCCCTGCGCCTCGACCGCAGCGCCAATAGCCTCTGCGCGGCTCATGGCCTGCTCGCCAGAACATGCAGGCAAAACGGCAGCAAACTCGACCCCGCCCAGGCGTGCCAGAGGGCTTTCTTTCGGCAGCTGTTCGGCCAACGCAGCAGCAACCTGACGCAGGCAGGCATCGCCGGCCACCGGCCCGGCATGGCTGTTGATCAGGCTGAACTGGTCGATATGCAACATCAGGAACGCCACAGGCGCTGGCGCAGCCAGGGCCTGGGCCACCACGCCGTCGAAACTGCTGCGGTTGAGCAGCCCGGTCAGCTCATCGTGGCTGCGCGCATGGGCAATCTCCCGATACAGGCGCCCGACCATGTCCTGCAGGGTGCGCTGAATCAGACTCTCCCCAACACCGGCAGGCTCGCCGGGCATGAGCCGGCCGCCGGCGAGCATCTCGACCATGTCCGTGCGCTTATAGCTGCCAGCCTCGCGCCCCTGATCATCGACCAGCACATAGTGATCCATTTGCGGGTTACACCAGATCAGCTGCAGCACCTGGCCATCATCGGCGTGCAGCCAGTCGCCCTCCTTCAGCGCCTCCAGACACTCCAGCCAGCGCTGTTGCTCAATCGGCACGCTGGCGGGCTGGGGCTCTGCGGGTGGGCGCGGCACGTACTCCACCGCCGCCTCACCCAGCAGCTGGAGACGCAACTGATCCAGCACCGAGGAATACTGGAAGTGGCCGACGACAAAATCGTCCATTCGCCGCTTGAGAATCTGCAGAAGATGATCGACATCGTAGGTGCGCGCCACGGCGTCGACGCCATCCTGCTCCACGCCCCCTTCCTGCAGACGCTTGGCCAACAGGCTGGTCAGGGCCAGATCGACCCGCCAGGAGTAATCTTCGCCGCCCAGGCGGATCAGCTCATTGACCAGCAGGTCGCGCCAGCCCGCATCCATCCATTCGAGCAGCAGCTTGGGTACCTGATCACCCACCAGGCCGGTGACTGCCGCGGCAACATCGGCACGGGCCTTCTCCAGAATGTCGTGGCCACGGTGCTGCTGCATCACCCGCTCGGCGGCGTGCCGATAGGCCCGCTGTTGCTGCTGCAGCAACTCGTCCAGCTCGGCATCGTGCGCGGTGAACGTCTCTGGCGCCTCGACCATCTGCTCGATGACGCTCTCCAGGCGACTTTCCAGAGCCTTGTTGGGCGGCTCGCACTGATCACACAGACGAAGTACCCGATCCAGGCTGGCTCGCACGGGATGATTGCTGTCGGCAATCGCCGCAGGCTCCTGCAACGCCGCCTCCAGCACTGGCAGCAGCAGGCGCTGCAGCGCCGGCTTTAGCCCCTCCGCCACCCGTGTCTCCTGGGCCAGCGACTGGAACACCTCGCTGACCAGCTGGGCATCCTCGCGCTGGCGCGAACTCAACTGGCAACCCTGCGCCTCGAACTGATCGAGCAACTGCCGGGCGCTCCAACCCTGGCTCGGCGCCGGTTGCCGGTACAGGGCGGACAGTGCGTCAGCGAGCGGTACCGCCGAGGCAGGGGCAATACCCGCCTCGCCCCGCGGATTACTGACGTCCTGCAAGCTACGCATCGCCCGCCAGGTGGCATCCCCCGGCGCTTCGCGGCTGACCAGGCTACGCCGCCCCAAGGCTGGGCTCTCGGGCTCGGGCAAGGGAGTGATCCGGTGCCGGTCGAACTGGGTCACCAGCTCCTGAAAATACAGTTGCAGCGCGTCGGCCAGGGTCTGCCCGGCCTGGGTAAGAAAGAGATTGCGGATCGCCTCGGGCTGGTCACGCAAGCGCAGGCCGGCCTGGATCTGACGTAACAGAAACTCTAGTGACAGCGGATGATCGGCATCGACCCGGTGCTGCCCGCCCAATCGATTCAGGCAGCCGCAGGCACGCCACTCCAGTGACCCGATGGACTCGCGCAGGATGCGCACCAAGCGCCGGGCCAGGAGCATGTCCTCGACCTCGGTGTCATCGACCAGGCTCCACTCATCATGCTCCCCCGCCTGCACGGGCTGCGCCGCGTGGCATTGCGGCAGGTAGCGACAGATGGTGGCACTGACGCTGGCCTGCAGCCACTCGCCCTGCCGGGTGCATACACGCAGGAACTCGTCGCATGCCTGAGCCTCCTGATTGGAGAAGGCGCGCAGACGCTGCTCGGCCAGCTCCAGCTCCAGCGCTCGCAGCAGCTCGCGCAGCGCCTCGGGCAAACGCTCGCGCACCACGGCAATCAACGCATCGGCTAGCCCCTGCGGAAACGGGTTGGCCATCGAACATGCCTCCTGCATGTCATTGCACTCCAGCCATGACTATAGACAGCCCAATGCGGGAAAGCCCTGCTCCAGGTTGGACAGATTGCGCCTGCCTTAACTAGGTTGAAGGCACCCTTGCCGTGGAGACAGCTCATGCGTGCTCTCGTGATACTCGCCTGTTGCGCCATGGCCGCCTGCACCCAGCTGCCACCGCGCCCGGCCCAGCTGCCGTTTGAGCATGCCCTTGCGGTGGCACAGGACAGCCACCTGGATCAGCTATTCGCCCCGCTTGAGCGGCAGCATGCCGGGCAGAGCGCCTTCCGCCTGGTCGATGATGGCTACGAGGCATTCGCCCTGCGCCTGTATTCCAGCCGAATTGCCGAGCGCAGCATCGATGTGCAGACCTACATCTGGCATGTCGACCTGACTGGCGGCTACCTGGCCCACGCCCTGCTGCAGGCCGCCGACCGCGGCGTGAAGGTGCGCCTACTGGTGGATGACATGGACGCCCGGCAGAAGCACCAAGCTTTTGCCGCCCTGGACGCGCACCCGAACATCAGTGTGCGCCTGTTCAACCCCTTCGCCTCGCGCAGCGGCACGCTCGGCCAGTTGGGCGAAATCGGCCGGCGCTTCAGCGAAATCAACCGGCGCATGCACAACAAGACCTGGATCGTCGACAACCGCCTGGCCTTCGCCGGGGGACGCAACCTGGGCAACGAATACTTCGGCGCCAGCGAGCAAGCCAATTTCGTCGACCTCGACATGGCAATGGCCGGCCCGGTAGTGCGTGACGCATCGGCCTCGTTCGACCGCTACTGGAATGCCGACGTGACCTACCCCATCGCCCTGCTCGCCCCCGCCGACGTCAACCGCGGCGCACTCAACCGTGTGCGTGAAGAGCTCGGTAAACATGCCCTGGCAGCCCCCACCAGCCACTACGCCCAGGTGCTGCGCCAGGACGAGCTGGTGCACAACCTGGTGGCCGGCCAATGGCGCATGCGCTGGATCGATGACTATCGCTTCATCAGCGACGACCCGCTCAAGGTACGCGACCGAGAAACCGGCCCACACTCGCAGGTGCTGCAAGGCCTGCTCGGCATCGCAGAACTTAGTCAGCAAGACATGCTGGTGATCTCGCCTTACTTCGTTCCCGGCCCGGTCGGCATGCAGGCCATCGAAGACCTGCGCCAACGCGGCTGCCAGGTACGCGTCGTGACCAACTCGCTGGCCGCCAACGATGTGGTGGCCGTGCACAGCGGCTACCAGAAGTACCGCGAGCCCATGCTGGCCGCCGGCGTGGAGCTGTGGGAGCTCAAACCGCAGTTCAAGAAGCGCGTGCGCGCCAGCCTGTTCGGTTCATCGGGCGCCAGCCTGCACAGCAAGGCGCTGGTGGCCGATGGCGATCTGGTATTCGTCGGCAGTTACAACCTGGATCGCCGCTCCGGCAATCTCAACACCGAACAGGGTGTGTTGGTACGCGACCGGGAAATCGGTCAACGCATGCGCGAGCTGTTTGCCCAACAGGCCAATGGTGCACGGGCCTGGCAGGTCAGCCTGGAAGACGAGCAACTGGTATGGCGCGATGATGAGGGTAGCTACGAGACAGAGCCCGAGACCGGCGTGGGCAGGCGCATGCTGACCTGGTTGATCGGCCTGCTGCCCATCGAAAAACAACTGTAAAGCACACACCCGGCCAGGCCGGGTGTGTGGTTAGCGACACGATCAGGTACCGCTCTTGACCTTGTTCCAGATGCGCGTGCGCAGGCGGTCGATCTTCAGCGGCATGGCCTCCAGAGCATACAGGCTGCTCATCACGCTCTCCGGCGGGTACACCGTTGGGTCGGCCTTCAGCGCCGGCTCCACCAGGCTATCGGCCTTGGCGTTGCCGTTGGCGTAGCGCACCGAGTCGCTGATGCCAGCCATCACCTTGGGCTCCAGCAGGTAGTTCATGAAGGCATAGCCAGCCGCCTCGCTCGGCGCATTGGCGGGCATGGCGACCATGTCGAACCACAGCGGCGCGCCCTCTTTCGGAATGATGTACTCGACATGCACGCCGTTGCCGGCCTCCTTGGCGCGGTTGGCCGCCTGCATGATGTCGCCGGAGAAGCCGACCGCCATGCACACGTCGCCATTGGCCAGGTCGGCGATGTACTTGGAGTTGTGGAAGTAGGTGACGTTCTGGCGCATTTCCACCAGCAGCGCCTCGGCCTTCTTGTAGTCCTCCGGGTTCTGGCTGTGGTGCGGCAGGCCCAGGTGATGCAGGGCGATGGGCAGCAGCTCGGGGCCGTTGTCCAGCACGGCCACGCCGCACTTGGCCAGCTTGCTGAGGTTTTCCGGCTTGAACAGCACATCCCAGCTGTCCAGCGCCACGCCGTCGCCCAGCACGGCTTTGACCTTGTCCATGTTGTAGCCGATGCCGGTGGTGCCCCACAGGTAGGGGAAGCCGTACTGGTTGCCTGGGTCGTTGGCCTCCAGCGCCTTCATCAGCACCGGGTTGAGGTTGTTCCAGTTGGGTAGCTTGCTGCGGTCGAGCTTGGTCAGCGCGCCGCCCTGGATCTGCCGGGCCATGAAGTGGTTGGACGGCATCACCACGTCGTAGCCGGAGTGGCCAGCCATCAGCTTGGCGTCGAGGGTCTCGTTGCTGTCGTACACATCGTACTGGCTGCCAATGCCGGTTTGCGCCTGGAAGTTCTTCAGGGTATCCGGCGCGATGTATTCGCCCCAGTTGTAGATGTGTACGGTTTCCGCCGCCTGGCTGACTGACGCGACTAGCATCAGCGGGAGAAATTTCTTGAGCATGTTCACCTCGATTGTTGTGTTGTGTCGGTGGCAGTTCAGAAGATCAGTACGTAGGTCTTGCGGACCGTTTCTTGTATGTCCCACACCCCTGTGGTGTTGGCCGGCATCATCAGCGCGTCGCCGGCCTCGATTGCCATTGGCTCGCCGCCATCCGGAGTGAAGGTGCAGCGCCCGGCGATGATGTGGCAGAACTCCTGCTGCACGATCTGCCGGCGCCAGCGCCCCGGGGTGCACTCCCAGACACCGGTTTCGACGCCGTCACTGCGCTCAACCGAGGTGGTCGATGCCACCGCAACGGTCTCGCTCAGCGGTACGGCTACCGGGTTGGACTCTTCCAGAGCCAGGGCTGGGGTGTTCTTGAAATGGGTGATGTTCATCGTTGTGCTCTCAGTGGTAATCAGCCGACTTTCCAGGTCATCAGGCCTTCCATGCCGGCGGCCAGCTTGCTGGCCAGGCGACGGCGCCAGGCGGGGGCATTGGGGTTGGCCAGCACTTCGTCCTCGAAGACGAAGCTGCGGATGATCGCGTTGTAGCCGAGCCAACGGCACGGCTCGGGCTCCCAGCGGCGCAGCTGGTTGATCGCGCCATCAGCCAGCACCCATGGCTGGCGAATCAGCTCGCTGTCGTGGCCAAGAATCAGGTCGGCCAGGGTGCGACCGCCGAGGTTGGTCGCCCCGACGCCCTCGCCGCCGTAACCACCGGACAGGGCGATGCGGTTGCGCGAGTCGCGCAGCATGTGCAGCCGGAAGCGCCGCGCCATGCCCAGGTTGCCGCCCCAGGCGTGGCTTAGGCGCACATCGCGCAGTTGCGGGAACAGCTCGCCCAGCAGGTAGCGACGCAGGCCTTTTTCGTCCTCGCTGAGATTGAAGTCGCTGCGCAGGCGGCCGCCGAAGCGATAGCCTCCCCGCGCCCCAAACACCAGGCGATCGTCGGCGCTGCGCTGGCCATAGGTGACCTGGCGGCTGAACTCGCTGAAGGCCTGCCCACGCTCCAGACCGATTTCGGCCCAGACCTCGGCCGGCAGTGGCTCGGTGGCGACGATCAGGCTCTGTACCGGCAACTGGTAATTCCCCAGCGGCGGCATCTCGGCGGCGTAGCCTTCCACGGCCGGTACCACCCAGTCAGCCCGCACGCTGCCGTGCTCGGTGCGTACCAGGCCCGGCTGCCAGTCGCTCACCCGGCTCTGTTCGTAGATTTCCACGCCCAGTGCCTCGACGCTGCGCGCCAGGCCGCGGGCCAGCTTGGCCGGCTGAATGGTGGCGCAGTGCGGGCTATGGATGGCGCCGTAGGGGTTGGCCACGCGCAGCTGCTCATTCAGCTCGCCCGGCTCCAGCCAGCGGTAATCCTCTTCGCCCAGGCCCAACTCACGCAGGTGCTGCAGATACTCGCGCAGGCCGCTGAGCTGCTCCGGGTAACGCGCCGCGCAGTACAGCACGCCGCCCTTGCGGTAGTCGCAGTCGATGCCTTCGCGCTGCAGCACTGCGCCAACCTCATCGGGGATACCGTGCAACAGATCGAAGCCCGCCTTGCGCTGCTCCGCCGGCAGGCCGCCAAGCAAGCGGTCCTCTCCGAGAATATTGCCCATCAGCCAGCCACCGTTGCGCCCGGAGGCGCCGAAGCCGGCAGTCTCAGCCTCGAGCACCACCACCCGCAGCTGCGGCGCCTGACGTTTGAGGTAGTAGGCGGTCCACAGCCCGGTGTAGCCGGCGCCGATGATCGCCACGTCGGCGGTGATGTCGGCCTGCAGACTCGGACGGGCCTGCAGTGGCTCGTCGAGCTGGTCCATCCACAGGCTGATATTGCGCCACTGGCTCATCGGGGTGTCTCCGCCAATCAATCGATGGCGCAGACTAGTCAGCCGACTCAGGCTTTGTCTTGCGTGCGTGCCCGCGAGGAAATTTGCTTGAGATAGGCCTTGGGCGTCATGCCCATGCGTTCGCGAAAGCACTTGTAGAAGGCCGACAGCGAATTGAAGCCGGCGGCAAACGCCAGCTCATCGACTCGCCCGGAGTCGCTCCCCGCCTCCAGGCCATCGAGCAGGTACTGCAGGCGCGCCTGGTTCACATAGCGATAGAAGCTCTGCCCCAGCACCTGGTTGAGCAGATGGGAAATCTGGTTGCGGCTGTAGCCGGTTGCGGCGGCCACCTGCTGCAGGTCCAGCTCCGGATCGAGAAACGGCTGGTGCTTGTTGAAGTAGTCCTGCAGGTCCTGCGCCAGCATGCTCAGCTGCCAGGCGGACAAGCCCAGGCGACTGGTGGCCGGACGTGTGCTGGCGCCCTTGCTGGCGCGGGCCTCGTGCACCAGCGTGGCGTACTCGTTGATGCGCCAGATCAGCCCGTCACGCACGGTGATCGACTCACCGGTACGGAACGAGGCCAGGCCCTCACTGCCCTGCAGGGCGAAGCGGTACTGGATGAACGCGGTGTGGCCGTCGATGCGGATGCGGTCGACATGTTCCAGCATTTCACCGGGGCGCCGCGGCAGGTTGTCCTCGACGTACTCGCGCAGCTCATCCAGGCGCATGCTGCGCTGCTGGAAGAAGTCGTTGTACTCGATGTCCGGGTGGAACAGCGCCATCACCGCCTCAAGATCGCGGCAGCGCCAGCTGAGGTGATAAAGCAGGATGGTCTCGCGCGTGCGCTCGGTTTGCGCGGCATCGTCGGGAAAATCGTCGTCTTGCATGGTGATTCGGCACAACGGGGATTCGCGCAGCTTGCCCGATTCATCAGCCGGCGAACAGCCGAATCCCGCGTGGCTGCGCCAATGCCGCCGAAGGGCTCATGCCGATGATGCTGCGAAAGGTGTGGCTGAAATGCGCCGAATCGGTGAAGCCGGCAGCCACCGCGGCGTCGGTCAGGCTCATGCCACGGGCCACACCGACACTGGTGACGAACAAGCGGTGCCACTGGCGATAACGGCGGATGGGCACGCCGATGTGCTGGCGGAACAACTGGGTCAGGCGTGGTACCGAGAGGCCTACCTGCTCGGCAAGAAAATCGATGGACTGGTTGCAGGCGACATCGGCCTTGATCAATTCAACTGCCCTGACAATACGGGTATCACAGACATATCCGCACGGCGTCAGGCCCCTGGGGTTGATCAGCTCGTCCAGCGCCAGCCAGATATCCTCGGGCGGCGCGCTGATGCAATGCAGCCGATCGAAGCGTTCGATCCAGAGGCCCTCTTCGTCCAGAGCAAATTTAACTGCGCCCAGCTTGCGCGCCATGCGCGGCGCCAGCAGGGCGTGATCCTCGCCGAACGCATCCAGATAACAGATGGCCACCCGTGAATCGCGACAGTCCACGGTCAGATCCAGACCGGCTGGCAGTAATGCGCTGCGGCAGCTCAGGGTGGAGCCGGCACAGTCGATCTGCAATTCGCCATCCAGGCCAAGCAACAGCATGGCCGCCGCCTGGGACAGCTGTAGCGGTTCCGTGAAAGGGCTGAGGTAGAAGGTGCGCTTGTCCCACAGGTAGAGCAGCACCGGAGCATGACTGGCTGGCATGGACGCGTTCCGCCCTGATTCTTGTTGTTTTTGTCTGCGCAGAGTTAGCACAGCGCGGGCAGTGCCGAAAGGCCAGGTGCGAAAGTCGTCGCAATAATTTGTGCGCCACCGGTGCGATTTCATCAGTTCTTACAAGCCGCAGGCTTCGCCGGGTGTTTTTATGGCCGCCACCTCCGCAGCTGTGAGCGGAGCTACAACAACAAAAAAGCAAACACAGGATCCCACCATGAAAAAGCTGCTGACCCCGGCGCTGGCCACTCTCGGCCTGTGCATGGCCATGTCTTCCCAGGCTGGCACCCAGGCGCAAACCAAGAACCCCATCGTCCTCGTTCCCGGCATCTTCGCCTTCGACAGCATTGCCTTCGTCGACTACTGGTACCAGATCCCCAGCGCCCTGCAGAGCCAGGGTGCCAAGGTCTATGTACCGAAGATCAATGCCTTCGACAGCTCGGCCAAGCGCGGCGAAGCGCTGATTAGCCAGCTGGAACAGATTCGCGCCGCCTCCGGTGGCAGCATCAAGAAATTCAACCTGATCGGCCATAGCCAGGGCGGACTGACCACCCGTTACGTGCTCAACGTGCGCCCGGACCTGGTGGCCTCGGTGACTACCCTCAATTCACCGCACAAAGGCTCGCCGCTGGCCGACCTGGTCACCGGCGTGGCCCCGCCCGGCAGCCTGCAGGGCGTAGCCTTTGACGTGTTCGCCAACGCCGTGGGCAACCTGGTCAACCTGCTGTCGAACAACAAAAAAAGCCCGTCCGACGTGCGCGCCATGCTTGCCGAGTTCAACAAGCCGGGCGCCGCCTCGTACAACCAACGCTACCCGGTCGGCGTGCCGAGCACTGCCTGCGGCCAGGGCCCGGAAACCGTCACGGTGAATGGCAACAGCGTGCGCCTGTACTCCATGAGCGGTACCGCGCCACTGACCAATGTTCTGGACATCTCCGACCCGCTGTTCACCGTCACCTCGTTCGCCTTCAACGAGGCCAATGACGGCGTCACCGGGCGCTGCTCCAGCCACTTTGGCAAGGTGCTCAAGGACAACTACACAATGAATCACCTGGACATCAACAACCAGGTATTCGGCCTGGTGTCATTGTTCGAAACCAACCCCAAGACCGTGTTCACCAACCAGGCCAATCGCCTGAAAAACCTCGGCCTGTAACACCTGGGACGGGCATGGCGCCCCCTTCGCCATGCCCGTTGCGAGGAGTTTTTCGATGTCCAAGAAAATCATCCTGGTTGCGCTGGCACTGAGCGCAGTCACAGTCGGCAGCACCTGGTTGCTCTATCGACCGCAAACACCACACCACCCAGCCAGCCCGACACCTACAGCAGCAGTAGAAGATGCCCGCAGCCAGCAGGCCCGCACCCTGAATCAGCAACTGCGCACTACCCCCACGGCTGCTCTCGTCGACCCTGGACCGCTGCCACCTTCGCTGCAGGGCAGCGCACACGGCATCACACTGCACAGCGACACCCGAGGCAACTTGCAGTTGCAGGCGGATCTGCTGCAACTCTTCGACTTCTACCTGGCCGGCCTTGAGGAGGAAGGCCTGGACAAGGTACTGACCCGCATTCACCAGGCCCTGGCCACTCAACTGAAAGAACCAGCTCTGCAACAGGCTCGCGACCTGTTGAGCCGCTATGTGGATTACCGCATCGCCCTGCAGAACCTGCCTGAAGCCGGTATGGAGCTGGACCCTACTGCCCTGCGCCTGCGCTTGGATGCCATCAACGCAGCTCGTTTGCAGTACTTCAGCGCAGAGGAATACACGGTGTTCTTCGCCCGGGAAAATGCCGAGAGCGAATACATGCTGCAGCGTCTGACCCTGGCCCGCCAGGAAGGGCTGGCTGATAGTCAGCGCCAGCAGACGCTGGCCGAACTGGAACTGCAACTGCCAGAAGACGTGCGCCAGGCGCGTAATGAGAGCATGCGCTACGGCGAGTTGTATGCCGCGACGCAGGCGCTGCAGGCGCAAGGCGCCAGTGCCGAGGAGGTTCGTCAACTAAGAGAACAGAGCCTGGGCAGTGAGGCCGCAGACGCCC
Source organism: Pseudomonas sp. (assembly GCA_038147895.1). Taxonomy (GTDB): domain Bacteria; phylum Pseudomonadota; class Gammaproteobacteria; order Pseudomonadales; family Pseudomonadaceae; genus Aquipseudomonas. The sequence continues at coordinate 23,403 of JAYQUJ010000044.1, forward strand.
TGGCCGAACTGGACCGCCAACAAGCGGCCTGGCAGCAGCGCCTGAGCGACTATGCCCGCGAGCGCAACCGGCTGCGCGAAGCTGGTCTCAGCCAGACCGACCTGCAAGCCGCCATTGTCCACTTGCAGACCAGCCGCTTCGATGAGATGGAGCGCAAGCGGGTGCAGGCGCTGGATGCCGAGCTGTGAAAATCACCTCCTGAGCTAGGCTGAGCTCAGGAGGTGACTCATGGACACGGATAAAGACGATAAACCCCTGACCTTTCGCGAGATGCTGCAAAGCGTGCTGGCCGCCGCCTTCGGTGTGCAGAGCGGCAAGAACCGCGCCCGCGACTTCAGCCGGGGCAAGCCCAGCCACTTCATACTGCTTGGAGTACTGTTTACCGCGATCTTTGTGTTGGTGCTGTTTGCTCTGGTCAAGCTGGTGCTGCACCTGGCGGGCGTCTGAACTCAGCGCAGCAGGCTGTCGATGGAGCAGCTGTAGCGATGCATGTCGCGCTGTCGAGTGGCACTGAACTGACGGAAGTCCAGCCCCACATCGTCGCGAGCCAGGCGCTTCAGCAGACGCTGCGACTGGTCTCGATCCACCAGTCTTAGTAACCGGGCCATCTGGTCCTTGCCACCATGCTCGGCGAAATCCATCCCTGCTGCATGGTCATGCAGCATGACCAGAGCGCAACCACCCAAAATGAAATGCCCGGTAGCCAGCACATCGAATTCGCCGTCGATTCGCGCCTGCAAAGCCTCAGCCGAATTGTTCAACCCCGTGTAATGCAGCTTTCGCCCCTGTTCGGTCGCTGCCTGCATCGCACCAAATGCCATCTCGTCATTGGTCGACCACACCAGGCTGACCTCGGGATAACGTGGCAGTACGCCGAGCGTCTGCTCATAAGCCCGCTGGCGCTTCCACTCGCCATACAGCAACTGACGCAAGCGGACGTGTGGCTTTTCAGCTAACGCCCGCTGCAGGCCGGCTTCGCGCAAGCTGGCCGAGGGGGTGTTCTTCACACCGGAAAAAGCCAGCAGCTCGCCGCCCTCTGGCGGCGCAAGCTTGATCAGGGCCTTGGCCATCAGGTAGCCGGCCTCTTCATCATTAGGCACCAGGCTGCCGATCCAGTTGGTGTACTTGCTACGGGTACCGCCCACCAAGGCCTGCTGTTCGGCGGTCAAGGTGCTGTGCAGGGAGAACAGTCGAATGCCGCTGCCCTCGAACAGGCGCAGGATCTCCGGGCCGGTGTACATCTCGTTGGTGAAGATCAGGTAATCGGGCTGCTGTTTGCGCTCCAGCACGCTACGCGCCTGGCGCAGAATATTCTCGGCATCGCGCCCGCCATAGAGGACTTCGAGCTGAATATCCAGATCCCCTGCCGCATCGTCCATGTAACGGACGTAGTCGACCCAGAAACGCTCGTTGGAAAAACCCGGATTGAGAAAAACCACGGAGGTGGCCTGGGCGGATGCCCAGCCACAGAGAAGGAAGCAGACCAGCAACGTACGAAATAGCAACGTGTTCAACCTGGCTCGAAATTTCGGCAAATTATACAGCGCAAGCCAGGATGGTATGAAAAAGCCAGCACGACCGTCAGCCAATGCTGGCTCGGCTCCCTGCGCGACTATTGATGACTGACCCAGAACACAGCGGTGGTCACAACAATCAATATCAGCGCGAAGATGGCCCAAGCGTCGATGACGCTGTCATTACCTTGTTCGGTCATGGCTGCCCCCTTGTATTGTGATTATCGGCACTAGGCAGTTAAGACCAGGCACGCAGCGAGCTCAAGGTCGGCACATCGCTTATCACTTTTAGTGAAGTGCATATATAGAAACATCACTTTTGCACATATTGCGTTGCTGTTATCGTGCCCGCCTCTGCCTGCAGAGCGCGTTGCCGTGCGCGATACGAGCCTTAGCTGCCGATGAAGCAGCAGCCTGAATAACAGGACATTTATGTACGTTTACGACGAATACGATCAGCGGATCGTCGAGGACCGCGTCAAGCAGTTCCGCGACCAGACCCGCCGCTACCTTTCCGGCGAACTGTCCGGCGAGGAATTCCGCCCGCTGCGTCTGCAGAACGGCCTCTATATCCAGCGTTTCGCGCCCATGCTGCGCGTCGCCGTGCCCTATGGCCTGATGTCTTCGACTCAGGTGCGCATGATGGCCAAGATCGCTCGCGACTACGACAAGGGCTACGCGCACATCAGCACCCGGCAGAACGTGCAGTTCAACTGGCCGGACCTGGAAGACGTGCCGGAAATCCTGGCCGAGCTGGCCACCGTGCAGATGCACGCGATCCAGACCAGCGGCAACTGCATTCGCAATACCACCACCGACCAGTTCGCCGGCGTTGCCGCTGACGAGGTGGTCGACCCGCGCCCCTGGTGCGAGATCATCCGTCAGTGGTCGACCTTCCACCCCGAGTTCACCCACCTGCCACGCAAGTTCAAGATCGCCGTCAACGGCGCCGTGAGCGACCGTGCCGCCATCGAGGTGCACGACATCGGCCTGGAAGCGGTGAAGAACGACGCCGGTGAGCTGGGCTTCCGCGTTTCCGTTGGCGGCGGCCTGGGCCGTACCCCGATCGTCGGCAGCTTCATCAACGAGTTCCTGCCGTGGCAGCACCTGCTCGGCTACCTCGACGCCATCCTGCGTGTGTACAACCGCTATGGCCGTCGTGACAACAAGTACAAGGCGCGCATCAAGATCCTGGTCAAGGCGCTGACTCCGGAAGTCTTCGCCGAGAAGGTCAACGCCGAGTTCGCCCACCTCAAGGATGGCCCGACCACCCTGACCGAGGCCGAAGTCGCCCGCGTTGCCGCCCACTTCATCGACCCGGCGTACCAGGCCCTGGCCGATCAGGCCGCCGAGCTGGCCGCCCTCGACGCCCAGCACCCGGGCTTCGCCCGCTGGCGCCAGCGCAACACCGTGGCGCACAAGCAGCCGGGCTACGTCGCCGTGACCCTGTCGCTGAAACCCACCGGCGTCGCGCCGGGCGACGTCACCGACAAGCAGCTGGACGCCATCGCCGATCTGGCCGACCGCTACAGCTTCGGCGAAGTGCGCAACAGCCATAACCAGAACATCATCCTCGCCGACGTCGAGCAGCAGCAGCTGTTCACCCTGTGGGGCGAACTGCGTGAGCTGGGCTTCGCCACGCCGAACGTGGGCCTGCTGACCGACATCATCTGCTGCCCGGGCGGCGACTTCTGCTCGCTGGCCAATGCCAAGTCGATCCCGATTGCCGAGGCCATCCAGCGCCGCTTCGACGATCTCGACTACCTGTTCGACATCGGCGATATCGACCTGAACATCTCCGGCTGCATGAACGCCTGCGGCCACCACCACGTGGGCCATATCGGCATCCTCGGCGTGGACAAGAAAGGCCAGGAGTTCTACCAGGTGTCCCTCGGCGGCAGTGCCGGCCGCGACGCCAGCCTGGCGCAGATCCTCGGCCCATCCTTCGCCCAGGACGACATGGCCGACGTGATCGACAAGCTGATCAAGGTCTACGTCGAGCAACGCACCGAAGAAGAAAGCTTCCTCGATACCTTCCGCCGTGTCGGCATCGACCCGTTCAAGGAGCGCGTGTATGCAGCGAATCATTAAGAACGGCCAGATCCTGGACGAAACCTGGCACCTGCTGCCGGCCGACGCCAGCCTCGACAACATCAGCAACAGTGACGACCTGATCGTGCCGCTGGCGCTGTGGCGTGAGCACGCTCACGCCCTCAAGGCCCGCGACGGCGGCCTGGGCGTGTGGCTGGAAGCCGGCGAGGAAATCGAGGAAATCGTCGACACCCTGGACAGCTTCCAGGTCATCGCCCTCAACTTCCCCGCCTTCACCGATGGCCGCCATTGCTCCAGCGCCTACCTGCTGCGCAACCGCTATGGCTATAAGGGTGAACTGCGCGCCATCGGCGACGTGCTGCGCGATCAGCTGTTCTCCTACCAGCGCGTCGGCTTCGATGCCTTCGCCCTGCGCGCGGACAAGGATCCGGTCGATGCACTGAAGGCCTTCGAGGAGTTCGGCGAGGTCTACCAGGCCTCCACCGACCAGCCGCTGCCGCTGTTCCGCCGCCGCGCCTGATTCGGCCTCATGAAAAAGCCCCGCACTCGCGGGGCTTTTTCATTCCAGCCCCATAAGAACCCAATGAAGTACCCCGGATGCAATCCGGGAGCGAAGCTGCCTGTTTCCCGGATTGCATCCGGGCTACTGAGCAGCACTGCTTTTTCATTTCGGCATAGAAGCTCGCCCCTACCGGACTACGCCCGTACCGACTCCCAGGCCACCTGCGCCAGCAGCTCACGGCACTCAATAAACTCGCTGGTCGTGCGCCCCGCCAACCAGTTGCGCGCGAAATCATGGGTCGGCCCGATGATCACCGAAGCGAAACAGTCTGCCGGCATGGCCTTGAACAACCCGTCCTTGCGATAGGCATCCAGTGCATCGGCGATCCGCTGATAGTGCTCCCGGTTGGCCTCGCGCAGCGCCTCCCCCATTTCACCGGCTTCAACCCGGCTGCGACTGTGCAGGATGAAGCGCGCCCAGTCCGGATTGGCCACTACCCAGTCGATATAGCTGGTCACCAGCAGATGCACGCAAGCCTCAGCGCTGTCCGTGCTGGCGAAGCCTTCAGCGAGTCTGGCCGCATACTCCGCAGTGCCGGCCAGGTACAAGGCGCCGATGATGCGTTCCTTGTTGCCAAAGTGGTGATAGAGGCTGCCGATGCTGGCGCCGGAGCGATCGCGAATCACCTCGATCGTGGTGGCCTCCACACCGAACTCGGTGAAACAGGCCAGGGCGGCCTGGAGGATTTCATCCTTGCGGGAACTGCGGGCCATCGGGCCTCCTTGAAAGCGGCTCAAAGTCTCTCAGCGGTTGGCAAATACGCGGGGCACGCTCAACAGGCCATGCTTATCCGCCTCGGGTAACCCCTGCATCTTCGACTGCATCCGCGCGAACACAGTTCGCGCATGCTGGGCCGCCAAATCAATTAGAATAATTTTCTAGAATTAATTTCTGATATTCGTATACTGCCTGGGCGCGCACTTCTCTTCAATCACCGTTCAGGATCACCCCATGAGTCAGATGATGCAGATGTACCAGCAAGCCGGTCCCGCCCAATTCAGCGCCATGATCGGCCAGGTCGCGCCCTACTTCGCCAGCATCGCCCCACAGTTCGTCGAACTGCGCCCAGGCTATGCCGAAGTGACCTTCCCCAAGCGCCGCGAGGTGCTCAATCACCTCGGTACCGTGCATGCCATCGCCCTGTGCAATGCCGCCGAACTGGCCGCCGGCACCATGACCGACGTCTCCATCCCTGCCGGTTATCGCTGGATTCCACGCGGCATGACGGTGGAATACCTGGCCAAGGCCAAAGGTGATGTGCGCGCCGTGGCCGACGGCAGCGCCATCGACTGGAGCCAGAGCGGCGACATCAAAGTGCCCGTGCTGGCCTATGTCGAAGACACTCCGGTGTTTCGCGCCGAGATCACCATGTATGTGAGTCAGGCCTGATCGCACAAATGAAAAGGCCCGGGTCAACCGGGCCTCTTTCTCTGGGTATCCGATCAACCAAGGTTGACCAGCATCCGTCCCACCATCTTGCCGCCCAGAATCTGCTCGATCGCCTTGGGTAACTGCTCCAGGCTCACCTCCTCGGCCAGACTCTCCAGGTTGCTCAGCTTCCACTGCAGAGACAGCTTGTCCCACATGGAGGCCTTGACCACCAGCGGCAGCTCTACCGAATCCACGCCCAGCAGATTGACGCCGCGCAGGATGAAGGGCGCCACGCTGCCCTTGAAGCCCATACCGGCAGTCAAACCGCAGCACGCGGCGCTGGCACCGTAACGCAGTGCTTTGACCACGTTGAACAGAATGTCGCCACCCACGGTATCGACCGCGCCAGCCCAACGCTCCTTGAGCATGGCCTTCTCGCTGCCTTCCTGCAGCTCCTCGCGGGAAACGATCTGCCGCGCGCCAAGCTGGCGCAGAAATTCGCCTTGCTCGGCCTTGCCGGTGGACGCCGCCACGTCATAGCCCAGACGCGCCAGCAGCGCCACGGCGATGCTGCCGACGCCGCCGGTAGCACCGGTCACCAGCACCGGGCCGGCAGCCAGGGTCAGCCCCGCCTGCTCCAGCTTGTCCACGCACAGCCCGGCGGTCAGGCCGGCGGTACCGAGCAGCATGGCCTCACGCAGACTCAAACCCTTGGGACGCTTGATCACCCAGGCGGCCGGCACGCGAATGTACTGACCAAAACCACCGGAGGTGTTCATGCCCAGGTCGTAGCCGGTAACGATTACCTCATCGCCCGCCGTAAACTCGCCGACGCTGGACTCAGCCACCACGCCTGCAGCATCGATGCCCGGGGTATGCGGGAAGTTGCGAGTCACGCCGCGATTGCCACTGGCCGACAGCGCATCCTTGTAGTTGAGCGAAGAGTACTGCACGCGGATCAGCACCTCACCGGCGGGTAGCTCGGCGACCTGGCGCTCGACCACCTGCGCTACGTAGGCGCCATTTTCCTCTGAACCCAGCAGAGCCTTGAAAGCAGTCATGCAACCTCCTACCAGAAACGTTGTTGATTGAGCCGGCTCCACCAGCTCAGCAGCAGTCGATCCACGGTAACGCTGGCAGCGATGCCGAAGCGCTCCGGCAAACTCTTCTTCTGTGCGAAGTGCAACTGGAACAGCTCGGCCTCACCAGCACGCTCTGCCAGATACTCATCGCTGGTCTTGAGCTCGTCGACCAGGTGTTTGT
>JAYQUJ010000045.1:0-30141 GCA_038147895.1 Pseudomonas sp.
GGAGAGGACGGTTGCCTCGGCTCTCGATCTGCTCGGCCTGTTGACCGAAAAGGAAGCGGAGATCTTCGCCTGCCTGCTCAAGGGCCAATCCAACAGCGAGATCAGCAGCAGCGCCGGCATCGCCTTGTCCACCACCAAGTGGCACCTGAAAAACATCTACTCGAAGCTCAATCTCTCCGGGCGCACCGAGGCCATCCTGGCCATGCAGCAACGCGGTGGCTGACCGGCGGTAGCGCCGATTGCCCCTTCCCCCTCCCGGGGGAGGGGGGAGAGTGGTGGGCAACTCCCTAGTCTCCCGTCTGCCGGAAAACCGCCGGCGCCCACCCCATGACTACAAGAATAATCGGGAGATATCGCCATGTCTGTTTGGGTCACCTGGCCAAGCCTGGTCAAGTTCGGCACCCTGGGCATCTACGCCGGCCTGATAACCCTCGCGCTAGAACGCGATGTGCTGTTCAAGAACAACCTGTTCGACGTCGACAACCTGCCTGCTGCCAACGCCAATATCGTCTGCGATGCCCGCAGCCAGGTGGCGCGTACCGAGGACGGCACCTGCAACATCCTCAGCAACCCCGCCGAAGGCTCGGTCTATCGCCGTTTCGGGCGCAACGTCGACCCCAGCGTCACCCATGGCGAGACCGAGGCCGACACCCTGCTGACGCCCAACCCGCGGGAAGTGAGCAACGTGCTGATGGCCCGCGGCGAGTTCAAGCCGGCGCCGAGCCTCAACTTCATCGCCGCCTCATGGATCCAGTTCATGGTGCATGACTGGGTCGAGCACGGCCCGAATACCGCGGACAACCCGATCCAGGTGCCGCTGCCGGCGGGCGACAGTTTTGGCAGCGGTAGTCTTTCCGTGCGCCGCACCCAGCCTGACCCGACGCGCAGCGCCGCCGAGGCCGGCAAGCCGGCCACTTACCGTAACCACAACACCCACTGGTGGGATGGCTCGCAGCTGTACGGCAGCGACAAGGCCACCAACGACAAAGTGCGCGCGTTCGTCGACGGCAAGCTGAAGATCAACGCCGATGGCACCCTGCCGCATGAGTTGCTCAGCGGCAAACCGGTCACCGGCTTCAACGAGAACTGGTGGGTCGGCCTGAGCATGCTGCATCAGCTGTTCACCAAGGAGCACAACGCCGTCGCGAGCATGCTCAAGCAGAAGTACCCGGACAAGGACGACCAGTGGCTGTATGACCACGCACGTCTGGTCACCGCCGCGCTGATGGCCAAGATCCACACCGTGGAGTGGACGCCGGCGGTCATCGCCAACCCGGTCACCGAGCGGGCCATGTACGCCAACTGGTGGGGCCTGCTGGGTTCGGGGCCGGAGCGCGACAAGTACCAGGAAGAGGCGCGCATGCTGCAGGAGGATCTGGCCAGCACCAATCCGTTCATCCTGCGCATCCTCGGCATCGACCCGGAGAATGTCGGTAGCGCCACCATCTCCCATGCGCTGAGTGGCATCGTCGGCTCGACCAACCCGAACAACTACGGCGTGCCTTACACCCTCACCGAAGAGTTCGTCGCCGTGTACCGCATGCACCCGCTGATGCGCGACAAGGTCGACGTCTACGACATAGGCTCCAACAGCATTTCCCGCTCGGTGCCGCTGCAGGACACCCGCGACGGCGATGCCGAGGACATGCTGGCCGACGAGCACGCGGATCGCCTGTGGTACTCCTTCGGCATCACCAATCCGGGCTCGTTGACCCTCAACAACTACCCGGGCTTCCTGCGCAACCTGTCGATGCCGATAGTCGGCAATATCGACCTGGCCACCATCGACGTGCTGCGTGATCGCGAGCGGGGCGTGCCGCGCTACAACGAGTTCCGCCGGCAGATCGGCCTCAACCCGATCACCAAGTTCGAGGACCTGACCAAGGACGCCGCCACCCTGGCCAACCTCAAGCGCATCTATAGCAACGATATCGAGCAGATCGACACCCTGGTCGGCATGCTCGCCGAAACCGTGCGTCCGGATGGTTTCGCCTTTGGCGAGACGGCGTTCCAGATCTTCATCATGAACGCCTCGCGCCGGCTGATGACCGACCGTTTTTACACCAAGGACTACCGCCCGGAGATCTACACCCCGGAAGGCCTGGCCTGGGTCGAGAACACCACCATGGTCGACGTGATCAAACGCCACAATCCACAGCTCGACAGCAGCCTGGTGGGCGTGCAGAACGCCTTCAAGCCCTGGGGTCTGAACATCCCAGCGGATTACCAGGGCTGGCCGGCCAAGGCCAAGCTGGACAACCTGTGGGTCAACGGTGCCATGCGTAGCCAGTACCCGGCCGACCAGCTGCCGCCGCTGCAGGGCATCGATACCTCGGCGCTGCTGGCCAATACCTTGTGGAAGAAGGTGCGTGAGGAGGGAGACGTGGTGCCGGCCGATTACGAGAAAGGCATGCACCAGCATGGCGTGATGGCCAAGGTGAAGTTCAATGCCGTTGCCGGTAATCCCTACACCGGCTTGTTCCAGGGCTCGGACAGCGGCCTGCTGCGCCTGTCGCTGGCGGAGAACCCCACCGGCGGCAGCTTCCAGCCGGGGCTGGCCTGGAAGGCCTTCGTCGATGGCAAGCCGTCGCGCAACGTCTCGGCGCTGGCCAGTTGGAGCGGCCAGGGGCAGAACCATAACTTCTTCGCCAATGAGATGTCGCAGATCGTCCTGCCGGAAGGTACCGACAACCTCGGCCTGCAGGTGCTGTTCGCCGCCGTCACGCTGAAGCCGACGCAGCTGCGAGTCGATGACATGGCGGAAGTGACTCAGGCCGGCCAGGCTGTGGGCTCGGTCAAGGCGCCGACGCAGATCTACTTCGTGCCCAGGTCGGAGGTGCGCAGCCTGTTCTCCACTGCGGCCCACGACTTCCGCAGCGATCTGCTGACGCTCAATGCCGGCAGCAAGCTGTACGACGTCTATGCCACCTCGATGACGGTGAAAACCTCATTGATCCCTTCCATCAGCCGCAACTACGCCCAACAGCGGCGCAACAGTGCGGTGAAGATCGGTGAGTTGGAGCTGGCTTCGCCATTCATCGCCTCGGCATTCGGCGACAGTGGCGTTTTCTTCAAGCATCAGCGCAGCGAAGACAAGTAACCACCAGGCGTCGAACGAAAGCCCCGGTACAAGCCGGGGCTTTCGCATTTGTGTTACCTGCAGCACAGGCTAAACATTTGTCGGGCAGACTTGTCGCACTTAGGGTCTACCTGCGAAATCATCACTGCAGTCTTTGCGCAAATCCGTTAACTTGGCGCGATAAACGTGCCGCATAACAACAAGAACAAACAGTGAGATGGATCTGCTGTTTCAGGAACTGGCCGCATATGTCTACCGATATTCACGCCGCTCTGGCGGCACCGGCAGCCGTGCCCCTGCGCTCGCTGCCTTTCGCCTTCGCCAAACGTCACGGCGTGCTGCTGCGCGAGCAGGGTCTGCAGGTGCGCCGCGGCGCCAGCCTGACCGCCGTGCAGGAGGCCCAGCGCTTCGCCGGCCGGGTGTTGCCGCTGGAGTGGCTGGAGGCTGAAGCCTTCGAGCAACAACTGTCTCTGGCCTACCAGCGCGATTCCTCGGAAGTGCGGCAGATGGCCGAAGGCCTGGGCGCGGAAATGGACCTGGCCAGCCTGGCCGAACTGACCCCCGAATCCGGCGACCTGCTGGAACAGGAAGACGACGCGCCGATCATCCGTCTGATCAACGCCATCCTCAGCGAGGCGATCAAGGCCGGCGCCTCCGATATTCACCTGGAAACCTTCGAGAAACGCCTGGTCGTGCGCTTTCGCGTGGACGGCATCCTGCGTGAAGTGATCGAGCCGCGCCGCGAGCTGGCCGCCTTGCTGGTCTCGCGGGTCAAGGTCATGGCGCGCCTGGACATCGCCGAGAAGCGGGTGCCGCAGGACGGACGTATTTCCCTGAAAGTCGGTGGCCGCGAGGTGGATATCCGCGTTTCGACCCTGCCGTCGGCCAACGGCGAGCGGGTGGTATTGCGCTTGCTCGACAAGCAGGCCGGACGTTTGTCGCTGGTGCACCTGGGCATGAGCGAGCGCGACCGCCGCCTGCTCGACGACAACCTGCGCAAGCCGCACGGCATCATTCTGGTCACCGGCCCCACCGGCTCGGGCAAGACCACCACCCTGTACGCCGGCCTGACCACGCTCAACGACCGCTCGCGCAATATCCTCACCGTGGAAGACCCGATCGAGTACTACCTCGAAGGCATCGGCCAGACCCAGGTCAACCCGCGCGTGGACATGACTTTCGCCCGCGGCCTGCGCGCCATCCTGCGCCAGGACCCGGACGTGGTGATGGTCGGCGAGATCCGCGACCAGGAAACCGCCGACATCGCCGTGCAGGCCTCGCTGACCGGCCACCTGGTGCTGTCGACCCTGCACACCAACAGCGCGGTGGGCGCCGTAACCCGTTTGGTGGACATGGGAGTCGAGCCTTTCCTGTTGTCCTCGTCTCTGCTTGGCGTGCTGGCCCAGCGCCTGGTGCGGGTACTGTGCAGCCATTGCCGCGAAGCGCGTCCGGCCGACGAGGCCGAATGCAACCTGCTTGGCCTCGATGCGCAGAGCCATCCGCTCATCTACCACGCCAAGGGCTGCGCGGAATGCCACCAGCAGGGCTATCGCGGGCGTACCGGCATCTACGAACTGGTGATCTTCGACGACAAGATGCGCACTCTGGTGCACAACGGCGTCGGCGAGCAGGAGCTGCTGCGCCATGCGCGCAGCCTCGGCCCGAGTATCCGCGACGACGGCCGGCGCAAGGTGCTGGAAGGGGTGACCACCCTGGAAGAAGTGCTGCGTGTGACGCGAGAAGACTGATGGCCGCCTTCGAATACATCGCCCTCGACACCCGTGGGCGCCAGCAGAAAGGCGTGCTGGAGGCCGACAGTGCCCGGCAGGTGCGTCAGCTGCTGCGCGAGAAGCAACTGGCGCCGCTGCAGGTGGAGCCGGCACACCGCAAGGAGCAGGCCGCTGGCGGTTCGGGCGGCTTCAGCCTGCGCCGTGGCCTGTCGGCCCGCGACCTGGCCCTGGTCACTCGCCAGCTGGCGACCCTGATCGGCGCCGCGCTACCTATCGAAGAAGCCCTGCGCGCGGCTGCCGCGCAGTCGCGCCAGCCGCGTATCCAGTCGATGCTGATCGCCGTGCGCGCCAAGGTGCTGGAAGGCCACGGCCTGGCCAGCGCGCTGGGCTCCTTTCCCGCGGCCTTTCCCGAGCTGTACCGGGCCACCGTGGCGGCCGGCGAGCATGCCGGACACCTGGCGCCGGTGCTGGAGCAGCTGGCCGACTACACCGAGCAGCGTCAGCAGTCGCGGCAGAAGGTGCAGATGGCGCTGCTCTACCCGGTGATCCTGATGCTTGCCTCGCTGGGCATCGTCGGCTTCCTGCTTGGCTACGTGGTGCCAGACGTGGTGCGGGTGTTCGTCGACTCCGGCCAGACCCTGCCGGCGCTGACCCGCGGGCTGATCTTCCTCAGCGAACTGGTCAAGTCCTGGGGCGCGCTGGCGCTGCTGCTGGTCGGCCTGGCGGTGTTCGCCTTCCGCCGCGCCCTGCGCAACGAGGACGTACGCCGGCGCTGGCATGCCTTCCTGCTGCGCGTGCCACTGATTGGCGGCCTGATCGCCGCCACCGAGACGGCGCGCTTCGCCTCGACCCTGGCGATTCTGGTGCGCAGCGGCGTGCCGCTGGTCGAGGCCCTGGCCATCGGCGCCGAAGTGATCTCCAACCTGATCATCCGCGCCGACGTGGCCCAGGCCACTCAGCGCGTGCGCGAGGGTGGCAGCCTGTCGCGGGCGCTGGAGGCCAGTCGGCAGTTTCCGCCAATGATGCTGCACATGATCGCCAGCGGCGAGCGCTCCGGCGAGCTGGATCAGATGCTGGCGCGCACCGCGCGCAATCAGGAGAACGACCTGGCGGCCACCATCGGCCTGCTGGTGGGGTTGTTCGAGCCGTTCATGCTGGTCTTCATGGGGGCAGTGGTGCTGGTGATCGTGCTGGCCATCCTGCTGCCGATTCTTTCTCTGAACCAACTGGTGGGTTGATAGCGATGAACAAGCTGGGCAAACAAGGCGGTTTCACCCTGATCGAGATCATGGTGGTGGTGGTCATCCTCGGCATCCTTGCCGCGCTGGTGGTGCCGCAGGTGATGGGCCGCCCGGATCAGGCCAAGGTCACCGCCGCGCAGAACGACATCCGCGCCATCGGCGCGGCGCTGGACATGTACAAGCTGGACAACCAGAACTACCCGAGCACCCAGCAGGGCCTGGAGGCGCTGGTGAAGAAACCCAGCGGCAACCCGCCGCCGAAGAACTGGAACGCCGAAGGCTACCTCAAGCGCCTGCCGATCGACCCCTGGGGCAACCAGTACCTGTACCTGTCGCCGGGTACCCGCGGCAAGGTCGACCTGTACTCCCTCGGCGCCGACGGCCAGGAAGGTGGCGACGGCACCAATGCCGATATCGGTAACTGGGATCTCTGATTGCCGATGCGAGCGGTGCGCGGCTTCACGCTGATCGAGCTGCTGGTGGTGTTGGTACTGCTCGGCGTGTTGACCAGCCTGGCCGTGCTCGGTAGCGGTATCGCCAGCAGCCCGGCACGCAAGCTCCAGGATGAGGCCGAGCGTCTCAACAGCCTGCTGCGGGTGTTGCTCGACGAAGCCGTGCTGGATAACCGCGAATACGGCGTGCGTTTCGAGCAGCACAGCTATCAGGTGCTGCGCTTCGATCCTCGCAAGTCCCGTTGGGCGTCGTTGGATGACAAGGTGCACGAACTGCCGGAGTGGGCCGAGTTGAGCATCAAGGTTGAGGAGCAGAGCATAGGTCTGCTCGGCGCCAAGGATGATCGCAAAGCCAAGGACGAGAAGAAGGCGCCGGCCGTCAAACCCCCGCAGTTGCTGATTCTCTCCAGTGGCGAATTGACGCCTTTTACCCTGCGCCTGGCCGGTGGGCGTGGTCGTGATGCACCCGTGTTGCTGCTGAGCAGCGATGGCTTCGCCGAACCACAGCTGACTACGGAGAAGGCCAAGTGAGGCGTGCGCGTGGGTTCACCCTGCTGGAGGTGCTGGTGGCTCTGGCGATCTTCGCCGTGGTCGCCGCCAGCGTGCTCAGCGCCAGCGCCCGCTCGCTGAAGACCGCAGCACGGCTGGAGGACAAGACCTTCGCCAGCTGGCTGGCGGACAATCGTTTGCAGGAAATGCAGCTGGCCGATACACCGCCCGGCGAGGGCCGCGAGCAAGGCGAGGAAACCTATGCCGGTCGCCGCTGGCTGTGGGAAAGCGAAGTGCAGGCGACCAGCGAGCCGGAGATGCTGCGCATCACCATACGCGTGGCGCCTCGGCCCGAGCGGGGGCTGGCCGGCAAGATCGAGGATAACGCCCTGGCGACTCTGTCCGGTTTTGTCGGGGTAACGCCATGAGGCGAATGCAGGGCTTCACCCTGCTGGAAGTGCTGATCGCCATCGCCATCTTCGCCCTGCTGGCCATGGCCACCTACCGCATGCTCGACAGCGTGATGCAGACCGACCGCGGCCAGCGCGAGCAGGAGCAGCGCCTGCGCGAACTGACCCGGGCCATGGCGGCCTTCGAGCGCGATTTGCTGCAGGTGCGCTCGCGGCCGGTGCGCGACCCGCTGGGCGATCCCATTCCGGTCATGCGCGGCGATAGCGGGCGTAATACGGTGCTGGAGTTCACCCGCAGCGGCTGGCGCAATCCGCTGGGGCAGGCGCGGTCGACCCTGCAGCGGGTGCGCTGGCAACTGGAGGGTGAACGCTGGCAGCGCGCCTATTGGCCGGTACTGGATCAGGCAGAGGACAGCCAGCCACGTATCCAGCAGGCACTCGATGGCGTCAGCCGCTTCGAGCTGCGCTTTCTCGATGGCGATGGGCGCTGGCTGCAGAACTGGCCGGCACCGACCAGCAATGCCGACGAAGCCCTGACCCAGTTGCCGCGTGCGGTCGAGTTGATTATCGAACACCGCCGTTACGGCGAACTACGCCGTCTCTGGCGCCTGCCGGAAATGGCGCAGCAGGAGCAATTGAGCGTTCCCGATGGTGGCGAGGAGGGTGCCGACGGCTTGCTCCCCGAAGAGCCCAGTCCCGACACCGGCGAGGAGTTGACCCAATGAGCCGGCAGCGCGGGGTTGCCCTGATTACCGTGTTGCTGGTGGTGGCGCTGGTCACGGTGATCTGCGCCGCGCTGCTGCTGCGTCAGCAGCTGGCGATTCGCAGCACCGGCAACCAGCTGCTGGTGCGCCAGGCGCAGTACTACGCCGAAGGCGGCGAGTTGCTGGCCCAGGCTCTGCTGCGGCGCGATCAGGAGCAGGGCGTGGTCGACAACCTGGCCGAGCCCTGGGCCAACCCCAGGCTGCAGTTCCCGCTCGATGAAGGCGGCGAGTTGCGCTTGCGAATCGAGGATCTGGCCGGACGCTTCAACCTCAACAGTCTGGCCATAGTTGGCGAGGAGGGTGAGTTGGCCGCGCTGCGTTTTCGGCGCTTGTTACAGCACTTGCAACTCAACCTGGCTTACGCTGACCTCCTGCAGGACTGGCTGGATACGGATCAGGAAGCCAGTGGCACGAGCGGTGCCGAGGACGACCAGTACCTGCTGCTCGACCCGCCATACCGTACGGGCACTGGGCGCATCGCCGATACCTCCGAGCTGCGCCTACTGCTGGGCATGACCGAGCCCGATTACCGGCGCCTGGCGCCCTTTGTGGCGGCCTTGCCCAGCCAGACCGAACTCAATATCAATACCGCCAGTGCCCAGGTGCTGGCCTGCCTGGGCGAAGGCATTCCTGAGTCGGCCGTACAGTCGGCCATTGAGGGACGTGGGCGTAGCGGTTACAGCGATGTGGGACGCTTTGTGCAGCAGTTGTCGTCCTATGGTGTCAGCGCCCAGGGGCTGGGTGTCGGTAGCCAGTATTTTCGTGTCACCTCCGAAGTGTTGCTGGGCGAGCGGCGCCAGGTGCTGACCAGTTATCTGCAACGTGGTAATGACAAGCACGTGCGCCTGATGGCGCGTGATCTGGGGCAGGAGGGCCTGGGGCCCGAGCCCGTCGAGGAGTCCGAGTGATGAGTCCGACCCTGTTTCTCCCGCCGCTGGCCTGTGGCGAGGTCTCCACTGAACTGCCGGTGTGGCGGGTGGATGGCGATGTCTGTGTGCAGCAGGCGTTCGCCGACGCGGTGCCGCATCAGGGCGCCTGGCGTCTGATCGTGCCGGTTGAGGCAGTGACTCTGTGTGCGGTGCAGCTGCCCACCACCAAGGCGCGCTGGCTGGCCAAGGCCCTGCCGTTCGCCGTGGAGGAGTTGTTGGCCGAAGATGTCGAGCTGTTTCACCTGTGTGTCGGTGCGCCGCTAGCCGATGGGCGCCATCGGGTACATGCGGTCAAGCGCGAGTGGTTGGGCCGCTGGCTGGCCCTGTGCGTGGCCAATCCACCGCGGCGTATCGAAGTGGATGCCGACCTGCTGACGGGCGAGGGCAGTCAATTGCTCTGTGCCAGCGAGCGCTGGTTGCTGGGCGGCGACGGTGAGGCGCGCATGGCCTTGCGTGCCGGCGATTGGGCGATGCTGGCGCCGCTTTGTGCGCAGCCGCGGGTGGCTCATGTCGAGGCTGGTCAGCCCGTGCCTGCGGACATGGACGAGGTTCACGAAATCAATCGGGCGCTGCCCTGGCTGGCTGCGCGCACGGCCGACTGCAATCTGGCTCAGGGGCCGTTCGCCGTGCGTGAGCCTTCCGGCGAGTGGCGGCGCTGGCGGCCTTTGGCGGCGCTGCTGGCACTCTGCGTGGTATTGCAGTGGGGCTTCAATCTGGCTCAGGGCTGGCATCTGCAACGCGAAGGCGAGCGCTATGCCGAGGCCAATCGCGAGCTTTACCGCGAGCTGTTTCCCCAGGACAGCAAGCTGATCAACCTGCGTGCCCAGTTCGACCAGCACCTGAGTGCTGCGGAAAGTGGCGGACAGAGCCAGTTGCTGGCGCTGCTCGAACAGACGGCGGCAGCGCTCAATCAGCAGGGCGCTCAAGTGCAGGTGGAGCAGCTGGACTTCAGTGCCCAGCGCGGCGAGCTGGCGTTCAACCTGCTGGCCAGCGACTTCGCCGCGCTGGAAACCCTGCGTGGCCAGTTGCAGGAGGCCGGGTTGGCGGTGGATATGGGCTCGGCAAGCCGGGAAGACGATGGCGTCAGTGCACGCCTGGTGATCGGAGGTAACGGATGAGCGAGATGTTCATGCAGTGGTCGCAACGCCTGGCACAGAGCCCGCTCGGTACTCGCTGGCAGGCCATGCCGCCGCGCGACCGCCTGGCCCTGAGCCTGCTCGGCGGTTTCTTGTTGCTGGTGCTGCTCTATCTGCTGGCTTGGCGACCGGTCAGCCAGAACCTGGAGCAGGCACGCAGCTTTCTCCAGCAACAGCGCGCGCTGAACAGCTACATGCAGGCTCATGCACCAGAGGTTCGAGCGGTTCAGGGGCGTCCGCAGGTCAGTCTCGATCCGGCGCGTTTGCAGGGTTTGGTGACAGCCAGCTCGGCCAGCCAGGGCCTGAATGTCGAACGGCTGGACAACCAGGGCGATGGCAGCCTGCAGGTCAATCTGCAACCCACCGAGTTCACCCGCTTGCTGCGTTGGTTGGTGAGCCTGGAAGAGCAGGGTGTTCGCGTGGTGGAGGCGGGGCTGGAGCGTGCCGACAAGGGGCTGGTGAACAGCCGCCTGTTGCTGAGTGCCAACTAGTTGGCTGCACCGAATCGGGGCTTCTGCTTTCGATTTGGGCAGTGGGTGATTGCTTTCGAAGCAGCCTTGAATGAAAAAAAATTCAAGTGGAGTGTTGACTTAGCAAAGGCGCCTGCGTAAATTGCGCCACCTCGCAAGGCTACATCGGGTGATTAGCTCAGCCGGGAGAGCATCTGCCTTACAAGCAGAGGGTCGGCGGTTCGATCCCGTCATCACCCACCAAGCCTCTTGCGAGAACCGACGCGCAGCGGTAGTTCAGTCGGTTAGAATACCGGCCTGTCACGCCGGGGGTCGCGGGTTCGAGTCCCGTCCGCTGCGCCATATCAAGAGAAGCCCTCAGCTCGCAAGAGCTGGGGGCTTTTCGCATGGGCTGAAAAAAAGTGCTGTCACGGCATTGTCATGGGGAATCTTCAGGATTCTGGCATGGTCTTTGTTTGGATCATGCCCAACAACAGGAGGAAGACCCAATGGACGACTATGTAGAAGAACTGCTGGAAGCCCACGCTTTTGATCAGGACCCGGTGGAGCCGGCAGAAGACGCCACCGAGCTGTAACACCTTCTATGTCATGGCCTGCTGTAGGCGCTGATGGCGGCGAAACTCCCCCGGAGTCTGCCCGCTCCAGCGCTTGAAGGCCCGCTGAAAGGCCTCCGCCGAGGCAAAGCCGAGCAAGTAGGCGATCTCGCCGAAACTCAGTTCGGTATCGCGGATATAGGCCATCGCCAGATCCCTTCGTGTTTCATTGAGCAGGCTGCGGAACTGCGTGCCTTCGTCGGCCAGTTTTCGGCGCAGGGTCCAGCTCGGTAGCGCCAGCTTTCTCGCCACTTCTTCCAGTTCCGGCTCGCGGCCATGCAGCATCGGTCCCAGCAGATGGATCACTCGCTCACGCAAACTCCGGGTACGGGTCAGCTGTTCCAGTTCGTTGCTGGCCAGTTCCAGCAGTTGCTGCCAGGTGCTGGGGCAATGCTGGGGTAGGCGCTGTTCCAGGCTCGCATTGCTCAGGCGCAAGCGATTGTGTGCGGCGCCGAACTCCACCGGGCAGGCAAAACACTGTTCATAACGCTCGCCATAGCCGGGGTCGGCGAATTCGATCTCGACTTTCTCCAGTTTGAGATCGGCAAGGCCGTTCAACTGGCGATGCCAGCCGGAAAGCACCGAGTCCACCACGAAACGGTTGAAGTCGTTATAGGGGCTGATGGAGTAGAAACTCATCCAGGCGCCGCTGGTGTCTTCGTGGAAGCTCGATTGGCCGCGGTAGTTGTGCGCGTAGAGCGGTTCGAAGCGAATCAGGGTACGTGCCGCCTCACGAAGGGTGGGGGCCTGGGCGGCGGTAATGCCGGCCAGGCCGGCCTGGCTGATATGGCTGTGGCGGCCCATTTCCAGGCCCAGGGCCGGGTCGCCGCACAGAGCGATGGCGCTATGGCCCAGGCGCATGTAGCGGGGGATGGACAGGCGCTCGCGGGGGAGGGCCAGACGCACTGCGTCCAGGCGGAACTGGCGCAGCAGGTCGTCGGCGGCCACGCCTTTTTGTTGCAGGGCCGCGACCAGGCAGTGGACGAAGCCGACGGAAAGGTCGCCGAGGCGCACGCGAGCAGGTTTCATGTTGGCGCTATCGCCCGGTTGAAAGGTTGCCAGCTTAGGTCTGCTTGGCGCGCTTGCCTAGTGCGTCTGTTATTTATAGTCATTAAGTTGTGCTTTTTGATCATTGAGCGCTTGGCGCTCGCTCTTTATCGTCTGCCGCAACAACGACCGTACCCAATGAGGTGCGGCGACTTCCGTGACAAGCCCGATGCCGTGGAGATGATCATGAGCAACGCCTACCCGAACCTGCTGGCCCCTCTGGACCTGGGTTTCACCACCCTGAAGAACCGTTCCCTGATGGGCTCCATGCACACCGGCCTGGAAGAGAAGCCGAACGGCTTCGAGCGCATGGCGGCCTACTTCGCCGAGCGCGCCCGTGGCGGCGTCGGCCTGATGGTCACCGGCGGCATCGGCCCGAACGAGGAGGGCGGCGTGTACTCCGGCGCGGCCAAGCTGACCACTGCGGAAGAGGCCGAAAAGCACAAGATCGTTACCCGTGCCGTGCATGAGGCGGACGGCAAGATCTGCATGCAGATCCTGCACGCCGGCCGCTATGCCTACAGCCCGAAGTCGGTGGCGCCAAGCGCCATCCAGGCGCCGATCAACCCGTTCAAGCCGCGCGAGCTGGACGAGGAAGGCATCGAGAAGCAGATCCAGGACTTCGTCAATTGCTCCGTGCTGGCCCAGCAGGCCGAGTACGACGGCGTCGAGATCATGGGTTCGGAAGGCTACTTCATCAACCAGTTCCTGGTCGCCCACACCAACCACCGTACCGACCGCTGGGGCGGCAGCTACGAGAATCGCATGCGCCTGCCGGTGGAGATCGTCCGCCGCGTGCGTGAGGCCGTAGGCCCGAACTTCATCATCATCTATCGCCTGTCGATGCTCGACCTGGTCGAGGGCGGCAGCACCTGGGACGAGATCGTCCTGCTGGCCAAGGCCATCGAGAAGGCTGGCGCCACCATTATCAACACCGGCATCGGCTGGCACGAGGCGCGCATCCCGACTATCGCCACCAAGGTGCCGCGCGCGGCCTTCACCAAGGTCACCGCCAAGCTCAAGGGCGAAGTCAGCATCCCGCTGTGCACCACCAACCGCATCAACACCCCGGAAGTGGCCGAGCAGGTGCTGGCCGAGGGCGATGCCGACATGGTGTCCATGGCCCGCCCGTTCCTCGCCGACCCGGACTTCGTCAACAAGGCCGCCGCCGGCCGCGCCGACGAGATCAACACCTGCATCGGCTGCAACCAGGCCTGCCTGGACCACACCTTCGGCGGCAAGCTGACCAGCTGCCTGGTCAACCCGCGTGCCTGCCACGAGACCGAGCTGAACTACATCCCCACTCAGCAGATCAAGAAGATCGCCGTGGTCGGTGCCGGCCCGGCCGGTCTGGCCGCCGCGACTGTTGCAGCGGAACGCGGCCACAGCGTGACCCTGTTCGATGCGGCCGGCGAGATCGGCGGCCAGTTCAACGTGGCCAAGCGCGTGCCGGGCAAGGAAGAGTTCTACGAGACCCTGCGCTACTTCAAGAACAAGCTGGCGAGCACTGGCGTCGATCTGCGCTTGAACACTCGCGTGTCGGTCGATGACCTGACCAAAGGCGGTTTCGACGAAGTGATCCTGGCCACCGGCATCGTGCCGCGCACGCCGGCCATCGAAGGTATCGACAACGCCAAGGTCATCACCTACCTGGACGCCATCCTGCAGCGCAAGCCGGTCGGCCAGAAGGTTGCGGTGATCGGCGCCGGCGGTATCGGTTTCGACGTCTCCGAGTTCATCACCCATGCCGGCGAGGCGACCAGCCAGAACCGCGATGCGTTCTGGAAGGAATGGGGCATCGACACTGCGCTGGATGCCCGTGGCGGTATCGCCGGGATCAAGGCCGAGGTGCATCCGGCCGCACGCGAGGTGTTCCTGCTGCAACGCAAGAAGTCCAAGGTCGGGGACGGCCTGGGCAAGACCACCGGCTGGATCCACCGCACCGGCCTGAAGAACAAGAACGTGCAGATGCTCAATGCGGTCGAGTACCTCAAGGTCGACGACGCCGGCCTGCACATCCGTATCGCCGAGGGCGAGCCGCAGGTGCTGCCGGTCGACACCGTGATCGTCTGCGCCGGCCAAGACCCGCTGCGCGAGCTGCACGACGGCCTGGTGGCCGCCGGGCAGAGCGTGCACCTGATTGGTGGTGCCGACGTGGCCGCCGAGCTGGATGCCAAGCGTGCGATCAACCAGGGCTCGCGCCTCGCCGCCGAACTCTGACCGACAGAAGCCCCGCCCCGAGCGGGGCTTCTGCTTTATGGCCGATAACAACAAGGAGAAGCCCATGTCTCTCGATACTCAGCTGCACCCCGCCGCCGCGGCCAGCCTGCAGCGCTGGCACCAGTTCGTCGCCGCCCAGGACCTGAGCCGCCTGCCCGAGCTGTTGCATCCCGAAGCGGTATTCCGCTCGCCCATGGCGCACACCCCCTATCCGGGCGCGCAGGTGGTCAATCTGATCCTCAATACCGTGCTCAAGGTCTTTCAGGACTTCGTCTATCACCGCGAGCTGGCCACTGCCGATGGCCTCAGCGTGGTGCTGGAGTTTTCCGCCAAGGTCGGTGAGCGCGAGCTCAAGGGCATCGACATGATCCGCTTCGACGAGGCGGGCAAGATCGTCGAGTTCGAGGTGATGGTCCGTCCGATGAGCGGTCTGGCTGCCCTTGGTGAGGAGATGGGGCGTCGTCTTGCTCCCTTCCTGGCGTCTGCCAAAGCCTGATTCGCCCAACCGCGTCACAGTTTTATCCGTTCGCCGTTTCGCGCTCAGCAGGGGGCGGAACGGCTGCCAACCCAGTCACATTGCCCCTGTTGCTTTTTCCCCTAGACTTGCTCGAAACAAGGGATTGCGCCTGCCTGGCAGGTTATGCGCATGCGCGGGGCAAGCCCGTAGCGTGCCGATTGTGATCCTGATGGCCTGAGGGAAATTCATGAGCATGCAGAACAAAGCGCAGATGACCGAAGCCGTGCTGTTTTTCAACGAGCGCGGCCTCTGCAAGCAGATGCTTTTCCCCGAGTTCGAGGCGCTGCTCGACAATGTAGTGAACATGCCCGAGTTCGCCGACGAGCAGATGCGTCTGGTCTACGTGCTGATCAATCCGCGCCTGATGGTGCGAGCCGCGGTGTTCTTCTACCTCGATTTCGATGAGCGGGGCTCTGCCGATTCGGGCTGGAACCTGCCATTGCGGCACCTCGCCGACAATGCCGGGCGTGGCCCGGATCTGGGCGCGGGGCCGATTCGTCTGGCCTGTCGCAGCCAGTGCCCGGTGTCCTGGCATCAGATGCACCTGTGGGATCCGAGTCTGGCGCCGGGCAAGAATGATCTGGTGCTGATTCGTGACCTGATCAAGCGCAACAGCCTGGGTCTGCTGGTGGAAGAGGAGGCGCCTGTCGTGTTGCCCGAGCGCCTGCAGGTGGCCGACGAAGAAAAATGGAAGGCTCCCGATCCCGCGCGCGAGGCTGCAGCCAAGCAGGCGCAAGAGCAGGAGCAGGAGCATCGCCTGAAGACGGCCCAGCTGATCAAGCAGCAACGCCTGCGCATCAGCACTCTGGGTAAGCAGTACGAAGAGGAGTTGGCCCGCAGCAAGCTAGCGGCCGAAGAGGGTAAGCGCGGTCTGCAGGCGGAAATCCATAGCCTGCACCAGGCTCTGCGTCAGCAGGAGGAGCTCAATGCCAGCCTCAAGGCCGAGCTGAATGCTCAGGCCGACAGTGTGCAGAAGACCCGTGAAGAGCTGTCCAGGCAGTTGCAGGAGCTGGAAAAGCACGGTCGCACCGAGGCCGATATCCTGCGTGGCCAGTTCGATTCCGAGCTGCAGGCCAAGGTGGCTGCGGCCGTGGCCGAGTTCAAGGAACAGGTGGCCATTCGCGATGTGGAATTGGCCTACCGCGCCGAGCAGGAAGCGCAGCTGCAGCGCGAGCTGGAGCGTCTGATCGGGGAGCGTGAGCGCCTGGCGGCGCAGGATGGCGAGCAGATTCTGGCGCGTCTGGCCAAGCTGGGCGTGGTGTTTGTCGTCTACCACCCTGGCGCCGGTCATCTGACTATTCCGCTGCAGGACATTGCCCGTTATCAGGACAATCCAATGGGCTATGCGGCAGCCAAATGCTTCGTCTCCGAAGAGCAGTATCGCCAGTGGCTGGCGCACTACCAGCAACCTACCTGTGAGGCCAGCCTGCCTTCTGGAGAGCGCTGCGCCATGCCGATCGACCGAGTGGAAACCCCCAGCCGTTTCATTGTGGGTGAGTCCAACTGCTGTGCCCGGCATCGGGCTGGAGCGCGTCTGCGCACGGTGAGCTGATCCTGCGCGCCGGCGTGGCGGCACGAACGCTATGATGTCCCCCTGTCGTTCGCTCAACCGTCGTTGTAATGCCCATTTCCTTTCCTGACTGGCAGCCCCATGCGCCTCTGCAACCCGTGTCGTTCCCCTGGCTGGGGCGAGCGGGTGTCGAGCTGGCAGTCCTGCGTCTGGATCTGCTCGATCCGCTGCTGTCCGGCAACAAGTGGTTCAAGCTCAGGCCGCATATCGAAGCCGCTGTCGCGCTGGGCGCAGAGGGGCTGATCAGCCTGGGAGGTGAGCATTCCAATCACCTGCATGCCCTGGCTGCTGCCGGGCAGCGCTTTTCTTTCGCCACTGTCGGGCTGCTGCGCGGTGAGCCGGTGGATACGCCAACGGTGCGTGATCTGCAGGCCTTCGGTATGACGCTGCATTGGCTCGGCTATGGCGGTTATCGCGCGCGGCATGGTGCCGATTTCTGGCAGCCTTGGCGGGTGCGCTATCCGCACCTGCTGCCCGTGGCGGAGGGCGGCCTGGGACTGGCGGCCGCTTTGAGCTGTGCCGAGATAGTCAGGCAGGCGCGGCAGCAACTGGCCGCTCTGGGCTGGGCCGACTACGACGGCTGGTGGCTGGCCGCGGGCACTGGTACCACGGCGGCAGGTTTGGTACTGGCGGAAGCCGGAAGACGGCGGGTGCATGTGGCCAGCACCGTGCCGGCCAGTCATGGTGTGGATCGTCAACTGGCTGGGTTGCTGCGAGAGGCAGGTCGACCCGATACGGGCTACCGTCTGCTCGATGCCAGTCGGGGCGGCTTCGGTCGGGTGGACGCGACACTGGCCAGGCTCATGGCGGACTGCGAGCAAAGCCGGCAGCTGCCGCTGGACCCGCTGTATACCGGCAAGGCACTGCTGGCATTGCGCGATCATGTGGAGGCCGGTTACTTTGCTGCGGGTACCCGTCTGCTGTTTCTGCACAGCGGCGGGCTGCAGGGATGCCGGGCCATGGCGCCGCGACTGCAGGCGCTCGTCGCCGATTGAACCCACAAGAACAATGCAAGGACTGGTTGCGATGACCGAGCCGCTGAATCCTGAACAGCTGCGCAGCTTTACTCCGCTCAACGTGCTGTCCGAGCAGCAATGGCGCGAATTGCGCAGCCAGTTGGTGCCGCAACCCTTGCTGGCAGGGCAGTTGCTGTTTCGCCAGGGTGACCAGGCCCGAACCACCTATTACCTGCTGTCCGGTGAGCTGTCGCTGCGCGATGCGGCGGGTGGCGAAACAAACCTGAGCGCCGGTAGCGAGGCTAGCTGTCATCCCGTATCGCCCAGCCTGCCGCGCCTGCATGAGGCGCGCGCGCAGACGGATGTCAGCGTGCTGGCGCTGGACAGCGCCACACTCAACCGCTTGCTGACCTGGCGCCTGTCCTATCAGGATCTGCTGCTCGACCTGCAGGCCAGTGGCGAGGACGTCGAGTGGCTGGAGCATCTGCTGCAAAATCCGCTGTTCGCCAAGGTGCCGCCAACCAATGTGCGGGCCATGCTTGATCGCTTGCGCCCCATCGACCTGCCGGCAGGCAGCCGGGTACTGGTCGAGGGGGAGGCGGGCGACTGCTGCTACTTCCTCAAGAGCGGCCGGGCCGAGGTGTTCCGCGGTGGCGACAAGGGGCGTCAGGTGTTGGCAGAGCTGGAGGTGGGCGCCTGTTTCGGCGAGGAAGCATTGCTGTCCGACCTGCCCCGGAATGCCACGGTAACGCTGATCGAAGAAGGGGTGGTGCTGCGCCTGGATCGCCAGGATTTCTTCGCCTTGCTCAAGGCGCCGGTAGTCGACGAGGTGTCCTTCGGCGAGGCTGCGCGCATGCTGTCCAGCGGCGCTCAGTGGCTGGATGTGCGGCTGCAGCCGGAGTACGAGCAGGCCCATGCCCAGCAGGCTTTGAACATGCCGTTGCACCTGCTGCGGTTGAAGACGCGCCTGCTGGATCCGGCGCGCACCTACCTGTGTTATTGCGACAGTGGCAAGCGCAGCGCCAGTGCGGTCTTCCTCTTGTCCCAGCTGGGTTTTTCCGCCTATGCCTTGCGCGAGGGGCTGGATGCCTTGCCAGCCGTGCAGCGCGGCGCTCTGCTGAGCGAGAGCGGCCCGGGTTACCTGGCGCGCTCCGGTGGGCGTACCGAGCGCAGTCACTGAGCCTGGCGCAGGGCCGGGCTGTGCGGCCAATGGTCGTTGACCAGAAAGACCCGCTCGCGCTCATGCCAGTCGCCGTCTTCTCGCTGTTGCAGCCTGACCAGTAACTGAGCGGGCGCCCACTCATCCAGTTGCTCCTGCCACTGGCTCAGACGTTCGGCGGGCCATAGCTGGTGTTCCTCGATGCGAGCCGGTGCCAACCAGGCCTGACGGGGCAGTGGCTGCCAGTGACTGCTGTCATGTTCCAGGCGATGCCAGTCCCGGTGCCGCAACCAGCGCCCGCGCAGGTGGTCGCTCGCGCTGGCGCCTGGGCTGGCGCAGGCGTTGTGCCCGGGATAGAACAGGTAGCCACCGAGCCAGCCGGCGGCCTTGGGAGCGTAATGACCCAATGACGCCAGGGTGGCCTGGCCTGCAGGGCTGTTGGAGAGCGGCAACTGGTGGTTGCGCAGGTGGGCCAGTTTCAGGCCCAGACGATCTTCGCTGGCAGGCCCCAGCCAGTGCTTGGCATCTTCGCCAGCCTGGTCTGCGGGGCCCAGGTAGAGTTTGATCGCCAGCTCCAGGTGGTGGCAGCCCTCGTCGTCGCGCAGCAGCAGATCCAGCTCGCCCAGGGTGTGTCCGCCCTGGCGAACCGGCAAGTTGGCGACCAGCACTTCGATGTCCGGCGCCGCGTACAGGGCAAATTGCCAGAGCCTTTCGTAGTAGCGTCCCAGGCGGCTGGAGCCTTGTGCCAGGTGCTGGCGTAGCGCGGCGCTGTCGTGTTCCTGTTGCAGCAGCCAGTCGGCCAGCAACTGTGGCTCGTGCTGCCAGCGACTGCCGCTCAGCGGATGGCGCAGGGGTAGTGCACCCTGGCCGAGCAGCCCGGGGGAGAGCAGCGTCCAGGCCAGGTCGCGGACGCAAGGCTGGCGCAGTTGGTCGAGCAGAGGGGCGAGGGTGTGCATGGGCCGAGCATAGTGGTCGGTGGCGCTGGTGCAATAGCGCGGTTTGCTGCTGTCGCGGCCTTTCGCCCATAATTCGGACAATTCTCCCCGTTGCAGAGCGCCCCATGGAGCAATTTCGCAATATCGGCGTCATCGGTCGCCTGGGCAGCGCCCAGGTGCTTGATACCATCCGTCGCCTGAAGAACCTCCTGCTCGAGCGCCACCTGCATGTGATTCTCGAAGACACCATCGCCGAGGTGTTACCCGGCCATGGTCTGCAAACCTGCTCGCGCAAGATCCTTGGCGAAGTCTGCGACCTGGTCATCGTCGTCGGCGGTGATGGCAGCATCCTCGGCGCAGCTCGCGCCCTGGCCCGCCACAAGATTCCGGTGCTGGGCATCAATCGTGGCAGCCTGGGTTTTCTTACCGACATCAAGCCGGACGAGCTGGAGGTCAAGGTCGCCGAGGTGCTGGAAGGGCGCTTCCTCGAAGAAAGCCGCTTCCTGCTGGAAACCGAAGTGCGCCGCAATGGCGAAGCCATCGGCAAGGGCGACGCCCTCAACGACGTGGTGCTGCACCCGGGCAAGTCGACCAAGATGATCGAGTTCGAGATCTATATCGACGGCCATTTCGTCAGCAGCCAGAAGGCCGACGGCCTGATCGTCGCTACGCCGACCGGCTCTACCGCCTATTCGCTGTCCGCCGGCGGGCCGATCATGCATCCCAAGCTGGATGCCATCGTCATCGTGCCGATGTACCCACACACCCTGTCCAGCCGGCCGATCGTGGTCGATGGCAACAGCGAGCTGAAAATCGTGGTTGCCCATGACTTGCCGATCTACCCGCTGGTGTCCTGCGACGGGCAGAACCACTTCACCTGCGCGCCAGGCGACACCATCACGGTGAAAAAGAAACCGCACAAGCTGCGTCTGATCCACCCGCTGGATCACAACTATTACGAGGCCTGCCGCACCAAGCTCGGCTGGAGCAGTCGACTCGGTGGGCACGACTGACATGTTGCTCGACCCGGCCCGCGGTTACGATCTGATCGGCGACATACATGGTTGCGCACGCAGCCTGGAACGTCTGCTGGAACAGATGGGCTATCGCCGGCAGGGCGGGGTCTGGCGTCATGCGCAGCGCATGGTGTTGTTCCTTGGCGACATCATCGATCGCGGCCCGCGGGTGCGCGAGGCCCTGCATCTGGTGCATGACATGGTCGTGGCCGGCCAGGCGCTGTGCATCATGGGCAACCATGAATACAACGCACTGGGCTGGCACCTCGAAGCTCCGCCCGGCAGTGGTCGGCAGTTTGTGCGCGAGCACACGCCACGCCACGAGCGTCTGCTGCAGCAGACCTTCCGTCAGTTCGAGCAGCACCCCGGCGACTGGCGCGACTTCCTCGGTTGGTTTCAGCAGCTGCCGCTGTTCATCGATGCCGGGCGTTTTCGCCTGGTTCATGCCTGCTGGGACAACGAGCTGATCGAGCCGCTGCGTCAGCGCTTTGCCGACGGTCGGGTCGACCGCGACTTTGTCAGCGCCTCGGCGGTGCCTGGGAGCTTCGCCAACCGGGTATTCGAGCGCTTGTTGCGCGGCACCGATATGCGTCTGCCGCTGGGCCTGACTCTGACCAGCGAAGAGGGCTATCCACGGGCGCACTTTCGCACCAAGTTCTGGGAAGAGGACCCGCAAACCTATGGCGATGTGGTGTTCCAGCCCGAAGCCCTGCCTGACGAGGCGGCCCGCCTGCCTCTGCCGGAAGGGGAGAAGAATCGCCTGCTGCAATACGGCGCTGACGAGCCGATGCTGTTCGTTGGCCACTACTGGCGCCGCGGCGAACCTGCGCCGATCCGCGCCAACCTGGCCTGCCTGGATTACAGCGCGGTGATGTACGGCAAGCTGGTGGCTTACCGCCTGGACGACGAGACACAGATCGATCCGGGCAAGTTCGTCTGGGTCGTGGTGGAGCGTCCGGAGGCGCCGCGATGAGCCCGGTAGAAGCGCTGCGCCGCCCTCTGCAGGAAGACCTCAGTGGCTTTGTCGCCCTGCTGCGCCGCCTGCAGGTGCCGCACCGGGTCAGCGAAGAGCGCGATACCCAGGTGCTCTGGGTGCCTGCCGAGGCGCTGGCCGAGCAGGTCAGGGCGCTCTATCTGCGCTATCCGCAGGGCGCCGCCGAGGCCGAGTTGCCGACGCCGGCACAGCCTTCGCGACCGAGCTTCATCGCGCAGCTACGCGCCAGCCCGCTGACTGCGGCGATGCTGCTGCTCACCCTGCTGGTCGCGCTGGTGACCTTCGGCGGCAGCAACTACGAGACCGTGCGCTGGCTGAGTTTTCAGGACTTTCGCATCCAGGGTCAGTACATCTACTTCCAGCCTTGGCTGGAGGTGCTGCATGGCGGCCAGTGGTGGCGCCTGTTCAGCCCCATGCTGATCCACTTCGGCGTGTTGCATCTGGCGATGAACAGCCTGTGGTACTGGGAGCTGGGGCGGCGCATCGAGGCCCGACAGGGTGGTCTGGTGCTGATCGGGCTGACCCTGACCTTCGCCCTGCTGTCGAACTTCGCCCAGTACGCCTACGGTGGCCCCTCGCTGTTCGGCGGCCTGTCCGGCGTGCTCTACGGCCTGCTTGGCTATTGCTGGATCTTCCAGCTGCTGGCTCCGACCCCGGCCTACCAACTGCCGCGCGGCGTGCTGGCGATGATGCTGATCTGGCTGCTGGTGTGCCTGAGCGGGGTGATCGATACCCTGGGCTTCGGCTCCATCGCCAACGCGGCGCACGTCGGTGGCCTGGCCGCCGGCTGCGCCGCGGGTCTCGTTGGCGGTGCGCTGGCGCGTCTGCGTCGGTAAACTTGCCGGCCTGTTTAGCTTTCCGTTGTCGGAGCCCGCGATGTCGTCCTTTGCCGAAATGATCGAGAACATCACCCCCGAGATCTACCAGAGCCTCAAGCTGGCGGTAGAGATCGGCAAGTGGCCGGACGGCCGCAAGCTCACCCAGGAGCAGAAGGAGCTGTCGCTGCAGGCCATGATCGCCTGGGAAATCCAGAACCTGCCCGAGGAAGAGCGCACCGGCTACATGGGCCCGCAGGAGTGCCAATCGCACGCCGAGCCGATCCCCAACATCCTGTTCAAGTCCAACGACACCCTGCACTGATGACTCAGGCCATGAACGAGCTGGGCCGTGGTGCGCTAAGCAAGATGACCATCCGCCTGGGCGAGACGGCGCAGTACGCCTTTCGCCTGGATGACACCGAAGTGCCGGTCAACCCGCTGCTGGGCAAGCAGGTGCGCCTGGAGTTCCTCGGCGCCATTCATTGCAGCCATTGCGGGCGCAAGACCAAGAAGAGCTTCGCCCAGGGCTACTGCTATCCCTGCTTCACCAAGCTGGCGCAGTGCGACAGCTGCATCATGAGCCCGGAGCGCTGCCATTACGATGCCGGCACCTGCCGCGAGCCGAGCTGGGGCGAGCAGTTCTGCATGACCGATCATGTGGTGTATCTGGCCAACTCCTCGGGGATCAAGGTCGGCATCACCCGTGCCAGCCAGATTCCCACCCGCTGGCTGGACCAGGGCGCCAGCCAGGCGCTGCCTATCTTCCGCGTCGCCACCCGCCAGCAGTCCGGTTTCGTCGAAGATTTGCTGCGCACCCAGGTGGCGGACAAGACCAACTGGCGTGCGCTGCTCAAGGGCGATGCGGTACCGCTGGATCTGCCGGCGATTCGCGACGAGCTGCTGGCCAGCTGCGCCGAGGGTATTGCCGCGTTGCAGCAGCGTTTCGGCCTGCAGGCCATCCAGCCGGTCAGTGATGTCGAGGTACTGACGATCCAGTATCCGGTGGAGGCTTATCCGACCAAGGTCGCCAGCCATGACCTGGAGAAAACCCCGGTGGTGGAGGGTATTCTCAAGGGCATCAAGGGCCAGTACCTGATCCTCGATACTGGCGTGATCAATCTGCGCAAATACACGGCCTACCAGGTCGCCGTACATTCCGAATAAGGGGCCACAAGCCATGCGTACCGAACAGCCGAAGATGATCTACCTCAAGGACTATCAGGTGCCCGACTACCTGATCGACGAGACTCACCTGACCTTCGAGCTGTTCGAGGATCACACCCTGGTCCATGCCCAGCTGGTAATGCGGCGTAACTCCGAGGCCGGTGCCGGCCTGCCGCCGCTGGTGCTGGACGGCCAGGAGCTGGAGCTGCTGGAGCTGAAGCTGGATGACCGCGAGCTGGGCGCCGCCGACTATCAGCTGAGCGACAGCCACCTGACCCTGCAGCCGACGCAAGAGCAGTTCGTCATTGACAGCAGCGTGCGCATCCACCCGGAGAGCAACACCGCGCTGGAAGGCCTGTACAAGTCCAGCGGCATGTTCTGCACCCAGTGCGAGGCCGAGGGCTTCCGCAAGATCACCTACTACCTCGACCGCCCGGACGTGATGAGCAAGTTCACCACCACGCTCAGCGCCGAGCAGCACAGCTACCCGGTGCTGCTGTCCAACGGCAACCCGATTGCCAGCGGCAGCGAGGAGGGCGGCCGCCACTGGGCGACCTGGGAAGATCCGTTCAAGAAGCCGGCCTACCTGTTCGCCCTAGTTGCCGGCGACCTCTGGTGCGTGGAAGACAGCTTCACCACCATGAGCGCGCGCGAAGTCACCCTGCGCATCTATGTCGAGCCGGAGAACATCGACAAGGTGCAGCACGCCATGACCAGCCTGAAGAAGTCGATGAAGTGGGACGAGGAGGTGTACGGGCGTGAGTACGATCTGGACATCTTCATGATCGTCGCGGTCAACGACTTCAACATGGGCGCCATGGAGAACAAGGGCCTCAATATCTTCAACTCCAGCTGCGTGCTGGCCAAGGCCGAGACTGCTACAGACGCCGCCCACCAGCGCGTCGAAGCGGTGGTGGCCCATGAGTACTTCCATAACTGGTCGGGCAACCGCGTGACCTGCCGTGACTGGTTCCAGCTGTCGCTGAAAGAAGGCTTCACCGTGTTCCGCGATGCCGAGTTCAGTGCCGATATGAACTCGCGGACGGTCAAACGCATCGAGGACGTGGCCTACCTGCGTACCCACCAGTTCGCCGAAGATGCCGGCCCGATGGCCCACCCGGTGCGTCCGGACGCCTTCATGGAGATCTCCAACTTCTACACCCTGACCGTCTACGAGAAGGGCTCGGAAGTGCTGCGCATGATCCACACCCTGCTCGGCGCCGAGACCTTCCGCAAGGGCTCGGACCTGTACTTCGCGCGCCACGACGGCCAGGCCGTGACCTGCGACGACTTCGTCAAGGCCATGGAAGACGCCAGCGGCCAGGACCTGACCCAGTTCAAACGCTGGTACACCCAGGCCGGCACACCGCGCCTGGAGGTCAGCGAGAGCTACGACGTGGCGGCCAATACCTACCGCCTGCAATTGCGCCAGAGCTGCCCTGCGACTCCGGGGCAGAAGGACAAGGAGCCCTTCGTTATTCCCCTGGAGCTGGCGCTGCTCGATGCCCAGGGCCGCGAGCTGCCGCTGCAGCTGGTCGGTGAGGACCAGCCGGTCGGTACCAGTCGCGTGCTGCAGGTGACCCAGGCCGAACAGGCCTTCACCTTCGTCAATCTCGAAGCCAAACCGCTGCCTTCGCTGCTGCGCGGCTTCAGCGCGCCGGTCAAGCTGAGCTTCCCCTACAGCCGCGACCAGCTGATGTTCCTGATGCAGCACGACTCCGACGGCTTCAACCGCTGGGAGGCCGGTCAGCAACTCTCCGTGCAGGTGCTGCAGGAGCTGATCGGCCAGCAGCAGCGCGGCGAGCCACTGGTGCTGGATCAGCGTCTGGTCGAGGCCTTCCGCACCCTGTTGCTGGACGAGTCGCTGGATCAGGCGATGGTCGCCGAGATGCTCTCGCTGCCGGGCGAGGGCTACCTCACCGAGATCAGCGAAGTGGCCGATGTCGACGCCATCCACGCCGCCCGCGAGTTTGCCCGTGCGCAATTGGCCGAGGCATTGTTCGAGGCGCTGTGGGCGCGCTACCAGGCCAACCGCGAGGCTTCGCGCAACACCGCGTATGTGGCTGAGTCCAGCCACTTCGCCCGTCGCAGCCTGCAGAACATCGCGCTGTCCTACCTGATGCTCACCGGCAAACCGGAAGTGCTGGCGGCGACCCTGGAACAGTACGAAGTCTGCGACAACATGACCGAGCGCCTCACTGCCCTGGCGGTGCTGGTCAACTCTTCGTTCGAGGCGGAGAAGGCCGAGGCGCTCAAGGCCTTCGCCGAGCACTTCAAGGACAATGCCCTGGTCATGGATCAGTGGTTCAGCGTGCAGGCCGCCAGCGCTCTGCCGGACGGACTGGCACGTGTGCAGACGCTGATGCAGCATCCGGCCTTCACCCTGAAGAACCCGAACAAGGTGCGCGCGCTGATCGGTGCTTTCGCCGGGCAGAATCTGGTCAACTTCCACGCCTTGGATGGCAGCGGCTACCGCTTCCTGGCTGACCAGGTCATCACCCTCAATGCCCTGAACCCGCAGATCGCCTCGCGCCTGCTGGCACCGCTGACCCGCTGGCGCAAGTACGGTGAGCAGCGTCAGGTGCTGATGCGGGGCGAGCTGGAGCGCATCCTGGCCAGCGGCGAGCTGTCCAGCGATGTGTTCGAGGTGGTCAGCAAGAGCCTGGCGTGATGGTGCATGACGTTACCGAGCAAGCGCTCGGTAACGTCATCTGTTACGCAGTGTTTCCTTTCCTCCTGATCAGCTTTTGCCAGCCCTGCTCGGGGTGTTTTACCTCTTCTCAAGTGGCTGATTCTCAAGGTTAAAGCGCGCCAGTCGGGAGACAAATTAAGACATCCTTGACCGTTGCGGGCGTATTTACCCCTTCCCATGCCGTGGCATGACGGGGCCGCCGCTGCGTGGCTCTTTTGGTATCGATCTTGAATAGCCTCGTGCTCGGTCGTGAATCCCTAGGGGGAATCTCGTTACCGCTAGCTAAGAGCTCATAACAAGAACAATCGACCCATGGAGTTGCCGATGGCCGTCCCTTTGCGCAAGTCGCCGCTATGTCTCGCCCCCGCTAAAGCGGGGTATGCCCTCGCCGGGCTTATGCCATTACTGTTTGCCGTGCCGGCGGGAGCGGTTGAATTCAGCTTTGCCGACAACGAGGTCACTGGCTCGCTGGATACCACTTTGTCCTATGGTCAGCTGTATCGCGTTCAAGGTCAGGACAAGAGCAACGACGACAGCAATGGCAATGATGGCAACCGTAACTTCGATACCGGTCTGGTTTCCGAAGTGTTCAAGGCCACCTCGGACCTGGAGGCCAATTACCAGAACTACGGCATGTTTGTGCGCGGCACCGCTTTCTATGACACCCAGATCATGGACAAGCGCAACGATAACGACGATTTCCGGCCGAGCCAGAGCTATCCGAACAACACGCATTTCACTGATGAAACCCGCCGTAGTGCCGGGCACAGTGCCGAGGTTCTCGATGCCTACGTCTATGGCAACTGGGATGTGGCCGAGATGCCGTTGACGGTCAAGGTCGGTCGCCAGGTGTTCAACTGGGGCGAGGGCGTTTTCTACCGAGGTGGTATCAACACCACCAACCCCATCGATGCCGGCAAGTTCCGTCTACCTGGCTCTGAGTTGAAGGAAGTGCTGGTGCCGGTTGAGGCTTTCAACTTCAACATTGGCCTGACCGATAACCTGTCCCTCGAGGGTTTCTATCAGTGGAACTGGAAGGAAAGCGCCATTGATCCTTCCGGCACCTTCTTCTCCGAAACCGATCTGTTCGCCGACGGTGGGAATACGGCTTACACGGTCAATGATGCTTTTGCCAATTCAGCGCTGGCCGGTGCCTACAACGGCCTGGTTGCGGCCAACCAACTGAGTGGTACTGACTACTACGACGCATCGACTGGCACGATCAAGGTTGCCAACATATCGAGCGACCTGAATGCTAAAAACGACGGGCAGTACGGCTTTGCGCTGCGCTACATGGCCGAGCAGTTGAATGCTACCGAGTTCGGTTTCTACTTCGTGAACTATCACGCGAAAGAGCCGCAGATCTCGGCCACCGTCAACGACGGCTATGCCGGTTTTAGTCCCGATGTGTTGTGCAGCACCTTGGGCGGAACCACCTGTGCCAACCTGCAGTTTGCAGCTTCCATGGGTAACGCTGCTGCTGCACAAGCGCTGGCAGGGGCCAACGGTTTGGCTGCCATCGATATCGCCAACCAGGTCGTGGCGCGGCGCGAGTATGTGGAAAACATCCGCATGTACGGCCTGAGTTTCAACACCACGGTCGGCGAGGCGTCTGTTTTTGGTGAACTGGCCTATCGCCCCAATCTGCCGGTCGGTATTAGTGCTACCAACGATTTGCTGGGCGATTTGCTGGGGCAATCCCTGCAGCTGGGCGGTGGTGGGTTGGCCAATATTGCCGGGAGCGAAGTGGCGCTGGATGGCCAGATTCGAAACTACGAGCGGGTCGAGGCATTCAACCTGTCGCTGGGTAGTATTTACAACTTCGGGCCCACTGCCGGTTTCGATTCGCTGTTCGGTGTGGCCGAACTGGCGTCCGAGCATGCTCGCGCCAGCAGCCTGACCTACACCGCCTACGATGGCAGCAAGCGTGGCTTCTCCGGTCGCCCCAACGGTGCCTATGTGTCGGGTTACGACGATGGTGACCAGCTCAGTCGCGATGCCTACGGCTACACCCTGGCGCTGTCCGGTACCTGGAACGATGTCTATGCCGGGGTGAACCTGTCGCCTTTTACCGTGTTCAAGCACAACTTCCAGGGCAACTCGCACCAGACCGGCAATTTCGTCGAAGGTGCCATGGCTTATACGGTAGGCTTGCGCGCCACTTATCTGAACAGCCTGGAGGCCGAGGTGCAGTACACCGAGTTCTATGGCGGCGGCCAGAACAACAGCGGTCGCGACCGCGACAACCTGGGCCTCAATCTCAAGTATTCCTTCTGATCATGACACTCGTTGCCGGGCGCTCTGGGCGTCCGGCCTGTTAGCACGGAGAAGCAACATGCTGATCAAACGTTCGCTGATGGGCGCTGCGGTCGCCCTCGCGCTCTGCGCCACGGGCGCACAGGCTGCAGTTTCGGCCGAGGAAGCGGCCAAGCTGGGGAGCACTCTGACGCCATTCGGTGCCGAAAAGGCTGGCAATGCCGATGGCAGCATTCCGGCGTGGACGGGTGGCATCACCCAGGCGCCGGCCGGTTATCAGGGTAGTGGTTCGCACCATGTCGACCCATTCCCGGAAGACAAAGCCTTGTTCACCATTACCAAGGCCAATCTGGAGCAATACAAGGACAAGCTGAGCGCCGGGCAGGTTGCACTGCTCAATGCCTATCCGGAAACCTTCCAGATCCCGGTGTACCAGAGCCGTCGCTCTGGTTCGGCGCCGCAATGGGTATATGACAACAGCATCAAGAACGCCACCACGGCCAAGCTGCTGGATGGTGGCAACGGTTTCGCAGACGCTTATGGCGGAGTTCCGTTTCCGGTTCCGCAGAGTGGGGTCGAGGCACTGTGGAACCATATCGTCCGTTACCGTGGCACCTACATCACCCGCCGCTCGGCCGAGGTGGCGGTGCAGCGCAATGGTGCTTATTCGCCGGTGGTATCCGAAGTCGAGGCGCTGTTCCGTTACTACGATCCCAAAGGTAGCTACGCCGACCTCGACAACATCCTTTTCTACTACCTCAACTTCACCAAGAGCCCGGCGCGCCTGGCCGGTGGTGCCGCGCTGGTGCACGAGACCCTGGATCAGGTGAAGGAGCAGCGTCAGGCCTGGGGCTATGCCGCCGGTCAGCGTCGTGTGCGTCGTGCGCCGAACCTGGCTTATGACACGCCGATTGCAGCCTCGGAAGGGCTACGCACCGCCGATGACACCGATATGTTCAACGGTGCACCGGATCGCTACGACTGGAAGTTGCTGGGCAAGAAGGAGATGTACATCCCTTACAACAACTACCGCCTCGCTGCGGATGGCGTGAAGTACGAGGACGTGCTGCAGATCGGCCACATCAATCCGCAACTGACGCGCAACGAACTGCACCGGGTCTGGGTCGTGGAGGGTACGCTCAAGCCTGGTTCACGGCATATCTATGGCAAGCGTACCCTGTACCTCGACGAGGACAGCTGGCAGGCCGCCGTCGTTGACCAGTACGACACCCGTGGCGAGTTGTGGCGTGTATCCGTCGCCTACCTGAAGAACTACTACGACCTGCCCACCACCTGGTCAGCCATAGAGGTGTTCCACGACCTGCAAAGCCGTCGCTATCACGTGCAGAACCTCGATAGCGAAGAGTCATCCACCGCCAACTTCAGCAAGCCGATTCCCGCAGAAAGCGAGTTCACGCCCTCGGCACTGCGCCGACGCGGCACTCGTTAAGTCGCCATGAAGTATCCGCAAGCCGCTGTCAGACAGCGGCTTGCGGCTTTCTGG
>JAYQUJ010000046.1:0-29406 GCA_038147895.1 Pseudomonas sp.
ACCGTCCTCTCCTCGCCGTGCAGAAAGTCAGCATAGGCCTCGCTGTAGGCCTCCGGCGCCTGCAGCTGCCCCGAGCGCAGCAAGTCGAACACTGCCTCGGCGAAACCGGGTGCCTCGTCGAACACCGAACGGTTGATATTGACGATGCCGAAGCGCTCGACCAGCTGCAGCAGCGCCTGGGTACGCTGCTCGCCCGACTGCCCAGTGCCTTCCAGCACCAGCAGGTTGGCCTCGACCACCAGCGCCCGTGCCGCCATCTCGCTGTTTTGCAGTGATTGCGCCAGTACCTTGAGGATGCGACAGGCTCGTGGCACAGCGCCGCGCTGAGTCAGCCAGTACACCGCCGCCAGGCCATAGCGTTCCCAGCATTCGTCATAGGGCCGCACCCGCTCCCACTCCCCCGCCTCCAGACGCTCCTCCAGACCCAGTTTCTGGGCCAGGGCATCCAGCGCCGCCGGTCGGGCATCCAGACAGGCCTGGCGCATGCTTTCCTGCGCCGCCTGGCTGGTGAAGCGAGCGTAATTGCCCAGTTGCAGAATGCGCGACAGTCGCTCAAGTAGGCGCGCGGCTCGGCCGGGTTCTTGGCGCCGGTGCAGCAGGCGCGCCAGGGTGATATGCACGGTGGCAATGGTTTCGGTGGCCGAGGACGAGGTGACCATGGCCATCAGGTCTTCGCACAGCTGCTGGGCGGCAGCCAGCTGGTTCTGTTCGTAAAGTGCCACCACCATGGCCGTGGCCCGGTTGACCCAGGCTGGCGAGCTGCGCTCGGTACGCTGGTAGTCCTGACACACGTCCTTGCGCGCGCAGGTGGCGCGTCCCGCGTTGCGGTTGCACAAAGCGATGATCAGGTCGGAGTAGCTTTCCAGGAACACCTGGCCGGTCTGCGCCAACAACGCCTTGGCCTCCAGCGCCAGGACGATGGAGCGCTGCAGGCGGCCATGCATCAAATGGTGATAGGCGAGAATGGTCAGGGTCAGCGCACGGATATCGCTGGACAGCCCCGGCGCCAACAGCTCGGTCCAGCGCTCGCCGGGATCGAACGCCAAGTCGTATTGAAACAGTTCCAGATTCAACGCCAGCAATTGCCGGGTGGGCGCCTCCAGGCCAGGCTGATCGGCGCAGCGCGTGACCAGTTCATCCAGGCAATAGCGAGCCTGATGGAAACGCCGCGACAGGGTCAGCGCATAGGTCATTGGCACCAGCAAACGCGGACGGGCGCACAACTCGGACTCGCTCAGCGGTTCCAGCCACTTGAGTACCTCGGCATAGTGCCCACTGCGAAGCCACTGTTCGCAGATTTCCTCCAGCAACACCCAGAAGAACGCCAGATCTGCACTGCGCTGTGCATGCGACAACGCGGCTTCCAGCTCACCACGCTGACGCAGCTGCTGGGCGGCACGGCGATGCAGTTCCGGCACTCGCTGCGGCTGGTACAGCGCCAGGCGCCGCGCCAGAAAATCGTGCAGCAAGGCATGGTAGCGGTAGCAGCCCGGCTGATCCTCCACGGGCAGGAGGAACAGCTCGCGCCCGGCCAGGTCCTCCAATAGCAGGCCCGAGCCACTGCGCCCCAGCACCTGGTCGCACAATTCACCGTCGAAGCGCTCGAAGATCGCACTGCACAACAGGAACTCATGCAGTTGCGGCGCCAGGCGCTTGAGCACCACATGGCCGAAATAGTCGACGATCTCCGGGTGGCCACCGCCAAAACGCTCCAGCGCCTCGGTGCCGAAACGCGCATAGGCCAGCAGGGCCATTTTCACTCCGGCCATCCAGCCTTCGGTCATGGCCATCAGGCTGTCGACATAGGCCGGGCTGAGCTCACTGCCGCCGAGATGGCGGTTGAACTGCTGGATCTGTGCGGAATTCAGACGCAGATCGTGCTGGTCGATGCATAGCAGCTTGTTTTCCAGCTTCAGTCGGCTGAGGGAGAAGCCCGGGTGGTTGCGGCTGGAAATAAGCACTCGAACGCCAGCAGCCAGACGTTCAAGCATGCTCGCCAACGCGTCGAGAATGGTCGGCTGAACGATGTGCTGGAAGTCATCAAGCACCAGATACAGGCGCCCGTCGAGGCGATTGAGGGCGTCGGCCAGATACTCGCCCAGCACTTCGGGGGCCTGATGCATCTCGGCGGCAAAGGGGTTGAACCAGGAAATATCGAAACCCTCGACCTGGGCACGAATGCCTTCGGCGAGCTGGCGAAAGAAGCGAACCGGCTCGTTGTCACGTGCCTGCAGTGGGTAATGCACCACACTGCGCCGCTCCCGTCCGGCCTGCCAGTGGGCCAACAGGGTCGACTTGCCGGAACCGGCGGGGGCCAGCAACAAAGTCAGCGGGTATTGCTCGCAGCGGCACAGCAGGGCCAGCAGTTCGTCGCGAGCAAAGCCATGCAGCGGCTTGGGCTCTTCCATCGCAGTTATCCGTCAGGCTTGTTTTTATTGTTGTTCGGCATGCAGATGGCGCGATGATAGTCGCTCGCTTCGCGGATGTTTCGATACGAGTCACGCTTCCGGCACCAGGAATGATGCGCGGATACGCAAAAAGAATGACGCAAGGAGGCATCATGGCCTGGGGACTTGCTTTAACGCGGCCAGCAACCGCAGACTGCGGGCCGGGTCGATGCGGGCCGAGAAGAGCCCACACGAATAAAAAGAATACCGGGGGATCATTGCCTTGAGCGCGACCAATACCCGCCTCTTTGCATGGCTACGCCGCCATGGCGTGACCTGCCTGTGCCTGTTGGCCGTGGTAGGGATGAGCCTGAGCCTGACCCGACAGAGCATCGATCACCTGCGCCTGCTGCGCAGCGAGCCTGCTGCCGCATCCGCCAACCCCCAACGCGAGCAGCAAAGAACACCAGCCCTGGAGCAATTGCAGGGCCTTTTCGGCACGCCGAGCCGAGCAGCCGGCGACCAGCCACCGCCGACGACCAACCAGCAAATGACCCTGCTGGCCAGCTTCGTCAATCCCGACACCCGGCGCTCCGCTGCCATCATCCAGGCAGCCGGCAGTCAACCCAAGCGCATCGAGGTCGGCGGGGCAGTCAACGCCAGCACCCACCTCAAAGAGGTACATCCGGATCACGTGATACTCGAACGCGGCGGCGTCGAGGAAAGCCTGAACTTCCCTGTCGTACGCCTGCCCTCCGCTCAGCGCCATACGCCGGACTTCGCTGCCGAGCAATTGGAGCAGCTGCAGGACGAGGACGTACAAGCCCTGCAGGAGCGCATCGACAGCCTGCAAGAACAACTGGAATCCGACGGCAGCGAGCCGTTGCC
Source organism: Pseudomonas sp. (assembly GCA_038147895.1). Lineage (GTDB taxonomy): Bacteria > Pseudomonadota > Gammaproteobacteria > Pseudomonadales > Pseudomonadaceae > Aquipseudomonas. The sequence continues at coordinate 3,276 of JAYQUJ010000046.1, forward strand.
GATCGACCCGCCCGGAGCCGAAGACGCCCCATGAGCCCATTCAAACTCAAAGCCCTGCCCCTCGCCCTGACGCTGGCCATGAGTACCCTGGCCGCGCCCCTGCCGGCTTCCGCCGCGCAACCGGTGGCGACGGTCAATCAGGGCGCCGAGACCTGGACCATCAACATGAAGGACGCGGACATCCGCGAATTCATCGACCAGGTAGCGGCCATCACCGGGGAAACCTTTGTCGTCGATCCGCGGGTCAAGGGCCAGGTCACGGTAATTTCCCGCTCGGCACTGAGCCTGGACGAGGTCTACCAGCTGTTTCTCTCGGTGATGAGCACCCATGGCTTCAGCGTGCTGACCCAGGGCGATCAGGCGCGCATCGTGCCGGGCACCGAAGCCCGCAGCAGCGCCAACAATGGCCGTGCGGCACCGGACGACATCGAAACCGAACTGATCCAGGTGCAACACAGCTCGGTCAACGAACTGATTCCCCTGCTGCGCCCCATGGTGCCGCAGAACGGCCACCTGGCCGCGATCAACGCCTCCAACTCGCTGATCATCAGTGATCGCAGATCCAACATCGAGCGCATCCGCCAACTGATTGCCGACCTCGACCAGGGCGGCAACTCCGACTACAGCGTGATCAACCTGCAGCACGCCTGGGTACTGGACGCCGCCGAAGCCCTGAACAGCTCGGTAATGCGCAACGAGAAAAAAGACGGCACCGGCACCCGGGTCATCGCCGATGCCCGTACCAACCGCCTGATTCTCCTCGGCCCGCCCGCCGCTCGCCAGCGCCTGGCCAATCTGGCTCGCTCGCTGGACATCCCCAGCACCCGCTCAGCCAATGCCCGGGTGATCCGCCTGCGCCACAGCGATGCCAAGAGCCTGGCCGAGACCCTCGGTGATGTGGCCGAAGGCTTGAAGGGAGCAGAAGGCGCTGAAACCACCACGAGCAAGCCGCAGAACATCCTGATCCGCGCCGACGAGAGCCTCAACGCCCTGGTGCTGCTGGCCGACCCGGATACCGTTTCGACGCTGGAAGACATCGTGCGCAACCTCGACGTGCCACGCGCCCAGGTCATGGTCGAGGCAGCCATCGTCGAATTCTCCGGCGATATCAGCGATGCCCTCGGCGTGCAGTGGGCGGTGGATGCCCGCGGCGGCACCGGCGGACTCGGCGGGGTCAACTTCAGCGGTACCGGCCTGTCGGTCGGCACCGTGCTGCAGGCCATTCAGGACGGCGCAATCCCCGACAACACCACCCTGCCCGATGGCGCCATCATCGGTATCGGCACCGACAGCTTCGGCGCGCTGATCACCGCGCTGTCCTCCAACAGCAAGAGCAACCTGCTGTCGACGCCCAGCCTGCTGACCCTGGATAACCAGGAGGCGGAAATCCTGGTCGGCCAGAACGTACCGTTCCAGACCGGCTCCTATACCACCGACTCATCGGGCTCCAGCAACCCCTTCACCACCATCGAGCGCGAGGATATCGGCGTGACCCTCAAGGTCACCCCGCACATCAACGATGGCGCCACCCTGCGCCTGGAAGTGGAGCAGGAAATTTCCTCCATCGCCCCCAGCAGCACCCTGAACGCTCAGGCGGTAGATCTGGTAACCAACAAGCGCTCGATCAAGAGCGTGATCCTCGCTGACGACGGCCAGGTCATCGTCCTCGGCGGTCTGATTCAGGACGATGTCACCACCACCGAGTCCAAGGTGCCGCTGCTCGGGGATATCCCTCTGATCGGCGGGCTGTTCCGCTCGACCAAGGACACCCACGTCAAGCGCAACCTGATGGTGTTCCTGCGTCCGACCGTGGTCCGCGATCGTGCCGGCATGGCCTCGCTGTCCGGCAAGAAGTACAGCGACATCAGCGTGATGGGCTATGACGATGCCGGCCAGCAGGTACTGCCGGGCAGCGATCCGCAGCGCTTGTTCGACAAACCAGGCGCCGGCGCCATCGATCTGCGCAAATCCGAATAAGGGCAGGAGAAACAAAAACGCCGCTCATCGAGCGGCGTTTTTGTTTCAGATGGCGGCCAGGCCGCGGGCCAGATCGGCCTTCAGATCGGCCACATCCTCCAACCCCACCGCGACACGGATCAGGTTGTCGCGGATACCGGCATTGGCTCGCTCCTGCGGCGAAAGACGGCCATGGGAGGTGGTCGCCGGATGGGCAATGGTGCTCTTGGTGTCACCCAGATTGGTGGTGATGGAGATCACCCGGGTCGCATCGATGAAACGCCAGGCCGCCTCCTTGCCGCCCTTGACCTCGAAGCTCAGCACCGCACCAAAAGCGCTCTGCTGCCGCTTGGCCAACTCATGCTGCGGGTGGCTGGGCAAACCGGCGTAATACACCTGCTCGACACCGGCCTGGGTTTGCAGCCACTGAGCCAACTCCAGCGCGGCAGCGCTCTGGGCCTGCATGCGCACCTTGAGGGTTTCCAGCCCCTTGAGGAACATCCAGGCGTTGAACGGGCTCAGGGTCGGCCCGGCAGTACGCAGGAAACCCACTACCAGCTCCATCTGCGCCTTGCGTCCGGCCACTACACCGCCCAGGCCACGGCCCTGGCCGTCGATGAACTTGGTCGCCGAGTGCATGATGATGTCCGCCCCCAGCTTCAGCGGTTGCTGCAACGCCGGGGTACAGAAACAGTTGTCCACCACCAGCAGGGCATCGCGGGCATGGGCGATCTCGGCCAGCGCGGCGATATCGACCAGCTCGGCCAGCGGGTTGGACGGCGACTCGACGAACAGCAGCTTGGTGTTGGGCTTGAACGCCGCCTGCCAGGCATCTAGGTCGGCCAGCGGCGGATAATCCACCTCGATGCCGAAGCGCTTGAGGTACTTCTCGAACAGGCTGATGGTCGAGCCGAACACGCTGCGCGACACCAGCACATGATCGCCGGCACTGCACAGGCTCATGACGATGGCCAGGATCGCCGCCATGCCGGACGCGGTCGCTACTGCCTGCTCGGCGCCTTCCAGAGCGGCGATACGCTGTTCGAAGGCACGCACGGTCGGGTTGGTGTAACGCGAGTAGACATTGCCCGGTTGCTCGCCGGCGAAGCGCGCGGCGGCATCGGCGGCGCTGCGGAACACATAGCTGGAAGTAAGGAACATGGCCTCGCCATGCTCGCCTTCCGGCGTGCGCTGCTGCCCCGCACGCACCGCCAGGGTGTCGAACCCGACACCCTCCAGGTCGCTATCCAGTCTGCCAGCGTCCCATTCCAGGCTCATGTGCGTATTCCTCAGTCGTTGTGCAGGTCGATGATGGCGCTGACCACGGGACTACCCGCCTTGGCCGCATCGTTGCGCGCCTGCTCGATCTTGTTCAGGTAATGCTCGTTGACGTCACCGGTGACGTACTGGCCGTCGAATACGGCGCAGTCGAAGTGCTCGATCTTGATCTTGCCGCCACCGACTGCCTCTTTAAGGTCGTCCAGATCCTGGTACACCAGCCAGTCGGCGCCGATCAGCTCGGCCACTTCCTCGGTGCTGCGACCATGGGCGATCAGCTCGTGGGCGCTGGGCATGTCGATGCCGTACACGTTGGGGTAGCGCACGGCCGGCGCGGCGGAGCAGAAGTAGACCTTCTTCGCACCAGCCTCGCGGGCCATCTGGATGATCTGCTTGCAGGTGGTGCCACGTACGATGGAGTCGTCCACCAGCATCACGTTCTTGCCGCGGAACTCCAGGTCGATGGCATTGAGCTTCTGGCGTACCGACTTCTTGCGCGCGGCCTGGCCCGGCATGATGAAGGTACGGCCGATATAACGGTTCTTGACGAAGCCTTCGCGGAACTTAACGCCCAGGTGATTGGCCAGCTCCACGGCGGAGGTACGGCTGGTGTCCGGAATCGGGATGACCACGTCGATGTCGTGATCAGGACGCTCGCGCTGAATCTTCTCGGCCAGCTTCTCGCCCATGCGCAGACGTGCCTTGTATACCGACACACCGTCCATCAGCGAGTCCGGGCGAGCCAGGTAGACGTGCTCGAAGATGCACGGCGAGTACTGCGGGTTCTGCGCGCACTGGCGGGTGTGCAGCTTTCCATCTTCGGTGATGTATACCGCCTCGCCCGGCGCCAGGTCGCGGATCAGGCTGAAGCCGAGCACATCGAGCGCCACGCTCTCGGAGGCGATCATGTATTCCACGCCTTGATCGGTATGGCGCTGGCCGAAGACGATCGGCCGAATCGCATGGGGGTCGCGGAAGCCGACCACACCGTAGCCGGTGATCATCGCCACCACTGCGTAACCACCACGGCAGCGCGCATGCACGCCAGCGACAGCGGCGAACACATCCTCTTCGGACGGCTGCAGCTTGTTACGCACCGCCAGTTCGTGGGCGAACACGTTGAGCAGCACTTCCGAGTCGGAGTTGGTGTTGACGTGACGCAGGTCGGATTCGTAGATCTCGCGCGACAGCTGCTCGACGTTGGTCAGGTTGCCGTTGTGCGCCAGGGTGATGCCATACGGCGAGTTGACGTAGAACGGTTGCGCCTCGGCAGAGCTGGAGCTGCCGGCAGTCGGGTAGCGCACGTGGCCGATGCCGACGTTACCCACCAGGCGCTGCATGTGGCGCTGCTGGAACACATCGCGCACCAGACCGTTGTCCTTGCGCAGGAACAACCGCCCGCCATGGCTGGTGACGATGCCGGCAGCGTCCTGGCCGCGATGCTGGAGCACGGTAAGGGCGTCATACAGGGACTGATTGACGTTGGACTTACCGACAATACCGACGATGCCGCACATGTGACGCAACCTCTGTTTAGTGAATCAGGAAACTATGGACGCTCGGGCAGAACAGGCTGCGAGAACGCCTCTTTGAACGGCAGCTCCGGGGTTTCCGTAATGCCGCTGGCAAGCCACTGACTGGACAGGCTCAGAATGAGGTTCTTCGACCAGTCAGCCACCATCAGAAAGTGTGGCAGCAGGGTCGACTGCTGCCACCACTGATCCTGTTGCACGGGCGCCAGGCTCACCAGCCCAACCAGCACCACGACCAGCAGGGCCCCGCGCGCTGCGCCGAAAACCATGCCGAGAAAACGATCGGTGCCCGACAGGCCGGTTACCCGGATCAGCTCACCGATAAGAAAATTGATCAGCGCCCCGACCAGCAGGGTCACGATAAAGAGAATGGCGCATGCAGCGATGACGCGCATCGAAGGCGTCTCGATGAAAGCATCCAGATGCTGCGAGAGGGCTCCACCGAACATCCAGGCGACGACACCTGCAACTATCCAGGTCAGCAGCGACAGGGCTTCCTTGAAGAAGCCACGGCGCAGGCTGATCAGGCTGGAAATGGCGATGACGGCGATGATCGCCCAGTCGACCCAAGTGAATGCCACGTTGCTGCCTACAGACGGGAAAGGCGGCGGATTTTACCAGAGCGGGCCCGAGCCGGTAAGCCAGAGCCGCCAGATGGGTGAAATAGAGGAAATCAGCCTTTTTCCGGCTGGAAGCGCACCACGAAACCCTTGAGGTTCTGTTGCCGATTGAGCAAATCACGCAGTCGATCCGCCTCGGCACGCTCGATCACCGGCCCGACGAAGACTCGGTTCATACCATCGAAGGTGCGGATATAGGCGTTGTAGCCACCACTGCGCAGAGTCTGCTGCAGCTTCTCGGCGCCAGTGCGGCTGGACAGACTGGCCAACTGCACTGACCAGCTGACCGGCAGGTTGTTGGCATCCAGCTCACTGGCAGGCTTTTCGGCAACTTTCTCTACAGGCTTGGCCGCCGCAGGCGCCTCAACCTTGGGCGCGGAAGCAGCTTGTGCCGGTGCCTCTGCGACCGTTTCGACAGGAGCCTGCGGTACTGGCTCCACCGGAGGCACTTCGTCTTGCGCAACGGGCTCTGGCACCTCGACCGGCTCCAGTTCCACCTCGGGCATCACGGGTTTATCCGGCATTGCCGGAGCGTCAACGACTACCTGACGCAGTTCATCTTCTCGGGAAAACAGCATGGGCAGGAAAATCACTGCAAGCGCCACCAGCACCAATGCGCCAACGATGCGCTGCTTGAGCCCCTTATCCAGTACTGCCATCACCTGTCTCCGCCTGCTGGTCGAGCCACTCCAGGGCCTCGGCCACACAATAGAAAGATCCGAACACGAGGATCTCGTCCCCTTCGCTCGCCCGGCCACACTGTACCAGCAAAGCTTCGGCAACGCTGCCACAGCCCTGCACAGATGCGCCCAGGTTGCGTAACGCCGCTGCCAGTTCGCCGGCAGGACGAGTTCGTGAAGTAGCCAGCGGCGCCACGGCCCAGTCCTGCACTTCAAGCTGCAGGGGGGCCAGCACACCGTCCAGATCCTTGTCGGCCAGCAGACCGAATACCGCCAGCCGGCGACCACTGACCGGACGCGCCGCCAGGCGCACTGCCAGATACTCGGCAGCGTGCGGGTTGTGCCCTACGTCCAGCAGCAAGGCCAGCGTCTTGCCTTGCCAATGCAACTGACGACGCTCCAGTCGCCCGCTCACTCGCGCACGCTGCAGGGCTGCAGCCAGCTGCTCGGGATGCCAGGGCAGATCCAGGGAGGCATAGGCCTGCAGCGCCAACGCCGCATTCTCCATGGGCAGATCCAGCAATGGCAGATCATGCAGCTCCAGCACTTGACCAGCAGCAGTCAGGCCACGCCAGTGCCAGCCATCTTCGGCAAGTGCCAGATCATAGTCGCGCCCACGCAGAAACAGCGGGCAGTCCAGCTCAGCCACCCGCTGCAGCAGCGGTAATGGCGGATCGAGATCACCACACAGGGCTGGCTTGCCCTGGCGCAGGATACCGGCCTTCTCAAAGGCGACCGACTCACGGGTATCGCCAAGCCATTCGGCATGATCGAGACCAATGCTGGTTACCAGCGCCAGATCGGTATCGACGAGATTGACCGCATCCAGCCGCCCACCAAGGCCGACCTCCAGCACCACCGCATCCAGTTGAGCGCGCTGGAACAGCCAGAAAGCCGCCAGGGTGCCCATTTCGAAATAGGTCAGTGATATCTCGGTGCGAGCGGACTCGACCGCAGCAAAGGCTTCGCACAGCTCGGAATCGGTCGTCTCACGGCCATCGAACTGCACACGCTCGTTGTAGCGCAACAGGTGCGGCGAACTGTAGACGCCAACCTTCAAGCCCTGCTCGCGCAACAAGGCCGCAAGCAGTGCACAGGTAGAACCCTTGCCATTGGTGCCGGTTACCGTGACGACCAACGGCGCAGGTTTGCCCAAGCCGAGGCGTTCGGCTACCTGCCGCGAACGCTCCAGGCCCATGTCGATGGCGCTGGGATGGAGCTGTTCGAGGTAGCTCAGCCAGTCGGCGAGGGAGCGCTGGCTCATGCGCTGGCTGCAGGAGTCGGCAGGTGCTGGAACTGGGCCAGCAGACGTGCCAGACGCGGACGCAGGTCCTGGCGATGGATGATCATGTCGATGGCGCCGTGCTCCAGCAGGAACTCGCTGCGCTGGAAGCCTTCAGGCAGTTTCTCGCGTACGGTCTGCTCGATTACACGCGGGCCGGCGAAACCAATCAGAGCCTTCGGTTCGGCGACTATCACGTCACCGAGCATGGCCAAACTGGCGGAAACACCGCCGTAGACCGGATCGGTCAGCACCGAGACGAAGGGAATGCCTTCCTCGCGCAAACGCGCCAGCACGGCGCTGGTCTTGGCCATCTGCATCAGGGAAATCAGGGCTTCTTGCATACGTGCGCCACCGGAAGCGGCAAAGCACACCAGCGGGCAACGTTTCTCCAGCGCCACGTTGGCGGCGCGAACAAATCGCTCACCGACCACAGCGCCCATGGAGCCGCCCATGAAGCTGAACTCAAAAGCGCACGCCACAATAGGCATGCCCTGCAGCTGGCCACTCATGGACACCAGCGCGTCCTTCTCGCCCGTATCTTTCTGGGCTGCAGCGATACGATCCTTGTACTTCTTGCTGTCACGGAACTTCAGGCGGTCAACCGGCTCCAGCTCGGCGCCCAGCTCCTCGCGGCCCTCGGCGTCGAGGAACAGGTCAAGGCGAGTACGCGCATCGATGCGCATGTGGTGATGGCACTTGGGGCAGACATCGAGGGTCTTTTCCAGCTCTGGACGATAAAGCACTGCATCGCAGGACGGGCACTTGTGCCACAACCCCTCGGGCACCGAGCTCTTCTTGACCTCGGATCGCATGATCGAAGGGATCAGCTTTTCACGTAACCAGTTGCTCATGCTTACTCTCCGTAGCTGTTCGGGACACTGCCCCGGCAAATCTGACTCAAGCCCGCCGAGAACCGGCCTGGGCACAATGGCTTATGGACGGCAGGCAGAGGGCCGCCGTCACATCAAACGCCACGCGCGGCCTGAATGAAGGCAGCGATCTTCTGCGCATCCTTGATGCCCTTGCTCGCCTCGACACCACCACTGACATCCACCGCATAAGGGCGTAACTGCCGCACGGCTTCGGCGACATTCCCGGGCTGCAAGCCACCGGCGAGAATAACCGGCTTGCTCAGATCCGCCGGTACCAGGGACCAGTCGAAAGCCTCCCCCGTTCCACCTGGGACACCTTCGACATAGGTGTCCAGCAAAATGCCGCTGGCGCTTGGGTACTCATTCACACGTGCGGCGATATCGTCGCCAGGCTTGACCCGCAACGCCTTGATATAGGGACGACCGAAACCCTCGCACTGGCTTACGGATTCATCGCCGTGAAACTGCAGGAGATCCAGAGGCACACGGGAAAGAAGCCCATGCAGCTCATCGCGCGCCATGTTGACGAACAACCCCACCGTGGTCACGAACGGCGGCAGAGCGGCAATGATCGCTCTAGCCTGCTCGACATCAACGGCACGCGGGCTCTTGGCATAGAAGACAAAACCAATGGCGTCAGCCCCGGCAGACGTAGCAACCAGAGCATCCTCGACACGGGTTATTCCGCAGATCTTGACGCGAACAGCTGTCAACGTGAGGGCACCTTCAGCAAATAAAGAACGATGGTAGCAAAGCCCGCCGGCAGTTTCAGCCGAAGGACTGCGGCAGGGCGGAGAGAAAATGCGGCCCCAGATAACGCTGTGGCAGCTCGAACTCGGGCGGATACTCCACCTGCACCAGATACAGGCCGTAGGGATGCGCCGTTACTCCGCCAGCCCTGCGGTCGCGTGCCGCCAGCGCGTCAAGCACCCAGCCCGGCTCACGCTCGCCGGCACCGATAGTCATCAGCACACCGGCAAAGTTGCGCACCATGTGGTGCAGGAAAGCATTGGCGCGCACATCAATGACGATGAAACGGCCATGCTCGATCAGTTGCAAGTGGTGAACAGTCTTGATCGGCGACTTTGCCTGACACTGCACAGCGCGGAACGAGGTGAAGTCGTGGGTCCCTACCAGATGAACCGCGGCCTCCCGCATGCGCGCTATATCCAGCGGACGATGGTTCCAGGTCACCTCTTCGGCCAGATGCGCCGGCCGAACCGGATCGTTGTAGATCACGTAGCGATAGCGCCGAGCGCAGGCCTTGAACCTCGCATGAAAATCCGCCGGCATGACCTTGGCCCAGGTCACACTGATATCGGCGGGCAGGTTGGCATTACTGCCCATGACCCACGCTTTAAGGGGGCGCTCAACCGCAGTATCGAAGTGCACCACCTGGCCACTGGCATGCACGCCAGCATCGGTACGCCCCGCACACATCAGGTTCACGGGCTCGTTCGCCACTTCTGAAAGCGCCTTCTCCAGCATGCCCTGCACAGTGGGCACGCCATGCTCCTGGCGCTGCCAGCCACGATAGCGGGAGCCCTTGTACTCGACACCGAGGGCTATTCTGAAAACGCCAGCGGCGGCCATTTCGGCCGCCGCTGAAGGTATTGCCTGGGACATGAATCAGCTCAGTTTGGAGATCAGCTCGCGTGCTTCCTGCTGCTGGCCTTCGCTACCTTCAGCGATAACCTCGTCCAGAATGTCACGGGCACCTTCACTGTCACCCATGTCGATGTAGGCCCGCGCCAGATCCAGCTTGGTAGCCGTCTCATCGGTACCCGAAAGGAAGTCGAAGTCGTCGTCCACATCCAGTCCTGTCGCAGTTGCAGCAGCTTCCGGCTGAGCAGCAGGCAATTCGTCATCCAGAGAGCCGCTCAGCTCATCCAGCTCAGCGGAAACCTCATCCAGCTGCGCAGCAAAACTGTCTGCTGCAGGAGGAGTCTCTTCAGCCATAGACAGATCGAAATCGGACGGCATGCTCAGGTCGCCCTCGGCACTCGGCGCTGCCGGCTCATCTTCCAGACTAAGCATGAAGTCTTCTTCGGACTCTGCCGGCTTGCTCTCGGATTCCAGATCCAGACTGAAATCAGCCAGGTCATCTTCCAGAGAAAGCGTGGAGTCCGAGGCTTCACCACCTAGATCGAGATCGAAGTCCATCTCGCTGCTGGTCGGCGCCTCGCTGGCTGGGGTTTCAAAATCCAGCCCGGCATCCAGCTCAAGATCGTCGAGAGTAGTTTCTGCTGCTGGTGCAGGAGCAGTGGGCTCATCGAGATTGACATCAAGATCATCCAGGCTCAGATCGAAGGAGTCATCCAGATCCTCTGCCGGTTTTTCCGCGGCTGCCGGCTCATCCAGAGTCAGGTCGTCGAGACTGAAGTCACCCAGATCATCCTCGGCTGCGGCCGCAGCGGCCAAACCGCCGGCAGCAGCCGCTGCCGCCATAGCAGGATACTTGGCCTTGAGCTGATCAACAGCACCAGCGGAGCCACCAATTTCACGCAGTTCCTGCTCCTGACGGGCAAACCCTTCACGATCGCCCAGCTCGGCATAAACCTCCATCAGCTTGAGGCGCAGATCGCTACGCTGCGGCTCGTCATTGATGGCATTGTGCAGCAGCTCTGCCGCCTGAGTGAACTTGCCGTAAGCAATATAGATATCGGCCTCACCCAGAGCATCGGCTGTTTGTGGCGCAACGCGCTCATCAGCCTGCTCACGCACCTGGGTCGCATCGGACGCTTCGTCGAAGCCTGCAAAGCTGTCATCAGGCAGATCCATGTCGCTGGCGAAACTGCCTGCGTCATCGGCATCAAGGCTGTCTTGCAGCTCAGCTTCTTTCATGGCGTTACGGCGCGACAGAACCATCAGACCGATCAGCAGGACCAGCAGGGCACCACCACCCACAGCGCCAAGCAGCATAGGGTTGCCCAGCAGCTCATCAATGAAGCTCTGAGGCTCAGGCTGAGGTGCCGGAGCAGCTGGTTTGACTGGTGTCGGCTTGGCTACTTCCGGTTTTGGAGCTGGTGCTACTGGCTTGGCAGCAGGCGCTTCGACAGCCGGCTTAGCCGGCTCGGTCTTTGGGGCTGCTTCCTCGCTGTAATTGAAATCCGTGGTCGCCGGCTTACTTTCCACCGGAGCAGCTTCCACAGGCTTGCCATCTACAGCAGGAGCATTGGCTTCAGCCGGCTTGCTTTCCGGACTAGCAGCCGGAACCGGAGCTGAGGGAGTGGTAGCAGCGCCCTGCTGGGCCAGATCGGCCTGCAACTTGGCCAACTGATTGTCTTTCAGCTCAATCAGGCGCTGGAGTTTATCCAGCTGACCTTGCAGGTCGCCCACGCGGCCCTTGAGCTCTTCGTTCTCACGACGGCTGGAATCCAGGCTTTCTTTAGTAACAGCCAGCTGATCATTGAGCGCCTTGGTGTCACCTTTGGCCTTGTCGCTGCCAGCAGTAGCTTTGCCACTTTCGGCAGAAACCAGCTTCAGGTTGTCCTTGGCTTCGGTAGTAGCAGGCGCTGCCCCCGCACTGGCACGCTTGGTCGCATCGAGCTGACGCGAGCCTGCAGCGACGCTGCGACCCTCACGCCAGGCATTGTTCTGCTCGGCAACCTGGGCAATGGCCTCGGCCTGGCTGCGGCTCTTGACCTGTTCATCCGTGGGCAGACGCAGCACCTGGCCGCTCTTCAGTCGGTTGATGTTGCCATCGAGGAACGCATTGGGGTTGAGATCCTGAATGGCCAGCATCGCCTGGTGCACACTGCCACTCTGACGACTGCGCTGGGCAATTTCCCAGAGAGTGTCACTGGAGGTGGTTTTGTACTGATCGCCATCGATCTTGCTGGCAGCCGGGGCGCTCGGCGCTGCAGGGCGACTAGGCGCGCTAGCTGCTGGTGCAGCTGGGCGCGGTGCCGGAGCGGTTACCGGGCGAGGCACAGGAGCAGCGGCTACCGGCATGCGCGGCGCGGCGACCGGCTGCGGGGTATACAGCGGCGGATCCAGCAACAGGGTGTATTCGCGCAGCAGGCGGCCGTTCGGCCACAGAACTTCGACCAGGAAGTTCAGGTAGGGCTCACGCACCGGCTTGGTCGAGGTGATACGAATCACACTCCTACCGTTGGCTTTGATCACCGGGGTGAACTTGAGATCAGTGAGGAAGTACTGGCGATCAACGCCAGCCTTGTTGAATTCCTCGGGCGACGCCAGAGTCGGAATCACCTCAGTGGAAGCCAGATCACGCACTTCGAGCAGCTCGATCTCCGCCACCAGAGGCTGGCTCAGCGAGGACTGCAGGTCGATTTCCCCCAGCCCCAGTGCGTGTGCTGTACCGGAAGTCAGTGCGGATGCAGCCGCAATTGCCAGTACCAGTTTGCGAACCCGAACCATAGCGTAATCCCTTGTTTTATCTTTTTTTCTCGTTAAACGAGAGGATTTTGAAGCGCACTGCCTGCACCACCCCAAGGCGGCTCCCCGTCAGTGAACTACCAAACCAGTATTGCCAAGCTAGAAAAATTCTTCAAATTTGGGGCTAAGTATCTTTTACAGATAGTGTTTTATCAACAACTCACCAATTTGCACAGCATTGAGCGCAGAGCCTTTTCGCGCATTATCTGACGCAATCCACAAATTGAGCTCCGCCGGATCATCCAGCCCGCCACGCAAGCGCCCAACATACAGTTCATCCTGACCTACCGCATCCCCCACAACGCTCGGGTAATCCCCTGCCTCGACCAACGCCAAACCAGCCTGCCGATCCAGCAACTCCATCACTTGGTGGAGATCCACAGCCGCAGCAGTATCGACTGTCACAGCCAGGCTATCGCCAAAAAACACCGGAGCCAGGGCGCAGCTGACCGCCACTTTCAGCCCATCGACGCCGAGCAACGCCTTCAGCTCGCGCGCAATGCGCATCTCCAATAGAGCATGGCCACCCTCACCTGCAGCGCCGGCCTGAGCCAGCACATTGAAAGCGATCTGCCGATCAAACAACTGTGGTTCCAAGGGACGCATATTCAGTAGCTCGGCAGTCTGCCGCGCCAGTTCGGCAACGCCATCACGGCCGAACTGGGAAACTGCCAGAGCCGCCAGCACGGTGACTTTCTGCAATTGCACGGTTTCCCGCAGCGGCGCCAGCACAGCAGCCAAAGCAGTGGCAACCGGTGCCGGGCTACTCAACAGATAAGGCGCGGAAAGAGTCGCCAGTGCCTCGGCATTGGCTTCCGGCACGAGCGGCAGCGCTCCATCGAGCCCGCCACTAAGATCGATCATCGAACAGCCCGCAGCCTGCGCACGCGGCGCATGCTCACGACTGACTGTTTCACCTGCTGCAAAGAACACCAGCTGCACCTGGGAAAAATCGAAGCCAGCCAGCTCGCGCACGCGCAGGTTCTTGCCACGAAAAGCCACCGACTGCCCAGAAGAGGCACTGCCCGCCAGCAAGTGCAGATTACCGACCGGGAACTCGCGCTCTTCCAGCAACTGCACCAGTGTTTCACCCACGGTGCCGGTCGCACCGATAACAGCCACATCGAAGCTCTTGGACATCACAAAGCCTTGCATCAGGAAATCAATCGACCCGGCACTCTAACCGCCAGCCCAGAAAAACGAAAAGGGCCGGTCATGGACCGGCCCTTTGAGCACCGCTAGCGCGATCAGCGCTCCAGCAGGATACGCAGCATGCGGCGCAGCGGTTCGGCCGCCCCCCACAGCAGCTGATCACCGACGGTGAAGGCACCGAGGTACTGCGAGCCCATGTTGAGCTTGCGCAGACGACCGACCGGTACGCTCAGGGTGCCGGTAACGGCAGTCGGGCCAAGTTCGCGAATACTGGCTTCGCGAGTGTTCGGCACCAGCTTGACCCAGGGATTGTGTTGGCTGATCAGGCCTTCGATGTCGCCCATCGGCACATCCTTGTTCAGCTTGATGGTCAGCGCCTGGCTATGGCAACGCATGGCACCGATGCGCACGCACAGCCCGTCGACCGGGATCGGGCTCTTGAAGCGGCCGAGGATCTTGTTGGTCTCGGCCTGGCCCTTCCACTCTTCGCGGCTCTGGCCGTTGGGCAGTTCCTTGTCGATGTAGGGGATCAGGCTGCCAGCCAGCGGCACGCCGAAGTTGTCGACCGGGAAGGACTCGCCGCGCATGGCCTCGGCAACCTTGCGATCGATATCGAGAATGGCGCTGGCCGGATTGGCCAGGTCATCAGCCACGGAAGCGTTGATCGCGCCCATCTGTTTGATCAGCTCGCGCATGTTCTGCGCGCCGGCACCGGACGCCGCCTGGTAGGTCATGGCGCTCATCCACTCGACCAGACCAGCCTCGTACAGGCCACCGAGGGCCATCAGCATCAGGCTGACAGTGCAGTTACCGCCGATGTAGTTCTTGGTGCCGGCATCCAGCGACTGGTCGATCACCTTGCGGTTGACCGGATCGAGCACGATCACCGAATCATCGGCCATGCGCAGACTGGAAGCCGCGTCGATCCAGTAGCCATTCCAGCCGGCTTCACGCAGCTTGGGGAAGACTTCGCTGGTGTAGTCGCCGCCCTGGCAGGTCAGGATCACATCGAGGCTTTTCAGCTCATCAATGCTGTACGCGTCCTTCAGCGGGGCAATGTCCTTGCCAATGGCCGGGCCCTGGCCGCCGACATTGGAGGTGGTAAAGAACACCGGTTCGATCAGGTCGAAGTCGCGCTCTTCCAGCATACGCTGCATGAGCACGGAACCGACCATACCGCGCCAACCGATCAGACCTACGCGTTTCATAACAACTACACCCTAATAAAGAAGTGGGCCGCCGCGAGCGACGGGCCGGACAGATTACAGATTACGCAGCGCCTCGACTACCGCATCGCCCATGGCCGCAGTACCGACCTTGGTCTTGCCTTCCGACCAGATGTCGCCGGTGCGCAGGCCTTGATCCAGCACCTTGCTCACCGCCAGCTCGATCGCATCAGCCGCGGCAACCTGGCCAAAGCTGTAACGCAGCATCATCGACACCGAGAGGATGGTCGCCAACGGGTTGGCGATACCCTGGCCGGCGATGTCCGGCGCCGAGCCGTGGCACGGCTCGTACATGCCCTTGTTGTTGGCATCCAGCGAGGCGGACGGCAGCATTCCGATGGAACCGGTAAGCATGGAAGCTTCATCCGACAGGATGTCGCCGAACATGTTGTCGGTCACCATCACGTCGAACTGCTTGGGCGCACGCACCAGCTGCATGGCGGCGTTGTCGACGTACATGTGCGAAAGCTCGACCTGCGGGTAGTCCTTGGCCACTTCCTCGACCACGGCGCGCCACAGTTGACTGGAGGCCAGCACGTTGGCCTTGTCCACCGAGCACAGCTTCTTGTTACGCACCATGGCCATGTCGAAACCGACCTTGGCGATGCGGCGGATTTCGCTCTCGCTGTACGGCAGAGTGTCGTAAGCCATGCGCTCGCCATTCTCCAACACCTTGCTCTCGCGCGGCTGGCCGAAGTAGATACCGCCGGTCAGCTCACGCACGATGAGAATATCCAGACCAGCGACTACTTCCGGCTTGAGGCTGGAGGCCTCGGCCAGCTGCGGATAAAGGATGGCCGGACGCAGGTTGCCGAACAGGCCCAGCTGCGAACGGATCTTCAGCAGGCCGCGCTCGGGGCGGATGGCCGGGTCGATGGTGTCCCACTTCGGACCGCCGACGGCTCCGAGCAGCACGGCATCGGCGGCGCGGGCGCGCTCCAGGGTCTCGTCAGCCAGCGGCACGCCGTAGCGATCAATGGCGGCGCCACCCAGGTCGTCGAACGACAGCTCGAAGCCCAGCGCGTACTTGTCGTTAGCCAGGTTCAGCACCTTGACCGCCTCGGCCATGATTTCCGGGCCGATACCGTCGCCAGGGAGAACCAGAATCTGCTTGCTCATTGCATTCCTCATTTATTCAGCAAGACCCGGCACTTTGCCCGCCGAGCCTCTGTCCGCTGGGTTACGGCCTGTGGCCTACCCCAGCCTACGAATCACTTGATGGCGCCAAACAGCCACGGGCTGCTCTGCTGATGTTTGCCTTCGAAAGCCTTGATCGCCTCGGCGTCCTGCAGGGTCAGGCCGATATCGTCCAGGCCGTTGAGCAGGCAGTGTTTGCGGAAGGCGTCTACCTCGAAACTGTATTGCTTGCCGTCCGGGCGGGTCACGGTCTGCGCCGCGAGGTCAACAGTCAACTGATAGCCCTCGGTCGCCTCACACTGGGCGAACAGCTCGTCCATTTCCTCATCCCTGAGGATGATGGGCAGCAGGCCGTTCTTGAAGCTGTTGTTGAAGAAGATATCGGCGAAGCTCGGCGCGATCACCGTGCGGAAGCCGTATTCATCCAGCGCCCAGGGTGCGTGCTCGCGGGAGGAGCCGCAGCCGAAGTTCTCGCGGGCCAGCAGCACGCTGGCACCCTGGTAGCGCGGGAAGTTGAGGACGAAGTCATTGTTTACCGGACGCGCAGAGCAATCCTGGTTCGGCTGACCGATATCCAGGTAACGCCACTCGTCGAACAGATTAGGGCCAAAGCCGCTGCGCTTGATCGACTTGAGGAACTGCTTGGGAATGATCTGATCGGTGTCGACATTGGCACGATCGAGCGGGCAGACCAGGCCGGTGTGTTGGGTGAAGGCTTTCATCTATCTATTCCTCAGGCCTGGATCAATTCGCGCACGTCGATGAAGCGACCGGTCACTGCTGCGGCGGCAGCCATGGCCGGGCTGACCAGGTGGGTACGGCCACCGGCGCCCTGACGGCCTTCGAAGTTGCGGTTGGAGGTGGACGCGCAATGCTCGCCACTGCCCAGCTTGTCCGGGTTCATCGCCAGGCACATGGAGCAGCCCGGTTCACGCCACTCGAAACCGGCCTCGATGAAGATCTTGTCCAGGCCTTCCCGCTCGGCCTGCGCCTTGACCAAACCGGAGCCCGGCACCACCAGCGCCTGCTTGACGGTCGCGGCGACCTTGCGGCCCTTGGCCACTTCGGCGGCGGCACGCAGGTCTTCGATGCGCGAGTTGGTGCAGGAACCGATGAACACGCGGTCCAGCTGGATGTCGGTGATCGCCTGATTGGCGGTCAGGCCCATGTACTTCAACGCACGGGTGATCGAATCCTTTTTCACCGGGTCGGCCTCGGCAGCCGGGTCCGGCACATTTTCGTCGACGGCCAAGACCATCTCCGGCGAAGTACCCCAGCTGACCTGCGGCTTGATGTCTTCGGCACGCAGCTCGACGATAGTGTCGAAGTGGGCGTCGGCATCCGACACCAGACCTTTCCACTGTTCGACGGCCAGATCCCAATCCGCGCCTTTCGGGGCGAACGGACGGTTGCGCACGTACTCGATGGTCTTCTCGTCCACCGCCACCATGCCGACACGGGCACCGGCCTCGATGGACATGTTGCAGATGGTCATGCGTCCTTCCAGCGACAGCTCACGGATGGCGCTGCCGGCGAACTCCAGCGCATGGCCGTTACCGCCGGCGGTGCCGATCTTGCCGATCACGGCGAGGACGATGTCCTTGGCAGTCACACCGAACGGCAACTTGCCTTCGACTCGCACCTGCATGTTCTTCATCTTCTTGGCCACCAGGCACTGGGTGGCGAGCACATGCTCCACCTCGGAAGTGCCGATGCCATGGGCCAGCGCACCGAAGGCGCCGTGGGTGGAAGTGTGCGAGTCGCCGCAGACCACGGTCATGCCCGGCAGGGTAGCGCCCTGCTCCGGGCCGACCACGTGGACGATGCCCTGGCGCTGGTCGTTCATCTTGAATTCGAGAATGCCGAAGTCATCGCAGTTCTCGTCCAGGGTCTGCACCTGGATGCGCGACACTTCGTCGGCAATCGACTCCAGGCCGCCCTGGCGCTCGGCCTTGGTGGTCGGCACGTTGTGGTCCGGCGTGGCGATGTTGGCGTCGATGCGCCATGGCTTGCGCCCAGCCAGACGCAGCCCTTCGAAGGCCTGCGGCGAGGTCACTTCGTGGAGGATCTGCCGGTCGATGTAGATCAGCGACGAACCATCGTCGCGGCGCTTCACCTCGTGCATATCCCAGAGCTTGTCGTAGAGCGTCTTGCCGGCCATTTTGCAGCGTCCTCATCAGCGGTTCGGGAGGTGAAGGGTCTATAGCCCTTCTACCGATGTGGAGATGCTAAGGATTTCGCTCAAATAACTCCAATTCATATTTTTTATTCAAAAGATTCCACAGAGGAATCCAAAGCATTAGGCTGACCCACCCGCCGTTCAGATCGAGCCAACGCATGATGGACCTCGCCAACCTCAACGCTTTCATCGCTATCGCCGAAGTCGGCAGCTTCTCGGAAGCAGCAGAGCGCCTGCACCTGACCCAGCCTGCAGTGAGCAAACGCATCGCCGGCCTGGAGCAGCAGTTGAAAGTGCGCCTGTTTGATCGTCTGGGCCGCGAAGTGAGCCTGACCGAAGCCGGCCGCGCCCTGCTGCCACGTGCCTACCAGATCCTCAACGTGCTGGACGACACCCGTCGCGCGCTGACCAACCTCAGCGGCGAGATTTCCGGGCGGCTGACCCTGGCCACCAGCCACCACATCGGCCTGCATCGCCTGCCACCACTACTACGCGCCTTTACCCGTGCGCATCCGCAGGTGGCACTGGACATCCAGTTCCTCGACTCGGAAGTGGCCTATGAGGAAGTGCTGCATGGTCGCGCCGAACTGGCGGTGATCACCCTGGCGCCAGAAGCCCGCGAGCCGGTAAGGGCAATACCGGTGTGGGATGACCCGCTGGACTTCGTCGCCGCACCCGAGCACCCGCTCGCACGCATGCCAGCCATCAGCCTGGCCGACGTTGCCCAGCACCCGGCCGTATTCCCTGGCGACAACACCTTCACCCACCACATCGTCCGGCGCCTGTTCGAAGGCCAGGGGCTGACGCCGAACATCGGCATGAGCACCAACTATCTGGAGACCATCAAGATGATGGTTTCCATCGGCCTGGCCTGGAGCGTACTGCCGCGCACCATGCTCGACGAGCAGGTTGAGCGCCTGCCGCTACCCGGGATTCAACTGCGCCGCCAACTGGGCTACATCCTGCACAAGGAACGAACCCTGTCCAACGCAGCCAAAGCCTTCATGGCCTTGCTGGATGAACAGCGCTGCTTGCCTTGAAGACAGAACAGCGGCTAACGTGAGGCCATAACGATAAGAAAAGTCGCCAGCGTGCCTCTACAGCGCCCCTTTCCATCAGGCGGCCGGGGTTTGCCGAGTGCCGGACGAGAACAGTATGTCCAAACCGTCGAAACAACCGCCCTTCCCTTTCATCCCCGCCCTGGATCCCGCCGAGTTCGAGAAGACCTGGCAGGACGCACCCCACTTGCTCGCCGCCCTCAACGGCGCTCATCTCGGTGCCTGGTACTGGGATACCGCAAGCGGCAAGGTCAGTTGGTCGCGGGGAGCACAGGCACTGTTCGGTCTGGACCCGAAGAAACCTTTGCGACGCCAGGTCGACTACATCGAACTGATTCCCGAGGAGGACCGCCAGCAAGTCCGCCAACTGTTTCAGAAAGTCCTGAGCGGCATTCCCAGCCCCGAACCATTGCGGCACCGTATCCGCTGGCCAGACGGCAGCCTGCACTGGCTGGAGATCAGCGGCCGCCCACGGGTCGACAAGGATGGCCGCACCCAGGTATTCGGCGTCATCCGCGATATCACCCAGCAACGGGAACAGGAACAGGCGCTGCGCGACAGCCAGGAACGCCTGACCCTGGCCCTGGACTCGGCCAACCTGGGCACCTGGGACTGGCACATCCCCAGCGGCATGCTGTACGGCTCCGACCGCGCCGCCAGCCTGCACGGCCTGCCCACCGAGCCCTACCACGGCGACTTCGCCTGCTTTTTCCGCCAGGTGCCGGACGAGGACCGCCGGCACATGCGCCAGGTCTACGCCGACCTGGTGGAGGGCCGCAGAGAAGACTACCAGCTGACCTACCGGGTCCTGCTTGAAGGCGATGAGCGCCGTTACCTGGAAAGCACGGCCAAGCTCTACCGCGACGCCCAGGGCGCACCTCTGCGCATGGCCGGCATCCTTCTGGACATTACCGAGCGGGTACAGCGTGAGCAGCGCCTCGCCTCCTCCGAGGAGAAGTTCGTCACCCTGTTCCAGGCCAGCCCGGAGCCTATTTGCGTATCGCGCGCACCGGACGGTGTGTTTATCGAGATCAACCCCAGCTTCACCCAGACCTTCGGCTGGAAGCCCGAGGAGCTCATCGGCCGCAATGCCCTGGATGTAGGGTTCTGGGTCGACCCTCTGCAACGCGAGGCGCTGGCCAAACAGCTGATTCGAGACAAGCAGCTCAATAATGAGATCGCCCGTTTCCGCAGCAAGGATGGCCGCGAGCTGACCTGCATCGTCTCCAATCGCTATATCCGCGTGCAGGGGCAACGCTGCCTGACCACCACCTTCCGCGACATCAGCGAACGCCAGCAGAGCGAGGCCGCACTCAAGGCCAGCCAGGAGAAGTTCGCCAAGGCGTTCCACTCCAGCCCCGACGCCATCACCATCACCGAGCGCGACAGCGGTCGCTACATCGAGGTCAACGAAGGCTTCAGCCGACTCACCGGCTACCGCGCGGAGGAAGTCATCGGCCGCAGCTCTGCCGAGCTGCATGTTTGGGCCTACCCGGAAGAGCGCACACGGATGATTGAAACCATCCTGCGCGAAGGCCGCGTCTATCACATGGAGATGCACGGCCAGCACCGCGACGGCAGCATCAAGCTGGTCGAGGTCTCCGTACAGTCCATCGAACTGAACGAAACCCCCTGCCTGCTGCTCACCGCCCGCGACATCAGCGAGCTGAAGGCGGCCCAGGCCCAGGTTCAGCACCTGGCCTACCATGACTCGCTGACCAACCTGCCCAATCGCGCACTGCTGATGGATCGCCTGACCCAGCAGATCGCCCTGCTCAAGCGCCACAACCTGCATGGCGCCCTGCTGTTTCTCGACCTCGACCACTTCAAACACATCAACGACTCGCTCGGCCACCCGGTCGGCGATGCCGTGCTGAAGATGGTGACTGCCCGCCTGGAAGCCAGCGTGCGTCAGGAGGACACCGTCGCACGCCTGGGCGGCGATGAGTTCGTCGTGCTAGTTTCCGGGCTGGAGGGCAAGCGCGCACAAGTCACTCAACAGGTACGCCAGGTGGCGGAGAAACTGCGCCGCCTGCTGGCCGAGCCCATGCTGCTGGACGGCCACCGGCTGCAGGTCACCCCGAGCATCGGCATCGCCCTGATACCGGATCACGGCGACAACCCGACTGACCTGCTCAAGCGCGCCGATATCGCCCTGTACCGGGCCAAAGACTCGGGACGCAACACCATCCAGATTTTCCGTAAATCCATGCAGGACGCGGCCAGCGAACGCCTGCGCCTGGAGAATGATCTGCGCCTGGCCCTGGCTCGCGGCGAGTTCGAGCTCTACTACCAGCCTCAAGTGGACGCACGCGACGGCCGAGTGATCGGCAGCGAAGCCCTGTTGCGCTGGAGCCACCCCAGCCTGGGCCCGCAATCCCCAGCACAGTTCATTCAGGTTCTGGAAGAAAGCGGCCTGATCCTCGACGTAGGCGCCTGGGTGCTCAACGAGTCCTGCCAAGCCGGTGCCCGCCTGCTACGCGAGGGCCTGGTGCAGCGAGATGACTTCCAGCTGTGCGTCAACATCAGCCCCCGGCAGTTTCGTCAGGGTGATTTCGTCGAACGCGTAGAGCGCTGCCTGGCACAAAGTGAACTGCCGGCCAACATGCTCAAGCTGGAAATCACCGAGGGCATCGTCATCCAGAACCTGGACGACACCATCGCCAAGATGCACCGCCTGAAGAAACTAGGCCTGAGCTTCGCCATGGATGATTTCGGCACCGGCTACAGCTCGCTGACCTACCTCAAACGCCTGCCGGTGGATGTACTGAAGATCGACCAATCCTTTGTTCGCGACGCCACCAGCGACCCCAACGACGCCGAGATCATCCGCGCCATCGTCGCCATGGCCCGCAGCCTCAACCTGCAGATGATCGCCGAAGGCGTGGAGCAGCAGGAGCAACTGGCGTTCCTGCAACAGCAAGGCTGCCACCGATACCAGGGCTACCTGTTCAGCAAACCGCTGCCGCTTTTGGACTTCCACAACCTGCTGCTGGCACATCGCTGAAACGACGAAGGACACCCGCAGGTGCCCTTCGTTTTCGAGCTGCTGAGAATCAGCCCTGCAGCGTCGACTGCTGTGCGCCAATCGGAATGCGCTTGGGCTTGGCCTCTTCCGGCACGATACGCACCAGATCGATATTCAGCAGGCCGGCATCCAGCTGCGCAGCCTTGACTTCGATATGGTCGGCCAGACGGAACGACAACTTGAAGCCGCGCTGCGCAATACCCTGGTGCAGGAAGGTCACGCTTTCGGCTGCGCGCTCGCGCTTGCCGCCGGTGACGGTCAGCACGCCACGCTCGACCTGCAACTCCAGGTCTTCTTCACGGAAGCCGGCCGCCGCCACCACGATGCGGTACTGGTCATCGCCATGCTTCTCGACGTTGTAAGGGGGGTAGGAACTGCCGCTTTCGCTGTTACGCAGCGCCGACTCGAACAGGTCGTTGAAACGATCGAAACCGACGGACTGGCGGAACAGGGGGGCCAGGGAAAGGACGTTGCTCATGTTGCATCTCCTGAATAATCAGCAAGTGTTTGATCGCGGGACCCGACTTCGGCATCCCGCATTCACTAGATGCGGACGTTCAACAGGATTTCAAGAGGCCTCGATAGACAAGAACGCGCTGCCGCAAGCTTCGCGGGCAGAGTCCGTCTCTGCAGAGTCAAGTCGCGGATAACCATTGAGCAATGCGTCGATACGCTCGCAGTCATTCTCCCGACGAATCTCGGCGAACAGCAGTACCGCCTCCGGGTAGCTGCGAGTGAGCATCGCCAGCCACTGCTTGAGACGCCCTGGCGCATAGCGCGGCGCCAGCTTGCGCCGCGCCTGCAGCCAGAAATCCTGCAGCAACGGCAACAGCTCGCACCAGCTCATCGGCACGACCTCCTGGCCAGCCCGGGCAGTCGCGATCTGCCTTGCCAGATCCGGGCGCGAAACCAGACCACGGCCGAGCATGATGTTCTCGGCACCACTGACTTCGCGGCAGCGCCGCCAGTCCTCGACGCTCCACACCTCGCCGTTGGCATACACCGGCACCGCCACCACATCCTGCACCCGCGCAACCCACTCCCAATGAGCCGGCGGCTTGTAGCCATCGACCTTGGTCCGCGCATGCACCACCAGTTGCGCAGCCCCACCCTCGGCCAGGGCGCGGGCACAATCCAGTGCCCCGTCCGGACTGTCGAAGCCCAGGCGCATTTTCGCCGTCACCGGAATATGCGCCGGCACCGTACGGCGCACCTCGCGCACGATGGCATGCAGCAATTCCGGCTCCTTGAGCAGCACCGCACCACCGCGGGACTTGTTCACCGTCTTGGCCGGACAGCCGAAGTTCAGATCGATGACCGGCGCGCCGAGCGTACAGGCAAAGGCAGCGTTATCCGCCAGGCAGAACGGGTCGGAACCCAGCAACTGCAGACGCATTGGCGTGCCGGATCGGGTCTGCGCGGCATCGGCCAGTTCGGGAGCCAGCTTGTAAAAGGCGGATGCCGGCAGCAGCCGGTCGCAGATGCGGATAAACTCGGTGACACACCAGTCGATGCCGCCGACACGGGTCAGCACATCGCGCAGGATTTCGTCGACCAGCCCCTCCATGGGCGCCAGGGCGATTTGCACGAAAGAGGTCTCAAGAAAATGGGCGCGTAGTGTAAGGCGCCAATGTCAGGGAAGCATACCGGCCGTCGCGCCAGCTGCGCCGAGGCCATAAGGAGGTCACATGCTGCGTTCGCTACTGATCACTCTCACGCTTGCCAGCACCGTCGCCCTGGCCGGGCCGCCGCCCCGCGGCGTGCACCACGTACCGAAGAACCCGGCGAGCGAAAGTCCCTCGCGCCTGATCTTCACCCGTGACAGCAACGCTCCGAACGCCTGCGACGTTGAGCTATACGTCAACCAACAAGTGGTAGGCACTCTTGGCCCCGGCAAAAGCACCAGCCTGGACCTGCCCAACGGCCCCTTCAGCATCGCGGCGGCCATCTCCCCCAAAGGCTATTGCGGCGGCCAGGGACCAGGCCCAGCACAATCGATACTGCTGGCCCCAGGGGAAACCCGTCAGTTCGCCGTCATCGTCAAGCCGGGCCAGGTGTTCATCGCGCCCATGCTCAACTGATCCCTCACAACTGCAACGGATAAGGCTCAAGCAAGGCTTTGCCGTAACCCTCCACGAACTCACTGGGCATGCGTTTGGGACGCCCGCTGGACAGTTCGATGCAGACGAAGGTGGTCTGTGCGCGCAGCAGCGTGCTGGCATCGGCCGGGCGCCACAGCTGGAAGCGCCGGTTCATCTTCAGCTTGTGATCGCTTTCGACGATCCAGGTGGCCATCTGCAGCTCTTCGCCCTCGTAGGCACTGGCCAGGTAGTCGATCTCATGCCGCAGCACTGCCATGGCTCGATCCAGTCGCCGATACTCGGCCAGATCCAGGCCCAGATGCTGCGAATGGCGCCAGGCGCAACGCTCCAGCCAACTGACATAGACTGCATTGTTGGCATGCCCCAGGCCATCGATATCATCTGCCGAGACCCGCAGATCGATGACAAATGGCTGCGGAAAGTCCCAACTCATGCCCTGGCCTCCACGCTGGCCGCCAGAGCACGCGCCTCGCCAGCCAACTGGGTGATCTGATCCCAGGCACGGGCACGGATCAGGTTGTCCGGCGCGATCCAGGTCCCGCCGACACAGGCCACGTTGGGCAGACGCAGGAAGTTCAGCAAATTGTCCGCAGTAATACCGCCGGTTGGGCAAAAACGGATGCCGGTGAAAGGCCCCTTGAAGCTTTTCAGCATCTTCACGCTGGTATTGCCGTTGGCCGGAAACAGCTTGAGCGAGCGATAACCATATTCCAGAGCCAGCAGCACCTCGGAGGGCGTCATCACCGCAGGCAGATAAGGCAGACCGGAGTCATCTGCGGCGGCAGCCAGGCGCTCGGTGCAGCCAGGGCTGACAGTAAACTGCGCACCGGCATCACGCGCCTCCTGAAACTGCTCGGCGTGAATCACGGTCCCCGCCCCTACCAGCAAATCAGGCAACGCCTTGCGAATAGCGGCCAGAGCATCCAGGGCCCGCGGCGTGCGCAGGGTTACCTCCAGCACCTCCACGCCACCGGCGTGAAGAGCACGGGCCAGATCCACCGCCAGCGCACAATCCTCGATCACCAATACCGGCAGCACCGGGCGCGCTCGCTGCAGCACCGCATCCATCGTCAGCCCCATGTTCTCTCTCCTATCGCGAACGGCATTCGGTTGCTGTGACGGCCCCCAGCAAACCCGAAGCACAACTTCGGTCAATTGATACAGGCGGAGAGTGTAACGCCTCAAGACGCTCAGCAGAGCGGCCAGACCTGCAATACGGCCAAAGCGCTGCAAGCGGCGTGAAAGACACGGAGGAAGATCAAAAGCCAGAAAAACAAAAGGGCCACTCCTGAGAGTGACCCTTTTAAGTCCGCAAAACGCGGAAAGAAAGTGGCGTCCCCTAGGGGACTCGAACCCCTGTTACCGCCGTGAAAGGGCGGTGTCCTAGGCCACTAGACGAAGGGGACAAAACCTTCATTCACTCGAACGCGCTGGAATTCGTTCGGTGGCAAATTTGGTGGAGCTAGACGGGATCGAACCGTCGACCTCTTGCATGCCATGCAAGCGCTCTCCCAGCTGAGCTATAGCCCCGGATTTTGCGTCTCTCGACGTGCAGTGCAAGCACTGCGTGAAGTGGCGTCCCCTAGGGGACTCGAACCCCTGTTACCGCCGTGAAAGGGCGGTGT
>JAYQUJ010000047.1:0-29063 GCA_038147895.1 Pseudomonas sp.
CATCGCGGCCAAGGCCGCTCCCACGGTTTCTCCCCCTATCTGTAAGTAAGAGGTGGCAGCATGGCCACGCAAAAATCCTGGCTGCAGCGCTGCCTGACCCCCAAGGTCGAGCTGCCCGGCCGACTCATTCTCGGCGCCAGCACACTTTGCTGGTTGCTGGTCATCGGCCTGTGGGCCGGTCTTTCCTACGGCGGCGTGGTGCAGTCGATGTTCCTGCCGACGCCTGGCGCGGTGGTCGACGCCGCCGTGCGCCTGGCCGGCGACGGCACCCTGGCCAAGCACGTGTGGGCGAGCATCGAGGTGGTGCTGATCGGCTTCATCGTCTCGTCCCTGGTGGCGGTGCCGCTGGGCCTGCTGATGGGCAGCTTCCGCATCGTCCAGGCCTTTATCGAACCGCTGGTGAACTTCATCCGCTACCTGCCGGTGACCAGCTTCGTGCCGCTGTTCATCCTGTGGATCGGCATCGGTCTGGAACAGCGCGTGGCAGTGATCATCTTCGGCGTGTTCTTCCAGCAGCTGGTGATGATCGCCGACGTGTCCAAGGGCGTGTCCAAGGACCTGATCAACGCCAGCTACACCCTCGGCGCGACGCGCCGCGACGTGGTCCTGCACGTGCTCGGCCCGGCCTCGCTGCCCGGGGTGCTCGACACCCTGCGCGTGACCATGGGCTGGGCCTGGACCTACCTGGTGGTGGCCGAGCTGGTCGCCGCCAGCAGCGGCCTGGGTTACATCAGCCTGAAGGCCATGCGTGGCTTCCAGGTCGACGTGATCTTCCTCGCCATCGCCATCATCGGCTTGCTCGGTCTGGTGACCGACCAGCTGTTCCGTCTGCTTCGACTGAGGATTGCCGCATGGGCGCAGTAGCAACCAAACCCTACATCATGCCGGCACTGGACCAGTACGCCGACGTCCCCGCTCGGCTCAAAGTCGAGAACGTCAGCCTGCGCTACCAGTCGCCCGCCGGCGACACCTTCACCGCGCTGGACAATGTGTCCTTCGAGGTGCCGGACCAGCAGTTCGCCGTGATCGTCGGCCCGTCCGGCTGCGGCAAGTCGAGCCTGCTCTACCTCACCGCCGGCCTGGCCGAGCCGAGTGACGGCGCCATCTATGTCGGCGGGCAGAAGGTCGACGGCCCTGGCGCCGACCGCGGCATGGTGTTCCAGAGCTACACCCTGTTCCCCTGGCTGACGGTGCGGCAGAACATCGAGTTCGGCCTCAAGCGTCGTGGTCTGCCGAGTAACGAAATCCGCAGCATCGTCGAGTTCTACCTGGGCGAAGTGGGCCTGGCCAAGTTCGCCGAGCATTATCCCAAGCAGCTCTCCGGCGGCATGATGCAGCGCGTGGCGATTGCCCGTGCGCTGGCCAATGACCCGCAGATTCTGCTGATGGACGAGCCGTTCGGTGCGCTGGACAGCCAGACCCGCCTGCAGATGCAGCAACTGCTGCTGCAGGTGTGGGGCAACAGCAAGAAGACCGTGGTGTTCGTCACCCACGACATCGACGAGGCCATCCTGCTGGCTGACCGCATCTACGTGATGGGCGCGCGTCCCGGGCGGATCAAGGAGATCCTCGAAGTGCCGATCGAACGCCCGCGCAGCCTGGAAGTGGTGATGGAGCCGGAGTTCATCCGCATGAAGCGGCACATCCTCGAACTGCTCCACGACGACCTCGAAGAAGTGCACTGAGTGTCACGCGCGGCGGGCTGCTCCGGCCCGCCGCGCGTCGTTGGTTTCCCCTGCGGCGGCTCGCTCACAAGGCGCGCCTGCCCGCCAACCATGAGGTTTGCCCATGGCTACAGATTGCTACGACTACCTGATCGTCGGCGCCGGCTCGGCCGGCTGCGTGCTGGCCAACCGCCTGAGTGCCGACCCGAGCGTGCGCGTGTGCCTGATCGAGGCCGGCGGCAGTGATGCCAGCCCGCGGGTACAGACCCCGGCCGGTACCATCACCCTGTACAAGAGCAAGATCTTCAGCTGGAACTACTTCTCCGCGCCGCAGAAACACCTCGCCGGGCGCAGCCTGCACACCCCGCGCGGCAAGGCCCTCGGCGGCTCCAGCTCGATGAACAGCATGATCTACATCCGCGGCGATGCCAGCGACTACGACCGCTGGGAGGCTGCCGGCTGCCCTGGCTGGGGCTGGGACGACCTGCTGCCGTACTTCAGGAAATCCGAGGGCAACCGCCTCGGCCAGTCACTGCTGTATCACGGCACCCAGGGCGAGCTGCTGGTGGACAAGCCGCGCGACCCCAACCCGTTATCCGAACTCTATGTGCGCGCCGCCGCGCGCCTGGGCCTCAGGCGCAATGACGACTTCAACGGCGGCAGTCTGGAAGGCGCGGGCATCTACAACGTCACCCAGAAGGACGCCAAGCGCCTGTCCAGCTACCGCGCCTTCGTTCACCCGATTCGCCATCGCGCCAACCTCACCGTACTCACCGGCTGCGAGGTCGAGCGCCTGCTGCTCGACGGCGAGCGCGTGACCGGTGTCGAGCTGCGCCAGGACGGCCAGTGGCGCACCCTGCAGTGCAGCCGCGAGACCATTCTCTGCGCCGGCGCGCTGGGCTCGCCGCATATCCTGCTCAAGTCCGGCATCGGCCCCAGGGCCGAGCTGGAAGCTGCGGGCGTGGCTTGCAGCGTCGATCTGGCCGGCGTGGGCAAGAACCTGCAGGACCATATCGACGGCCTGGTCACCGTGCGCTCGAAGAGCCCGCTGTCGCTGGGTTTCTCCTTCGGCGCGCTGCCGAAGATCATTGCCTCGCCGTTCCAATACCTGGCGCAGAAGATGGGCTGGCTGACCACCAACTACGTCGAGGCCGGCGGCTTTGCGCGCACGCCGCTGGCGGATGCGCTGCCCGACGTGCAGATGCACTTCGTGCCCGGCTACCGCAGTCATCGTGGGCGTTTGTTCGAGTGGGGCCACGGCTACGCCATCCACACCTGCGTGCTGCGGCCGAAAAGCATCGGCGAGCTGCGCCTGGGCGCCGGCCGCAGCCTGTCCATCGACTTCAATTTCTTTGCCGACGAGGCCGATGCCAAGGTACTGGTGGAAGGGGTGAAGCTGGCGCGCCAGATCCTCGCGCAGCCGGAGTTCAACAACCTGCGCGGCGCGGAGATGCTGCCGGGGCCGGATGTGCAGAGCGATGAGCAGCTGCTGGCGCATCTGCGCGACTACGCCGCCACCGTGTTCCACCCGGTGGGCACCTGCAAGATGGGCACGGATGCGCTGGCGGTGGTGACGCCGCAGCTGCAGGTGCGTGGGGTGAGCAACCTGCGCGTGGCCGATGCTTCGATCATGCCGACGCTGATCAGCGGCAACACCAACGCGCCGTGCATCATGATCGGCGAGAAGGCCGCCGACCTGATTCTCGGCACGGCGGCGACGCCGCAGCCAGTGGCGCGGCAGGCGCAGCTCAGTCCAGCTTGAGCACCTTGGCGAGGACGATCTTCGGGCCTTTCATCTTCTTGACGATGATGCGCAGGCCCTCGGTTTCCAGCACTTCGTCCTCGTCCGGCACGCGGTTCAGGGCTTCGTAGATCAGCCCGGCCAGGGTTTCCGCCTCGATATGGTCGAGGTCGATGCCGAGCAGGCGTTCGACCTTGAACAGCGGGGTGTCACCACGCACCAGCAGGCGCCCCGGCTGGTAGGCCAGCACGCCGCGCTCGGCCTTGTGGTGCTCGTCCTGGATATCGCCGACCAGCACTTCCAGCACGTCTTCCATGGTCAGGAAGCCGACCACCTTGCCGTCGGCCTCTTCGACCAGGGCGAAGTGCGCGCCGCCCTGGCGGAACTGCTCCAGTAGCGAAGACAGCGGCAGGTGCTTGCTGACCCGTTCGATCGGGCGCATCAGCTCGGCGATGTTGAACTTGGACGGCAGCATCTCCAGCAGGCTCAGCTGCAGCAGCAGGTCCTTGATGTGCAGCACGCCGACGAAGTTGCCTTCGTTCTCGTCGTACACCGGGAATCGGCTGAACTTGTGGCGGCGGAACAGGTTGAACAGCTCGTCGAGCTTGGCACCGACATCGATGTACACCAGGTCCTCGCGGGAGTTGGCCCAGTCCACCACTTCCAGCTCGCCCAGTTCCACGGCCGAGGCCAGCACGCGCATGTCCTGGTCGCTGGGGTCGCGGGCGCGGCTGGAGTGCAGGATCAGCTTGAGCTCGTCGCGGCTGTAGTGATGCTCGTGATGTGGCCCCGGCTCACCCTGGCCGGCGATGCGCAGAATGGCGTTGGCACTGGCGTTGAGCAGGTAGATGGCCGGGTACATCAGCCAGTAGAAGGCGTACAGCGGCGCGGCCGTCCACAGCGACAGCAATTCGGGTTTGCGGATCGCCCAGCTCTTGGGTGCCAGCTCGCCGACCACGATGTGCAGGTAGGAAATGATGAAGAAGGCGAGGAAGAAGGCGATGCCGTGCACCAGCTTCTGCGATTCGATGCCGATGGCGCCGAGCAGCGGGGTCAACAGTTCGGCGAAGGCCGGTTCGCCGACCCAGCCGAGGCCGAGGGAGGCCAGGGTGATGCCCAGCTGGCAGGCCGACAGGTAGGCATCCAGCTGGCCGTGCACCTTGCGCAGGATGGTGCCGCGCCAGCCATGCTGCTCGGCGATGGTTTCCACCTTGGTCGCGCGCAGCTTGACCATGGAGAACTCGGCCGCCACGAAGAAACCGTTGAGCAGGACGAGAAACAGGGCGAACAGCATGAGGCCGAGATCGGCGAAGAGGGTGGGAGCGGAAATACTCGTGGAAGGGTCCATGGAGGGGCTAGGTGGCTAAAGATCGCACAAGGGTGGCGGCTCCGACCGCCGCCGTCAATTGCGGCGGTTGAGCTGCTGCGTCGGGAACTGGCAGGTGAAGGTGCTGCCCTTGCCCGGTACGCTGGCGATATCCAGGCGCGCGCGGTGGCGCAGTAGCACGTGCTTGACGATGGCCAGGCCGAGGCCGGTGCCGCCGGTGCTGCTGGAGCGGCTGGAGTCGACGCGGTAGAAACGCTCGGTCAGGCGCGGCAGGTGCTTGGCCTCGATGCCGATACCGCTGTCGGCCACGCTGAAATGCCCTCCCTGGTCGTCCCCCCACCAGCGGATGCGGATCTCGCTTTCGTCCGGACTGTATTTCACCGCGTTGAACACCAGGTTGGAGAAGGCGCTGCGCAGCTCGGCTTCGCTGCCCTTGAGGCGCAGGCTGGTGTCAGCTTCCAGGCTGATGCGGTGGTTGCGATTGCCGGACAGCGCCTGGGCGTCGTTCTTGATCGACAGCAACAGCAGGTCGACTGCCACCGGCTGGTTGTCCGAGGGATAGTCGGTGGCTTCCAGCTTGGCCAGCAGGAGCAGGTCATTCAGCAGGTTCTGCATGCGCGCGCCTTGCTGCTGCATCTGCTGCAGGGCACGCAACCAGCGCGGGTTCACCTCTTCGACGTTGTCCAGCAGGGTTTCCAGGTAGCCGGCGATCACCGTCAGCGGCGTGCGCAGCTCGTGGGAAACGTTGGCGATGAAGTCTTTGCGCATCTGCTCCAGCTGGTGCAGGCGGGTGACGTCGCGGACGAACATCAGGTGCTCGTTGTTGCCGTAACGGGTGATCTGCATCTGCAGGCGTTGGCGGTCGTCGACCGGGGAGTGCAGTTCGAGGTCTTCCTGGAAGTTGCCGGCCTCGAAGTACTCCTTGAAGCGCGGGTGGCGTACCAGGTTGCTGATCGACTGGCCGCTGTCCTGAGGGGTTTTCAGGCCGAGCAGTTGTTCCGCGGCGCGGTTCCACCACTCCAGGTTGCCGTCACTGTCGAGCATGATCACCGCATCGCGCAGGGCCGCGGTGGACTCCTGTACGCGGTCGATCACCGCCTGCAGGCGGCCACGCACGCGCTGGTCGCGACGTTGCAGATGGTAGATGTTGTCGAACACTTCGCCCCACAGGCCATAGCCCTCGGGCGGTGCATCATCGGCCTGGCGGGTACGCAGCCACTGGTGCAGGCGCAGCAGCTGTTTGATATGCCAGATCAGGTAGGCGCCGAGGCCCAGTACCAGGGCCCAGGCATACTGGCCGCTGACCAGGCCGAGCAGGCCGCTGGCCAGCAGGATCAGCAGCAGGTGGCGCATGACGGCGCCACGCCAGTTTGAATTCACCTATCGCGTCCTTACTCTGGCTACGCCGGGCTCAGCTTTTGGTAGAGAAACGATACCCGGTGCCGCGCACCGTTTGTACGAGATTTTCGTAGGCCTCGCCGAGCGCCTTGCGCAGGCGGCGGATATGCACGTCGACGGTACGCTCCTCGACGTAGACGTTGCCGCCCCAGACCTGGTCGAGCAGCTGGCCACGGGTGTAGGCGCGCTCCTGGTGGGTCATGAAGAATTGCAGCAGGCGGTATTCGGTCGGGCCCATCTCGGCGGGTTTACCGTCGATGGTGACGCGGTGGCTGATCGGGTCGAGCAGCAGGCCGCCGACTTCGATTGGCGCTTCGCTGTCGCTGGGCCCGGTACGGCGCAGCACGGCCTTGAGGCGGGCCACCAGCTCGCGCGGCGAGAAGGGCTTGGTGATGTAGTCGTCGGCGCCGACTTCCAGGCCCTGGATCTTGTTGTCCTCTTCGCCCTTGGCGGTGAGCATGATGATCGGGATGTCGTCGGTCAGCTCGTCACGCTTGAGGCGGCGTGCCAGCTCGATGCCGCTGGTGCCTGGGAGCATCCAGTCGAGCAGGATCAGGTCCGGTTTGCGGTCAACGATCAGCGCATGCGCCTGCTGGGTGTTCTCCGCCTCCAGGCAATCGTAGCCGGCCATCTCCAGGGCCACTGCGATCATCTCGCGGATGGGAGCTTCGTCGTCAACGATCAGGATGTTCTTGCCAACCATGGGTCGAGCCTCGGGTCGTTCTGTCTGCGCCGCATTAGATAACGGAATTATTGCAGCGATGTGACAGTGGTGCGGCAGGCCTAACGCAATCCGTAGTCCACGACTATGCCGAGGAAGATCGCCAGCCCGGCCCAGTGGTTGTGCAGAAAGGCGGCAAAGCATTTCTGCGGGTCACGCTCGCGGGTGCTCCAGAACTCCCAGGCGAAGCAGGCGGCGGCGGCGAACAGACCGAACAGGAACCAGATACCGAGACCGAAGCGCGTACCGGCCATGGCCAGGCACAGCAGGGCCAGGCCTTGCAGGGTAAGGATGACGATGCGGTCGGCCTCGCCGAACAGGATGGCGGTGGATTTGACGCCGATCTTCAGGTCGTCCTCGCGGTCGGTCATGGCGTAGTAGGTGTCGTAGGCCACTGTCCACAGCAGGTTGGCGATGTACAGCAGCCAGGCCTCGGGCGGTGGCAGCTCGCCGGTCACCGCGCTGAAGGCCATCGGCATGCCCCAGCTGAAGGCCGCGCCCAGTACCACCTGCGGGTAATAGGTGTAGCGCTTCATAAAGGGGTAGCAGGCGGCCAGGGCCAGGCCGCCGAACGACAGCAGGATGGTGGTCAGGTTGGTGAACAGCACCAGCACGAAGCTGATTGCCACCAGCACGGCGAACAGGATCAGCGCCTCGCGTGGCTGCACCCGGCCGTCGGCCAGTGGTCGGGCTTTGGTGCGTGCGACATGGCCATCGAAGTTGCGGTCGGCGTAATCGTTGATCACGCAGCCGGCGGCACGCATCAGCACCACGCCGGCGACGAAGATGAACAGCAGGCCGAAGTCCGGCAGGCCCTTGCTGGCCACCCACAGGGCCCAGAGGGTCGGCCACAGCAACAGATAAATGCCGATGGGCTTTTCCAGGCGCATCAGCTGGATGAAGTCCCAGCTGCGTGGATACAGGCGGTTGAGGGAGAGCAGGAAGGATTGGTACATCGGCGGGTCTCCGGGCCAGGAGGCGTCGATTATACGGAGATGACTGCGCAGGGGGATGGCCTGAGCCACACACTGGTGGTGCCGCTGCGTTGGAAAGCGTGGCGCGGTTTTTCCCCTACGCCTGTATCGCCTGGTCCCAGAAGGCTGGCAGGAAGACTTCGGCCACCAGTACGCCAAGGCCATCGCGGCGGAAGCACGAGCGCCGTCCCCACAGCTGCTCGGTGCGCACCTCGGTTGGCAGCCAGGCGGCCGGATAGCGGCAGACCTGTAGTTCGCCACGGACGAAGGCGCGGTCGCTGAACAGCAACTCGCCGAGTGAGCGGCTACCCAGTCTGCCCAGGTCGAGACCCGAGCCTTCCAGTGCGGCGCGTGCGGCCACGCTGCGGGCGAATACCCAGTTGTTCCCGGCACCCTGCAGGAATACCTCGCGCACCCAGCCCTGGCTGCCGCTCGGCACCTGCAAGGCGGTACATTCGTCCTGGCGCAGGCTGTGCCAGCCCTGTTGCAGAGGCTGCACGGCGAAGCGTCCGGCGCTGAGTGCAGTCAGCCGCCTGGTCAACGAGTCCTGGCCGAACAGCCAGTCGCGCAGCAAGGGGGCGGGCGTGGGGTGCAACTGCGCGGCATTCAGCCAGCGCGGTGGATGGGCAAGGGCAGAGGAGGGCACGACACGACTTCGATGTCCTGAGAAGGCGCGAGCTTAACACAGCGATGTTGGTCGCCCGGCACTTGCGTATGGCGGCGCATGCCAGTACAAAGCCTGCTGATTTTTTAGCCAGAAAACGTCCCCAGAGACGTTCTGTGATGAGGTAGAGCATGAAGAAGTGGCAATGTGTGGTCTGTGGCCTGGTCTATGACGAAAGCCAGGGTTGGCCCGACGATGGCATCGCCCCCGGCACCCGCTGGGAAGATGTACCGGCCGACTGGCTGTGCCCGGACTGCGGCGTCGGCAAGGCTGACTTCGAGATGATCGAGATCGGTTGATCCAGACTTGTTTCGCGACAAACGGCGGCCCACGGGCCGCCGTTTGCGTTTGCGGTACTGGCGTACCGGTTTTTCTCGGGCTTTGGCGGATATGGCGGTCGTTCTGTCTGGAACGCCTTGTTTTTGCCCCGGCAAACTGTCCGCCAGCACTGGCGCAGTACCGGATGGCGTGCCATTCTCCCTTGGTCTGCCGCAGCGCAGAGCCGTTGCGGCGCCTTTGGCGCTGTTCTGGACGGACAGCACGGACACAACAACAACAAAACGTCAAAGAGGCATCTATGCGTAAACCTGAACTCGCCGCGGCAATTGCCGAAAAGGCTGATCTGACCAAAGACCAGGCCAACCGCGTACTCAACGCCGTGCTCGAAGAAATCACCAGCGCGCTGAACCGCAAGGACAGCGTCACCCTGGTCGGCTTTGGTACCTTCCTGCAGCGCCATCGCGGTGCCCGTACCGGCAAAAACCCGCAAACCGGCGCGCCGGTGAAGATCAAGGCCAGCAACACCGTGGCCTTCAAGCCGGGCAAATCGCTGAAAGATGCGGTGAATTAAATAGAGATTATCTCATTTTCTGTGGATAACTCTCTGTAAGCCCCGCTAGTCGGGGCTTTTCATTTTATGCATTCTCTACAGCGGCTTGAAACGTGTTTCATTTTTTTCATCTCGGAAAAAATGATCGTATAGCTGTTAATTCGTTTCATTATTGACTCCTCATCTAGCTGCCTCTAGGCTGCCGCGCTCGTTCTTGTGCGGTGTGTCATTTGAAGCCCTCTCGATATTCATTAGTCCAAGTTGAGTTCACTAAGTTAGGTGGGCTCAAACTCCAGCTCGTGGCTGAAAACGATCAAATTGATCTATTTGCCGGAGCATATGCACTACAACGATTCGATAATGGTGCGAAACCTAACACAATAAGGGTGGACCAGAATTCAATTCTGGCCCTGTATAGGTTCTGCGAGAGCAAGAATATTAATTTGATTCAGCGGATAGTGGATCTTGTGCCGTTCACTATCGGTGAGATTGAGTCATTCTCCTCATATTGTGGATACGGCCTACAATCCGGGGAGCGAGTGGGCGAGAACTGGTATAGCGCTAGAATGCGGGGAGCAAGAAAATTTTTAGAATACCTTTGGCTCTTTTACGAGGGGCAATATTCGCGAAATATACAGCAGCTAAAGGCAGCAAAGCGTTTATATGAACGAATGGACGCAGGATTTAAGCTGTACCTTAAGTCTCCTTACAAGGGCGACAGGAAAGACAAGATTGGCCTTACTCCTGAGCTGCAGGTGAAGTTCATAACTATCATCGACCCTGATTATAGTAATAAGAGTAATCCTTGGAAGTCGTCAAAGGTGAAGTGGCGGAACTATATATTTCTGCTGCTTCTGATGCTTGCGGGGAATAGAAAGGGTGAGACGCTACTATTAAAGCTGAACGATTTTCAGCTTACGGGTAGGAGGAAGTATTTCGATATATTGAAGAACACTGATGTAATCAACTATCCGCGCGCAGAGTCTCCGTCCGTAAAAACCTATGGTCGGCAAGTTGAGTTACACGATGATTTCGCATCCCTGATTGAGCATTACATAGTCCATGTAAGAAAAGAGTTCGAAGGCTGGCAGAGATCTAGCTATTTATTTCTTTCATGCCGTGATGGAAATCCATTGTCGGTCCAAACGCCAAACTCGATATTGAATGAACTTATCCTGCGGCACCCTGAGTTTTCTGGATTGTTAAGCCCCCACCGCCTACGTAACACATTTCATGATCTTCTGAATCAAGCGCTGGATAAGAAATTCAAAGGAGCTAGTGGATTAAGCCGCAAGATAATGAAGGCGCCTATTCAGGAGGCAGCGGGAGGCTGGGCTAGAAACAGTGATATGCCTGACCGTTATTCTAGAGGGTCAATACAAGCCAAAGTTGCAGGCCTGCAAGTTCTTCTACAGGAGGAGATACTTCGTTCGCAGGAAAATAAGCAATGATTTCAGCTAAGGATGTACGCCTTTCACCTACTGCTGAAATTATTTCAGATATCCAAGAGAATGAGAGATTCGTAAGCAGTCGTCTAGGTTACCGAGTTGAGCTACTTGATTCTAAGGGTGACTTTCGAAACGTAATAATAGTTCCCGATGATACTAGTGAGTTCACATATCTCAGGTCTGAGTATATAAATTATCTGGATTATGACTTAAAGGGAATCGTTGCAAGCTATTTGCGATATATTTTAGAGCGGAATCTTTCTTCAACTGTCCGGCATAAATTCAAATTCATCGACAGGCTTGCTAAAGAGTTGACTAGAGGGACTAGTCTAAATGACTTCCTTGATGAGGTTTCTGCGTTAAACGGAAGACATAGGCAGCAGTTTATTTCGACTTGCAAAGAATTCTTGCGGTTCGCTCTCTTGCATGAATATGAATGGTTGTGTCTAGATAAGTACGAAGATTTTATGAGGCTTCGTGACTACTCGGGAAGAAAAAATTCGTATTTGTCTCTCTTTATGATGGATGAGGAAAGAGGTCCATTTAGCAAAGAAGAGATCACCATACTATCTGCTCAAGTAGACAACGAATCGCTCCCGCTAGCTTTTCGTCTGATCTTGGACCTCTGTTTGTGTTTCGGCTTGAGGCCTATTCAGCTTTCTATGCTGAAGCGAAAAGACTTCATCAAAGACGTTGTAACTGGCGTTCGATACTTGAACGTTCCGCGTGTGAAACAGCGATCTGCTAAAAGAAGAAGTAAGTTCAGCTCCAGGCTTCTCTCAGAAAGAACAGCCAATCTACTAGAATTTTATATTAATTCTTCCGATACCCCGATTGGTTTCGATCCTGGGGAGTTACCCATATTTATTTCGCCTAAGGCTATAGATCTAGAGGCCGACGGTAATTCCCGAGGGAGTCACTATTGGGAAGATGACGAGAGAATTTCGAGTGATTATTTCGCGGATGAAGCGAAGATGTCCGTGCAGTATCATAAATCTTCATGCCGAATTAATTATATGCTTTGGGGTAATGAGCATAGACTGCCTCTGTCGCCTAGAACCGGTAAGAGATTCAACTTGTGTGCTTATAGATTTCGATACACGGTAGGGACCCAGGCTGTTATGTCTGGTTGCACCCCTGAAGAAGTAGCTGATCTTTTGGATCATGAAGGCACAAGTAGTATTAAGCATTATTTTCGCTTTACTCACGAAATGTGGGAAATTCTTGAGGCTGCGACGCTGAACCGCATTGAGCAGAAACACTTTACGGCTGCATGGATGAAGGAAGGTGAGCTCAAGGGTAATGTATATAGCCAGGTTTGTGAGCCCAGAAATTTCAATGTTATTGGGAAGTGTGCATCAAAGTCGATTTGCTTTGAGGAGCCAGCCATTACTTGCTACTCCTGCAGTAGATTTTGTCCGAACAAAAGTACTGTAGCGCATGAGGCCGCATTGGAGGGACTAATAGAGAGAAAGGAACAATTACTTATGATTAGTACAGCCAATGTCGTGTCAGTAATTGACCAGGCAATTGCCGGTTGTCATGCCGCCATAGCGTATTCAGAAGGCAATGAAGTTTTGCTGATTAATTCTAAGGAATTCTAATGCAGGTTAAAGTGGTTAGAGATATCCTGCATGAAGAGTTGCTGCTAAAGCTAAAGAAACTTGCAAGCAGTGCTGAGGTGCAATTTTCAAAGCTTGTTGTCTTTAAAGGCTCTACCTGGCAGGAGGATGTTTGGAGATATAAGGGGCGGGAAAAATTAAACTTATTTGCTAGAGGCTCATGCAGCCAAGAGCTGACGCTATTGAATAAGGTCTTTATTGTAAATTATTTATGGGAAAGACGAGCCTCAAGCAAGCAAGTTTCTTTCTCGCGCGTGCGCGATTTGATTTCACCCATTAAAAATTTCGTATCGCAAGGCTCCACTTCCCTGGTAGACCTAGATCAGGACTATTACTTTCGCACCTTTGGCTTTTTGCAGTCGAGGTACAAATATCCCGCAGGTCCTTGTAGAGCGATTAACTACTTTGTTCGTTTCTTATTCGACTCCGGGTTGGCACCGCAGAACTTCGATCTGATTGGTGCACACGACCTTGAGGAGAGAGATAAATATGGCCGCTTGGAGGCTGGTGACAAACTGCCCCTTCCAGAGCTTATTAAGGCAATAATCGCGTTAAAATGGGCTATCAAGACGCAGTGGGATGGGAGCCTTAGAGCGCAAATTGATTATCTTGCAGTTTTAACTCAGGTCTTTCAGTTTGGATTGGGTCTGAGAATAGGTGAAATTCTTCGTCTCCCCAAAAATTGTTTGGTTGAGATAGGCGGAGAAATGTATTGCCGGGTCTGGACCGAAAAAGGGTCTGAGCCCATTGCTAGATATGTCCCTACCATATGGCGGTCTGCATTCAGCGATGCGGTTGATAGCATCAATAATATTTGCCAGCCCTACAGAGCTCGGGCTTTGAGCATTGAGAACGGCTCCTTTGCTGACGAGTTGAAAGAGCGATTCCACGCAAGAGCAAATAAAATTGAGTCCGAAGTGCAGAACGCTCTCGAGAGGTTGCACTGCAAGGTCCGCTCGAATGTCGCCGACACAAAATCTCGTCTGCATCTTTTGAAAAGCGTTTCAGACGATGAAATGATTGAGCTGAAGAATCTTGCTGAATATCTACCAGTTGCTTCGAGTTCTACGTCTGCTGCTTCGCTTCTGAAATTCTATAGAGCCAATGGCTTCAATTTGATTTCTAAGCCATTAGGCAAGAAAAAATGCGCTCACTATGTGCAAGGTAGGGATCTTAAGAAGCGCATCAAAGAGCTTGTCGAGTTAAGGCGCGGCTTTTTGCTTTACGATGAGGTTTTCGAAATCCTCCATGGCCGTCAGCCGGCTAAGAACGGGTCTAAAGATCGTTTCGCATTCAAAGATAAATTGAAACTCTGGATCATGTCATCCTTTGAATGTTTTGCATTCACCGGGGAGCCCTCTTTACACGGGCGTCGAACTGTCTATCTAAGTCGCGCGGACGCCCTACTTGCAGTGCGTACGGTTGTGGGTGGCGGATATGATAAAGCCAAGTACATTCCTGTGCTTGATGCTGAGCAGTTATTCCCTGAGTTTTTTAACCAGAAGACACTGACCTCAGTGGCACTCGATTCAGAGAGAAGCTTTTACTCATTTTTAAAGCTTTCTAGTGCGCGAAAAAATTTCTATAGACCATCACCTCTGCCATCAGAGCTTAGATATCGTGCTGCGTATGGCTTTCTAATTGATCAAAGCAGTATTATTGATGCTGTGGAGAGCTCTTTTGTTTCAATTAACTCTAGAGTTTCTGCGGCGCTAGTTGAGGATATTAAGGAAGAATTCTTGGCGGATGGGATGCAAATAAGCTCTGCATCCTTTGGAATAAATCAGCAGGTATCTGATTACCTGTTCTTGGTTCCGGCCTCTCTGGGTGGCGTGTATAATGAATACTTACCTTCCATCTTTGATTATCATGCTGTACTGCATGTAATAAAGCCGACCAATATTGCCCGCTCGGCGTTCTTCCGCTATGGCATTGCTGCAGATGAGAAGCTGATTAAGTCTTTTCAAAGCCACAAGGGAAGGCATTGGCAAACCAATTCTCTTTTTCGCGCGGGCTTAGCTGCAAGTATCGTGAATAAATGGATGGGTAGAACTGACAGTCAAGGCGATCATTATGATCATCAGACTCCACGAGAGCGGGCCGCTAAAGTAAGTGAATTGATGCTCTCTGAGCAGTCTAGGTTCATTGGTGAGCTAGCCAATAAGGTCAAGTCTTGGTCTGGGACTAATGTTTCAGATGAGCATATCCAAGGCTACCTCAACAACACTCTGCAAACTGTTCATTATGGCCCCCTCGGTCATTGTTTTCGCGACATCAACCTCAAGCCCTGTGAGTTTCACCTAAAATGCTTAACCGGAAATGCTGGGAAAGGTTGTCGGGAATTTGTAGTGGATATGTCTGATCCAATACAAGTAAAGCAGATCGAGGCGGAGCGCAGTCGCGCAGAGAATGAGCTTTCCAGGTTATTCGAAGCAATTAATAGGCCGGACGTTCCGGTTGAGTCTGTTGAGATGCATATTGAGCATCAAATGACGGTTTTCAGAAATGCAAGTTACATACTGGATCGTTCTGATATTGTTCTCACTCAGGAGCAGGTTGAACAAAGTCAAGACTATCAACCATTTGTTCATGAGGGTTCTATCCCGAGTGACTGTGTCTTTCAGTGCGGGGCGACTTGATAGTGACTATATCTGCTAATCAATGGGATGTTGCTTTCTCTACTCTCCAGCAGTTTGAGAGGCAATTGATTTCACCAGAGCTCTTCTGCTGGAATTACATGGTGGAGAAATGCGGTATATCCAAGCCTACTCTCTGGCGAAACAAGGATTTTGTCCGCGAGTTTCAGCGTGTTAAAAGCCTGACAAAGAACTACGCAGGAGGAGAGCAGTACTTTGATCAGGTAGTTTCTTTGGAAACTGCCAGGATCCGCGAATACGACCAACAGATCGTTAAGCTGAAGGCGCAGGTCGAAGAATTAACCCGGCAGCTGAGCAGGGAGCGGGAAAGAGTGCTCTACGCCTCGATGATTGCTAGGAGAAAGAATATCGACCCTGCTGAGTTCTTGGAGGAGACCCCGCTGTTCAGGAAAGCAGGCAAAGCAGCCAAGGTGATCAAGCTTCCATCAAAGGAAACCTAATAGGCTCACTGTAGGGCGTTAGGTGGTGAGTCAGAAGACTGCGGGAAGTAGCGCCGCTGGCTCGCACTGAAGTATTTCTGCAATTTTGTACAGCTTTTCAACAGTGAGGTTTACCTCGCCTCGCTCGATACGTCCCATGTAGCTCCGATCAATTTTGCATGCCAACGCTAGGGCATCCTGTGGAATGCCCTTGGCTTTCCTATGTGCTCGGATTGACTTGCCCAATGCGATCGCAAGCTGACCCATGGCCGCCTCGGCTCTTGTGAGCCGGCACTATCCTGTGTTTGCGGACTATTCGGCCACGGACTATAATCCGTATTTTCGGCTGTTCCGCGCGACCCGTTCCAGGTACCCGCATGAAATCGGATTCATTCACTTTCGATAGTCGGCTGTACCAGCTGCTGCAGCAGGATAGGTTCGCGAAATTTACGACTCGTGATCTGCGTGACGCCTACGCCCAGTGCTTAGGCAGCGTGAGCTTTGACATCACGGAAGTTCGTTATTACGTGTATGAGCAGATTCGACGGATGCTGCGCGTGGGCTGGGTTACCTACGACGAAGTGCGACGAAAGCGCGGTCAGGTCTACCATCTAGGACCAATCCCTTCAGGTCTTGATCTTGAGCTTGTGGATGGCAGATTCACTTCGACTTCTCCTCCACTGCTGGAGTTACCACAGGTTGGGAGTTCAGCTTCGGTGTCCCCTTCCGTCACGGAGGCAGACGTACTAGAGCATTTGGAATCACTGCAGAAGGAAATTCGCCTCGACTTTCTGACGTCGATGGGCGAAACGGAGCGGTACAAGCAACTCCTTGATGACATGCCCCACCTAAAGCCTAGGGTTGAAGTGGAATATTTCGACGCGCGAGATCGAAGCTCTCGGCTTCTTGGGCACCTTCGAGCGGTCGAGAAAACTCTAAAGACCTTCGCACCCAAAGCATGAAGTCGACGCTAAGAGAATGGCAGCGTCGATGCATTGATGCTGCCCTAGAACGGTACGCTGTTGCGCCGCACTTCTTCTGTCAGGCTACGCCTGGGGCTGGAAAGACTTGGATGGCTGCAGAGCTTGCCAATCGCTTGCTCCAGCTGGACAAGATCGATCTTGTGCTCTGTTTCGCACCCTCGTGCCAAGTCGTCGAAGGTTTCCGATCTACCTTTTCCAAGGTCTTGGGTAGGCGCCTTGATGGTCTCATTGGTGCTGTGGGAGCTGCTTGTACCTATCAGGCAATGGACTACCAGGATGAAGCTTTCTGGGCGCTCCTAGAAAACTATCGAGTGTTGGCTATTTTCGATGAGATTCATCATTGCGCCGGTCATGATCTCCTTCTGAGCAATGCTTGGGGCCAGCAAATCATCCAGAACGTCCAGGATCAGGCAGCCTTCACCTTGGCGCTCTCAGGGACGCCTTGGCGTTCCGATGATAAGGGCATTGCACTGGCTCGCTATTCGACAGCAGAAGGTCGATTAGTCTGCGACTACCGCTACGGGCTCCGCGAGGCCATTTCAGATAATGTTTGTCGCGCCCCTCGCATCGTGCTGCTGGACAATCACTCTGTGAAGCTGACGGAGGAGTCCAGTGGTGACAACCCAGTACGACTTTTCCCTAGTTTTAATCAGTTGCTCTGTGAGTCCCCGGTTTCCTATGAGGAGCTGCTTCGGAACCCTGAAATCATCAGTCAGATGCTCGGTCTTGCGATCGCAAAACTCGATG
Source organism: Pseudomonas sp. (assembly GCA_038147895.1). Taxonomy (GTDB): domain Bacteria; phylum Pseudomonadota; class Gammaproteobacteria; order Pseudomonadales; family Pseudomonadaceae; genus Aquipseudomonas. The sequence goes on from JAYQUJ010000047.1 coordinate 17,195, forward strand.
ACCTCAGAAAGGTTAAGCCGGATGCAGGCGGTCTGGTGGTTGCCACTGATGTTGAGCATGCGCACCAAGTAGCGCTGGCACTTGAGGCTAGGGGTGAATCATGCCGAATCGTGACCAACAGAGATAAACGTGCTCAGGATGGAATTAACGAGTTCAGGCATGGCGCTTCTCGTTGGATCGTAGCTGTGGGGATGATCAGCGAAGGGACAGATATCCCCCGATTGCAGGTTTGTTGCTACCTCAGCCGTATTCGCACGGAGTTGCATTACCGCCAGGTGTTAGGGCGTGTTTTGCGTCGAACTGGAGCGGCTGATGACCAGGCTTGGTTGTATGTGTTGGCAGAGTCGACCCTTGAAGGGTTCTCTCAACGAGTGGCTGATGACCTGCCCGAAGATTTAGCCATTCTCAGTCGGGTGCATGCTCCGCCTGACATAGTCGAAGATCTGATCAGCGAGCTGGCACCAAGCTACGAGTTGAGGTGCCCGTCGAGCGATGATGCTGCGCCATCAATTTGCGGGTTCTCGTTGGGGCTTTCCCCGAGCGACTCCGATTCCACTTCGCTCTACCGACTGAGTTTCTCACAGCGCTATCACTATCAGTTGTTAGCGCTTTTCTAAGTCTTCATCTGAGGCTTGTGGGGCACTAACTTCTTGCTTTTGGAGGCTTGTATGAGCTGCGTCGAGTTACTAGCCCCAGTTACCAAGTGCGTGCAGTTGGCTGGCAAACTGCTGGCTGCTGAGTGGAAGCGCTCAGGTGGGCCCAGGGGCTCGGGGGATAAAGCAAGCGTGGACACAGAGATCGAAGTACTTCTACGCAAAAGCTTGCTTGAACTGCTGGGCTGCGATTTCTGGGGAGAGGAAACCGGCTATCACCTTTCTGGGCATGAATACTGTTGGGTTGTTGATCCCAACGACGGGACTAGAGATTTCCTGCTCGGGCGACAGGGATCAGCTATTTCTGTCGGGCTACTGCGTGGTTCTAGGCCGGTTCTTGGCGTGGTCTATGCGCCGATCACGGTCGACCGTGGTCCTGATTGCATTGCTTGGGCGGAAGGATGCTCCCGCGTCATTCGCAATGGGGAGGAAGTTCTTTCAGGGTTGCAACGTGGGCCACTAACGTCTGGTAGCCAGGTTCTGATGAGTACAGCTGCAGGTAGTAAAGCTGACCTGAATGCAGAGTTATGTTCGCCCGCTAATTGTTGTCCCATGCCAAGCATTGCCTATCGGTTAGCACGAGTTGCCGTCGGTGATGCAATCGCAGGTGCGTCCCTTGTATCGGTGGGCGCGCATGATGTCGTAGCCGGCCATGCTCTTTTGACAGGCGCAAATGGTGTGCTTCTGAACCAGGATGGATTACCGGTCACATACCACTCCGTGGCGCAAATGATGAGCGTATCGAGGCGATGCTTTGGTGGCGCCCCTGAAGTGTGTAGAGAGCTCGCTAACAGGGACTGGCAACGCCTTTTCTGAACTCCTCGAGCGCTCTCGCGGGATGGCTCTTGGCGGCAACGCTAGGTCTGACCTTATGACATCTTTCACCAAAACCAGCCTCCAAGTAGAGTGGTGCTCCCCAGCCATTCCTTAGAAAAGGCCGATGTATGTCCAAACTTGCTGAATTCAAGGCACTTGAAGCCCAACTCGCCGCCCAACTTAAACAGCTAAATGAGCTGAAAAATGACGATGGACTTAAGCGAGAGATTGAGTTTGAGGAGAAGCTTCGCGAATTGATGGCTGAATATGGATTTGGCCTGAAGGGAATCATTGCTCTGCTCGATCCGCAGGCCTGCTCTCTTGGAGCAACACCTGTTCCTACCACTAGAGGAAACCGCCGTCAGCGCCAGCTCAAAGTTTACAAAAACGAAGAAACTGGCGAGATTGTAGAAACCAAAGGCGGCAACAATAAAGTGCTGAAGGCTTGGAAAGACAAGTACGGGGCTGCGAAGGTTCAAGGCTGGTTGCAGTAGGGCCTATCTCGTTGGATGAAAAAGCCAGGTATTGCCTGGCTTTTTACTAGCTGCTGCGAGCGGCGGTTGGTCAGAACGAATGCTATACCGATAGAACTCTACGCTTAGAGAAAGCGTGGTAGAGAAAACCTGCCACTTGGCGGTTTGGCTCAGGAAGGAAAAACTCGATGCTCGCGATCCAGTAGAACTAAAAAGAATGCGGCTTTTGCTCGAAAACCATGAACGCGCATTTTTTGGTTCACTCGTAGTTCGAAGAATGTGATGTCGTCTCCGATCTGCTTTCGCACTCTCTTCAGATGTTCTTCGGCGCCATTTTTTATAGTGGCTATATCGTACTGCGTATAGGCTAAACCGGCTTTGTTATCGCCTTTCCCGCTGGTTTCTAAAACCTGGCGCCAGGTTCGATCGCGAAGCGCAGAAATAAAGTCGCTGAAACTTTTGAGCTCATCTTTCTCCCATGCAGAAAAGCACTCAAAGGCGTTGCAAAAATATTTTAGTGTGACAAATGGGTTTTCATTGTCAGCCGAGCCGCCGTTCATTGTGTTATTAAGAGAAAAGACTTTCTCTTCAATGGGAGATAGCTTGCTAGCGGACTGTGCTTGCTGGTGTATTTTATCCTTGGGTAGTTTCTTCACCATCTTCCAACTCCCCGTAAACCTCCTTATAGAAGCTAAGAATTGAGTCCTTTGAAATCACTTCCTCGCAACGCTCCTCAGGGTCGCGGCCGCCGCGGGCGCTGATCCAAGGACGCTCGGAGTGAGTCATAGCTTCAAGCTTCTTGGCAGCAAATGAGCCGTAAGCATCGCGAACCTGCTCCAATATATTAAGAGAGTCCGCATCAATACCTTCGGATGCGCCACCAGGTACGATCGGTTGCCAGCCGTAGCGCTTAAATTCGTGCCAAACGGAAGGTACTACCGGACCATGAGGCCATGCTTGCATGTCTTCATCAAACAATGGCCGATCTAAGGCCATCAAATGCCAAGCTTGCGCGAAGTAGAGAAGCTTCTGCACCTGCAGATGCGTTACGACCTCGCCAGCCGCATGGTCGCTTAGGTTGTTCACAAACCAGTTTGCGACGGCAACAGGCTTTGTCATCCCAATCTCCAATGTTCTAAATGGTCGCCCAGCTTGTCAGACGGATTCATTCGGAAGTGAGTCTCCTGACCAACTGCCTTTAGGCGACTATAGCTGATGCGCTCAACGGCTGAGCCTTCAGTGATCCTGCTCTCACTAGAGACGCTCAGATTAATCGAGCTCGAGCCGTTGCAAGGGGCGATAGAGTACTCGGCGAAATCGAGAAGGGACAATCTCAGCTTTAACCGACAGCCGGTAGCTGCCGCGTGGCATCGCCCCGCATTAGCTCTCTCCACACAACATGATCCGCCATGGGCAAGGCCGATAGGTGATCAACCGGTTGCCCCAGCCTTTTATAGAGAATTATTCCAGGCCAATAATTATCGCCCTGGAATAATTCTCTATAAAGTCGCAGGAGGACAGGAACGAGCGCATAACCAGGAGAATCGACAATTAATCACCGCGCAAGCCAGGAGTCCTGGCAATCGAAGCCTCATCATGAGAATTATGTGGAATTATGCGAAAATTCATAATGTCACTGACTGCCCAGTCACCTTGTCGCTCGGAGCGATACCCAAGGGCTAGCAGCTACCTGCGAGAAGCGGCCATCGATCATGAATCCAGGTGTACTCAGCCGGTGCGTTGGTAGTCACGATATACACCCGGCGCTGCTCGCCCTCCCCAATGACCAAGCACTCCAAAGCGGAGCCCTCCGGCACATCGAACCAGTGGGACTGTCGGTTCTTGTCGCCCGGATGACCGTCCTTCTCCATGAAGCGCTGCACCATTGCCAGCCCTTGCCGCGGCCGATACTTGGCCCACCCGCCGGCCTGCACAGTGCTGAGCCTTGCCCAGCCACCAGGTGGACCTTCGCCAGGCTCTTCCTTGCGCCGGCCCCACTGAATCCAATCGAGCTGGCCGGAGCCTTCCAGAAGCACTGGTAGGGCTGCCTTGGGATTGGGGAAGTAGATTTTCCAGACCTTCTCAGCCTCGCGGGCCTCAACACCTCCGCACATCGACTACCTCCTCGAGCTGCGCGCAGCTGCACATTTGGTGCTCGTCTTCCTGTTCTAGACTGCTCGCGCAGGACGCACATTCCCCAACCGGAAAAGGATTTCGCCATGGGATTTCTGACCGTCACTCGCCGCGAAGGCGAGACCATCCGCCTCACCATCGACCCCGGCGTCGACACTGAGAAACTACTCGCGCTGCTACTGCGCGATGGCATCACCATCCACATGCATCGAGGTCAGCACAACGGGCATATCCGCGTGGGCATCGAGGCGCCGAAGCAGATCCAGATCAGCCGCGCTGAGTTGGTCGAGGACTGAGACCGTCCACTCCACCTGTCGGCGTCTCTTCCGGTTCTGATTGACCGGCGTCGGATCATCTCAAATACTGTTTGTTCATACAGTATCGTTTTAGGTGTTCCGATGCCATCTCTCTCCATACTCCCCCGAGGTGAGTAGGTGTGTCCGCACATAGCCTGTACGCCTGGGTAAAGCGCTACAGCAAGCCCCAAGTACAGCGGCAGCAGGTAGATGATCAGCAAGCCGAACTGCGTCGTTTGCGCGCTGAACTCAAGCGAGTGACCGAAGAGCGAGACATCCTAAAAAAGGCCGCCGCGTACTTTGCCAAGGAGTCCGGCTGAAGTACGCCGTTATCAGCAAGCTGTCGGTGGAGTACCCGGTGCGGCGCCTCTGCCAGACCCTCCAGGTACATCCCAGCGGTTACTACGCCTGGCTGGCCGAGCCGAAATCTGCACGCGCCAAGGAGGATCAGCGTCTGCTCGGATTGATCAAGCATGCCTGGTTGGAAAGCGGCGGGGTCTACGGCTACCGCAAGATCCACGACGACCTGCGTGAGCTGGGCGAGTCTTGTGGTCGGCACCGCGTGGCTCGCCTGATGCGGGGAGAGGGACTGCGCTCGCAGACCGGTTATCGTCGGCGCCCCGGGTACTATGGTGGCAAGCCGACTGTGACCTCGCCCAACCGTCTGGAGCGGAAGTTCAACGTCAGTGAACCGAACAAGGTCTGGGTCACCGACATCACTTACATCCGCACCTATGAGGGTTGGTTGTACTTGGCGGTGGTACTGGATCTGTTTTCGCGCCAAGTGATTGGCTGGTCGATGAAGCCACGGATGTGCAGCGACCTGGCCATTGATGCCCTGTTGATGGCGGTGTGGCGGCGAAAGCCCAAGCAGGAAGTGATGATCCACTCCGACCAGGGCAGCCAGTTCAGCAGCTCGGACTGGCAGAGTTTCCTCAAGGCCAACAACCTGATCAGCAGCATGAGTCGACGCGGCAACTGCCACGACAACGCGGTCGCGGAAAGCTTTTTCCAGTTGCTGAAGCGGGAACGCATCCGACGGAAAACCTACGGCACCCGCGAAGAAGCCCGCAGTGATGTGTTCGATTACATCGAGATGTTTTATAACCCCAAGCGCCGGCACAGCAGCGCTATGCAGCTATCGCCAGTGGAGTTTGAAAAGCGCTATTTCCAGAGCTTGGAGAGTGTCTAGAAAACCTGGGGCGATTCAGCCTTCACCGATGCGTTGCAGCTGGCAGCCGCAGGCGCATTGGGTGTTCTCCGGTTCGTGGCGGATCACGGTGCGCGGAAATTGTGCCGGCAGCGGTGTGCGCTTGGGCTGTTGGCGGGGTTCGGCTGGAGCAACCGGGGGATTGACAGCTTTCAGCTCCGCCTCGATGGCGGCGATGTCAGTGTCGAGCAGGTCGTCCAGCAAGCTACCCTGGTCAGGGCTCAGTTGCTCGCTACGCTTGGCAAACTTGTGCCGTTTGTACCAAGCGATTTCGTGTGTGAGCTGCTCAATGATGGTTTGATCACGGTGGATTTTCTTGCCCATCACGTCGACCTGCGTCAGCAACTGCGCGGCCAGTGTGCGCAGTTGCTCAGCTGTCAGTTGGTCGAGATTGGGCGAGGAGTTCATGCTGCTGATTGTGCCAGAGCAGACGCTCTGCGCAGATACACCGATGGGCTAATAGCCGGTGCTACAGCACTGTGATCGCGCCGCCCGCACCGACCCGCTGCCAGGGCAGCCCCAGTACCAACGCCTGAAGTTGCTCGGTGTCGAGTTCAACTTCCGAGCCGTGGCGGATGCCTGGCCAGTGAAACTTGCCCTGGTTCAATCGCCGCGCGGCCAGCCAGATACCCACGCCGTCATGCACCAGGACTTTCATGCGGTTGGCGCGGCGATTGGCGAACAGATAGGCGCAGTGCGGCTTCGCCGCACCGAACACCGCCACCACGCGGGCCAACGCGGTTTCAGTGCCCGCGCGCATATCCATGGGTTCGGTGGCGAGCCAGATACTATCGATACGGATCACTGGGCGAGCCCCCGGACAAAGCGGGCGCATCCTTCAGGATCGGAAGCTGGCCATTTCACTGTGATCGATTGCTCGCCCAGCGGTAGCTCGATAATCACAGCTGGTTCAACTGGTCGTTTTGGCGTAACTCTCGCAGGAACGAACGCCGGCAACGCCGCTGGCAGTTGATCTCGATAAAGCGGTAGCCACTTGCGAATGACGTTGGCATTGATGCCGTGGCGGATGGCAACGCTGGAAACGGTCGCACCGGGTTGCAGGCACTCCTGAACAACCTGGGCCTTGAACGGTTTGGGGTAAGAGCTTCGTTGGCGCATGGAAATCCCGGCGATAAGGGCTATCGCGTCCGCTTAAAAATACGCGGACACCATCGTCCTTAATGCTGGAGTTCGGAAGGTGAGTTGGCCGGACGGATACGCTGCAAAGCATCACCCTCGAACAACTCTGTCCTTGATCTCTAGCGTGGTATCGGAACAACCGACTACCCCTACCTGCCCCTTTGGATGCCAGCCTCAGTTAATCAGCTTGAGCTGTGCGCTCAGCCTGGCAGGGAAGAAACAGATCTAGATCTCGCTGGTATGCAGAGGTCTTCACCTGCATCAAGCTGAGCACCGAGTGGAACAGATAGTCCTGGGACACCTCCGTCTCAGCATGCTGCTTCATGCACTGACTGCTCACCCCACTACTCTCTTCCATGCCGCTGGACAACCACAGAACCATTGGGACATGGGTCTGCTCGCTAGGCGCCATCGCATAAGGTAGACCGTGCAGGTAGATCCCACCCTCCCCCAAGGACTCACCATGGTCAGAGACATAAAGCATGGCGGTGTCCAAGCGCTTCGAGTTGCTTTGCAGTAGATCGATGGCCGCGGACAACACGTAGTCCGTGTAGGTAATACTGTTGTCGTATGCATTCACAATGCTTTCTCGAGAGCATTGGTCTAGCTGGTTGCTCTCGCACACCGGAGTGAACGTCTCAAAAGCCTTGGGATAGCGCTTGTAGTAAGCAGGCCCATGGCTGCCCTTCATATGCAATACGATTACCGCGTCCTTATTCAACTGATCAAGGTAGCGTTGTAGGTCATACAGCAAGATCTCATCCTGACACTCTCCCTCGGCACATAGCGTTGGAACGTCCAGATTCGATAGATCTTCATGGGGTACTCGATCACAGGCACCCTTGCACCCGGAATTGTTGTCACGCCAAAGCACTTCGACCCCGGCTCTCTGCAACACATCCAGCAGCCCCTCACGGTTCCCCGCCATGCTGTCCTTGTAGTTGTCATGCCCCACGTCGAGGAACATGCACGGCACAGAAACGGCTGTTGAGGTACCGCACGAAGTAGTCTTAGGGAAATTCACCACGCCACGCAGCCCTAGCTCCGGGTTGGTCTCACGGGCGTAGCCATTAAGGGAAAAGTTGGCAGCGCGCGCCGTTTCACCAACCACGACCACAGTCACACGAGGCTTCCCACCAGAGCCTGCTCGGGCAACGCGATGGGCATCCTCGCCGACGAGCTCCAATTTAGTTGGGCTTGCTAACTCACGTTTGAGATAGCCATGTGCTGCCGCCACCACATTCGATGGGACAAGCAACAAACGAACCTCGCGGTGATTGCGGATTAGTGAGGCGTAAGGTTGGTAAAAAGCGAAGGCGACCGCTAGCAGGCAAACGGTCGCTACACCCATACCACCTAATTTGGCAGAGACCTCACGCTTCCAACCACGCGAGGTCAGCTGAGTGCGCAGAATTAGTAGCGCTGGAACCACGCCAAAACATGCAATCCAGGCAATCAGGCGCCCATTGACCAGGTCAAGCGCCTCTGCCTGATCGGTCTGTACCACATTGGTCAGCATCGAATAATCAATCACGATGCCGTAGGTATTCATGAAATAGCCCGCACCTGCAGAAACCAGAACCAACATGCAGAGTACCGGCTTACTTAACCGCCCCCATGCCAGCAGGCTGAGCAATAGGTAAAGCCAGCACAGCACGAAGATTGGCAGGCTGGCCAGAAACAGGATGTTCCCGTTACCCCAGCCACTAACCCCATCCCAGACAACACGCCAGAAAGACCAGTTTGCCGTCAGCATTAGCCACGCTGCGACTATCAAAACCAGCTTGCTGGGCGTCGCCCTGAAGCGCCAACTGCTAAGGCGTTGGGTAAGAGAATGTAGCGGAGAAGTAGACACTTAGGTCCCCCAGGAACTGCACTTGAAAGTTGGAGCGCAGCCTAGGGACGGGGATGTGAAGACAACGTCTGGAGTTTGTGAAGAATTCGTTGGTTTAACAGTCTGCTGAGCGTTCTATACACAGCAAATATCCAGAACCAAATAAGCATCAAACCAGAGGATTATCCGCTCTAGATCAATGCTTTCGAGCGACCTAGAGCGAAGCCAGGGAGAGTTATCGCACTCATCTCCAGCAGGGTCAGAAGTCGCTGATATCACGCTTATTTTAGGTTTTTTTCACGATTCTTTTATAAATGGCAGCCTAAAGTCTCAATTTATTCTGCCTAGCCCTCTCCTCCCACAGATGCTCAAAGTGCACACAGCCTTCCACCCGCAGCTTGTCGGTCCGTAAATGCTGCGCTCTGCATCACGAGCTTCGTCAGCGCATCCCCGAAGAATTTGCGAAGGTAGGCCAATGGCTTGCCATGAGGCGGAACCTTCACCGTGCTCTCCTGCTATAGGAAGTATGTCCATCAGACCAATCAGGGTCTGTGAGTGCCAAGCGGCACTAACCCACGACCGCAAACATGGAGCGCCGCATGCAGTCGCCAAATAAGCAGCCTCTTGAGCGCCGAATTGTCATTGCCTTTGCGCTGATGACATTGATCGTCAGTGGCACCTTCTCTCTAGGCATCGTGGCGATCGTGCACTTTATAGAAGAGCATCTTGTCTCCGAGGAGCTCAGCCACGAGCTCGAGTTCGCCATGCGCCAGGAGGCCAAGGGCATTGAGCCCGCCTGGATCGACGCCAGTACGAAGTACTACAGCTCTAGGAACAAGAACCTACCCGCTCAGTACGCGCACCTACCCGATGGATTTTCAGAGGTAGTGGCTACCAACAGTGAGGCCTACTACGTATTCAAACGTAGCCATGAGGGGCATCAGGACATTCTTGAACAGGAGCAGCATGAGTTTGAAGCTCGCGAGCAAGCACTGTTCGATGTCGTGCTGGGCGGTTTCCTGTTAAGCGTCGTTGGAGCCTGGGGGCTGGGACGCCTGCTGGCAAGGCGAGTAATGACGCCTGTGCGGCGACTTGCTCAACAAGTACGCCACAGGGACCAGTTGCTACCGATGGCCCCCAAGCTTGCCCCCGACTACCCGGATGATGAGGTTGGCCGATTGGCCGCGGCCTTCGATGAGACACTCGGGCAACTGCGACACTCACTCGAGCGAGAACGCCTCTTCACCAGTGACGTCAGCCATGAATTGCGCACTCCGCTGATGGTGATCTCTAGCTCCTGCGAGCTGTTATCCACTTCCCCTAGACTGACCGAGCATGAGCAGTCCCAGGTTGACCGGATTAGTCGTGCCGGCACAGACATGAAAGATCTGGTGCAGACTTTTCTGCAACTGGCGCGTGCCGGCCTTGGGCAGACCAGCCTGACCGAGGAGAAATCACTTAGTGAGTTGGCGGTTGAGCAGGCACGTCAATGGGGACCTCACTTCGAAGAGAAAGGCCTCTCCTTCCATCTGCTGGGTGAGCTTGATAACAACGAGCTCTACGACTCAGCCCTGCTACGCACAGTAATGTCCAACCTGCTACGCAATGCACTGCATTACACAGAAACAGGTGAAGTGCGTTTGATCGTGGAGGCAGGGGGCTTTCGTGTCGAAGATACTGGCCCGGGGATTTCGCAAAACGACCGTGAGAGGATCTTCAACTCATTTGTTCGAGGCGAATCGGCAAGGGGCGAAGGTCTTGGACTTGGCCTGTCTATAGTCAGACGAATCTGTCAGCAAAAAGGCTGGAAGATCCTGGTTGAGTCACAAGAAAAAATAGGGAGCCGCTTCTCGATTGTTCTATCAGAGAAGGCTTGACACTTTTTTCACGGCCTTTTAACGCCCCGCCGACAACTACCTCCGTAGATTGGCACCATCTTGCCAATCTCGGAGCTAGAGCTCATGTCGCAAACAAGTTCGAAACTAGTCGAGTTGGATCTCTCACACCAACGCGATCCACTCCATCAGCCTAATCACCAACTACCTGACATTGGTGTCGCTGACCGCTTCGTGCTGTGGCGCAAGAACAGGATGGCTCGTCGAGCACTCCGCGCCGCCGGCGACCCCAATCTTGTCCTCGATCTATCCAGCTGTGTGGGCACTTATTGGGCGCTGCTAACCAGTCACCCAAATCGATTGGTGCTCGCAGCCTACAGCTCGGCAGAGCAGCTGGCTCAAGCGCAGGAAAATCACTCAGTAGGCATCCCTGAACAAGTCTGCGCACTGCAGTCCACTGCATCAGCTATCCAGCTGGGAGAAAACGCCGTCGACTCTATTTTCTGCATGCATCTACTGCAGCAGGTTGAATCGGCCGACCAACGCCTGGCTCTGCTCCGAGAGCTCCATCGTGTTACACGCGACACGGTAATCCTGTCGCTTTGGATAGATGGGAAAGCCGCTTGGAAACCACTGCGCTTTCTATTACGCGCAGGCCACGGCATGTGCCGCCAGGTAGTTGCAAAAGAGCAGATAGAAACTGAGTTTCGCAGTGTCGGCTTCCAAATTTTGACCCACATGGACCTAGCACCAGGTTACGCAACCTGGCGTATCTATGTGCTCCGCAAGGAGTCCTGAGCATGTGGGAATGCACCTATAGGAGCTACGTATGAGCCCTGAAACTCCCTCCATCGCACACCGCCCGATATTGCCCTGGGCGAATGCAGAGCATCTACTGCGACCACTCACCTGGATCTGGTCACATCGAATATCAATAGCCCTGCTCCTGCTTCTCGCCGTCGCTGCGCTCCCCGCATGGCGACACCTGTACCCCGTGACCGCAGCCTCAGGCTGGGACTACAGCGTACGGCTAGATGCCGTTGAACGGGTTAGTGCATTGGTTGCTGACGACAAAAGAGGGCTCTACATAAGCCAAGAGATGCAGAACGGTGAAGGCCGCATACTGCGACTGGCTCCAGACCAGAAACTAAGTGCGGTAGAGCTAGGACTGTCTAAGCCTGATGGAATGGTCCGCTATCAAGGAGGCGTCGCCCTCAGCCAAGAGCAAGGTGAGCACCCTGTCCTTCTGATGGATAACCACGGAACACATGAGCTATTCAGCGCAAACAGCGTTGAAGGCTTGGCTACAGATGGCCACTACCTTTATGCCGTAGAGGATCTCCACGGCGACGGTCGACTGCTGCGCTACGACCCTCAAACGGAACGCGTCATTACCCTGCGTACCGGCCTCGATGAGGCCGAAGGTGTTGCCGCTGACCGAAAACTGACCCAGTAGAGGCTGTTCTGCCGACTGAAAAC
>JAYQUJ010000048.1:0-28623 GCA_038147895.1 Pseudomonas sp.
CTGGCGGCTCTTCCCCAAGTGCAATCTGCTTGACCTGTTGATCGATTTTTTCCGGCCCCCTGTCGATCTGCTTGACTGTCGTTCGACCAATGGACAGACCCGCCGCTGTGGCGGGCGTCAAACCAGGGAGAAAGACGATGCGTTTCATGGTGATAGTCAAGGCCACTGCCGATTCGGAAGCCGGTGTCATGCCCAGCGAGGAGCTGCTGGCGGCCATGGGCCGATACAACGAGGAGCTGGTCGCGGCCGGTGTGATGAAGGCCGGCGAGGGCCTTCAGCCCAGCAGCAAGGGCGCCCGTGTGCGCTTCTCCGGAAGCAACCGCAGCGTGATCGATGGCCCGTTTGCCGAGACCAAGGAGCTGATTGCCGGTTTCTGGCTATGGGAAGTGGCTTCGCTGGCCGAGTGCATCGAGTGGGTCAAGCGCTGCCCCAACCCGATGCCGGGGGATTCGGAGATCGAGATCCGCCAGGTATTCGAGGCCGCGGACTTTGGCGAAGAGTTCACTCCCGAGCTGCGTGAGCAGGAAGAACGCCTGCGTGCTCGCATTGCCGCCGAATAAGGAGACGACACGATGAAAATCCATGCCTACCTGATCTTCGATGGCAATTGTGCCGAGGCCTTCCGCTTCTACCAGCAGGTCTTCGGTGGCGAACTGATGGTGATGCCCTTTGCCGACAATCCGGACTGTGGCGAGGTGCCGGCCGAGCACCGCGACCGCACCATGCACGCCAGCCTGAATGCCGGCGGTGAGCTGCTGATGGGGTCGGATTGCATGCCGGGCGATGCCCACGACGGCGTCAAGGGCTGCCATATCTCGATCCAGGCTGAGGATATGACGCAGGCCGAGCGTCTGTACCGCGAGCTGGCGGCCCAGGGTTCGGTGCAGATGGAACTGCAACGCACCTTCTGGGCCGAGGGCTTCGCCATGCTCACCGACCGCTTCGGCGTGCAGTGGATGGTCAATTGCTCCGGTGACTGTCAGCCCGGCTGAGTCAGCTCACCAGCTCCAGCGGTGTCTCGCCGCTGCTCAGGCCCAGAGCGCCGAGGAAGTCGTCGCCCCAGCGACGGATGTCGTTGTAGTTGACGGTATCGAACAACTCGCGCAGGCGGGCCTGGGCTTCGGCCTTGGGCAGATTGAGGGCCAGGTAGCAGGTCTGGGTCAGGTCCACCGGGTCATGCGGGTTGGTCAGCAGCGCTCCCTTGAGTTCGGCGGCGGCGCCGGCGAACTCCGATAGCACCAGTACACCACTGCCGCCGAGCAGGCCCTGGGCGGCGACGAATTCCTTGGCCACCAGGTTGAGGCCGTCGCGCAGCGGGGTGATCCACATGACGTCGGCCATGGCGTACCAGGCGCTGACTTCCTCGAATGGCAGGCTGCGGAAGAAGAACTGCAGTGGTGTCCAGCCGATGCGGGCGAAGCGGCCGTTGATGCGTCCTACTGCCTGCTCGATCTGGTTTTGCAGCTCATCGTAGATGGTCATCTCCTTGGCGGCGGGTACGCAGACGGTCACCAGGGTCACCTTGCCGAGCAGCTCGGGATTGTCGGCCAGCAGGCGCTCGTAGGCGTTGAGCTTTTCCAGAATGCCTTTGGTGTAGTCGAGGCGTTCCACCGAGAGAATCAGTTTGACCCCGGCCAGCTCCTCGCGCAGGCGGCCCATCAGCTCCTGAATCTTCGGAGCCTCCAGGGCAGTGCGTACCCGTTCGATATCCAGACCGACCGGGTGGGCGCCGAGGCGTACCGTACGAGTGCCAGTGTCCAGGGCCGTGGTCATGCGCTCCAGGCCCACGGCGCAGCCGTAGGTGAGGAAGCGCGGGGCGCAGTTTTGCCGTTCCAGCGTTTTCAGCGGGAACACGCCGCGTGCCACATCGACGAAGTTTTCTACCTGACGAGGAATATGGAAGCCGATGTAGTCGCATTGCAGCAGGCTACCGACGATCTGCCGGCGCCAGGGCACCACGTTGAAGACGTCGGCCGATGGGAAGTAGGTGTGGTGGAAGAAGGCGATGCGCAGGTCCGGGCGCAGCTCACGCAGGTACGCCGGCACCATCCACAGGTTGTAGTCGTGCAGCCAGACCACGGCACCTTCGGCCGCCTCCAGTGCGGTACGTTCGGCAAAGGCGCGGTTGACCTCGCAGAACACCAGCCAGTCATCCTCGTTGAAGCTGGCGCGCTCCCAGAAGGTATGCAGGGTCGGCCAGAAGGCTTCCTTGGAGAAGCGCTTGTAGAAGATGTCGACCTTTTCCTTGCTCAGCGGCACCCGCGCGGCGGTCAGCTTCGGGTAGCGCTCGGCATCCACCGTGGTATGGGTGTCGAAGGATTCCTGGTGGTCCTCTTCATGGACGGCCCAGGCTACCCAGGAACCTTTGCGGCCATCGGCGAAGAAACTCAGCAGGGTGGGGATGATGCCGTTGGGCGAGGTGGGGCGGCGGCGCTGCAACTTGCCGTCATTGCCGCGATATTCCTCGTAGGGCAAGCGATGGTAGACGATCACCAGGTCGGCTTTGCCCGGCTGAGCGGCCTGGCGCCGTTCGGCGGCGATACCGTGCTCGCCGAGGAAACCGAAATGAGCGAAGGCTTCGAGAATGCCGCCGCAACCCGTGCGAGTGGCGTGCAGGGTGCGTGAATGATGATTGGTGGCTTCCAGCAGGCCAGGCTCCGAGGCACCGACGCAGACACCCTTGAAGGTGGAGCTGAGCATGGATAGATCATTCAGGGTATCGCCGGCCGCCAGCACCTGGTCGTGCTCCAGGCCCAGCCAGTCGGCCAGGGCCTGCAGGCTCGAACCCTTGTTCACGCCGCGCGGGAGGAAGTCGAGGTAAAGATCGGCTGAATACAGCAGGTCACAGTCCAGTTGGTCGGCAATGACGCGCAGGGCTGGGTCTGCGGCGCGCTCCGGGCTGCAGAAGTAAGAGCAGCGGCGAGCCTGGGGCACATCCTGGCGCTCCAGGTCGGGGAAGCCAGCCAGGGCCTGGGCGACTTGCGACTCGCCAGGCCAGCGCAGGTCGATCTGCCCTTGCAGCGGCTGCAGCGGTTGCAGGGTCTGGCCGTCGTAGAGGCTGGCGCCGACGTCGGCGATGATGAAGTCAGGATGGGGCAGGGTGGGGTCGGCCAGCAGTGGCAGCACCGCTTCCAGGCTGCGCCCGGTGACGTAGGCGAGGCGGATTTCCGGGTGCGCGACGATGGTCTGATAGAGACTGAGGCGGTCTTCCGGGTCGCCGGCGAGAAAGGTTCCGTCCAAATCGGTGGCGAGTAGCATGGTGTGTTTCTCCAACGTGGCCCGCGTGGGGCCTGGTTCTGGCTGCTTGGGATAGGCTCCGGGCCTTGCCGAAGCAGCCTTAGGACGTCAGGTAGACGTGTTTTCGGGGTGCTCCTGTGGCGGCGCATCGGGCATCAGTTCGAGCACGGTCGGACTGGTGCGCAGCATGGGCATGAAGTGGGCCTGGTCGCCGCTGACCAGGTCGCTGACATGGCGCAGGCGGTAAAGGGTGTAACCGGCCAGCAAGGCCAGGGTCGTGGCGAAGTACAGCGGCAGCGCCACGGCGCCGAACTGCTCCATCAGCACGCCGACCAGCAGCGGCCCGCAGGCCGCGCCAACGCCGTTGACCAGCAGCAGGCTGCCGGAACCGGCGAGAATCTCGTCCGGATGCAACTGGTCGATCAGCTGCGCCACGCCCAGGGGGTAGATGGCGAAGGACAGCCCGCCCCAGAGGAAGAACAGGCCGAGCAGCAGCTTGCCGGCGGGCGCCAGTGCCATGGCCAGCGCTGCGGCCACGGCCAGAGTCACGACCCAGAACATTACCCAGCGTCGGTCATGGCTATCGGAGAAGCGGCCGATGGGCCACTGCAGCAATGCGCCGCCGAGAATGGTGGCTGTCATCAGCAGGCCGACACCGCCAGCGTCGAAGCCGAGCAGGTTGGCATAGGCCGGGGCCATGCCCCAGAACCCGCTCAGCGACAGGCCGGAAAGACCGGAGGCCGCCAGTGCCAGCGGGGCAATGCCGAACAGTTCGCGCAGGTTGCTACTTGGCGTTTCCGGCAGACTGGGCTGCATCTGACGGGTCAGGGTTACCGGCATCAGGGCTGAAACGATAAAGATGGCGGCGACGGCGAACAGGGCGAAGCCCAGGCTGGTGTCGAAGTGCAGGAACTGCTGGCCGAGAGCCAGGGCGCCGAGGTTGACGGCCATGTACAGGGCGAAGATCTTGCCGCGATTCTCGCTACTGGCCCGTGCGTTGAGCCAGCTTTCGATCACCATGTACAGGCTGATCAGGGCAATGCCGTAGAGCACCCGCAGCAGCAGCCAGACCCAGGGGTGCACGATCAAAATATGGAGCAGGGCGGAAATGGCGGCGAGGGCACAGCAGAAGGCGAAGGCGCGGATGTGGCCGACCCGTTTGACCAGCGGGGCTCCGACCCAGATGCCGATGAAGAAGCCCGCGAAGTAGCCGGACATGATCAGTCCGAGCATGGTCGTCGAGTACCCTTCGGCCGCCCCCTTCAAAGTGAGCAAAGTGTTGAGCAGGCCATTACCGAGCAGAAGCAGTGCGACTCCGCTCAGCAGCGAGCTGATGGGTGCGATCTGAGGCCACATGCTTTTTACCCTAAGGAATGCAGACGTGCATGGCAACCCTGGATATCTAAAATATCTATATAAGCGTTTGATATTTAAAGATTAATTATAATTATCAAATAATCCATTCAAGCCCTTTATGCGCTTGTGGCCGGTTCGCTCCGGGTTTCGCCCCGAGGCTCGGGTTATCCTTGGCTTCCTTTCCCTTGCAAGTTGCCGCCATGCTGGTGATTTCCAACAGCGTTCATCTGCCTGACGCCGAGGTCGAACTGACGGCCATCCGCGCCCAGGGCGCCGGTGGGCAGAACGTCAACAAGGTATCCAGCGCCGTGCATTTGCGCTTCGACAGCCAGGCTTCCTCGCTGCCGCCGTTCTACAAGGAGCGCCTGCTGGCGCTGCGTGACAGCCGCATCACCGAGGGCGGCGTGGTGATCATCAAGGCCCAGCAGTACCGCACTCAGGAGCAGAACCGCGCCGACGCCCTGGAACGTCTGGCCGAGCTGATCCGCAGTGCTGGCAAGACCGAGAAGGCACGCCGCCCGACCAAACCCACCCTGGGCTCGAAAAAGCGCCGCCTGGAGGGCAAGGCCAAGCGTGGTGCGATCAAGGCCGGGCGGGGCAAGGTAGACTTCTAGCCCGCATCGGGCATAGCCTTTGGCCATTACTCCTTTCTGCGGAATCGCTGTCATGAACGATCCCCTCCAGGCCGACAGTGCCGTGTACAAGACCTTGCTGGAGTCGACCAAGGCGATCCCCTGGAAGATCGACTGGGCGAGCATGACCTTCGCTTATATCGGCCCGCAGATCGAACCGTTGCTGGGCTGGACCCAGCAGAGCTGGATCAGTGCCAATGACTGGGCCGAGCGTATTCACGAGGAAGATCGCGAGCGGGTGGTGAGTTTCTGCATCGCCCAGTCGCAGAGCGGTATCGACCACGAGGCTGACTACCGCGCTCTGACGGCAGACGGTCGCTATGTATGGATTCGCGACGTGGTGCATGTGCTGCGCAATGCAGCCGGCGAGACCGAGGCGCTGGTCGGCTTCATGTTCGACATCAGCGAACGCAAGAAAACCGAGGAACAGTTGCTGGCGCTGCAGAAGCAACTGGAGGAGTACTCCTACAAGGACGGTCTGACCGGCATCAACAACCGGCGCATGTTCGATTCCGTGCTGGAAGTGGAGTGGGCCAGCGCCCAGCGCACCCGCCGGCCGCTATCGCTGATCCTGCTGGATATCGACTATTTCAAGCAGTTCAACGATCACTATGGCCACATTCAGGGTGATGACTGCCTGCGCCGCGTCGCCGAGGCGCTGGAGGAGGCGGCCGCACGCCCGCGTGATTGCGTGGCCCGTTTTGGTGGCGAGGAGTTCGTGCTGGTGCTGCCTGAAACCGACGGCGAGTCGGCGAAGAAGATCGCCGAACGTTGTCGCAAGCTGATTGGTCGCCTGCGTATCCCCCACGAGCAGTCAGGAGTGGCACAGCTGCTGACCCTCAGCCTGGGTGTCGGCACCATCATCCCCGAGGCCGGCGACTCGCCGCTGACCTTTGTCGATGCGGTCGATCGTCTGCTCTATCAGGCCAAGCAACAGGGGCGCGATCGGATGCTGCATAAGCACTGCGCTAGCGGCCAGGCAGGTAGCTGTCAGGCGTAGAGGGCTGCAGTTCTGTAGTGGAATGGGTATCCGCGGGGCCTGGCTGTTGGCGAAAGCCTGGCTGCCGGCAGGCAGGCCCCAGACGGATACGTAATGGTGCGCTGGTCTTCCGAATACGTGGCTGGAAGACTCGCGTCCGGTACAGCAATGGCGCTCTTGGCGGCGCCTCGATGGTTCCCTCCCAGGAATAGCTCAACTCCTCTGCGGAGCCTTGATTCTCCGTGTGCAACCGGGGAAAGGTTTTCCCTGGTTGATCTGCACTTGTCGTAGCCCGGATGTAATCCGGGGTAGCGGAGCTGCCTGCTTTCCGGGTTTTATCCGGGCTACGTCGTTGTAGGGCGGGTGCGCGCCGCGTGTGCGGGGTCAGGCGGTGACTGGCTGGAAAGCGCGAGCAGCCTCGGCACGTGGCAGCACGTCGCGACCTTCGAGGAAACGCCCGTAGCCCTGGGCCTTGCCCAGATCGTCCGGGTACTCCTGGCCACGGCGGTAGGCGATACGGCCGTTGATCAGGGTCGCTTCGACTGCCGCGTCGTTACGCTTGACCACCCGCTCCAGGCCGATCACTTCCATGGGCGCTTCGCTGATGGCGTCCAGCTCGTCGGTCAGCCCCTCGGGATTGATCACCACCAGGTCGGCGCGGTCGCCGACGCGGACATAGCCGGCATCCACGCCGATGAAGTCGGCCAGGTCGCCGCTGCAGCGGCGCACCGCCTGGCTCAGCTCCATGAACGGGGTGCCGGCCAGCTGGGCGTCGCGCACGTACTTGAGGAAGCGCAGCGGGAAGTTGTACTGGGCGATGGAGCGTAGGTGCGCGCCGGAATCGGCGAAGCCGGGGTGGGTCCAGGGGCTGGACAGCAGCTTGTGCATCACCGGCAGGCGCTGGTTGCCGTAGCAGGTGGTCCACTTCAGCTCTTCGCGGTACTGGCAGGCCAGTTCGAAGTAGGCGTCCACCGCGTCCAGGCCGCGGGCCTGGCCGAGCTGCTTGAAGTTCTTGCCGACCAGGCTGGCGTCTGGGCACTCGGTTACCCAGCAGTCGGAGAAGTCGCGGTGCCATAGGCCCTTGGTCAGCACGGCCTTGACCTGCTTCTTGAACAGGGCGCGGAACTCGGGCTCCAGCACCTTGGCGTACAGCTCGTCCGGGTCCTTTATGTCGCGCAGGATTTCGCCGGCGCCGAACTCCTCGAAGGCATTCACGTTGAGGCCTTCCAGGCGCAGGGTGAAGGGCGCCGGCAGGGTCTGCCAGCGGAAATGCCCGCGCAGCACCTTGTTGGCCAGCCAGCCGGAGAGGCGGGTGAAGCGGTGCAACAGCGGCTGCGACTTCAGATCCAGGGCGGTCAGCATGGTGCACTTGAGCGGCTTGCGGAACCAGCCGTGGGCCTGCCAGAGGAAGGCGAACACGTTGACCTTGGTCACCGCGTTCGGCGCGCCCTGCATCACCGCGCCGCGGCGACGGAGGATGGCGAACAGGCGCGAGAATTCCTTCCAGCTGGCGAAGGTCGAGGGCAGCGGGCTGGACCAGGCGCGGTCGCCGTCCATCTTGTCCAGGCGCGTGGTCATCACCGACAGGCCGATGCAGCCGGCGTCCAGTGCTTCTTCCAGCAGCTGCTCCATGCGCTGTAGTTCGGCTTCGGTCGGCTTGATCTTGCTGGTGGCGCGTTCCAGGCCCAGCACTGCCACGCGCAGCTCGGAGTGGCCGAGGAAGGAGCTGACGTTGGGTCCCAGCGCCAGCTGGTCGTAGAAGGCGCGGTAGCCGGCGGCGTCGCGCCAGGTCTTCTTCTCCTGCAGGATCGGCAGCACATACTCGCGCGGCACGGCTTCGACGCGGGTGAACAGGTCCGAGCAGTCTTCGGCGTCGGCCAGCACCATGCTGATCGAGCAGGAGCCGATGGTCACGCTGGTGACGCCATGGCGCACCGATTCCTTCAGCGCCGGAGCGGCGATCACTTCGGCGTCGTAGTGCGAGTGGATTTCCATGAAGCCCGGGGTGACCCACTTGCCGCTGGCGTCGATCACCTCGGCGCAGCCTGCTTCATCCAGCGGGCTGAGGCTGAGGACGTCGACCTTGCCGCCCTTGATGCCGACATGGCGCAGGGCGCCTGGCGCACCGCTGCCGTCGAAGTACAGGCCGTTCTTGATGATGATGTCGTAGCTCATACGAGTCTCCAGGGGGCCAGCAGCAGAGTGCCGGTGACCAGCAGCAGGATGTAGATGGCAATACGGAAATGGCGCTCGTCGAAGCGGCGGTGCAGGCGTTCGCCCAGCCAGATACCGAGCAGCAACAGCGGGGCGTAGGTCGCCACCTGCGGCAGGGCCGGCAGCAGGCGGCCGTCAAGCAGGAAGGCGATGGTCAGCAGGCTGTTGAGGGTGAACCACACCGTCACCAGGGTGGCGCGCAGGCGTGCCTTGTCCAACGGGGTGCCGGCCAGGCCGTAGACCAGCAGCGGCCCGCCAGAGGCGAACAGACCATGGCTGAGGCCGGCGCCCAGGGTGATGATGCGGGTCAGCCAGGTCGGCCGTACCGGCAGCGCGCTTGCGTTGCGCAGACGCCACAGCTCGCGGCCGGCGAACCACAGTACCAGCGCGCCGAAGCCGACCTTGAGCGCCTGGGTGTCCAGATGGGGCAGCAGCCAGTAGCCGAGTAGGGTGCCGGCGACCATGCCAGGCAGGATGGTGCCGAGCAGCAGGCGGCGGTCGATCATGCGCCAGTGGCGGCTGACCAGGTAGCCGGTCATGCAGATGTTCAGCGGCACCAGTACCGGCAGCAGCTGGTCGATCGGCAGCAACAATGCACCTAGAGATAAGGCGATAACGATGCTGCCGAAGCCGGTGATGGCTTCCAGGGTGTAGGCCAGCAGGATGAAACCGCCGAGGGCGTAGGGAGCGAAGGCCATCAACCCATCTCCCCGGCGAAGCGCTGGCTCATCTTGCGGTAGTACAGGCTCGGCGCCAGGCGCCAGAGCAGGCTGGCCAGCCAGCTGCCGCGGTCCGGGAACAGGCGCTCGCGGCGCTGCTCCAGGCCCTTGAGGATTTCCTCGGCCATCCAGTCGGCGCCACGGATCTTGCCGATGGTCGAGCGCGCGTGGCCGGCCGGCTTGCCGTCGGCGCCCAGGGCGTTGCGGTCGATAGGGGTGTCGAGGAAGCTCGGATAGACCATCAGCAGGCCGATACCGTCACGCGCGATCTCGGCGCGCAGCACTTCGAAGGCCTGGCTCAGCGCGCTTTTCGCCGCGCAGTAGCCGGCCCGGCCGAGCACCGGCATCCAGCCGGCCATGGAGCCGATGGCGGCGACCTGGCCGCGGCTGGCGCGCAGCAGCGGCAGGGCTGCCAGGGTCAGCTCCAATGGGGCGTGATAGTCCACCGCCATGACCTTGCGGAACACCGTAGGGTCGGTGTGCACGGTGGGTGAGCGGTGAGTGATGCCAGCGTTGTTGAGCAGCAGGTCGAGGCGGCCGAATACGCTGAGACAGGCGTCGAGCAGCTGGCGATGCAGCTCGGGATCGGTGATGTCCCCGGACAGTGCTTCGACGCGGTCGCTGTTCAGTTCGGCAACCCGCGCGGCCAGGCCGGCGGCGTCGATGTCGGTGAGCAGCAGGTTGTCGCTACGGGCGTGGCAGGCCTTGGCCAGTTCCCAGCCGAGGCCGCTGGCCGCGCCGGTGATCAGTACGGTGCGCATGTATATGGGCTCTTCGTAGGAGCGGCCTTGGCCGCGATGCGGATTCATGCTGGGTTATCGCGGCCAAGGCCGCTCCCACTAGGTGATTCTGAGGTGGCCGGGGGGCGGCGTGACCACAGCAGCGCCAGGGACAGGCCGCTGACCAGGTGCCAGCAGCCCCAGAAGGCGGCGATCAGCAGCATGCCGCTGGCCTGGGGGAAGAAGGTGAAGATGATCACCAGGCCCAGCGCCGAGTTCTGGATGCCGACTTCCAGGGTCACCGCGCGGCGGTCGGCGACCGGCAGGCCGGCCAGTCGCGCGCTGAGGTAGCCGCAGCTCAGGGCCAAAGCGTTGTGCGCCACCACCAGCCAGAAGAACAGGTGGAAGTACTCCAGGAACTGCTGCCAGTTGCGGCCGAAAGCCAGACCGACAAAGCCCAGCATCACCAGCAACGCGAATACCCGCAGTGGTTTCTCCACCTTCAGGGTCAGCTGTGGGAAGCGTCGGCCGATCAGCATGCCCAGCAGCAGCGGCACGCCGAGCACCAGCAGCACCATCAGCAGCAGATTCAGCGGGTCCAGGGCGATCTCGTTGAGCAGCGGCCGGGTATGCGGGTTGAGCCAGGCATAGAGGCCGAAGTTGAGCGGGGTGAGCACGCTGGCGGCGAGGCTGGAGACGGCGGTCATGCTCACCGACACGGCGACGTTGCCGCGCGCCATCCAGGTCATGATGTTGGAGAAGCTGCCGCCGGGGCAGGCCGCCACCAGCAGCATGCCCAGGGCCAGCTGCGGCTCGATGGCCAGCGCCCAGGTGGCCAGGCAGGTCAGCGCCGGCAGCAGGATGAACTGCGCCAGCAGGCCGATCACCGGCGCCTTGGGCTCGCGCAGCACGCGGCGGAAGTCTTCGGCGCGCAGGTCCAGCGCCACGCCGAACATCATCAGCGCCACGATCAGGTTGATCAGCACCAGGCTGGACGGGTCGAACTGCAGCTCTACCGGTGCCATGTCAGGACTCCCGCGCCAGCTGTGCGGGCGGCGCATCTGCTGGCACGCTGTCGAGCGCCGCGCGCAGCTCGTCGATATGTCGCTTCAGCGCGGTACGGTAGCTGTCCTTGTGCACGTAGTAGGCCATGCGGTCGAGCTTGAGGTAGGCGAAGCCACCATCCAGGCGCTGGCCGGCCTGGGCCTGCACGGTGCCGCGGAAGCGCTTGGCCGCCGGGCTGGCGCACTGCCTGTGACGGATGGCCAGGGCCACCAGCTCGGCCTGTTCGGCACGGCCCTGCCAGCCAAGCCCGGAGGCCTCGACCATGCCGAGCATGAACAGGTCGTCATGCAGCGGGTGGAAGACGTTGAGATACAGCTGCGGCGCGCCGGCGCCCTGTGGCCAGTTCAGTTCATTGCGGTCAATGAAGGGGTAATCCAGTTTGTAGCCGGTGGCCTGCAGGATCAGGTCGTAGTCGGCCTTGCTGCCGTTGGCGAAGGTCACGCTATGGCCGTTGACGCTGAGGATGTCGCCACGCGGCTGGATGTCGCCATGGCCCAGATGGTGCAGGACCAGTGAATTGAGTACCGGGTGCGACTCGTAGAGCTTGTAGTCCGGGTCCGGCAGGCCGTACTGCGAGGGCTTGCCGACCAGCACGCGGACCAGCAGGCCGTCGATCAGCTGCTTGAGCTTGCGCGGCAGCTTGATGGCGCCACCGAAGGTGTCGGTGGGTTTGCCGAGAATGAACTTGGGCAGGAAGTGGTAGCCGCGACGTACCGACAGGTCGACCGACTTGGCGCGATGCACGGCATCGACGGCGATGTCGCAGGCCGAGTTGCCGCAGCCGATCACCAGGACGCGCTTGCCGGCAAAGAGCTCGGCGCTCTTGTAGGCCGAGGAGTGCAGCAGTTCACCGGCGAACTTGCCCGGCAGCTCCGGTTGATTGGGAGTGTGCAGGGTGCCGTTGGCAATCAGCACGCCTTCGAACAGCCATTCGCGCTGACGCCCTGCATGCTCGCTGACCAGGCGCCAGCCGCGGTCGAGGCGTTCCACGCGTACCACGCGGGTGTTGAACTGGTAGTGCTGGCGCAGGCCGAAGTGCTCGGCGTAGTCGCGAAAGTACTGGCCGATCTGGCTATGGTGCGGGTAGGGCGGCACCGAGTCGGCCATGGGGAACTCGGCGAAAGCCGTGGTGCCCTTGGACGAGATCAGATGAGCCGACTCATACATGGTGCTGTGCGGGTTGGTGATGTCCCACAGGCCGCCGACATCGGCGTTGAGTTCGAAGCCGACAAAGGGGATACCGTAGCGCTGAAGCTGGCGGGCAGCGGCCAGACCCATGGGGCCGGCTCCGATAATGGCGTACATGCAAGGCGTCTCATTGTGTTTCTATAGTTGTTCCGCAAGCATATGCAGCCCCGTCCGGGCCGTAACGGCTCAATCAGGACGCTCCCCGGTTAATTCAGGACTTCATGAGCAGCACGCCTTCCGTCACCGTTCACTACGCCCAGGCCATCCTCCAGGCCGCGGAGCGCCTGACCCTGCCCTTGCCCGAGGCCCTGCGCGATCTGGCCCGCGAGGGGCGCATCGCTCTGGCGCGCCAGGACGAATTGTGGGAAGCCTTCTGCGGCGCGGCCCAGGACCCCCTGATCGGACTGCGCCTGGGCAATGCCCTGCAGGTCGGGCATCTGGATATGGTCGGTGCGCTGCTGATGAGCTGCGAAACCCTGGGCGAGGCGCTGGAGGCGCTGCTGGAGTACTACCCCATCGTCGGCGAGGGCGGTGAGTTCAGCTTGCGTGAGGAGGGCGAGGCGCTGCGCCTGATCTATCAGCCGCATTACCAGGTGCGCCGCGAGGAGCGGGTCGAGGCGGTGCTGGCCAGCCTGGCGCACATGACCCGCTGGATCACCGGCGAGCGCGCCCAGCCGCTGGAGCTGCACTTCGCCCACGCCGCACGTGCCGCTGAGGCGCGTTATATCGAACTGCTGGGCTGCCCGTTGCAGTTTGCCTGTGGCGAGAATTCCCTGGCCTTTGCGCGGGACGCGCTGGCTACGCCGCTGATTCAGGCCAACGCGCTGATGCGTGAGCATCTGCGCGGCCTGGCTGACGACCTGCTGCAGCGCCTCGGCCAGCAGAGCCTGGCGGCGCGGGTGCAGCAGCAGCTGCGCCAGCAGCCACGCTGGGGCAAGGAGCGCATTGCCGAGCAGCTCGACCTCAGTGGTCGCCATCTCAACCGCAAGTTGGCCGAGGAGGGCACCAGCTTCAAGTTGCTGCGCGACCAGGTGCTGCACCAGATGGCCGAGCAACTGCTGCGTGACTCGCCGCGTCTGGTCGAAGTGGCCGAAGCCCTGGGTTTCTCCGACGAGAGTGCCTTTGCCAAGGCCTTCCGCCGCTGGACGGGCATCACTCCAGGGCAGTTCCGCCAGGGGTTGGGCGCATGAATCCGGAACTGGAAGAAGTGCTGCTGGAGGAAGTGCGTGACGCCTGGGGCGTTATTCGCGTGCTGGAAGTGGGTGATTATCGCTTCCTCGAATTTGGCGAGGCCATCGAGCAGAGCTGCACCTATACCCGTGATCCCAGCTGGCTGGAGTACGACTACACCCGTGCCATGCTGATCGGCGCGCTGTGCCATGAGGCGCCGGAGTCCGCGCTGTTCCTCGGCCTGGGCGGCGGCACCCTGACCCAGGCCTGCCTGGAGTTTCTCGAACTCGACGATGTCGAGGTGATCGAGCTGCGCCCGGACGTGCCGCGTCTGGCCATCGACCACCTGGGCCTGGCGGATGATCC
Source organism: Pseudomonas sp. (assembly GCA_038147895.1). Lineage (GTDB taxonomy): Bacteria > Pseudomonadota > Gammaproteobacteria > Pseudomonadales > Pseudomonadaceae > Aquipseudomonas. Next base: position 13,646 of record JAYQUJ010000048.1, read on the forward strand.
GCGCCTGACCATTCGCATCGGCGATGCGCTGGAGCTGGTCGGCACGGCGGAAACCTGCGATGTGCTGTTCGTCGACCTGTACACCGACACCGGCCCGGCCGCCGCGCACCTGGCCTGGAAGTTTCTCGAAGCCTGCCAGCAGCGACTCAACCCGGGCGGCTGGCTGGTGATCAACCAGTGGGGCAACGATGACGGTCGACCGCTGGGCGCCGCGCTGTTGCGCGGGCTGTTTCACCGCCATTACTGGGAAATACCGGTGAAGGAGGGCAACGTCATCCTGCTGGTGCCGGCCGACCTCGATCAGACCCTCGATTTCGACGGTTTACAGTCGCGCGCCCAGGCTCTGGCGCCGCGTCTGCGCTATTCCCTGCAACCGTTGCTGGATGTGCTGCGTCCGGCCAGCTGAGTGTGCCTCTGTAGGAAGGTGGAAAGGGGGCTTGTTACTTGTAGCCCGGATGCAATCCGGGATGCAGGCGACTCCGCTCCCGGATTGCATCCGGGCTACCCAGTTCGACCTGCCCTGCCCTCAGTAGGGGGCCGGAGGTGAGGACTCAGACCCCGCACAACAAGCTGTCGCCCGGTTGGTCGTCAGTCTCTAGCAAAAAACCTGCCCAATCTCTCGGCTTTTCCTGTAGTATTCGCGCCCGGCCAAAAGGGCCTCGTCAATTATCACGAAGCTCCGCTTCGCTGCTGGTTCGCTGTGCGAACTACCCTTGACGTTTCATTCATCACGTTATCGCAATTACCCGTCTATCGGCTGCCAGGGTGACCCACAAGGTCCTTCAACGGCACGTGCAGCCATTGCTCCTGGGTCTTTGCGGATGCACATAGAGGCAGACCCATGACTCAGGAAGTAACCGGCACTTTCGCCGACCTCGGCCTTCACCCTTCCATTCTCTCCGCGATCACTGCGGTGGGTTACGAAGAGCCGTCCCCCATTCAGGCGCAGTCGATCCCGGTGATCCTGGCCGGCCACGACATGATCGGCCAGGCCCAGACCGGTACCGGTAAAACCGCCGCCTTCGCCCTGCCGATCCTGTCCAAGATCGACCCGGCCAAGCGCGAGCCGCAGGCGCTGATCCTGGCACCGACTCGCGAGCTGGCCCTGCAGGTGGCCACCGCGTTCGAAACCTATTCCAAGCAGATGCCGGGCGTGAATGTCGTCGCCGTGTACGGCGGTGCCCCGATGGGCCCGCAGCTCAAGGCGCTGCGCATGGGCGCGCAGGTCATCGTGGCCACTCCGGGTCGCCTGGTTGACCACCTGAGCCGCAACGACCAGCTGCTGACCACCATCCGCCACCTGGTGCTGGACGAAGCCGACGAGATGCTCAAGCTCGGCTTCATGGATGATCTGGAAGTGATCTTCCAGGCCATGCCGGAGAGCCGCCAGAGCGTGCTGTTCTCCGCCACGCTGCCGCATTCCATCCGCGCCATCGCCGAGAAGCACCTGCGCGAGCCCAAGCACGTCAAGATCGCGGCCAAGACCCAGACCGTCTCGCGCATCGAGCAGGCGCACCTGATGATCCACGCGGATCAGAAGATCAACGCCGTGACTCGTCTGCTGGAAGTCGAAGACTTCGACGCCCTGATCGCTTTCGTGCGCACCAAGCAGGCCACTCTGGACCTGGCGACCGCTCTGGAAGCCAAGGGCTACAAGGCCGCTGCGCTGAACGGCGATATCGCCCAGAACCAGCGTGAGCGGGTGATTGAGTCGCTCAAGGATGGCCGTCTGGACATCGTCGTCGCGACCGACGTGGCTGCCCGTGGTATCGACGTACCGCGCATTACCCACGTGCTCAACGTCGACATGCCGTACGACCCGGAATCCTACGTACACCGTATCGGCCGTACCGGCCGTGCCGGTCGCGATGGCCGTGCTCTGCTGCTGGTAACTCCGCGCGAGCGCCGCATGCTGCAGGTGATCGAGCGCGTTACCGGGCAGAAGGTCGGTGAGGTCAAGCTGCCGAACCCGCAACAGGTGCTCGATGCCCGCATCAAGAAACTGACCGCCGGCCTGGCGCCGCTGACCGCCGAAGCCGAAGCCAGCCATGGCGCGCTGCTCGACCAGCTGATCGCCGATATCGGTTGCAGCCCGCGCGCCCTGGCTGCTGCGTTGCTGAAGAAGCTGACCAAGGGCCAGGCCCTGGATCTGGCCAGCGTCGAGCGCGAGCAGCCACTGGTGCCGACCGTGCGCGAGCCGCGTGAGCGCCGCGAGCGTGACGGCGAGCGTTCGGAGCGTTCCTATGATCGCGGTGAGCGTGGCGAAGTCCGTGAGCGTCGTCCGATGGCCGCGCCGAGCGAAGGCAAGGTGCGTTGCCGTACCGCCCTGGGTAACCGCGACGGCATCGCCGCGAAGAACCTGCTGGGCGCCATCCTCAACGAGGGTGGTCTGCAGCGTGACGCCATCGGCCGCATCCAGATCCGCGAGACCTTCAGCCTGATCGAGCTGCCGGAAGACGGCATCGACCGCCTGCTGGGCAAGCTCAAGGATACCCGCGTCGCCGGCAAGGCCCTGAAGCTGCGCCGTTATCGCGAAGATTGATCGATGCCTTAGAAAAAAGCCCCGCACTTGCGGGGCTTTTTTTATCAATTGCTTTTACGGGAGCAGCTTTGGCCGCGAGGCATATCTATCGCTCTGTTCTTGGCCTGCCTGAGGCGGGGCAGGTCGCAGGGCAATCAGGCAAAACTGTAGATATCCATGCCCAGTGCGCCGTAGGTGAATCCGCTGTGTTCAACGTGAAAGGCATCGCCTGCTCCGTGTGCGAAGTACAGCGGCAGCAGATGTTCGTCGCTTGGGTGGCTGCGTCGGGCGTGTGGCGCCTGTGTGCGGTAGTCGAGCAGGGCAGCGCTGTCGCCGTTCTCCAGCTTTTCCACCATCCAGTCGCGGAATTCACCGGCCCAGGGCTCGATGACCTCGGGCCCTGCCCGCCAGTCCAGTTCGCCGAGGTTGTGGGTGATGCTGCCGGAGCCGATCAGGAGCACGTTCTGCTCGCGCAGGCTGCGCAGGGTTCGGCCAACACGTTCCTGCAGCGCTGGGCCGTGGCGACTGGGCAGCGATAGCTGGATCACTGGAATATCGGCCTCGGGATACATCAGTGACAGTGGTACCCAGACGCCATGGTCCCGAGGGCGCTGCTGATCCTGCCGGGCCTTTAGTCCGGCACTGGCCAGCAGCTGTAGTGCCTGCGTGGCCAGCGCGGGGGCTCCCGGTGCCGGATACTGTACGGCATAAAGTTCGGTCGGGAAGCCGCCGAAGTCGTGCCAGGTGGCCGGGTGCTCTGCGCTGCCGACCAGCAGTTCATCGCTCTCCCAGTGGGCGGAAACCACCAGTATGGCTTGTGGGCGGGGCAGCTCGGCAGCCAGCCTGGTCAGGGCCGGGCCGCTGGCTCCCGGCTGCAGGGCAAGCATGGGGGAGCCGTGGGAAATGAAGAGGCTGGGAAGCATGGCGTTCTCCTGTGGATGGCGCCATTTTCTCGTTTTATACCTTCGATGAATAACGCATGTTTTGCGCTTTTTTGATCGATAAATTCAATGTTACGGGTCAGGGCAAGTTGTCGCCGAAGGCGCTTTCAATATTGATCCCCAGGCTGATCACGCCTAGCAGACGCCCGTTTTCGGGGTCGTAGAGGGGGGCGGATGCCTTGCTCTGAAAGCTCTGCGTCGATCCGTCGTACTCGATATCGCTGATGTGCACCTGCTCAGGGTGAAGGCGCAGGGCCTGCTGGAAGTCCTCTTCATCTCCCTGCCAGTAGTCGCTGGTGACTTCGCTGATGCCGACCAGCTGACCACTTGTGTCGCTGACGAATATTTCATTGAACAGTGGGCGGTACTGGGCGGCGATGCTGTTCAGCAGTCGAGAAGGTTGAGCCTGCAGCAGGCGCCTGATCAGGGGTTTTTCTTCCAGCAGCCGCTCGCGCATCCATTGGCGATCCAGCTCGCGAATACGCTCTTCACTGTTGCCGGCGCGTGCCTCGCTGCGCAGAGCGGTCAGCAGGTCCGGGTGCGTGCCCCAGCGTGCCAGGTGGCGGTTGACCAGTTTGCGCAGGTAGCTATGCTCGGCCGCGCTCAACGGTGTGCCGCGTGGTGCGCAGTCCTCCACGTGGCGGTTGAAGGCTTTCAGGAAATCCGGGTGCTGGTTGAGAAAGTCGTGGGAAAAATACACGCCCAGCGGGGAGTAGCGCACGAAGCGTTGTAGCAAAGGCTTTTCGCGTGAGCTGACTTCGGTGAGGTTGCTCATCACGTTGCTGTCGGCCAGCAGCAGGTCGATGCGGCCGCGTTCAAGCAGGGCCAGGAGCTGCTCCAGGCGTGGCACCTTCTGGGTGACCGGCAGTCCGCGGGACTCCAGCCAGGTCAGGCTGTTGCTGCCGAGGACGCCGCCGATGCGCAGATCGCTGTCCCAGATGGGGCGGTTGAGTACATGCGGATCGAGGGCATACCAGTACCATTTTTCGATCAGCAGGGGGGCGGAGAGTTGGGCGTAGCCATCGACCTGGCTGTCCGGGGCAGAGCTGAAGAAGCCGTCTGCAACCTGTTTGCTGACATTCTGTCGAGCACGGCTGAAGGAGGTCAGGCGGATGCTGTAGGGCTGTTGCAGTTGCTCGAAGATGCATCCCAGTACGGTTACTGAAAGACCGCTGAGCTCGCCATCGACCACGACCTGATAGGGCTCTTCGGCGCTGGTGTCGAGGCGGATGGCCGCCGCTTGGCTGATGACTGGCAAAAGGCAGAGGAGCAATAGGCAGAAACGCGGAAGTCTGGGCATGCCGGCCTCTTTGGGATGAGGATATTTAGCCAGTCTAGGCAACCGGCAGACTCTTGGCATGCCGTAGAAACGACAAGGGCGACCCGGAGGTCGCCCTTGCGTGGTTTGCTGGCGATCAGCGCTGCTGGCGCAGGGCCGCGATGCGGTCTTCCAGCGGCGGGTGGCTCATCAACAGGCCGGCCAGGCCGTTTTTCAGGCCACCGTTGATGCCGAAGGCGGTCAGGCTGTCGGGCATCTGTACCGGCACGCCCTGTTCGGCGCGCAGGCGCTCCAGTGCGGCGATCATTGCGCCGGCACCCGCCAGGCGGGCGCCAGCCTCGTCGGCCTTGAATTCGCGTTTGCGCGAGAACCACATGACGATGATGCTGGCCAGGATGCCCAGAACCAGCTCGGCGAAGATGGTCGCCACGAAATAGCCGATGCCGTGGCCTTCTTCGTTTTTCAGGATCACCCTGTCGACGAAGTTGCCGAAGATGCGCGCGAAGAACATCACGAAGGTGTTCACAACGCCCTGGATCATGGCCAGGGTGACCATGTCGCCGTTGGCTACGTGACCGATCTCATGGGCCAGGACGGCCTTCACTTCGTCAGGCGAGAAACGTTCCAGCAGGCCCTGGCTGACGGCGACCAGCGCGTCGTTCTTGTTCCAGCCGGTGGCGAAGGCGTTGGATTCGTAGGCGGGGAAGATACCCACTTCCGGCATCTTGATGCCGGCGTCGCGGGATAGTTCTTCCACGGTCTGCAGCAGCCACTGTTCGTGGCGGGTGCGCGGCTGGGTAATGATCTGGGTGCCGGTGCCCATCTTCGCCATCCACTTGGACAGGAACAGCGAGATGAAGGAACCGACGAAGCCGAATACGGCACAGAAAGCCAGCAGGCTGCCGTAGTTCTGGCCGGTAAAGCGGTCGACCCCGAGCAGTTTCAGGGTGACGCTGGCGATCAGCAGTACCGCCAGGTTGGTGGCCAGGAACAACACGATGCGCATCATGGTGAAAAATTTCTCCTCAGGCGAGAGACGTTCTAAGTATGCGAGCTATATAGGGGGCGTCTGCGTCAGCTTCAACCAAGGCTCTATTTCAAACTATGTCGCTTGCCGGATTTAGAGCGCTTTCGAACAGCAGACGGGTCAGGCGGGCGACCTTCTCGCTGTTGTGCTGGGAGAGGGCCTCGCGCAGCTGCCAGGCCAGGGTGGCGCGTACTCGACGCACGCTGGCGGGCTGCGCTTCGCCTTCCGGCAGGGCGTGGGGGATGCCGCGGGAGAGGCGGACAAAGCCCTTCTCGGTCAGTACGGCCTGGTCCAGAGCGTCGTAGGCGATGGTCGAGTCGTAGCGGATATAGCCTTCCTCGGCCAGCCACAGCAGCGCACCCAGGCAGGCCTGGTGGCGCTTGCTGGGCAGGCCGAATTCGTCAGGCTCCTCGCGGCCGATCAGGTCTTCCACATAGAGCGCCAGCTTGCGCGGGAAGGCCTGATAAAGCATCAGCATGCCGGCGGCGGCATCCTTGTAGAACTCGTCGATCTGCAGGTCCATGCGCTTACTGGCGGTAGGTCTTGAGGAAGTTGCCGATGCGGCCGATGGCCTGCTCCAGGTCATCGACGCGGGGCAGGGTGACCACGCGGAAGTGGTCCGGCCACGGCCAGTTGAAGGCGGTGCCCTGTACCACCAGCAGTTTCTCGGAGAGCAGCAGGTCGAGGACGAACTTCTCGTCGTTGTGGATAGGGCAGATCTTAGGATCGATCTTCGGGAAGGCGTACAGCGCGCCCATCGGTTTGACGCAGCTGACGCCGGGGATGTCGTTGAGCAGCTCCCAGGCGCGGTTGCGCTGCTCCAGCAGGCGACCGTTGGGCAGCACCAGGTCGTTGATGCTCTGGTAGCCGCCGAGGGCGGTCTGGATAGCGTGCTGGCTCGGCACGTTGGCGCACAGGCGCATGTTGGCCAGGATATCCAGGCCTTCGATGTAGCTCTGGGCCTTGTGTTTCGGACCAGAGATGGCCACCCAGCCGGAGCGGAAGCCGGCCACGCGGTAGCTCTTGGACAGGCCGTTGAAGGTCAGGCAGAGAACATCCGGCGCCAGCGAGGCAGTGGAGATGTGCACGGCCTCGTCGTAGAGGATCTTGTCGTAGATTTCGTCGGAGAACAGCACCAGGTTGTGCTGGCGTGCCACCTCGACCAGTTCTTCCAGCACTTCTTTGGAGTACACCGCGCCGGTGGGGTTGTTCGGGTTGATCAGCACCAGGGCCTTGGTGTTCGGGGTGATCTTGGCCTTGATGTCGGCGATGTCGGGGAACCAGCCAGCCTGCTCGTCACACATGTAGTGCACCGGCTTGCCGCCGCCAAGGGCCACCGACGCGGTCCACAGCGGGTAGTCGGGCGCCGGGATCAGCACTTCGTCGCCGTTGTTGAGCAGGGCTTGCATGCACATCACGATCAGCTCGGACACGCCATTGCCGAGGTAGATGTCCTCGATGCCGACGCCTTCCACCTGCTTCTGCTGGTAGTACTGCATCACCGCCTTGCGCGCGCTGAACAGGCCCTTGGAGTCGCAGTAGCCCTGGGCGGTGGGCAGGTTGCGGATCACGTCCTGGAGGATTTCCTCCGGGGCCTCGAAGCCGAACGGCGCCGGGTTGCCGATGTTCAGCTTGAGGATGCGCTGGCCTTCTTCTTCCAGGCGCTTGGCGTGCTTGAGCACAGGTCCGCGAATGTCGTAGCAGACGTTGGCGAGCTTGTTCGATTTGCTGACCTGCATGATCCTGTATCCCGATGCGAATGCTGCGCGCCAGCTTGTAACGTGGCGGGCAGACTGGCGTCCAAAGAGGCACGCATGATACGTGCGGCCCGGTGCCCGGAAAAGGTACCGGCTGGGCATTTTTCTGCCGATGAGGAGTCCCCCGTGGAAAAGATCGACAAACCCCTGGAAACCTGGCGCGAGGAGCTGTCCGAGGCGCAATACCATGTCTGCCGCCTGGGCGGCACCGAGCGTGCCTTTACTGGCGAGTATCACGACAGCAAGGTGCCGGGTGTCTATCACTGTGCCTGTTGTGGCGAGGCACTGTTCGACTCGGATGCCAAATACGACTCCGGTAGTGGTTGGCCCAGCTATTTCCAGCCAGTGAGTGGCGACGTGATTGCCGAGAAAGAGGACTTCAGCCACGGCATGCATCGGATCGAGGTCAAATGTGGCAAGTGCGATGCTCACCTGGGACATGTCTTCCCCGACGGGCCGCGCCCTACTGGGCTGCGCTACTGCATCAATTCGGTGTCTCTGAAGCTGATTCCACGCTGAGTTCTACGTGTGGCCCGCCAATCTGCGGGCCTCTTTCTCAGTAATTAGATTGCATGCAATTTAATTGCTCGCTATGTTCATGCTTTTACTGTCAGCGGAGCTTCAGACCATGAGCGACAAGCTTTTCGATATCCCCGTTACCACCATCAAGGGCGAGCAAAAGACTCTGGCCGACTTCGGCGGCAAGGCCGTGCTGGTGGTCAACACCGCCAGCAAGTGCGGTTTTACCCCGCAGTACAAGGGGCTGGAGAATATCTGGCAGCAGTACAAGGACCAGGGGCTGGTGGTGCTGGGCTTCCCCTGCAATCAATTCGGCAAGCAGGAACCGGGTGACGAGGGTGCCATTTCCGAGTTCTGTGAGCTGAACTTCGGTGTCAGTTTCCCGCTGTTCAAGAAGATCGACGTCAACGGCAGCGAAGGTCACCCGCTCTATGTGCAGTTGAAGAAGCGTGCGCCGGGTTTGCTGGGTAGCCAGGGCATCAAGTGGAACTTCACCAAGTTTCTGATCAGCGCTGATGGCAGTCAGGTCAAGCGTTTCGCGCCGACCACCAAGCCGGAAGAGCTGAGCAGCGAGATCGAAGCCCTGCTGCAATGAGCCTCGATAGCGATCTGTCGCTGCGCCTCGACGACCAGCTGTGCTTCAAGCTCTACGCCGCCTCGCGGGCGGTGATCCGAGCTTACAAGCCAATGCTCGACGAGCTTGGCCTGACTTACCCGCAGTACCTGGTGATGCTGGTGCTCTGGGAATGGCAGGCCGAGGCGCCCGAGCAGGCCACCGTCAAGGCTCTGGGCGAGCGTCTGATGCTCGACTCGGGAACCCTGACGCCCTTGCTCAAACGCCTAGAGCAGCTGGGGCTGGTACAGCGCCGGCGCTCTACCAGTGATGAGCGTGAGTTGCGCCTGGCGCTGACCGCCGAGGGGCAGGCGCTACAGGCGCACGTGCTACCGCTGAAGAGTCGTCTGCTCTGCGAGAGTGGTGTGGATCTGGGGCAGCTGGAAGGCTTGCGCAAGGATCTGGGGCAACTGCTGCAACTGGTCAGCTTGCGGTTGTGAGAGGCAGCCAGTTGTCCAGCAGGGCCGCGAGGTCTTCGCGGCGGAAGGGTTTGGCCAGGTAATCGTTCATGCCCGCCGCCTGGCAGCGTTCACGTTCGTCAGGCAGGGCATTGGCGGTGAGGGCGATTATCGGCAGGTCGGGCCAGCGCCCGCTCTGGCGGATGCGCCGGCTGGCCTCGTAGCCATCCATGATCGGCATGTTGCAGTCCATCAGCACAAGGTCCGCGGTATTGCGTTCCAGGTAGTCGAGGGCTTCGCCGCCGTGAGCGGCAATCGCTACCTCGCAACCCAGTTTGCCAAGCATGCCCTTTGCCACCAGCTGGTTCACGGCGTTGTCTTCCACCAGCAGCACACGGGCCTTGATGGGGCGCTTGAGGGTCTCTGGTGCGGTGTTGGGGGAATGTGCGGCCTGTGGTTCAAGCAGCGTCTGCAGGGTCTGATGCAGAGCGCTGCGAGCCAGGGGGCGGGCCAGTTGGGCGAAGGGTGCCAGGCTGCTGGCCTGATCCGAATGGATAAAAGCACCGTAGGGCGAGACCAGCAGTAGTGGTGTAGGCAGCTGCTGGCGCAATTGTGTCAGACGCTCGGCGCTGTCGCAGATCAGCAATTCGGCCTGCAGTTCACCTGCGGGTGTGTCGGGATTTCGGCGCTGCTGTTGCAGGCCCCATCGGGGCAGCCAGCAGGCCAGTTGCTCGGCCAGACCGCTTCCAGGCGTGCACAGGGTTACTACTTTGCCTTGTAGTTGTGGCCAGTTGGGGGGCAGGGTATGGCTGCTCAGTGGCAGCTCGGCACAGAACTGGCTGCCGAAGCCTTCCTGGGAATTGAAGGTCAGTTCGCCCTGCATGGCCTCGCACAGGCGGCGGGTCAGGGCCAGGCCAAGGCCTGTGCCGCCGAACTGACGGGTGATGCCGGCCTCTGCCTGGGTGAAGGGCTGGAAGATGCGCTTCTGCGCTTCCTCGGGGATGCCGATGCCAGTGTCGCTGACGGTGATGCGAACACCCTTGGCGGTAGGTTCGATACGCAGATCGACGCGGCCAAAGCGGGTGAACTTGAGGGCGTTGGACAGCAGGTTGCTGACCACCTGGCGCACCCGGGTGGGATCGCCAAGCAATTGGGCTGGCAACTGCGGATCAATCAGGCAGGTCAGTTCGACATTGGTGCCGGCGTTCTGCGAAAGCAGGCTGGCGGTTTCCTCGGCCAGGACGCCAAGGTCGAAAGGAATCTGTTCCAGCTCCAGTTGGCCGGCCTCGAACTTGGATAGGTCGAGGATATCGTTGAGCAGATCCACCAGCACTTTGCCCGAGTCGTGAGCGATGGAAAGTTGCTGGCGTTGTTCGCTGTTCAACGGGCCGTCCAAGGCGAGTGCCAGCATGCCGAGCAGGCCGTTGAGCGGTGTGCGGATCTCGTGGCTCATATAGGCCAGAAAAGCGGCGCGCACGTGAGCCATCTCCAGGGCTGTGGCGCGCGCCTGTTCCAGCTCCCGGTTGGACAGGGTCAGGCGGGCATTGGTGGCCTTGAGTTCGGCGGTGCGTGCCGAAACGATGTTTTCCAGTTCGGCCAGGTATTGGGTCAGGCGATCTTCGGCCTCGCGGCGCTGACTGATTTCCTGGTGGGTGTTGCTCAATTGCTGGTTGGTCACGGCCACCAGGATGCCGATTTCATCGCGCTCGTGGCCGGGGGGGCAGGGGACGGGGGCAAGATCGCGGCGCGGGTCGCGGTCGCTGAGGGCGCGAATGATTTCGACCACTGGTTTGGTCAGCATGGCGTAGAACAGCACCAGCAGAATCAGCGATAGCAGCAGGCTGCGGGCGAAGCCGGTCAGCAGGGTGAGCAGGGCGCGACGCAGGAAATCGCTGCCGAAGGCGAAGGTATCCACTTCCAGGCGCAGTACGCCAAGGGCTTCGCTGGGGGCGTGATCGACGAACAGCGGATCCTCGAACCGACGGCGTTCGCCGAACAATGCATCGCTGAGAAAGCGGTAGCCGCTTTGTGCGGCGGGGCGGTCCACCGATGCCAGCACCAGGCCGCTGTTGTCGACGATTTCAGCGCGCATCACGGCGGGAGAGCGCAAAAGGCCAAGCACCAGTTCCTGAGCCAGTTCGGCATCGATGTTGTAGGAGATTCGAGCCGCCGGGTTGTGGCTGATTTCCAGCAGGGAGTGGATTTCCCGGTCGATGGAGGCGTCTTCGCTGGCATAATCCAGGCCGATCTGGATCATGCTGAGCAACATTCCCAGGATAAAGGCCACCAGCACCGTGAGACTGGCCTGTTTGAACGACAGGCGGTGGGTGAGGGATATATCCATGGGGTGGCGATCTGATCCTTGATAAGGCGCCTGCCAAGCATAGCCCATCGGGTGCTGGCTCCGGCAGAGGCTGGCCAGATATGAGGAGTGAGTCGTGGATTCCCAGTTGAACCATTTTTTGCAGCGCGCCGAAGCTGCGTTGGCGCGTATCGAGCCGTTGCTGCCGGCAGTTCGCGTGACACTGGACTGGCAGCAGGTCATCGCGGCACGTTGGCAGCGTGAGGGGCGTGGCGGTTATCTGCAGCCGCTGAAAGTCAGCCTGGACCTGAGCCTGAGTGACCTGGTCGGCGTGGATGCCCAACGTGAACAGTTGTCGCGCAACACCCGCCAGTTCGTCAGTGGCCTGCCGGCCAACCATGCCTTGCTCTGGGGGGCGCGGGGTACAGGCAAGTCCTCTCTGGTGCGGGCGCTGCTCGCCGAACATGCCAAGGCGGGGCTGCGTCTGATCGAGATCGAGCGTGATCATCTGGCCGATTTGCCCAAAGTGGTCGAAGCGCTGGCCGGATTGCCACAGCGTTTCGTGCTGTTCTGCGATGATCTTTCCTTCGAGTCCGGCGAGGGCGATTACCGGGTGCTCAAGAGTGTGCTGGACGGCTCGCTGGAGCGTGCCCCTGACAACCTGCTGCTGTACGCGACTTCCAACCGCCGCCATCTGGTGCCGGAGAAAGAGAGCGACAACGACAACTGGGAGCGAGTCGAGGGTGAACTGCATCCGAGCGAGGCGGTGGAGGACAAGATCGCCTTGTCCGACCGTTTCGGGCTGTGGCTATCGTTCTATCCCTTCACTCAGGACCATTTCCTGGCCGTTGTGCGGCATTGGGTCGAAGTTCTTGCCGGGCAGGCTGGTCTGCAGTGGCAGTGGAGCCACGAGTTGGAGATTCTGGCCATTCGCTGGGCGTTGGGGCGCGGTAATCGCAATGGGCGCTGCGCTTATCAGTTCGCCCGTAGTTGGGTAGGTCAGCAATTGTTGGAGGCAGGCAAGTGATCGATCTGCAAAGCGCTGGTCAGGGGCGTGAAGGCTATGCGCTTTTGACTGCACAGCTGGAAGCTCTGCTGGCGGATGAGCGTGACTTCATCGCCAATGCCGCGCAGTTCGCCGCATTTCTTTTTCATGAGCTGGGTGATCTGAACTGGGCTGGCTTCTATCTGGCACGTGGCGAAGAGCTGGTGCTGGGGCCGTTTCAGGGCAAGGTGGCCTGCGTGCGCATTCCCTTCGGGCGAGGTGTCTGTGGTGCTGCGGCGAGCATGCGGCAGACCCAGCGAATCGAGGATGTTCACGCCTTCCCTGGGCATATTGCCTGCGACAGTGCTTCCAATAGCGAGTTGGTGGTTCCGCTGGTCAAGGGCGAAAGGCTGATTGGGGTGCTCGATCTGGACAGCCCGCTACTGGGGCGCTTCAGTGCAGAGGATCAGCAGGGCATCGAGCGTCTGGCGGAGATTTTTCTGCGCCTGACTGACTGTTGAGGCGAGGAGCGTAAAAAAGGCCCGGCACTGACCGGGCCTTCTGCCTGGTGTGTCTTCAGACCTTGGCGCTCATCTTGGCGATCACCTTGAGCTCTCCGGGTAACACGCGTTGTACCGAGTCGCGGGCCTGAAGCCTTGCGAAGTGGGCGGCGAGAGCCGGCCAGCGTTTGGCGTCTGGGCGTTCACCGCCATGCTCCATGTTCTGCAGTTGGCAGTAGATGGCCAGGTCGGCTTGGCTAAGTTGCCCGCCAACAAAGTACTGGGCGTCACCCAGGCACTGCTCCAGGTAGTCGAAGTGCCGGGGCAGTTTCTCGTGAAGTGCCGTTTGGACGGTTTCTTCGTTGCACGGCTGGCCTAGCATGGGTTTGAGCAGGCGGTTGCGGAAAACGCCAAAGGTGCACAGCGGGGCCAGTTCGTAATCGGCGTACTTCTCCAGCCAGCGAGTCCTGGCCTTGTCTTCGGCGCTCTGGCCGAACAGGGCTGGGCGATCCGGATACTTTTCTTCCAGGTATTGGCAGATCACGCTGGAGTCGGCCAGGGTAAAGTCGCCATCGCGGAAGGCGGGGATGCGGCCCAGCGGGTTGAGCTCGCGATACCAGTCCGGCTGGCCGAAGGGCGTGACGATTTCCAGTTGGTATTCCAGGCCTTTCTCCAGCAGGCACAGGCGCAATTTACGTACGAATGGCGAGAGCGGGGCGCCGTAAACGATCAGGCTCATCGGGGCTCCTTGCGGTCAGTCGTAGATGTTCTTTTTCTTCCACTCGTCTTCTTCGAGCGATTTGAGACCTTCGGTCAGTTCGCTGGGCTCGTCGTCAGCCGTTGGCTTGGTCTTTTCCAGCACCACGGCATTGGCGCGATCCAGTAGTTGTTCGAACTTCTGTAGCTGAGCCTTGTAACGCTCGGTGTCCGGTTGCTTGCGCAGGTATTGCACGCCACGTTCATAAGCCAGGCGAGCCTGCCCGGGTTGGCCTTGCTGCATGGATTGCTGGCCCAGGTTGCTGAAGAACTCGGTATGCACCTGTACCAGCATGTGGCGAATCTCGCCCAGCCAGCGTTTGCCTTCGTTGCCCGGCAGGATGTGTTCTTGGGCGGCGCGAGTGATCTGGCCGTGGAAGTTTTCCAGTAGATAGCGGATGTCCTTGGCCTTGGCCTCGGTCATGATCTGCTGCGGCGGGTTGCGCACGGGGATGTCATCGCCCTTGGCTACCTGCTCGCGGAGTTCGGCGATGCGATTGCGCAGGTTGGCATTCTGCTTGTCCAGTGCCAGCAGGCGTTCGCCGTACTGCAGCTCGAAGCGGCTGAGCAGCAGCTTGAGTGCTGGCGTCATCAGTTGCCCAGGCATGTTCTCGGAGACATCACGGCTGCGCCGCACGCGGTCATTCAGGTCAGCCTTGAGGCGGGCTTTCTCCAGTTTGCTGTTTTCTACCATGTGGTTGATGTAACCGATGGCGAACAGCACCACTATGCCGCTGATGATCAAGGCGGTAATGACGAGTGGGGACACCTGTGAATCTCCCGAACGCTATTTTTTCCCCGAGTGTAGTGCCTTGGCGCTGATGCTCATAGCATGGTGTCAATTTCTGCCCCGAAGTCTTTGATTTAAAAAAAGTTTTGAATGGAGGTTGACGCTTGTCGAAAGGCTCCATAGAATGCGCGCCACTTTCAGCGGATAAGCGAAAGCAAATAAGCTGAAAGCCGGAAAGCTGTTGTAAGCTCCGGGCCACGTCCCCTTCGTCTAGTGGCCTAGGACACCGCCCTTTCACGGCGGTAACAGGGGTTCGAGTCCCCTAGGGGACGCCATATTTGCGGGAATAGCTCAGTTGGTAGAGCACGACCTTGCCAAGGTCGGGGTCGCGAGTTCGAGTCTCGTTTCCCGCTCCAAATTCTTGAAATGTCGCTTCGGCGAGGTTTCGGATAAAAAGTCCAGGATGTGGCAACACAGACTGGCAATTCGGGAAGCTGTTGGAAGCTCCTGGCCACGTCCCCTTCGTCTAGTGGCCTAGGACACCGCCCTTTCACGGCGGTAACAGGGGTTCGAGTCCCCTAGGGGACGCCATATTTGCGGGAATAGCTCAGTTGGTAGAGCACGACCTTGCCAAGGTCGGGGTCGCGAGT
>JAYQUJ010000049.1:0-20571 GCA_038147895.1 Pseudomonas sp.
CCCTGGGTCAAATTTCAATCGGCAGGGTGGGTCAATTTTCCATCAGCGCCAACACGGACGTAACCAGATCAGCGTTATGGGCAGCTAAAAAACGTTCCCTGCGAGTTTTAGTTACAGCGAATCCAGATAACGCTCCACATCCAGCGCTGCCATGCAGCCGGCGCCAGCCGAGGTGATGGCCTGACGGTATACCGAGTCGGCCACATCGCCGGCGGCGAACACTCCCGGCACGCTGGTCGCAGTGGCATTGCCCTCGCGACCACCATTGACCACCAGGTAACCGTCCTTGAGCGCCAGCTGGCCCTCGAACAGTGAGGTGTTGGGTGTGTGGCCGATGGCAACGAACAGGCCGTCGACCTGCAGTTCACTGCTGGCACCGTCGTTATGGCGCAATCGTACGCCGGTCACCCCGGCGGCATCGCCCAGCACTTCATCGACCTGGGCGTTCAGGCGCAGTTCGATCTTGCCCTCGGCGATACGCGCCTGCAGCTTGTCCTGCAGGATCTTCTCGGCGCGGAAGGTCTCGCGGCGGTGAACCAGGGTCACCTTGCTGGCGATATTGGCCAGGTACAGCGCTTCCTCGACTGCGGTGTTGCCACCACCGACTACCGCCACCTCGCGATTGCGGTAGAAGAAGCCGTCGCAGGTGGCGCAGGCGGACACACCCTTGCCCATGAAGGCTTCCTCGGAAGGTAAGCCCAAGTAACGGGCGCTGGCGCCAGTGGCGATGATCAGCGCATCGGCTGTGTAGGTGCCGCTGTCGCCCACCAGGGTGAAAGGCTTGCCCGCCAGATCTACGGCGTTGATATGGTCGAAGACGATCTCGGTCTCGAAGCGTTCGGCATGCTCCTGCATGCGCTGCATCAGCGCCGGGCCGGTGAGGCCGTGAGGATCGCCCGGCCAGTTGTCGACTTCCGTGGTGGTGGTCAGTTGGCCACCTGCCTGAATGCCGGTAATCAGCAACGGTTTGAGATTGGCGCGGGCGGCATACACGGCGGCGCTATATCCGGCAGGGCCGGAGCCGAGAATGATGACGCGGGCATGACGAGTAGCAGACATGGCCAACTCCTGAAGAAAAAGGGGCGGCCCGGAGCACTTGGGGAAGGCTTGGATAAGTCGGACAGCCCCGTTAAAGGGAATTGTCGGCAAGGCTACCCAGCCCCGTACGCGCTGGAAAATGTCCAATGCCAATACGTTCGATAGAGCCGCGCTATACGGCCGGGAGGCCGGTGGGCGTTGGCTATACTCGGCACATTCCCACCTGAACGGTGCGACCGGCATGACCTTGCGCAAACGACTGTTCTGGCTGTTCGCCCCATTGCTGGCGCTGTCCCTGGTGTTTGCCTATGGCCTCTCGCAAAGCCTGATCCTCAGCCGCTTCGATCGCCAGGACGCCTATCTGCTGCAAGGCGAAGCGACGCGCCTGCAAAACCTGCTGGAGCAGAACCTGCGGCGCAATCTTGACCTGGTGCAGAGCTATGCCCAGTGGGATACCAGCTATGAGTTCATGCACGGCCAGCACCCGGACTACATGAGCCGTAATGCCGACCCCGAAGCCCTGAGCGAGATGAACTTCGACTTCATGGTGTTCCTCGACCTACAGGGGCAGGTACATGCCGAGCAGTGGCTGCCACCAACCCTGGCGGACATGTTCGTTCTCGACGGCCAGCGCCCCAGAAGCCAGGAACAACTGCGCCGCGACATACTGGAACAGGCCAGATTGCTGACTCAGGCCTCCCAGGAAGAACTCTATGGTGAGCTGGTAAAGGTTCAGGGCGTGCCGCTGATCCTGGCCATGGGCAGTATTCAGGACAACCAGAACACCTTACCCAAAGCCGGCACACTGGTGGCCGGGCACTTTCTCGACGGCGAGCGCAGCGAAAACCTGCAGAGCCAGATCAATGGCACCCTGCGCCTGCTGGCCGCAGAGGACTTACCCGGCGACTGGAGTCCGCAGGCATCGTCCGGGGCATTCAATCTCAACCGTGTAGCGCTGAGCCAGCGTCGCCTACTGAACGAAGATCCGCAGCAGATCCTGCTGCGCTTCAGCAATAACCTGGGCCAGCCCCAGATGCTGTTCGAGCTGACCCGCGACCGTCGCCTCTACCATGAGGGCCGCAAGTCCATCGCCATTTTCCTGGCCCAGGCCACAGGGGTGGGCTTGGTGGCCCTGCTGCTGATCTACCTGGGCCTGGAGTTCGCCATCCTGCGCCGGGTTTCACGCATGCATCAGGACATCGCCGCCATCGGCCCGGACTCCAGCCAGCAACGCCTGAAAGACCGCGGCAACGATGAGCTGGGCCGCCTCGCCCATGAGGTCAACCGCATGCTCGAACGCCTGGAGCAGAGCGAAGCCCGTGACCGGGAGATCCTCGATGCGATTCAGGACGGCTATTTCGAGATCTCCCCCGAAGGCAGGGTCCAGGCCGTCAACCGCGCCCTGAGCATCCTGCTCGGCTACCCCGCTGAAGACATGCTTGGCCACAGCTACGAAAACCTGCTGAGCCCGGAAGACGCCGAAAGGGCTCGCCAGGACTTCGCCCAGGCCCTGGCCAACAACGAACAGATCCGTTTCAGCGCGCCACTGCGCCGTGGCGATGGCAGCCTCGGCCACTATGAAACACGCTTCTCGTTGATCCGCGACAGCCAGGGCTATTTCGCCGGTTTCCGCGGCATCCTGCGCGACATCAGCGAACAGGTGGCTTACCAGAACCAACTGCTGGACCTGGCCTACCGCGACTCGCTGACCGGGCTGGGCAACCGCAAGGCCTTCAGCGAGCACCTGCGCAGCGCCCTGGACAAGGCACAGCGCGAACAGAGCCGGCTGGCGCTGATCTATATGGACCTGGATCGCTTCAAGGAGGTCAACGATCGCTACGGCCACGATGTCGGCGATGACCTGCTGCAAAGCATCGCCGAACGCCTGCGCAGCGCCGTGCGCCAACCGGATCGGGTTTACCGCCTGGGCGGTGATGAATTCACCCTGTTGCTGCCCAACAGCGGCAGCGCGGCGGCGGCAAAACTCGCCGCACGGCTGCTCGGCGAACTGCAGAGCCCCGTACCGATCGGCGAGCTGAGCATCGACTTTGTTACGCCGAGTATCGGTATCGCCCTCTACCCCGACCATGCGCAGAGCCCGGAGGACCTGATCAAGGCCGCCGACAGCGCCATGTACGAGGCCAAGCGTGAGCGCAACCGCACCTGCCTGTATCACCCACAGCTGCTTTCCTCGTCACCGCAAAGTGGTTAAGGTCGGCGCGTTTGCAACTGCGCGGAGCCGCTCACCATGCCCACACCCGCCCTGTCTGGCCCCCAATACCTCGGCGAAGGTCTGAAGCTGGTGCTCAGCCCAGGCCTGCGCCTGTTCGTGCTGCTGCCGCTGGCGATCAACACCCTGCTGTTCATCGGCCTGATCGCCCTGGCCATGCAGCAGTTTGGCGGCTGGGTCGAGACCTTCATGCCCAGCCTGCCCAGTTGGCTGAGCTTTCTCGAATACATCATCTGGCCGCTGTTCGTACTGCTGGTTCTGGTGATCATGTTTTTCACCTTCACCATGCTGGCCAATATCATCGCCGCCCCCTTCAACGGCTTCCTCGCCGAGAAGGTGGAAGTGGTGGTACGCGGCCGCGACGACTTCCCGCCCTTCAGCTGGGGCGAGCTGATGGCCATGGTGCCGCGCACCCTTGGCCGCGAACTGCGCAAGCTGGCCTATTTCCTGCCCCGCGCCATTCCGCTGCTGATCCTCACCTTTATCCCTGGGCTGAACCTGATTGCCGCACCGCTGTGGATTCTGTTCGGCGTGTGGATGATGGCCGTTCAATACATTGACTACCCGGCGGACAACAACAAGCTGGGCTGGAACGAGATGCTCGCCTGGCTGCGCGAGAAGCGCTGGCAGAGCCTGGGTTTTGGCGGCGCCACCTACCTGGCGCTGATGATCCCCTTCGTCAACATTCTGGTTATGCCGGCAGCGGTGGCCGGCGCGACCCTGTTCTGGGTACGCGAGCGCAGCGTCATCACTCAGTAACAATCACGTCACCTGGGCTTCATGGCGCCGTCGCAGACTGGCGTCATGAATGTCACATCCCTGCATATCGCCCTGGTCAGCGAAACCTTTCCGCCGGAAATCAACGGTGTGGCCAACACGCTTGGGCGCCTGTGCCAGGGCCTGCGCGAACGCGGCCATCGCCTGCAGCTGATACGACCAAGACAGGATGGCGACGCCAGATCACAAACGGATGACGAACTGCTGCTCACCCGCGGCTGGCCCCTGCCCGGCTATGCCGGCCTGCAATGGGGACAATCGGCCCTGCACAAACTGCTGCGCCGCTGGCAGCAGAGCCGCCCGGACGTGCTGTACATCGCCACCGAAGGCCCGCTTGGCCTGTCTGCTCTGCGGGCGGCAAGGCGCCTCGGTATTCCGGTGGTCAGCGGCTTTCACACCAATTTCCAGCAGTACAGCAGCCACTACGGCCTGAGCTTGCTCAACCGCCTGCTGACCGGCTACCTACGCTGGTTCCACAACCGCACCCGCATGACCCTGGTGCCCAGCCCGGATCAGCGCCTGGAGCTGCAGCGTCGCGGCTTCGAGCGCCTGGAGCTGCTGGCCCGTGGGGTTGATGGTCAACTGTTCCACCCCAGCCGTCGCTCGGCCGAGCTGCGTGCCAGCTGGGGCCTGGGCGAGGCCGACATCGCCGTGCTGCATGTCGGCCGCCTGGCGGCAGAGAAAAACCTGCAGCTGCTGGTGCGCAGCTTCCATGCCCTGCAACAGCAGAATCCGCAGCAGCATCTGCGCCTGGTACTGGTAGGCGACGGCCCGCAGCGCGCACAGCTGCAAGCCGAATTGCCGGACGCCGTGTTCTGTGGCGTCCAGCGCGGCGAACGGCTGTCCGAGCACTACGCCAGCGGCGACCTGTTCCTCTTCCCCAGCCTGTCCGAGACCTTCGGCAACGTGGTGCTGGAGGCCCTGGCTTCCGGCCTGGCGGTGGTCGCCTATGACCAGGCCGCCGCCGCTCAGCACATCCGTCATGGACATAACGGCGCCCTGGCCAGTCCCGGCGATGAACAGGCCTTCATTGATGCCGCCCAGTGGCTGCTGGAAGACGCCGAAAGCCTGCGCCGGGTGCGCCTCAACGCCCGCCAACACGCCGGGCGCCAGGGCTGGCCGGAAATCATCGAGCAGTTCGAGCAGCATCTGCTGGTCGCCTGCACCCCACCCTTGCCGCTCGCCCAGGCATAAAAAAGCCCCGGTGTGCCGGGGCTGAAAAGACTCGCCGAAGCGAATCGGGGGTAATGGGTCAGACCAGGGTCATCAGCGCCTCGCGGCTGAACGGCAGGATGTCCTGCTCGCGGCTGTCACGCACCTTCACCGCCCAGTCCGGGTCGACCAGCAGGGCGCGGCCCACGGCTACCAGGTCAAACTCCTGCTTGTTCAGGCGCTCCAGCAGGTTCTCGATGCTGGCCGGCTGCGCGACCTTGTCGGTGTTGACCATGAACTGCAGGAACTCGCCGTCCAGGCCGACGCTGCCCACGGTGATGGTCGGCTTGCCGGTGAGCTGGCGGGTCCAGCCGGCCAGGTTGAGATCGGAGCCTTCGAACTCCGGCTCCCAGAAGCGGCGGGTCGAGCAGTGGAAAATGTCCACACCGGCATCGGCCAACGGCTTGAGGAAGGCACCCAGCTCTTCGGCGGTCTGCACCAGACGCGCGGTGTAGTCCTGCTGCTTCCACTGCGAGAAGCGGAAGATGATCGGGAAGTCCGGGCCGACGGCGGCGCGCACGGCCTGGATCAGCTCGATGGCGAAGCGCGAGCGCTGGGCCAGATCACCACCGTATTCGTCGGTGCGCTTGTTGCTGCCTTCCCAGAAGAACTGGTCGATCAGGTAACCATGGGCGCCATGGATCTCCACGCCATCCATGCCGATGGTCTTGGCGTCGCGGGCGGCCTGGGCGAAGGCGGCGATGACTTCGGCGATGTCGTCCTTGGTCATGCCGTGGACGATAACGTTGCCATCCTTGACCTTCTCGCTCGGGCCGTAGCCCGGCACGCTGGCGTCCGGCTCGGTACCGGCCTTGCGCACATTGCCCACGTGCCACAGCTGCGGAACGATCTTGCCGCCTTCGGCGTGCACCGCATCGACCACCTGCTTCCAGCCAGCCAGAGCGTCATCGCCATAGAAGCGCGGCACGTTCGGGTAACCGTTAGCCGCCTTGTGGCCGACGGTGGTGCCTTCGGTGACGATCAGGCCGACGCCGGCCGCAGCACGGCGACGGTAGTACTCCACCACCTTGGCGTTGGGCACGCCGCCCGGGGAGAAGGAACGGGTCATCGGCGCCATGACCACGCGGGTCGGCAGCTCCAGGCTACCCAGGCGGAAGGGTTCGAACAGGGCTTGTACGGGGGCGCTCATGTTGTCTCCTTGGGGCCGGCCAGATGACCGGTCGTCTCATTAATGGATGTAAAAAATTCAGGGGCGCAGCAGCAGCTGCAAACGGGCGATGAAGGCATCCAGCACCTGGGTGTTGCCGCCGACCTTGAGCCGCGCCAGCACGCCTTGCCAGGCATTGCTGATGAAGATGGCCAGGTTGGCGCAATCCTCTTCGGCGCTCAGTTCACCGGCCTGCTGGGCCTGTTCCAGACACGCCTGGAGAATGTCCGCCGAGGCCTGCTGGATCTTCTCCACCTGCTCGCCGATGGCCGGCAACAGCTCGGCCATCTCGAAACTCAGGCTGCCGATGAAGCAGTGGTACTGGGCCTTTTCCTGGCGACTGAAGTGCTGCTGCAGCTCGCGGTAATAGCCGAGGATGCGCTCGCGCGGGCTCAACGCCGTGTTAGCCATGGCCTCGGCGTAGCGCGCCAGGCGCGGCTGGTAGACGAAGTCCAGGGCCTGCAGGGCGAAGTCTTCCTTGCTGGCGAAGTAGTGATAGAAGCTGCCCTTGGGAATGCCGGCGGCCTGGACGATTTCCAGCACGCCGGTGCCGTGATAACCACGGCGGGTCATCACGTCCGAGCCCTTGGTCAGGATCAGGTCACGCTTGTCGAGTCGGATACGGCTGTTCATGCCGGCAAGAATATGACCGGTCGTCTCGCCCAGGCCAGCACTATTGATTTTGGTGATTCAAGGGTATGGAAAACGAGCAACGCTTCTCTGGCTTTCTGCCTTCTGCGAGACAAAGATTGCGACGCTTCAAACGTCGAACCGAAGCTGGCTTTGCTACGTTAACGATGCCTCCCGGCGAAGCAAATATCAGGTGGCTTCGCCGCTGGGTTACGGCCCCTGGCCTAACCCAGCCTACGCAGGGATTAGAGCCACTCCACCTGCTGCTCCAGCGGAAAGCGCAGGCGCGGGTTGTACACGCCCTTCTCGCCCTGACGGCCGACCGCCAGCAACATGATCGGGATGTCCTGGCGCGGGATGTCCAGCACCTTGCGCAGGCGCACTTCGTCGAAGCCTTCCATCGGGCAGCTGGCGTAGCCGTGGCTCTGGAACGCCAGCATCAGGTTTTCCGCCGCCAGCGCCGTGGACTTCACCGCCCAGATGCGCATATCGGCCTTGCTGTTGGGTTTACGCATCAGCGGTTTGCGCAGTGCTGCAAGGCGCACCAGTTGGCGCTTGAACAACCCGAGCAGGCCGAGCGGTCCCTGGTTGTACTGGAACGGCGCCGTCTTGGCGTAGAAGTGACGAATGCGCTGCGGCACCTCGGGCTCGGGCCAGTGCTCGACCACATTGGCACAGGCTTGTTTCCAGGTGTCCGGGCGCGCCAGCACGGCGATGATCAACGGTGCCTTGGCCGCATTCTGGCTCATGCACACCGGGTGCAACCGCGCCAACAGCGCAGGATCACGCACCACCTGAAAACTCCAGGGCTGCAGGTTGCAGGAATTGGGCGCCAGCACCGCCAATTCCAGGCTATCGCGGATTACCTGCTCCGGCACCGGCTCATCGGTAAAGCGGCGCACCGCCCGGCGGCTCTCGATCAACGCGCGCAAGGCCGCCGGTGAAGCTGCGGCAGGAAAATCATCAGGGGAGAAACTGCTCATTGCCTACCTCCTCGGCGGGATGGCTCGATTAAGCAATCGAGGTGCCGAGGGGGCAAGGCGGCAAGCGGGGATGACCAGACTTTGGCGCAATCGCCGCTTAATCAAGGGCCTTTTCGATGGCTTGCACCAGGGCGGGATCGTCCGGAGCCGTGCGTGGCGAGAAGCGAGCCAGTACTCGGCCGTCGCGACCGACCAGAAACTTCTCGAAGTTCCAGGTGATGTCACCGGGGAACTCGGCGCCCTCACCCGCCAGCAGGCGGTACAGCGGATGCCGCTCCGGGCCATTGACGTCGAGTTTGCTGCCCAGCGGGAAGGTCACGCCATAGTTGAGGCTGCAGAACTCGCGGATCTCGTCCTCGCTGCCAGGCTCCTGGGCGGCGAACTGGTTGCACGGTAGCCCCAACACCGTGAAGCCACGCGCCTGGTACTGCTGATGCAGAGCTTCAAGACCAGCGTATTGGGGAGTGAGCCCGCACTTGGAGGCCACATTGACCACCAGCACTATCTGGCCCTTGTAGGGCGCCAACGGCAGATCCTGGCCGTCCAGCGCACGTAGATTGAGATCGTGAAAGGCACTCATGAGGAACTCCTTGAGCAGGCCGCAGCGGACAAAAAAGGCGCCCGTAGGCGCCTTTTTCGGTTACCTGAGCTTAGCAGCCACTGCGCAATTTGAGACGACCATAAGTCGTATTGCGCGGCCACCAATCAGGTGAGTGAGCTTGCGAGCTAGAGCCATGCTAGGCGAGCCTGGATGAGGACGCGGAGTTTACGCAGGGTAAATGAGCAGTCCGAATTCAGGCTCAACACAGCATGGCCGACGCGCAGCAGCTCACCAATCAGTGGTGGTGACCACCTTCGCCATGGATGTGGCCATGGGCGACTTCCTCGGCGCTGGCGTCACGTACGTTGACGATCTTGACCTGGAAGTTCAGGCGCTGACCGGCCAGCGGGTGGTTGCCGTCGACGATCACGTCGTCGCCGTCGATGTCGCGAATGGTGACGATCTGCATGCCGCCGTCCGGACCGGAGGCATGGAACTGCATGCCCACTTCCAGTTCGTCGACGCCTTCGAACATGCTGCGATTCAGAGTGGCAACCAGTTCGGCGCTGTATTCGCCGTAGGCTTCGCTCGGCTCGATGGCGACGGTCACCTCGTCACCCACCTGCTTGCCCACCAGGGCCTTTTCCAGGCCGACGATGATGTTGCCGGCACCGTGCAGGTACACCAGCGGAGCGCCGCCAGCGGAGCTATCGATAACCTCGCCGGCATCGTTGGTGAGGGTATAGTCGATGGACACGGCCTTGTTGGCGGCAATCTGCATGGAGGGAGAACCTTTTGCTGGAGAATGGAAAGGCCCCAAGTTTACCCGTCGCGCCCGGTGAATGCGACCGCGAGCCTGACAGACGGCCCCGGCTGCTGGGCTTTCATCAGGACGAGGACGGCCACTGGGTGGCCGAATTGTCCTGCGGCCATACGCAGCACCTGCGCCACCAGCCACCGTGGCAGAATCGGGCCTGGGTGCTCGACCCGCAGCAGCGTCAGCAGCATCTGGGCCAGCCCTTCCCCTGTGGCTGGTGCGCGGCCCAGGCAGCCCCCATGGATAAGGAATAGTCATGCCGGCACGCAACATTCTGGTCATCAACTGTGGCAGCTCGTCGATCAAGTTCGCTCTGGTCAACGAAGCCCACTCGCAATTCACCCTGAGCGGCCTGGCCGAGCGTCTGGGCAGCCCGGACGCCGTACTGCACTGGCAGCGCGGCGCTGGCGAGAAGGACAGCCTGATGCTACCCAACGGCGACCACCGCGCCGCCCTGCACCAGTTGCTGCCACTAGTACAGGGCGCCGCCGGCGGCAAGCTGCACGGCATCGGCCACCGCGTGGTGCACGGCGGCGAGCAGTTCACCGCCGCCTGCCGAATAGACGCCCAGAGCCTGCAGGCAATCCGCGCCACCGCGCCGCTGGCGCCGCTGCACAATCCGGCCAACCTGCAGGGCATCGAAGCCGCGCTCAAGCTGTTCCCGACACTGACCCAGGTGGCGGTATTCGACACCGCCTTCCACCAGAGCCTGCCCGAGCATGCCTACCGCTATGCCGTGCCTGAAGCGCTCTACCGCGAGCATGGCGTGCGCCGCTATGGCTTCCACGGCACCAGCCACCGCTTCGTCAGCCGCCGCGCCGCGGAGATGGCCGGGCTGGCCTATGGCGACAGTAGCTGGCTGTGTGCCCACCTGGGCAATGGCAGCTCTACCTGCGCCATCGTCAACGGCCAGAGCCGCGACACCAGCATGGGCCTGACCCCGTTGGAGGGTCTGGTGATGGGCACCCGCAGCGGCGACGTCGACCCCAACCTGCACGGCCACCTGGCCCGCACCCTGGGCTGGAGCCTGGAACAGATCGACAGCATGTTGAACAAGGAAAGCGGCCTGCTCGGCCTGTCCGGTCTTTCCAATGACATGCGCAGCCTGGAGCAGGCACGCGAACAGGGCCACCCCGGCGCGACCCTGGCCATCGAAGTGTTCTGCTACCGCCTGGCCAAGTCGCTGGCTTCCATGAGCTGCGCCCTGCCGCAACTGGACGGGCTAATCTTCACCGGCGGCATCGGCGAGAACTCGCCGTTGATCCGCAGCAAGACGGTGAGCCACCTGAAGCTGTTCAACCTCGCCCTCGACAAGGAAGCCAACGCCCGCTGCATTCGCGGCGTAGCCGGCAGCATCCAGGCCCAGGGGCACCCACGGGTACTGGTGGTACCGACCAACGAGGAGAGGCAGATCGCCCTCGACACCCTGGCCCTGCTCACCGCCTGACCCGCTCAAGGAACATTCATGCACACCTTCTTCATCGCCCCCACCGGCTTCGGTGTCGGTCTCACCTCCATCAGCCTCGGCCTGGTTCGCGCCCTGCAACGCGCTGGGCTCAAGGTCGGCTTCTTCAAGCCCATCGCCCAGCCGCACCAGGGCGATGAGGGGCCGGAACGCTCCAGCGAGCTGATCGCCCGCACCCACGGCCTGACCCCACCCAAGCCACTGCCGCTAGCCCAGGTCGAACGCATGCTCGGCGACGGTCAGCTGGATGAGCTGCTGGAAGAAATCATCAGCCTGCACCAGCAGGCCGCCGAGGGCATGGACGTGCTGATCGTCGAGGGCATGGTGCCGACCCGCCACGCCAGCTACGCGGCACGGGTTAACGTCCACCTGGCCAAGAGCCTGGACGCCGACGTGCTGCTGGTGTCCGCCCCCGAGGGCGAGGAAAGCGAGAACCTCACCGAGCTGTCCGACCGTATCGAGATCCAGGCCCAGCTGTTCGGCGGCCCGCAGGACCCCAAGGTGGTCGGCGTGATCCTCAACAAGGTGCGTCATCCGCAGGGCATCGAGACCTTCACCGAGCAGCTCGGCCAGCTGTCGCCGCTGCTGCGCGGCGACAGCTTTCGCCTGCTCGGCTGCATTCCCTGGCAGGACGAACTGAACGCCCCACGCACCCGCGACGTGGCCGACCTGCTCAGCGCCCGCGTGATCAACGCCGGCGACTTCGAGCAACGCCGCGTGCAGAAGATCGTCCTCTGTGCCCGCGCGGTGCCAAATACCGTGGCCCTGCTCAAGCCCGGCGTGCTGGTGGTCACCCCTGGCGATCGCGACGACATCATCCTCGCTACCAGCCTGGCAGCCATGAACGGCGTGCCGCTGGCTGGCCTGCTGCTGTGCAGCGACTTCCCGCCGGACCCGCGCATCCTCGAACTGTGCCAGGGCGCGCTGCAGGGCGGCCTGCCGGTGCTGACGGTGAGCACCGGCTCCTACGACACGGCGACCAACCTCAACCGGATGAACAAGGAAATCCCGGTGGACGACCGCGAGCGCGCGGAGAAGGTCACCGAGTTCGTCGCCGGGCATCTCGACCTGGACTGGCTCAAGCAACGCTGTGGCGCCCCGCGCGAGCTGCGCCTGTCGCCACCGGCGTTCCGCTACCAACTGGTGCGTCGTGCCCAGGCGGCGAACAAGCGCATCGTCCTGCCGGAAGGCAGCGAGCCGCGCACCGTGCAGGCCGCGGCCATCTGCCAGACGCGCGGCATCGCTCGCTGTGTGTTGCTGGCCAAGCCCGAGGACGTGTACAGCGTGGCCAAGGCCCAGGGCATCGAGCTGCCGGCCGGACTGGAGATTCTCGACCCGGACCTGATTCGCGAGCGCTATGTCGAGCCCATGGTCGATCTGCGCAAGGGCAAGGGCCTCAACGCGCCGATGGCCCTGGCGCAACTGGAAGACACCGTGGTGCTCGGCACCATGATGCTGGCCCTGGACGAAGTGGACGGCCTGGTCTCCGGCGCCATCCACACCACGGCCAACACCATCCGCCCTGCCCTGCAGCTGATCAAGACGGCGCCGGGCTACAACCTGGTGTCGTCGGTGTTCTTCATGCTGCTGCCGGAGCAGGTGCTGGTGTATGGCGACTGCGCGGTGAACCCCGAACCCAATGCTGCCGAACTGGCCGAAATCGCCAGCCAGAGTGCAGCGTCGGCCGAAGCCTTCGGCGTACCGGCGCGGGTGGCGATGATCAGCTATTCCACCGGCGACTCCGGCAGCGGCGCCGAGGTGGAGAAAGTGCGTGAAGCCACGCGCCTGGCCCGCGAGGCCAACCCGGCGCTGCTGGTGGATGGCCCGCTGCAATACGACGCCGCGGCCATCGCCAGCGTCGGCCGGCAGAAGGCACCCAACAGCCCGGTGGCCGGCCGTGCCACGGTGTTCATCTTCCCCGACCTGAACACCGGCAACACCACCTACAAAGCGGTGCAGCGCAGCGCCGACTGCGTCAGCGTCGGCCCCATGCTGCAGGGCCTGCGCAAGCCGGTGAACGACTTGTCGCGCGGCGCGCTGGTGGACGACATCGTCTACACCATCGCCCTGACCGCGATTCAGGCGGCAGCCAAAGGCTGAGTCGGGCCTTATGTAGGAGGGGCCTAGCCCGCGACCCAGGTAGCACAGAAAGTCGCGGCCAAGGCCCCTCCTACAGGTTTTGCGCCAGGCTTGAGTAGGAGTGGCTTTAGCCGCGATGAGCGCCGCTCAAAGGCATCGCGGCTAAAGCCGCTCCCACAAAAAGCCTTCCTCCTGCATGTTCTGGATGTTGCCCGCTGCTGCTGCGATTGGGGCAAACCAGGCTCAGGACAGTTACCCCGTAGATACCTCGCCGCAACTGCAACTAGGCTAGAATCCGCCGCGCTCCAAAATGCATGAGTGGCGGCATTGACTGCTGAGTCGGTCATAGCACTTGCCGTTCAGTGTACAAGCGTTAACCTTTGCGCCGGAGCCGCTTGCCGCAGGGAGTGCTGCAGGTATCCCGACCCACGGGGCAGAGAACAAGCCCCCAGACCTGGAGCCGTCCGAGCCCATGCTGCACTTTCTGCCTGCCCCGCTGCGCGGCATCATCAGCGCCCTGATGCTGGCCCTCAACACCCTGATCTGCTGCTGGCCGCTGTTCGCCACGTCGCTGCTCAAGCTGCTGCTGCCGATTCCGGCCATTCAACGTGCTCTGCGCTTCGTCATGCACGGCATCGCCGAGGCCTGGATCGACGTCAACAAGTTCTGGATGCGCCTGGCCCGCAAGACCCAGTGGGACGTCGACGGCATCCAGGGTCTGGACATGCGCCACTCCTACCTGGTGACCAGCAACCACCAGAGCTGGGTCGACATCCTGGTGCTGCAGTACCTGCTCAACCGGCGCATGCCTTTGCTCAAGTTCTTCCTCAAGCAGGAGCTGATCTGGGTGCCGGTGATCGGCCTGTGCTGGTGGGCGCTGGAGTTCCCATTCATGAAGCGCTACAGCAAGGAATACCTGGCCAAGTATCCGGAAAAGCGCGGACAGGATCTGGCCACCACGCGCAAGGCCTGCGCACGTTACAAGAGCAATCCGGTGTCGGTGTTCAACTTCCTCGAAGGCACGCGCCTGACGCCGCAGAAGCACGCCCAGCAGAACTCGCCCTTCCAGTACCTGCTCAAGCCCAAGGCCGGCGGCATCGCCTTCGTACTGGACGCCATGGGTGAGCAGCTGGACGCATTGGTCAACGTCACCATCCACTACCCTGGCGGTAATC
Source organism: Pseudomonas sp. (assembly GCA_038147895.1). Lineage (GTDB taxonomy): Bacteria > Pseudomonadota > Gammaproteobacteria > Pseudomonadales > Pseudomonadaceae > Aquipseudomonas. The sequence goes on from JAYQUJ010000049.1 coordinate 14,116, forward strand.
CCGGCTTCTGGGATCTGCTCTGCGGGCGCCTGGGCAAGGTGGTGGTGCGTTTCGAGAAGATGGCCATTCCCGCCGAATTCATCGGCAAGAACTACGACCAGGACGAAGCCTACCGCCTGCAGTTCCAGCAGTGGGTCAACCAGCTGTGGCAGGCCAAGGATGCCCAATTGGCCGAGCTGCATCGCCAGTTCCCCGACTAACGCCGAAGACATGCGTGGTGCAGCTCGGTCAAGGCTTCGGCAAATAGCTCGCTCACTCAAGTAGAAACGCCGCGTTTCCATGACCTGGAGCGCGGCGTTTCTTTGAGCACGCGGCCGCAATCCAGGCAGCAGGTAAGCCGCGCCGGATTACGTCCGAGCTACTGCTCCGGCTGCCAGCTGGCCCAATCGAGCCGAGGCGGAAACACGCTCGCCTTGTCGGCCGGCAACCCCGGCGCCACCAGGAAGCCCTGCATGGTGGTGCAGCGGTGGGCGATCAACCAATCGCGTTGCTCCAGCGTTTCCACACCTTCGGCGATCACCTCCAGACCAAGATGGTGACCGAGATCGATGATGGTGCTGACGATGGCTGCATCCTTGGGCGACTCCAGCATGCTGGAGATGAACAGGCGGTCGATCTTCAGGGTATCCAGCTCGAAATGGCGCAGGTAAGCCAGCGACGAGTACCCCGTGCCGAAGTCATCGATGGCGATACGTACCCCCAGCTCGCGCAATTGCCGCAGCTGTTCACGAGTGGTATCGACATCCTGCATCAGTGCGCTCTCGGTCACCTCGACCTCCAGCTGCGACGGCTTGAGCTGGTGCATGGCCAGCAGTCTGCGTAGATCTTCCACCAGCTGCGGCATACCGAATTGCACAGGGCTGACATTGAGGCTGAGCAACAGACCCTCGCCAAATCGATCCCGCCAGCGCCGGCACTGGCGAATGCCATGATCGAAAATCCAATCGCCCAGACGATTGATCAGGCGAGTCTCCTCCAGCAACGGAATGAACACCCCTGGCGAGATGGTGCCTGCCACCCGGTGTTCCCAGCGCAGCAGCGCTTCGAAGCCGCGCAGGCGTCCACTGCCCAGATCGATCTGCGGCTGGTAGACCAGCACGAAGTCATCCTGCTCGATGGCCGTGCGCAGGCTCTCTTCCAACATCAGCCGCGAGCGGGCGCGGCCATTCATCTCCGGGGAGAAGAAGCGGTATTGCTGGCGGCCGGCACGCTTGGCCTCGTACATGGCCATATCAGCCGAGCGCAGCAGACCATCCACCGTCTGTCCGCACTCCGGATAACAGGCGATGCCGATGCTGGCGCCCAGGGTGAATCCGACACCATCGATGGCGTAGCGTACCGACACCAGCTCGATCAGCTTTTCCGCCACCCGCGCCGCATCCTCGGGGTGGTCGAGAGAGTCGAGCAGCGCGGTGAATTCGTCGCCGCCCATGCGCGCCAGAATGTCGTAGGGACGCAGGCAGGTCTTCAACTGCTCGGCAACCTGGCGTAACACCTGATCACCGGCGGCATGACCGACCGAATCATTGACCCGCTTGAAACCATCCAGGTCGAGATAGAGCACGGCCATGCGCTTGCCGCTGCGATCGATACGCGACAGAGCGGCGTCCAGCGCCTGATGAAAACCACGTCGATTGTGCAGGCCGGTCAGGGCATCGGTCACCGCCTGCGACTCCAGCTGCGCATGCAGGTCGCTCACCACCGACATGTCCAGAGCGATCACCACCATGGAGTTCTGGTACTGCGGCAAAGGCGAGCAGGACAACGCCACCGGCAGAAAACCTCCATCGAGCGTCGCCAGCACGGCATCGTGCGCCCGGTAAGTCTGCCCTGCTCGCCAGCTGCGATAGAGCTCGCTTTCGCGCCAGTCCGCTGGCATTTCCGGTGCCTTCAGGTAGGACAACAGAGCACTGCCCTGCAAATCGGCCACTTCGCCACACAACATCTTGGCCATGGCCGGATTGGCGAAGTGAATGATGCCGTACTGGTCGACCACCAGAATGCCCTCGGAGGCGTTATCCAGCACCGAGGCGTTGAAAGCCCGTTCGTTATCCAGCTGCTGGCTCAGGTGCAGCAGCTCGTAACGGTGCCGTTCCTGCTCCAGCAGCACGCCAATCTTGTGCTTGAGCACCTTGGGGTCGAAGGGTTTGAGGATGAAGTCCACTGCACCAATGGCGTAGCCCTGCAGCACCGACTCCTCGGTGTGGGCGATAGCCGAAAGGAAGATGATCGGCGTGTAGCGGGTATGCGGGCTACCACGCATCAGCCGAGCCACCTCGAAGCCATCCATCCTGGGCATCTGCACATCGAGCAGAACCAGCCCGACATCCTCGTCCATCATGCAGCGCAGGGCATCCTCGCCACTGTTGACGGTACGCACATTCCAGTCGCCATCACCGAGCAGGGCCTCCATGGCCACCAGGTTTTCCTCACGGTCATCGACGACCAGCAGCACTTGCTGATCGAGTGCCTCTTCAAGCTTGAGCTGCGGCATGACTGCCTCCCCTGCACATGGTCCCTGTCTGCATCACTGCTGCGCCCCGCGGCTGGTCTTGGTGGCGGGCTCGCCCAGCCAGCGGTGCAGCATTTCCAGAAGATCCAGACGCCCCACTGGCTTGGCCAGATAGTCGTCGGCTCCAGCGGTGATGCACTTTTCCCTGTCCCCTTTCATGGCATGTGCGGTCAGGGCAATTACGGGAATCCGGCAACCGCGCTCGCTCTTGAGGATGCGTGTGGCGGTGTAGCCGTCCATGTTGGGCATGGCCATGTCCATCAGGATCAGGTCCACCGGCTCACGGGCAAACTGCTCCAGTGCCTCGACCCCATCCTTGGCCGGCACCACCGACAGGCCCAGTTCATCGAGCAGGGCCGTCATCGCGTAGATATTGCGAATATCGTCATCCACCAGCAGCACCCGCTTGCCGGCTAGACTGTCAGCGTCGGCGCCCTGGTGCTCACGCATGCTGCCAAGGAAACCTTGTAGAGCGTCACTGAGCGAGCTCATGTCCTCGCCGCTCTTGCGCACCACGACCGAGGTGTAGCGACGCAGGCGCTGAAGATCCTGACGGGTGATGTCGACCCCGGTATTGATCACCACCTGGCAACCTTGCAACGAGCGCAGACGGTGCAGGCTCTCCAGCAGCTCGAAGCCATCCTGATCAGGTAAATCCAGATCGACCACCAGCGCATCGAACGGCTGTCCGGCATAGACCTGACAGGCTTGCTCGGCGCTGGCCGCCGTCTGTACCTGAAACCCCATATGCTGCAGATGCTGGCGATAGTGATCGCGCTCGACCTCCACATCCTCAACCAGCAGCAGGTGCCCGGCAGGCATATCAGCCGGCACAACGATGTCGTGGAACACCTGCTCAAGTGCCTCACGACCGATGGGCTTGACCAGGTAGCGAGTGCCGTCGTCCTGCCAGTCCTGCGGCTGCGGCACGCAGGACAGGATGTGCACGGGGATACCACGGTGCTGCACCAGGCTGCGCAGGCGCCGGTAGATCTGCCAGCCGCTGATGTCCGGCAGCAGGATATCGAGGATCACGGCGACGAAGCGCTCGCTCTGCAGCAACGCGATAGCCTGTTTGCCATTGCGGCAGTGAACGTAGGAGAAACCCTGGCCGATAGCCGACTCGGCGATGACCGCCGCGAAGTTGGCATCGTCTTCGATGATCAGTACGGTCGGCCCGCTGCCACTGCGTTGCGGAGCGCTGGTCAGGCGCTCATCACCCGGTTCCTCCTGCATCAGCGCCACCACCGGCAGGCGCACGATGAAACTCGCACCCTGCCCCGGCGTGCTCTCCAGGGATATCTGCCCACCCAGCACTTCGGTCAGTTGCCGGGTGATGGCCAGTCCCAGGCCAGTGCCACCAAAACGCCGGCTGGTCGAACCATCGATCTGCTGGAAGGCCTGGAAAATGCGTTGATGCTGGGCAGGGTCGATCCCTATGCCACTGTCGCGCACTACGAACTGCAGGGTTTCCCTCTCATCATCCAGGGAAATGCTGGAACGACTGATGGCCAGCTCGACTTCACCGTGTTCGGTGAACTTGAGGGCATTGGAAAGCAGGTTGCGCAGGATCTGTTGCAGCCTTCCGCGGTCACTGTGGATTACCCGCGGCACACCGGGCTCCAGCTGGGTAATCAGGCGCAGTCCCTTGATCTCGGCCATCGGCCGCAGACTGGAGTCCAGCTCGACCAACAGGTCGTGCACATTCACCGGCTCCAGCTTGAGCTGCACCCTGCCGGCCTCGATCTTGGCCAGATCGAGCACATCGTTGATCAGTTGCAGCAGGTCGTTGCCGGCCTTGTAGACGATGTCCGCGTGCTTGACCTGCTTCTCGCTGAGGTTGCCTGCAACGTTGTGCCTGAGCTGCTCGCTGAGAATCAGGATACTGTTCAGCGGAGTGCGCAACTCATGGGACATGTTGGCAAGGAACTCGGACTTGTAGCGGTTGGCCAGGGCCAGCTGCTCTGCCTGCTCGCGCAAGCGTTGCTCGGCCGCCTTGCGCTCGCTGATGTCGATGATCACCGCCTGCACCAGCAGGTCGTCGCCACTGCGCAGCGGCGAGAGTCCCACCTCCAGGGGAATAAGGCTGCCGTCGCGATGCTGGCCGAACAGCTCACGATTCCCGCCCATGCGCCGTGGCGATGGATCCTTGAGAAACTTATCGCGTAGCCCCGGATGCATGGCACGCACGGCCTCGGGCAGTAGTTTTTCCACCGGCTCGCCGAGCATTTCCTCGCGGCTGTAGCCAAACATCTGTTCGGTCTGGCGGTTGACCATGGCCAGCCGACCCTTGCCGTCGACCAGCACGATAGCGTTGGGCGAAGCCTCCACCACCAGGCGAAAACGCTCCTCGGCAACCTTGCGTTCGCTGATATCGATGATCACCGCCTGAACCAGCAGCTCGTCGCCATTGCGCAGCGGAGAAAGCCCAACCTCCAGAGGGATCATGCGGCCGTCACGATGCTGGCCGAACAGTTCGCGGTTGCCGCCCATGCGCCGGTGTTCGGGAGTCTTGTAGAAGGCCTTGCGCATATCGACATGACTGTGGCGCAGGCTTTCCGGGAGCAGGCGCTCGACCGGCTGGCCCAGCAACTCGGCCCGTGAGTAGCCAAACATCTGCTCGGTTTGCTGGTTGACCATGGCGACATTGCCTTCACCGTCAACCAGTACGATGGCATTGGGTGAGGCCTCCACCACCAGGCGGAACCGCCCTTCGCTGTCACGCATCAGCTGGCTGCGGCGCTCGCTATCGGCCAGCGCTCGCTCGCGCTGATACAGAAAACCGCCAACCAGAAGTGCCAGCAGCCACGATGCCAACAAGCCGCTGCCCAGGCTGACCGACAGGCTTTTGTCATTCACCGAGGACTCGTATGCCGGAGTACTGGTAACGCGCAACAGCCACTCGCGGCCATAGATGTCCAGGCTGCGCTGAACGGCAAAGCGCGCTGGGCGCTGTGCATCATCCTGCTCCCGCACCAGAGGCCTATCCGGAGACGCCGCGTCGATCAGCTCGATCTGATACAGCTCATGGCTGCCACCGAGAATGCCACGCATCAGGTCGGTCATTCGGAACGAACCGGAAACCATACCCAGCAGTGCCGCCTGGCGCTCCTCGGTTGTACTCAGGGGAACGTTCTGCTGGTAGACCGGCAAATACAGCAACACGCCCGTCTGAACATCCTGCCCGGACTCCTGCTTGAGCCGCAGAGGCCCTGTCAGCGCGGTTTCGCCACTGTCACGCGCCTGATCGATGGCTGTGCGACGGGTCGCCTCGCTGTACATATCGAAGCCCACCACCCGGCGATTGCGCCAGTCCAGCGGGTGCACCAGATCGGCGATCAGATAAACATCACGCTCTCCGTCAGGGTAGATATGGAAGTCGGCACGCCCGCTGGAATGAACCTGCGTCAGAAAATCCACAAGCCCCTCATGCGGCAGATAACGCCCCCAGCTCAGGGCCTGCACGCCCGGGTAACGGTACTGCAGCTGCAGTTGGTCCGCGGCGCGCTGCCATTCGTCATCAGACACAGCGTCACTGCCCACCAGCAGGCCGGACATGCCGCGCAAGACCATCTCGTAGGTGCGCATGCGCTCGCGCACACTGAACTCGACTCCATCCACAGCCAGGGAGAAGCGCTGTTCCTGGACCAGGCTGCTTCCTCCCGACAGGGTCAGCCACTGCCACAGCACCAGCGCACTCAGGCCGCCCATCAACAACAGGCTGACCAGCAAGGGAATCCAGGGTTTCCGGGAAACTTGCGGGGTTTCGAGATCGTCCATGAACGCTCCTGATCCTGTCACGGTGCGTCAGCCCCAGTCTGTAGGCACCCTTTGCCGGTGCGATCATTCACACCCGCTGCGCTGAGTGTAGACAGAAAAATCCTGCCCCCCAGAAACGCAAAAGGCCTCGTGCGAGGCCTTTTGTCTGGAGCGTTTATCAGTAC
>JAYQUJ010000049.1:20581-28495 GCA_038147895.1 Pseudomonas sp.
CGTGTATCAGTACTGCGCGCCGGGCAGTGGTCGCAGGGTGACTTCCACTCGACGGTTCTGCGCACGCCCGTCGGCAGTGGCGTTGCTGGCCACCGGCTGATCCGGACCGGCACCACGGGTGCTCAGACGCGAGGCATCCACACCCTGAGCCGACAGATAGTTGGCCACGCTCTGCGCACGGCGCTGCGAGAGCCCCATGTTGTAGGCATGGTTGCCGGTGCTGTCGGTGTGGCCGACAACCTCGATGCTGTTCTGGTTGTACTGGCGGAAGGACGAAGCAAGGTTGTTCAGCGGCGCATAGAAGCTGCTGGCGATATCCGCAGAGTCAGTGGCGAAGGTGATATTGCCGGGCATGATCAGCTGGATGTTGTCACCCTGGCGCTGCACTTCCACACCAGTGCCCTGCATGCTGCGACGCAGCTCTTCTTCCTGTTTGTCGACGTAATAGCCGTAGCCGGCACCGGCAGCGCCGGCAACTGCAGCACCGATCAGCGCACCCTTGCCACGATTGTCATGGTTGATCGCCGCACCGGCAACGGCACCAGCAAGCGCCCCCAGGCCGCCGTACTTGGCGGTTTTGCTCATACCGCCACTCTGGCCGGACTGGTTGTCGTAGGGGTTTTGCGAGGCACAGCCTGTCACCAGGGCTACCAGTACTGCGGCAAGGGTCAGGCGTGAAGTGTTGAACATGTTATTGGCTCCTGAAGCAGAGTTGACCACCGGTCATGCCGGCTGGAACTTAGAGCAGATGGCTCAGGAAAGATTCCTCAGCCCCGCACAAAGGGATTCTCGCGCATCTCGTCACCCAAGCGAGTATCCGGGCCATGACCTGTGACCACGGTAGCATCTTCATCAAGGGTGTATAGACGCTTGATCGAGCGCACGATGCTGGGCTGATCACCACCCCACAGGTCAGTACGGCCGATACCACGACGGAACAGGGTATCGCCGGCAATCAGCAGCTTGGCCTCGGGGAACCAGAAACTGGTGGAGCCCGGCGTGTGCCCGGGTGTATGCAAGGCCACGCCACAGCCGCAGGCCAGTTCCTCGTCGTCGGCCAACCACTGGTCCGGCGCCGGCACCGGCGTGTAAGGCACACCGAACATGCGGCACTGCATCTCCAGGTTGTCCCAGAGGAACTGATCCTCTTTATGCAGGTGCAGGGTGGCGCCGGTCTTCTCCTTCATCTGCCCGGAGGCGAGGAAGTGATCAAGATGCGCATGGGTATGGATGATGCTCACCACCTTGAGGCCATGGGCTTCAAGACGCTCCATGATCATCTCCGGGTTGCCACCCGGATCGACGACGATGGCCTTCTTGCTGACGGGGTCGCCAATGATGGTGCAGTTGCACTGCAAAGGCCCGACCGGAAAGGTTTCGCGGATCAGGCTGGGCTGGGCAGTCTCGCTCACTGGATGCTCCTCGGCGCTGGCACAGGGGCGGCACGATAATCGCTCGGCACCCTGCCCGTCCATTTACGGAAGGCCCGGCGAAAGTTGGAAGGGTCGCTGAAGCCCAACAACTGGGCAATTTCGAACAGCGGCAAGTGGGTGGTATTCAGATACTGCAAGGCCAGACTGCGCCGCACTTCGTCCAAGACCTGCTGGTAGCTGGTACCGCTGGCCGCCAAATGCCGGCGCAGACTGCGCTCACTGGTATGCAGGGCCCGGGCGGCAGCGGCCAGATCGGGGAAATCTCCAGGACGCGCCAGCAGCAGGCGCCGTACCCGGCTGAGCAGCCCTTCCTGCAGATTCAGACTGGCCAGCAGCGCCTCACACTGCTGCTCGCACATCTGCATGGTGGCCGGGTTGGCGAGCGCCATGGGGTGAGTGAGATAAGCCCTCGGCAGACGAAACCAATGCCAGGGCTGATCGAAAGACGCGCAAGCACCGAACGCCTGACGGTAGCGCCCGAAATGTGCCGGTTCGGGGTAGGCAAAGCCAATTTCGACACCTTGCGGGGGCTCGCCCAGCAGAAACTCGGCAATGCTGAACAGGCTGCCGAACAGACCTTCTGCAGCAAAGCGACTGAGCGCCCCCAACGGGATCGACTCAATGGCCCGCAACTCAAGGCTGTCCTCCTGTTCCACCAACTGCAGATCGAAGGTCAGGCCGAGTACGCGGTAATAGCGCAAGGCGAAATGAATGGCCTTGCCCAAATCGGCACTCGACAACAAGGCATAACCGAGGATGCCATGGGCCGAGGCATTGAGCCGCAAACCCAGCAACAGCCCCAGCGCAGGTTCATCGCAGAGCGCCAGGGCGCTGCTGGCCAACAGGTGGAAGTCGGCCAAGGCCAGTCGCCCGGTGGGGTTTTGCAGGATCTCGGCCTTCAGCCCGGCATTGCTCAGCAGTATGGCGCGACTCACGCCGTACTCCTCGGCCAACTGCAGCAATGCCTCGGCATAGGCCAGAGGCGCCAGTTCGGCAGTGAGGATCGAGGCTTTGCTCATGACGAGACCTTGGCCGGATATGACCTGAATATTGGCTGAAGATAACCTTGTTCGAAAAACACCGGCAAGGCCATAGTCCCAGCAAACCATAACAATGGACCGGGAGGCCGCATGCCCAGCACGACCCCACAGGACTTGCAGATCAAACCACGCCAGCCGGAGTTCGACCTGCCATCGCCCTGGGCTCGCCACTGGCACGGCGGCGACGCCTTCAAGAGCCATTTCTTCGATGCCATGTCGCTGCTGTTCCCGGATGGAGAGCGTTTTTTCATCGATTCGGTACGCGCCTTCCGCGATCAGGTGAGCGACCCTCAGCAACAGGCACAAATTCGCGGCTTCATCGGCCAGGAAGCGCACCATAGCCGTGAGCACGAACATTACAGCGAAGCACTGCGGGCCAGCGGCTATGACCTCGACTACCTGGAACAGCGCCTGAAAAAGCGCCTGGCCTTCGTACGCAAGCACCTGCCCGCCAAGGTGCATCTGGCTGCAACCGTCTCGGTGGAACACCTGACGGCGATCATGGCCGACGCCATTTTGCAGAATCCGGACTGGCTGGCCGGGGCCGACCCGCAGATGGTGCGCCTGTGGCGCTGGCATGCCCTGGAAGAAAGCGAGCACAAAGCAGTGGCTTTCGACCTCTATCAACAGGTGTGTGGCAATGTCTGGCTACGCCGCCGGGCGATGCTGCAGAGCACCTTCTTTTTCAGCCTGGATACCTTCAAGGGGCTGGTGCACATGCTGCGCCGCGACGGGCTGTTATGGCGTTGGCGCACCTGGCGTGACGGCCTGGCCTGGTTGTGGGGTAGCCGCGGCATCCTGCGGCCGCTGGTTCGGATGTACTGCGACTTCTACCGCGCCGACTTCCACCCCTGGCAGCACGACAACCTGCAGCTGATCCACGCCACACGGCGCGAGTTCGACCCGGAATTCAGTTGAGCAGCCCCAGGCTTTTGGCCCGCGCGACGGCCTGGGTGCGCCGCTCCACGCCCAGCTTGCCGTTGATGTGGCGGGCGTGAGTCTTGACCGTGTGCAGAGAGATGAACAGCTTGTCGCTGATTTCCTGGTTGGAGCAGCCCTGGGCAATCAGACGCAGCACGGCCAGCTCCCGGCTGCTCAAGGCCTCGGCGAGACCACCGGAGTCAGGTGCCCCCTCATCCAGGCCAGGCGGCAATTGCTGACGCAGCGCGTCGGTAAGGGCAGTGCGTGGCGCCGTCAGTAACTGCTCATGCAGCCAGGCCGGTTGATGCATCAACAGCTCGTGGAACGGCAGTAAAGCGCCGCCGCTGCTGATCTCGAAGGCGCCATGAAGCTGCAGCTGGGCCTCACGCTCACGACCCGCCGCGTGAAGCAACAGGCTCAACTGAACCTGAGCGAAGCCACCCAATAGCTGCGCTCCTCGTCCCTGGGCGCACAGGATCAAAGCGCGCAAACGCCTCTCCGCCGCCGCCGTTTCCCCCTTGCGCCGCTCCAGCGCAGCACGCTGCAGCTCGATATGCAGGGACAGCTGCGGATGGAACTCCGGCGCCGTGGCCGCCTGTTCACCACCGTAGGTATCGGCCAGGCGCGTCAGCCAGGCATCTGCCAGGTCGATCTGTCCTTGCCCGAGCCACAGCTCGCACTTGGTCAGGGTGATCATCGACAGGTAATACACCGGCGGCACATCCCAGATATGCATCAGCCGCTCGGCTTCGGTCAGATAGGCAAACGCCTCGTTGAGGCGGCCCTCGCGTCCTTCCTGACTGGCCAGCAGGCAATAACCAACCAACAGGCTGATATCGCGGCAGTTACGTGCCTCGGCAATACCCGCAAGCAGACGCTGGCGCGCCTCCTGCGGGCGCAAACGCAGCGCCAGCAGGAAGCCCTCGTACAACGCCAGTCGCGCACGCACCGCGTAGATACGCTGGATGGAAAGCCCGCGCAAACGCTCAATACCGGCTTGCACCTCTTCCTGGCCACGCACGACCTCCCCACGCACCAGCAGCACACGGGCTCTGTCGTAATGACAAAAAGCTTCGAACAGTGGATTAGCCTGGCGCTGGGCCAACTCCAAGGCCTCGCGGTTGAGCCCGCGAGCGCGCCATAGATCACCACGCACCATGGCCAGGTTGGCCAAAGTGGACAGACACAGCAGGCGCGAACCGTAGTGCTCGGCGGGCATCACCGCCAGCGCCTCGCCACAGTAGGCCTCGGCTCGCGAGCTATCGCCACGGCCGCGAGCAATGACACCGCTTACCGATAGCCACTGGGCCAGTAGCGACTGCTGCTCTGCCTGGCTGGGCGCAGGCAGGAAACGCGTCAGCTGGTTGGCCAGCTCCTCTGCCGCATCCAGCTGACAAGCCAGAGCCAGAGCCCAGCTGTACAACAGAATCAACCGCGGCGTGCTGCTCAACAGGCTGTCGGGCAAATCCATTTTCCAGCGCAGCAACAAAGCGACGTTCTGTTCGGCTAGCAGATGCTCTTCTGAAAAGTTCTGCACCAGGCTGGCGGCCACATCAGGCTGGCCTGCCCTGAGGGCCTGCTCTACCGCCTCGTCGAGCATGCCCTGTTCGCTGAACCAGCGACAGGCGCGCAAATGCAGGCGTGCGGTGGGTTGCGATTGGTACTGCAGCGGGTTGGCCCGCAACAGATCAGAGAACAGATGGTGATAGCGAAACCAGCGGCCTTGCTCATCAAGCGGCACCAGAAAAACCTGATGGGCCTGCAGGTGCTGGAGCATGGCCGCGCTGTCATGGCTGTCGCGCAGGGCATCGCACAGCTCGGCGCAGAAGCGCTCCAGGCAGGCGGTATCGTAGAGAAATGCCTGCAATTCGGCCGATTGACGCTCGATCACCTCTTCCAGCAGGTATTCGCGAATCATGCCCCGCGCGCCATGCAGGCTCTCTTCACCTTCACTGGCAGCCAGCAGCCACAGGCGCAAACCGGCTATCCAGCCCTCGCTGCGCTCAAGCAGGTTATCCAGCGAAGCCTCCGGCAAGTCGGCTCCCTGCGCCCCCAGAAGCTCCCGGGTTTCCTCTGCGCTCAGACGCAGATCCTGCTCCTGCAGCTCCAGCAGCTGACGCGACAGGCGCAAACGCGCCAGATGCCAGTCCGGGCGCTGGCGGCTGGTAACCAGCACCAGCATCCCCGTGGGTAGATGATTGAGAAAGAACTGCAGGCAGCGATCCAGCACCGCGCCCTGAGCCAAGTGATAGTCATCCAGCACGAGCAATAAAGGGCGTTCGGGATCGAGGCGCTCACTCAGCTCATCGAGCAAGGCCCCCAACCACTCCTCGAAGGCAAACGGCTGATGGCGCTGACGCAGCTTTAGCGTGCCCATGGCCTCGTCGCCGATGCCTGGGAAGTGCTCGCGCAGGCCTTCGAGAAGGCGCTCAAGGAATCGTCCGGGATCAGCGTCGCGCCGACTGAGCCCCAGCCAGAGGCTATGCCAGAACTCGGGCAGGCACTCACAGAACTCCACGGCTAGCGAGCTCTTGCCGAATCCTGCCGGAGCGCTGATCAGTAGCAGCCGACCGGCCATGCCTTCCTGCAAACGCTCGCACAGACGCGGCCGGCGCACATGCCCGGCGGGCAGCGGCGGGCGATAGAACCGGGCATCGCCAGTGGCGCCTGGTGCGGCGGAAGTCAGAGATGTGCGGGAGAGATCAGTCACAAGCAGAATGAGTCTTCGACTGGCGCGAAATGACCGCAGCCTATCCCCTCATGACTATTAAAAGAAGTCCGGCACCGCATACAGAAACAAAAAAGCCGGCACTAGGCCGGCTTCTTCGTGGTAACGCAGTGCTTAGCGAACGCCAGCCTGACGCAGAGCGGCAGGGGTGTAATCGCTGCTGGAAGCCTTGTAGTTGAAGTCGTAGGACTGTTTCTCCTCGTTCTTCAGACCCAGGGTGAGGTAACGACCAGAGATGATGTCGTACAGAGTCTCGGCGGTGTACCACGGCACTTGCTTGTCGTAGTAGTACTGCGAGTGAGCCTCAGCAACACGCCACAGGGAGCCACGACCGTCATAGTGGTCGATAACCGCGGCTTGCCAGGTATCCTCATCGATGAACACATCACGCTTGGCATAGATATGGCGCTCGCCGGCTTTCAGGGTACCGGTCACGTGCCACACACGGTGCAGCTCGTAGCGGGTGAAGTCCGGATTCAGGTGGCCTGCCTTGATGATGTCGGCATACTTGGCCTTCGGCGAGTCCATGCGGTAGGAGTTATACGGGATGTAGATCTCCTTCTTGCCGTTCAACTTCCAGTCATAGCGGTCAGGTGCACCGTTATACATGTCGAAGTTGTCGGAAGTCCGCAGGCCGTCGGCAGCAGTACCCGGACCATCGTAGGAAACCTGCGGCGCACGACGCACGCGGCGCTGGCCGGCGTTGTACAGCCAGGCCAGGCGCGGCTCCTTCACCTGGTTCAGGGTTTCGTGAACCAGCAGAACGTTACCGGCCAGACGCGCCGGTGCAGTCACACGTTGCTTGAAGTAGAACAGGATGTTGCCAGCCTTGCCCGGATCGTAGTCGGTCAGGTTGGTCGGGAAGGTGAACTCGTCCTGGAAGTACACCAGGCTGTACGAGCCATTGGCCTGCGGAGTGGCCTGGGTGACCAGGCGACGCACGCTACCACCGCGATAGCGAGTGATCTGGTTCCAGATCGCCTCAAGACCGTTCTGCGGCATCGGGAACGGGTTGGCGGTCTTGAAATCCTCTAGACCGTTACCGCCCTCGACCAGCTTGGTGTGAGTGGCGTTGTACTTGGTGTCATCCAAGACGTTCTGCGGCAGGCTGGCCGAACGATGGGTGGTGTACACCGGCATCTTGAAGCTGTCCGGGTAACGCTTGAACATCGCCTGCTGGCCAGGAGTCAGCTTGTCCTTGTACTGGTCGACGTTCTGCGCGGTGATGGTGAACAGCGGCTGCTCGCTCGGGAATGGATCCGCCAGGAAACCACGGTCATCCGCAGTTCCCGCATTCTTCGGCAGACCACCGGTCCACTCTGGGATGGAGCCATCGGCGTTACCGGCCTTCTCGGCACCGACCGGAGTCAGGCTGGTGCCCAGCTTTGCCGCTTCCTGCTCGGAAACGGCAGCCATCACGCTGGTGGCCACCATGGACAGTGCCAACACGCCCGATTGCAACAATGCTTTTTTAGCTTTCATCTGCATAGTCATCCTTATTCTTGTTCTGCGCTTAGAAGCTCATGCCAACGCTAAAGGCCAGGAAGTCACGATCATCAACGGTGGTGTACTTACCATCGAAGAAGTTGGTGTACGACAGACTGGCGGTGTAGGTGTTCTGATACTCGGCGTCCAGCCCCAGACTGATAGCTTTACGACCTTCTTCAAAGTTGCCACCCGGACCAGGCGAGTAGCCATCCACGTCATGCGACCATGCCAGGTTCGGCTTGAGGTTCACACCGGCAAATACATCTGGATATTCCCAGATAGCACGAGCGCGATAGCCCCAAGA
>JAYQUJ010000050.1:0-28445 GCA_038147895.1 Pseudomonas sp.
GGTAAATGTTGTCCGGCTGCGGTACCTCGCCGGTTTCCAGTGCCTTGAGCCAGTCATCTGTGCTGAGCACGGCGGCGAAGCCGGTGTGCATGACCACGGTGAACACCCGGTGAATCTCCTCGGCGCTGGCCGAGCCCATGGCGTTGCTGTAGGGCGGCGAGCCTGCAGCGTCGTGCAGCAGTTCGACGTTCCAGCCCTCGTGGTGGGCCTGGCGCACGGTGGAGTCGTCGCAGTTGTGGGTCATGTAGCCGATCACGCTGAGGGTGTCGATCTCGTGCTGCTTGAGGTAGGCGGCCAGGTCGGTGCCGGCGAAGGAGCTGGCCATCTGCTTCTGGATGAAGTGGTCGCGCGGGCGGCCCGCTACCAGCGGGTGAAGTTCTGCGTTGTAGCTGCCCGTGGCGAAGATCGGCGTGCCTTCCGGGGTCAGGTGCTGGATGACGATCACCGGGATGCCGGCGGCGGTGGCGGCGTCCATGGCGCGGCCGATGTTGGCCATCGACTGCTCGATGGGTGGGTACTCGATACGCAGGTTGCCGGTGACATATTCGTTCTGCACGTCGATGACGATCAGGGCGCGTTTCGGTTGCTGGCTCATGGCGGGTTCCTCTTGTTTTGCGGTGGGGTGGTCGATGGACAGATTGTTCGTCTGTCGCGCCTGTCGCCGTGAGTGGCCCTGAAGCCAGCTTGCGCTAAGATCGGGCCAAACCTTCGGAACGGGACAACGCCATGTCTGCCCACCGCATCGCCGTGGTTGCCTTCGACCACATCACGCCGTTCCATCTGTCCGTGCCCTGCCTGGTGTTCGGCGACCTCGGCCCGGGCGCCGAGTTGTACGAGCTGCGCGTGTGCGCCAGCGCGCCGGGCGCGTTGCCGACCACCGCCGGTTTTTCCTTGCAGGTCGAACACGGGCTGGAGGCGTTGCAGTGGGCGCATACGGTCATCGTGCCGAGCTGGCACGACCCGGAGGTGCGGCCGCCGCAAGTCCTGCTGGATGCGCTGGTGCAGGCCCATGCGCGCGGTGCGCGGCTGGTCGGTCTCTGCCTGGGCGCTTACGTGCTGGCTGAAGCGGGCCTGCTCGACGGGCTACGTGCCACCACCCACTGGGCCTGGGCCCGCGACTTCGCCGAGCGCTTCCCGCAGGTGACGGTGGACGCCGATGTGTTGTACCTGGACGACGGCGGCCTGTTGACTTCGGCTGGTACCGCCGCCGGCATCGACTGCTGCCTGCACCTGCTGCGCCAGCAGCACGGCTCCGAGGTGGCCAATCAGGTGGCTCGTCGCCTGGTTGTGCCACCTCATCGCCAGGGTGGGCAGGCTCAGTTCATCGAGCAGCCGCTGCCGTCTACTGCGCGGGACGATCGCCTGGCCGGGTTGCTGGATTGGGTGCGTGCTCATCTCGACCAGCCGCACAGCCTCGACAGCCTTGCCGAGCAGGCGCTGATGAGTCGGCGTACCTTTACTCGGCACTTTCGCCAACTGACCGGCAGCACGGTGGGGGACTGGCTGTTGGCCGAACGCCTGGCCCTGAGCCAGCGCCTGCTGGAGAGCAGCGAGCGGAGTGTGGAGGCGATTGCAGCACAGGCCGGGTTCGGCTCGCCGGTGTCGTTGCGTCACCACTTCGGTCGTGCCTTCGGTGTATCACCCAGCGCCTGGCGTCAGACTTTTCGCGGCACACAGTAGAAGCGGGCCGGGGCGTTTTTGATGCGCCGGCCCGCCAGGGAAGGCTCAGCCGTTCTGGTTGCTCTTGCCGCCCCATTCCAGATAACGCAGCTTGTGTACTTCACCCCGGCTGTCGCGGTAGACCACTACGGTTGGCACCACGCCGCTCTTGTCGGAATTGTCGGTCCGCTGCAGCACCTGAGCGATGTCCAGTTGCATGCCGTAGTGGTAATCCACAGCCGGAACGTGGGCGCCGATTTCCTTGACGGGGTCGGCAAAGGCCAGCGGTGCAATGCTGGAAATCATGGCGGTAACGAAAGATGCGATTTTCACGATGCGGTTCTCCTGTCGAGGTTGGGCGAGGCGCGAGGGAAAGCTGGCAGCCATGTGCGTTACGGACGACACGCGGGGCGCTGCTTCAGGCTTTTGCCCTTGGCTCTCACGGGACAAATAGAACCACCGCCGCTACTGCGGCTGGAAATCGAAGCCTGTGTTAATGCCTATCGCTGGTGTCGATATAGAGGGTTACACCTGTTCTGAGGCCTAAGCGCCTAATAGAGGCTTGAGCAGCGGCGACTTAGCGCCAATACTGCATCGACTCCACGCTTGCCCAAGGAGGGCTCCTATGCGTTCGTTGCTCGCTGTTCTTCCCCTGGTTCTGCTGGCTGGCTGCTCTTCGTTCCGCCCCGACCCCGAGAACATCACCGAGGTGCCGGATGATCGCCTGCTGGCTTTTCAGGAGGCGTATCAGAATGGTGGACAGTTGGTGGTCAACCGCGACATGGGGCTGATGGGGGGCGGCTGCTACGTCGCCATCGAAGTCGATCGCAAGCTCGCCGCGCGTATCGGCATGGCCGAGGTGGCCAGCTTCCAGGTGCCGGCCGGTACCCGGGTACTGGGCCTGAAGCTCGACCCGCTGGATGACACGCTGTGTGGCATGGGACGTCTGCATAAGGAGCTGGCGGTCAAGGTCGAACCGGGCAGCACCCAGTATTTCCATGTGGTCAGCGAGAATCAGGGTGGTTTCGACCTGCGCCCGGATAATGCCCCGCCCCAACGCTAATGGCGTGACGGGCTTCTTTTCCGAGAGGATGGCTGCATGAGCAGGCTCGCGCGTTTCCCGCTGCTGCTGGCGCTGCTGGGCAGCCTGTCCGCCCAGGCCGGCGAGTGGCCGCCGGAGGTTCGGCATACCTTCCGTCAAAGTTGTATCGACAGCGCCAGCGAGCCCTTGGGCAAGCAGCGGGCGCTGCTCTATTGCGACTGTACGGTGGCGCGTATCGGTGCTGACTTCAGCTCGGCGGAGATTGCCGAGTTGGAGAAAGCGCAATTGCCGGAGCCGCTGGTAAAGCGTCTGCAACAGGTCTCCCGGCAGTGTCTCGGGGAGCAGGGCGCTCAGCGATAGCGGGCGAGGATGGCGTCGAACTCGCCGTCCTGTTTCATTTGCACCATGGCCCGCAGCAGGCGTTGTGTGGGCACATCCGGTTCGTCGCGTACCAGGCAGGAGATCAGGTCGGCCGCCAGCTCGCCAATCGGGCGCAGGCGTCTGGCTGGTGTCTGGCCGCGGTTGAACCAGTCCAGCGTCAGCTGGTTACTCACGGCAAAGCGATAGCGCCCGGCTTCGAGTTTTTCCAGCGCCAACTCCTGGGTACGGGCATCGTCGCGCTGCACCAGGCCGCTGGCGATCTGTGGTTCCAACGTGGGATAGATGAAGCCCAGCACGGTGCCGATGCGCTCACCGCTATGGCTGCCGGGTAGGGTCGTTTCGTCGTGGCGGGAGACGAGCAGATCGCGCTGCACCATGAAGGGCAGGCTCCAGATGTACTGGTAATGGGATTCCTTGATCCAGGCCGGATTGACGTAGCAGCGCACGTCGATCTCGCCACGCTCCAGCACCTGTTGCACGCGCTGGCGCGGCAGCACCAGTTGCTCGGCATCGCGGCCGATCTTCTGCGCCAGGCGCTGGTGCAGGTCGAACAGGATGCCGCCGGCGGCGCGGCCCTGCTCGTAGCGCATCAGCGGCATGCCCCAGCTCTCGGTTACCGAAAAGCGCAGGGGGCGTTCGGCGGCGAAGGCTGGGTGGCAGAACAACAACAGGGCGACAGCAAACAGGCGCATGCAATGACCGAACGGGGTGACGGGAAAGGCGCGCACAGCTTACCCAAGAATGCTGCCGACAGGCTCACGGGCTGCGCCACAGCGGATCAGCGGCCATCAGTTCGCTGGCCCGGTCGACAAAGGCGCGCACTCGTGCCGAGAGGTTGCCGCCTTGCGGTCGGCGCTGGTTACTGAGGCTGGACTTTGCGCTGTCAGCGGGTCAGCGGCAAGGCCAGCCCCATGGCGCCGAACAGACCGCCGCAGCAGCGGTTGAAGCTGCGCCCGGCACGCTCCAGCCAGGGGCGGGTGCGCTGGGCGGTGCGCGCCAGCAGGTATTCCACCAGGCCTTCGACCACGGCAAAGGTGGCCGCCATGATCGCGAACTGCAGCCACAGGCTGCGGCTCGGGTCGAGGAACTGCGGCAGAAAGGCACCGAAGAACAGGATTACCTTGGGATTGGACAGCGCCGACAGCAGGCCCTGACGGAACAGTTGCACCCCTGGGCGCGGCACGGCTGACTCCAGTGGCGTGAGGTGCAGCGGTGGCGAGCGCCACAGCTGAATGCCGAGCCAGATCAGGTAGGCCGCGCCGACCCACTTGAGAATCAGCAGGGCATGGGCCGAGGCCTTGAGCAGGGCGGCCAGGCCGAACATCGACAGGGCCATCAGCAGGACGAAACCGAGCATGCCGCCGGTGACTGTCCACAGTGTGCGGCGATGGCCATAGAGCGCGCCGTGGGTGAGGGCAAGCAGGCCGTTGGGGCCGGGCGTCAGCGACAGGCCGAAGACGGCGGTGAGGTAGATCAGCCAGGTATGCAGGGCCATGGTGGTTGCCAGTCAGGAGAGCGAAGAGCAGACGCTAACCGATAGGTGATACCGCTCACAAGCTGCTATTCCCGCAGGTTGGCGCCGAGCATCGCGAAGCTCAACGCCAAAGCCCAACGTCACGATCAAACCCGATCAGCCAATGCCAATTTCACCCCCAGCAGGGTGAATAATCCACCCGTGCAGCGCTCCAGCCACAGACCGACGCGGCGGCCGACCTGCAGGCGCTGCTGGGCAAAGGCGGTGGACAGCGCCAGCAGGTGGCACCAGAGCATGCCATTGAGGTTGAAGATGGCGCCCAGCAGAAGGAAGGCCAGGGCCTTGTGCTCGGCGTCCGGGCTGATGAACTGGGGCACGAAGGCCAGGAAGAACAGCGCCACCTTGGGGTTGAGCACGTTGGTCAGGAAGCCCTGGGCGAAGATACGCCCGTAGGACTGTGCCGGTAGTGTGGCGACACCGGCCTCGGCGGCTTCCTTGCGCTTGGCCAGCAGCATGCTGATGCCGATATACAGCAGGTAGGCGGCGCCAACCAGCTTGACCACCATGAACGCCGTGGCCGAGGTGGCCAGCAGGGCGGACATGCCCAGGGCTGCCGCCACTATGTGCACGCAGGTGCCGGCGCCGATGCCTAGTGCCGCCGCCGAGCCGGCGCGCCAGCCCTGTGTTGCGCTACGGGCCATGATCAGCAGGGAGTCGGGGCCGGGCGCCATGTTCAGCAGCAGTCCGGAGATGACGAACAGGGCGAGGTCGTGGGTGCCGAGCATGTTGCGTTCCTGATGCGGTGGTGGGCAGGGGCGATTCTGATATTTTCGGAATGGTCGGTCAAAAATTGTTGTGCATGTCTATTCTGGGTCGTTAAAGAGGCGCTTCGAGCTGGCTTGGATCGAGCTTTGACGCTGATTCATGATGTCGTCTAATTTGCCGATGATCCTGCTTTAAATATGTGTCTTCGCCTCTTTTGCGTGCATCTTCACAGGATCGCACAAGGGCCTGCCACCAGTCTGTTGTCATGCTGCTACGGCAGCACAGGCTGGTCGGCTGTGGCACACTGCGCAGCCTACTGCAGGTGCCGGTTTCTTGCGCACTTGTAACCGAATTCGCGCTTCGGCCCTGGCGCCGAGTGCCGTCGATCAGTCAGCCGCCCACGGCGGTATAAGAAGAGGAATGTCCCGTGCACAACGCCGTAATCAGTGGCACTGGTCTGTACACCCCGGCTCAAAGCATCTCTAACGACGAGCTGGTGGCCGCCTTCAATGCCTATGTGCAGTTGTTCAACAGCGAGAATGCCGAAGCCATCGAGCGTGGCGAGGTCGAGGCGCTGAGCGAGTCGAACAGTGCCTTCATCGAGAAGGCTTCCGGTATCAAGAGCCGTTATGTCACCGACAAGGAAGGCATCCTCGATCCGCGCCGCATGACGCCGCGTATCCCCGAGCGCTCCAACGACGAGTGGGGCATTCTCTGCGAGATGTCCGTCGCCGCTGCCAAGCAGGCGCTGGAACGTGCCGGCCGTACCGTGGCGGATATCGATGGCGTGATAGTCGCTTGCTCGAATTAGCAGCGTGCCTACCCGGCGGTGGCCATCGAAGTGCAGGCGGCCCTCGGCATCAACGGCTGGGGCTACGACATGAACGTGGCCTGCTCCTCGGCCACCTTCGGCATCCAGGCAGCGACCAACGCCATCGCCACCGGCCAGGCGCGCACCGTGCTGATGGTCAACCCGGAGATCTGCACCGGCCACCTCAACTTCCGTGACCGCGACAGCCACTTCATCTTCGGCGACGCGGCCACCGCGGTGATCATCGAACGTGCCGACCAGGCCACCTCGAAGCACCAGTGGGACATCGTCGGCACCAAGCTGCTGACCCAGTTCTCCAACAACATCCGCAACAACTTCGGCTTCCTCAACCGCGCGGCGGAAGAGGGCATCGGCGCCAAGGACAAGCTGTTCGTCCAGGAAGGCCGCAAGGTGTTCAAGGACGTCTGCCCGATGGTGGCCGAGCTGATCGGCGCGCACCTGCAGGAGAATGAGCTGAACGTCGCCGACGTGAAGCGCTTCTGGCTGCACCAGGCCAACCTCAACATGAACCTGCTGATCGCCCGCAAGCTGCTCGGCCGCGATGCCGAACCGCACGAAGCACCGGTGATCCTCGACACCTACGCCAACACCAGCTCCGCCGGTTCGGTGATCGCCTTCCACAAGAACCAGGACGATCTGCCGGCCGGTACTTTGGGTGTGCTCAGCTCGTTTGGTGCCGGTTACTCCATCGGCAGCGTGATCCTGCGTCGCAAGGCCTGATCGGTCAGGCATGTCAGGGACTGACACCGAGCTGCTCGCCCGCCTGCTGGCTGGCGAGCAACGGGCCTTCCGCGAGCTGGTGGCGACCTACCAGGGCGCCATGCGTGCGGTGGCCTTCGCCATCGTCGGCAGCCGCAATGCCGACGAAGTGGTGCAGGACGCCTGGCTGGCTGTGGTGCGCAACCTGGCCGGCTTTCAGCAGCGCTCCAGCCTGAAGACCTGGCTGCTGACTATCACCGCCAATACCGCCAAGAGCCGCCTCAAGCAGCAGCGCCGCGAGCCCTTGCTGGACGATCTGCCGGCGCCCCATGGCACGGTGGGTGGCGAGCGTTTCTCGGAGGATGGCCACTGGCAGATGCCGCCCGGCCAGTGGGAGCAGGACACTCCCGAGGCCCTGCTGGCCGAGAGCGAGCTGCGCGAGTGCCTGGAGAAGACCATCGCCAGCCTGTCCGAGCTGCAGTCCAGCGTTTTGCTGCTGCGCGAGCGCCAGGGACTGGAGTTGGAGGAGATCTGTAATCTTCTCGACATCTCGCTCTCCAATGTCCGGGTGCTCCTGCATCGCGCCCGACTCAAGGTATTCGCCACCCTGGAGCACTTCGAGGAGACCGGTCAATGCTGAGCTGTAAGGAACTGGTTGCCCATTCCAGCGATTATCTCGACGGCCAATTGCGCCTGCGCGAGCGCATCAGCGTGCGTGCCCATCTGGCTATGTGCAGCCACTGCCGGCGCTTCATCCGCCAGATGAAGCTGAGCCAGGCGGTGTTGCGCCAGTTGCCGGACGAGGCCATTCCCGAGCTCGATGCTTTGGCCGAAAGGCTCGCCCGCCAGCAGCGCGAATCCTGAGCTGCAAAAAATATCCCGCCGCGCTGTAACGTCCCTGACTGACCTCCGTCTAGTGTTGCGAAGGAGCCAAGTGCTCCTCGCACCCAAACCACGACTGGAGACATTCCATGAAACAGCGCAATTCCGTAGCCATCACCCTGGGCGCCGCTCTGCTGAGCACTGCTTTCGCTGCCCAGGCCGCTAGCAATCCCTTTGCTGCCCAGGAACTCGCCAGTGGCTACAACCTGGCTGCGCAGGAGAAGAGCAAGGAAGGCTCCTGCGGTGAAGGCAAGTGTGGCGCCGAAATGAAAGACAAAGCCGCCGAAGGCAAGTGCGGTGGTGACAAGGCGAGCAAGGAGGGCAGCTGCGGCGAGGAGGGCAAGGCCGGCCACGAGGGTAAGTGTGGCGGTGAGAAGAAGGCCGAGTAAGGGCAGCGACATGGCCAATGACAGCTTCGTCAGCGGCGCGGGCCTTGGCCTGCGTCGCGGCCTGCTCGGTGAGCTGCAGGACAGCGTGGCCGGGCAGGTGGATTTCCTCGAAATCGCCCCGGAGAACTGGATTGGCATTGGCGGTCGTTTCGGCCGCCAGTTGCGCGCGTTGAGCGAGCGTGTGCCTTTCCTCTGCCACGGCCTGTCGCTGAATTTGGGTGGAACCGCGCCGCTCGACTTCGAGTTGCTCGGTGCCATCAAAGTCTTTCTCGATCAGCACGGCATCCGTGGCTACAGCGAGCATCTGTCGGCCTGTGCCGACGATGGGCAGCTGTATGACCTGATGCCGCTACCGTTCAACGACGAGACGGTGCGCCGCGTTGCCGCGCGTATCCGTACCGTCGAGGAGGTACTGGAGCGGCCGCTGATCATCGAGAACGTCTCGGCCTACGCGTGTCTGCCCAGCGAGCTGGACGAGGTGCAGTTCGTCCGCGCCGTGCTGGAGGAGGCCGACTGCCAGCTGCTGCTGGATCTCAACAACGTCTTCGTCAATGCCCACAACTTCGGCTTCGATGCCGCGCAGTATGTCGCCGCCATGCCGGGCGAGCGCATCGCCTATCTGCACATGGCCGGGCATTTCGACGAGAGCGCCGAACTGAAGATCGACACCCACGGTGCGCCGGTCTGCGATCCGGTGTGGGCCTTGCTCGGCCACTGCTATGACTGCCATGGCGTGCGCCCGACCCTGCTGGAGCGCGACTTCAACTTTCCGCCCGTGGCCGAGTTGTATGCCGAAGTGGCGCGCATCAGAGAGCTGCAGCAGGAGGCGGAGCGATGAGCCTGCTCGACCAGGCCCTCTTTGCCGCACGCATTCGTGCCCCCGAGGCCGTGGCGCTGCTGCCGGGTATCGGCGCCGAACGCATGCGAGTGTACGAACAGTTGTTCTTCAACAACCTGGAAGGCTTCCTGGCCAGCGGCTTTCCGGTGCTGCGCAGCCTGCTCAGTGATGAGCGCTGGCAGCGCCTGGTGCGCGCCTTTCTCGGCCAGTACCGCTGCCGTACGCCCTATTTTCTGCAGATCGGCGAGGAGTTCGTCGCCTGGCTGGAGCAGGGCCTTGTCGCCGAGGCGGGCGATCCGGCCTTCCTGGCCGAGTTGGCGCACTACGAGCGGGTCGAGCTGGCGCTGGATGTGGCGGACGACGAGTTGCCCGCCAGCGGCTGGTCAGCCCTGGCCTGGCCGCTTGCCTATGTCTGGCCGGTGCAGCGTCTGGGACGCGACTTCCAGCCGAGCGTGCCGCCGCCCGAACCGACCTGTCTGCTGGCCTGGCGTGACCGTGAGGACAAGGTGCGCTTCCAGCAGCTATCGGTCTTCGCCTACCACCTGGCGCTGCGCCTGCAGGCGGGTGAAGCGAGCCATGAGGCCTTGCTCGATCTGGCCGAGCACAGCGGCCTGCCCGCCGACAAACACTATTTCGCCAATGCCCGCGCGCTGCTGGATGACTGGCAGCGCCAGGACATCTGGTTTCCCCCTGCAACCTGACGCTTCGCCAAGAGCGGAGCGACCCCGGAGACACTCATGCTGACCTTTCTCAATCGCGTGCAGGACTGCCTGGATGCGACCCGCCGTCTGGACTTTATCGGCCCGCTGTTGCTGCGCCTGTATCTGGTGCCGATCTTCTGGATGGCAGGCTCCCACAAGCTGGCCGACATGGAGTCGACCATCGCCTGGTTCGGCAACCCGGACTGGGGGCTGGGCCTGCCGTTCCCCACACTGCTGGCCTGGCTGGCGGCGCTGACCGAGGCGGGCGGGGCGATTCTGCTGCTGTTCGGCCTGGCCGTACGCTGGGTGAGCATTCCGCTGATCGTCACCATGCTGGTGGCCATCGCAGCGGTGCACTGGCCCTATGGCTGGCAGGCCATTGCCGACCCGTCCGCGCCGTTCGCCAACGAGCGGGTGCTGGCCTCGGCGGAAAAGCTCG
This sequence comes from Pseudomonas sp., assembly GCA_038147895.1. GTDB lineage: Bacteria > Pseudomonadota > Gammaproteobacteria > Pseudomonadales > Pseudomonadaceae > Aquipseudomonas. Next base: position 10,102 of record JAYQUJ010000050.1, read on the forward strand.
AACGGGCGCGGGCGATTCTCAAGGAGCATGGCAATTACGACTGGCTGACCGCCAGCGGCAAGTTCGTGGTGCTGAACAACGGCATCGAGTTCGCCGTCACCTACCTGCTGATGCTGCTGAGCCTGTTCTTCACCGGTGCCGGGCGCTGGTTGAGCATCGACCATTGGCTGGCCAGTTTCTGCCGGCAGCGCCGAGCCTGAGAAAAAGGCCGCCAGCCCTGCTGTGACAAGGGCTGGCTGCTTATTTCTTATCGAAGTAAAAAGTTCCTGTGTAATGAAACTTTCATACTAAAGAAACTGATCTGAAATAACCCCCCGCCAAGATTCCCCCCCAACACCAAGGGCCAGAGCCCAGTGTTTTTCTTAAGACCAATAGGGGAATCCTTCAATGATCCGTAAGCACCTTGCCGGTTTCGCCGCCAGTGCCCTGGCCCTGGCCGTTTCCGCCCAGGCTTTCGCCGGTACCGTCACCACCGACGGCGCCGACCTCGTGATCAAGACCAAAGGCGGCCTGGAAGTAGGCACCACCGACAAGGAGTTCAGCTTCAAGCTGGGCGGTCGTCTCCAGGCTGACTACAGCCGCTTCGATGGCTTCTACACTAAGAATGGCAACACCGCCGACGCTGGCTACTTCCGCCGCGCCTTCCTCGAGCTGGGCGGCGTGCTGTACAAGGACTGGGCTTACCAGATCAACTACGACTTCTCGCACAACTCCGGCGGCGATAATCGCGACGAAGACGGTTACTTCGACGAGGCCTCCCTGGCCTACAACGGTTTCGCGCCGCTCTCCATCAAGGTCGGTCGCTTCGACCCCGAGTTCGGTCTGGAGAAAGCCACCAGCTCCAAGTGGGTGACTGCCCAGGAACGTACCGCTGCCTATGATCTGGCCGACTGGGCCAACGTCCACAACGGCGGCATGGGTATCCAGGCTTCCGGCGCCATTGGCGATGCCTTCTACGCTTCGGCCGGTGCCTTCTCCAAGGACGCCACCAACTCCACCGAAGATGGTGACAGCGTTCCGCAGTTCAACCTGCGTGGTGTCTACGCTCCGCTGCACGAAGCCGGCAACGTGCTGCACCTGGGCGTCAACTACGCCTATCGCGACATGTCCGACACCGCCTTCGATAGCCGTATCCGCAGCCGTATGGGCATGCGCGGTGTGAGCACCGACGGTGGCCAGGATGCCGGCGACAACGGCAACCGTCTGTACCTGGGCGGTGCTGAAGTGACCCCGGCCGGTGCCTTTGGCGATGACGCCGCCTGGGGCCTGGAAGCGGCCTGGGCCATGGGCCCGTTCTCCGTGCAGGGTGAGTACATCTCCCGCAGCCTGGAAGCCGACGATGCTGCCTACCAGGACATCGACGCTGATGGTTACTACGTACAGCTGGCCTACACCCTGACTGGCGAAGCCCGCGGCTACAAGCTCGGCAAGTTCGACGCGGTCAAGCCGTCGAACAAGCAGTTCGGTGCCTGGGAAGTCTTCTACCGCTACGACAACATCAGCGTCGAGGATGACAACGGCCGCTTCGCCACTGTCGACGACGTCGAAGGCAAGGTGCACAACGTCGGTCTGAACTGGTACGCCAACGAGTCCGTGAAGATCAGCGGCGCCTATGTGAAGAGCAAGGTGGACAACGCCGAGAACTCGGCTGGTGATGACAGCGGCGACGGTTTCGTCCTGCGCGCCCAGTACGTCTTCTGATTCAACGCTGTACTGCTGCTCCTTTCTCGCCCCGCCTCGTGCGGGGCTTTTTTGTTCCGGGCTATAGTGCGGCTTTGTCCGGCCCGAGCCCCGTCGATGCCCTTGCTCCGCTTGCACTCGCTGCACGAGATCACGCCTGCCGCCTGGGATGCCCAGCTGCCCCGACCGCAGCCTTTTCTGCGCCATGCCTTTCTCAGCAGCCTGGAGGACAGCGGCAGTCTGGGCGCCGGTTCGGGCTGGCAGGCGGCGCATCGCCTGTTGTGCGACGAGCAGGGCAGGGCGCTGGCGGCCTTGCCGAGCTATGTGAAGCTGCATTCCTACGGCGAATATGTGTTCGACATGGCCTGGGCCGATGCCTGCCACCGTGCCGGCATCGCCTATTACCCCAAGTTGCTCGGCGCCGTGCCCTTCAGCCCGGTGGCCGGCCCGCGTCTGCTGGGCAACGCGGCGGCCGCCGATCTGTTGCTGGCCGAGGTGGAAGCCGAACTTGAGGCGCAGGGACTGTCAGGCTTGCACATCAATTTCACCGAGGCCGCTGATGACACCGTGCTGGCGCAACGTGCTGGCTGGCTGGCTCGCGACGGCTGCCAGTTCCACTGGTTCAACCGCGGCTACCGGGATTTCCAGGATTTTCTCGACGGACTCACCTCGCGCAAACGCAAGCAGCTGCGCAAGGAGCGCGAACAGGTTGCCGGGCAAGGCATCGAATTCGCCTGGCGAGGCGGCGCCGAGCTGGCCGAGACGGACTGGGACTTTGTCTATGCCTGCTATGCCAATACCTATCACGTGCGCGGACGCGCACCCTATCTGACGCGGGCGTTTTTCAGCCTGCTGGCCGAACGCATGCCCGAGGCGATCCGCGTGGTCACCGCTCACTGCCAGGGGCGCCCGGTGGCGATGGCATTCAGCCTGGTCGATGAAGAGACCTTCTATGGCCGCTACTGGGGCTGCCTGGGGGATTTCGACCGTCTGCATTTCGAGACCTGCTTCTATCAGGGCATCGACTACGCCATCGCCGAGGGCCTGCAGCGTTTCGACGCCGGCGCCCAGGGCGAGCACAAGCTGATACGTGGTTTCGAGCCGGTGCTGACGCGCTCCTGGCACTACCTGCTGCATCCGGGCTTGCGCGCGGCGGTGGCTGACTTCCTGGAGCAGGAGCGGGCCGGCGTGCGGGCCTATATGGACGAGGCGCGTAGCTTGCTACCGTATCGCTGCGCAGAGGGCTGAGATGCGCGCACTGTTTATCTGTAGCCGCAATCGATTGCGTAGCCCAACGGCGGAACAGCTGTTTTGTGCCTGGCCTGGTGTGGAGACCGACTCCGCCGGGCTTGCGCCGGATGCCGAGGTGCCGCTGTCAGCAGAGCAGATCCAGTGGGCCGAGCTGATCTTCGTGATGGAGCGCGTGCATCAGCGTCGACTGCAGCAGCGATTCGGCGCCCAACTCAAGGGGCGGAGGGTGATCTGTCTCGGAATCCCCGATGACTACGACTATATGCAACCCGAGTTGATCGAATTGCTGGAGCGCAAGGCGGGAAGCTATCTGCGCTGAAGGGGGGCGCAGCGGCTTATGGCCGCTGCGCTTGGCGTGGCTCAGAGCTTCTTCGCGCTGATGATCAGCACCGGCTCCACCGGCACGTTCTGGTGCATGCCGCGGTTGCTGGTACGTACGCCGGCGATACGGTCGACCACGTCCATGCCGCGCACCACCTTGCCGAACACCGCGTAGCCGAAGTCGCGGCCGCCGTGGTTGAGGAAGTCGTTGTCCTTGTGGTTGATGAAGAACTGGCTGGTGGCCGAATCGACTACCTGGGTGCGGGCCATGGCGATGGTGCCGCGGTCGTTGCGCAGGCCGTTGTCGGCTTCGTTCTTGATCGGCTTGAGGGTGTCCTTCTCGCGCATGCTGGCATCGAAGCCGCCGCCCTGGATCATGAAGTTGGGGATCACCCGGTGGAACTGGGTGCCGTTGTAGAAACCGGCGTCCACGTAGCTGAGGAAGTTCTGCACGCTGATCGGTGCCTTCTCGGCGTTCAGTTCCAGTTCGATATCGCCGTAGCTGGTGGTCAGTACTACGTGCGGGTTTTCCGCGGCCAGCAGGCTGGTGCTCAGCAGCAGGCCGCAGGCGGCGAGAAGCAGTTGTTTCAGCATGGTTGTGGGTCCTTGTTGTCGTGTTGCGGTAGGGACTGCTCGACCTGGGTGAGGAATTCATCCAGCGCGGCGTTGAAACGGTGTGGCTGATCCATCGGTGTGGCATGGCGCGAGCGTTCGATCACCAGCAGGCGAGCATTGCTCATTTCGGCCACGTAGGCCTCCTTGAGGCTGACCGGGGTGTAGTCGCGGTCGCCGCTGATGACCAGCGTAGGACAGGTGATGGCGTTCAGGCGTTCGCGCACGCCCCAGCCGATGATGGCATCGAGGCTGGCCAGATAGGCGCGTTTGTCGTTCTGCGGCCAGCGCTGTTCGACCTTGGCGCGCAGCTCGGCCTGCTCGGGGTAGGGGAACAGCAGACGGGCAAGGCCTTTGCCGATGGTGTCCAGGCCAAGCACGCGTGACAGCGTCCAGCGCTTGGCCAGCATCCACCAGTCGGCGGCGCTCTTCGCTTTCACTTCCGGCGCGCTGTTGACGATGGTCAGGCTGCGCAACAGGTGCGGGTGGTCGACGCCCAACTGGAAGCCGACCATGCCGCCCATGGAGATGCCGACCAGGTGTACCTGCTGCAGGCCCAGGTGTTCGATCAGCGCGACCACGTCATCGGCGAGCTGGCGGATGCTGTAGCGCTCGCGCGGCTTGCCGGAGCGACCGTGGCCGCGCAGGTCGATGGCCAGCACGCGATGCGTCTGCAGTAGGTGCGGAATCTGGTATTCCCAGTCCTGAATGCTCGAACCCAGGCCATGTACCAGCAGCACGGGTTGGCCCTGACCACGGTCTTCGTAGTGCAACTGACAGCCGGCGTGCTCGAAATAGGACATGCTGGCCTCCTCAGTCCGCAGAGAGTGGTGCCGCGAAAGGGGCGGCCAGTGGCGCCGCATCGAAACTCTTGATCAGCTCGACGAGGATCTGGGTCGCCGGGCCGAGCACCTTGTCCTTGTTGCTGTACAGGTAGAAGCGCGGTTGGCGGGTGCCGCCCTGTTCCATCGGCAGTGGCTTGAGCAACCCTTCTTCCAGCTCGCGGCTGATCAGGTGGCGTGGCAGCCAGGCGAAGCCCATGCCGCTGCAGACGAAGGTGCGTGCGGTGTGCAGGCTGCCGACCGTCCAGCGCTGCTCCGCGCCTAGCCAGCCGGTATCCCGCGGTTGCACACGACCGCTGTCGCGGATCACCACCTGCATCTGGCTTTCCAGATCCTGGAACGTCAGTTCACGCTGCATGCGATGCAATGCATGTTCCGGGTGGGCCACGGCAATGAACTCCACCTCACCCAGCTCCAGCGGCAGGTAACCGGTGATGTTCAGTGCACTGATGGCCAGGTCGGCGGAGCCCTCATGCAGCACTTCTTCGACCCCGGACAGCACTTCCTCGCGCAGGCGCACACGGCAGCCGCGGCTCTGCGGCATGAAGGCGCTGAGCGCGCGCACGATGTTGGCGGTGGGGTAGGCGGCATCCACCACCAGGCGTACTTCCGCTTCCCAGCCCTGTTCCATGTGGTGAGCCAGTTCTTCCAGCTGAGTGGCCTGCTTGACCAGCTGCCGCGAACGACGCAACAGCACTTCACCGGCCTCGGTCAGCACGGCCTTGCGCCCGTCTATACGCAGCAGCGGCGCGCCCAGTTGCTCCTGCATGCGCGCCACGGTGTAGCTCACCGACGACTGCGAGCGGTGCATGGCTTCGGCTGCCTGGGCGAAACCGCCGTGGTCGACCACCGCCTGCAGGGTGCGCCATTGTTCCAGGGTGACACGGGGCGCTTTCATCGCCGCTTCCTCTTCTCTACTCTGGGCACCTTCAAAAAGGAGAGTGCCAATGAAAAAGACCTGCCTGGCCCTGGCCGTCACATTGCTGCCGTTGACCGCGTTCGCCTACCCGAGCGAGTTGGATAAGCAACTGAATGGCGCCGAGGTGTCCGCCGAAGTTCAGGAGATCGACGCCAATATCGGCGGTCTGGTTCTGTACAACTACGGTCAGATGGACGCTACCTGCAAGGCGCGCTTCAGCAATGGCCCCGAGGCGCCGCGCACGCGCAAGGCTGAACTCAAGGCTGGTGAGCGCACGCTGCTGACCATGAAGTTCGCCCGCAACATCATCAAGCTGCGAGTCAACCTGACCTGCGAACAGAGTGGAGCCTAGAGGCGGCTTACATATAAATCAACTTTGTTGATTGGTTTAGGCTGATTTTTGCGCTTTTTTATCTTTATGGCTGACCATAACCTGCACTCCATCGAAGCCAACCACTCTGATGGAGTCAGCCAAATGTCCCGCATCCTCGTTATCGAAAGCAGCGCTCGCCAAGAAGGTTCCGTTTCCCGCCAACTGACTGCCGACTTCATCGGCCAGTGGCAAGCCGCTCACCCGCAAGACGAAGTGAGCATTCGCGACCTGGCCAAACAGCCAGTGCCGCACCTGGACGAAACCCTGCTGGCCGGCTGGATGAAGCCTGCCGATCAGCAGAGCGATGCGGAGAAAGCCGCCGCGGCCCGCTCCAACCAGCTGACCGATGAAGTGCTGGCAGCCGATGTACTGGTGCTGGCCGCGCCGATGTACAACTTCGCCATCCCCAGCACCCTGAAAGCCTGGCTGGACCACGTGCTGCGTGCCGGCGTGACCTTCAAGTACACCGAAACCGGCCCGCAGGGCCTGCTCACCGGCAAGCGCGCCTACGTGTTGACCGCTCGTGGCGGCATCTACGCCGGCAGCGGTCTGGATCATCAGGAGCCCTACCTGCGTCAGGCGCTGGCCTTTATCGGCATTCATGACGTGCAGTTCATCCATGCCGAAGGCCTGAACATGGGCGCGGAGTTCTTGGAAAAAGGCCTGGCCAAGGCCCGTGAGCAACTGGCCCAGGTGGCCTGATACACCTTCTCTCCCTGGGGCTGGAATTGTCAGCCCATCCTCCACGGCTCGCCTGGGTGCTCCTCCCGGTGGGCCGTTTTTTATGCTGCCCTCACGTTGGCAGTGTGCTCGGTGATGTTTGACGGGGTGACGCTGGGGCTGATGGTTTGGCTCGCGTGGGCAGTGTGTTGGGTGCCGCCAGGCTTCTCACCTAACGTGCTGCAAGAGTCTTAGGCTGGGGGCGTGTAGGCGAGCAAAGCGAAACCCTGCGCAGTTACGCGCTGGGCGATGTGCAGGCGGGCGCGTAGGTTGGGGAGCCTGGCGACGAAGCCCAACGTCGCTGTTGTGGACCACCCCTGGCCTTGGCCTGCCTGGCAATGATCGGCTCTCAACCACCCGCCCACAGCTTGCCCAGCACCCCAGCCGCCAGCAGCACCAGCAAAAATCCCGAGCCCCGTTCCAGCCACGGCAGCGCCCGGTTGAAGCGTCGCAGCACCCGCTGGTTGCCGATCAGCACGGCAATCAGCAGATCCCACACCAACACCACCGCAAACATCCACAGGCCATAGGCCAGCTTCCAGCCGGCGCTGGCATAGGGGCCGCTGAGCATGGCGGCGAGGCTGGCGTAGAACAGGGCGTTCTTCGGGTTGAGCAGGGCCGAGAGCAGGCCCATGCCAGCGCTGCGGAACCAGCCTGCGGCGTTTGCTGAATGGTCCTTCAGCAGCAGTTCGCTGTGCCCGGCATGGCGGATGAAAAGCACACCCAGATACAGCAGGTAAGCGCAGCCGGCCAGTTGCAATGCGAGAAACCAGGCGCTGTCTGCCTGCAATACGCTGGTGCCGGCGAAGGCCAGGAGGATGAACAGACCATTGCCCAGGGCGATGCCCAGGCAGGCGCCGCTGGCGACGCGCCAGCCGTGGGCCAACGAGCTGCGAGCGATCAGGAAGAAATCCGGGCCGGGGGAGAGCAGGGCAAGAAAGTGGGCGGCGGCGATCAGCAGGAAGATGTGCATGACAAGGCATCTGGCAGGGTTTGCCGTAGTCTGCCGAGGTGCCTTTTCTGCGTATTGAAAGAAATTGCAGCTAGTCGCGATAACGCCCAGGCGTCACCCCGGCGTGGGCCTTGAACACCCGCTGGAAGTGCGCCTGGTCGGCGAAGCCCAGGTTCAGGGCGACGGTGGCGAGATCGCTGCCGGCGCGCATCTGTTCGCGAGCCAGGTTGATGCGCTGGTTGAGTTGCCAGGCGTGGGGCGTCATGCCAGTGCTGGCGCGGAAGGCACGGATCAGCTGGTAGCGGCTCATGTCGGCCAGCCTTGCCAGCTCAGCGAGTGGCAGCTCATCCGTTACCGCTGCGCGCAGACGTTGCAGGACCGGTTGCAGGCGTTCATCCAGGCTGCTGTCCGGCATGGTCACTTCGATGCCCGGCAGGCTGGTGTTGTCTTGATCGCCGATGAACTCGATCAGCGCGGCTTCCTTCTCGGTGCTGGCAGCCCAGGAAAACAGCAGGGCATTGAGGCGGCAGAAGCTCTGGTACAGCGCGGGCTCGTCGAGGATGCGGATCGGCTCGTTCGCCTGGTTTGTGCTGTATTCCGCACGAATGCTCTGCAGCCAGGCAGCGTCCAGATGCAGCATCTGGTAACTCCATGAGGCATCGGCAGCCGGGTTGCAGGCGTGCACACGGGTGGCCGGTACGAACACCAGCATGCCGGGTCGCAGGGCAATGGGCTGTTCACCTGCGCCGCTGAATACGCTGCTGCCGGCATCCACTGCGCCAATGGAAAAGGTCGGGTGGCTATGGGCGCGGTAGCAGGCGCGACTGTGGCAGGCACGGCGGCTCTCGACGAAGGGCAGCGTCGGGTCGCGCCAGAAGGCCTGGTGCTGGCGGGATTCGCGGGCAGGCTGGCGCGGCATCTCGAGGGTTCCTGGCAACTGAGCGGTTTGGCAGTGTAACGCAGGCTGTATGGGTGATCCGCGCAAAGACTGTGTTTGAAATACTGAACGCACTGTGTTGCCATGGCCGCCTTTCATCCTGGTGTCGGAGGCGGCCGTGCAGCTGTCGGGTCGTGGTGTGGGGCTGTCGGTGACGGCCTCGGTGCTGTTCGTGCTGATTCCCGGCTATGTCCGTTGGCTGGAGCCACTGGACGGCTTGCAGGTATTCGCCCAGCGAATTCTCTGGTCGATTCCGGCCGTCCTGTTGCTGGTGCTGCTGAGCCGGCAGTTTGCTGTATTGGGCGAGAGCTTTGTGCGCCTGCGTCGCGAGCCGCTGCTGTTGCTCGCTTTGCCGTTGGCGGCGGCGTTGATGGGCGTGCAGTGGTACCTGTTCGTCTGGGCGCCGCTGGCCGGGCGTATGCTCGATGTATCGCTCGGTTATTTCCTGCTGCCGCTGGCCATGGTGCTGTGCGGGCGAGTTTTTTATGGCGAGCGCCTGCGCCCGTTGCAGAGCATTGCCGTGGGTTTTGCGTTGCTCGGCGTGCTGCATGAGCTGTGGCTGACCCGAGCGTTCTCCTGGGTGACCCTGGTGGCGGCGCTGGGTTACCCGCCGTACTTCATGCTGCGCCGCTGGATGCGTCTGGATGCGCTTTCCGGCTTCGTGTTGGAGATGCTGGTACTGGCGCCGTTGGCAATCTGGCTGATCCTCAGCTTCAGCCCGCCGGGCGCCTTTGCCATGAGCCCGCAGCTCTGGTGGCTGCTCCCCGGCCTCGGGTTGCTCAGTGCGCTGGCGTTTGGCGCCATGATGGCCGCCAGTCGTCTGCTGCCGCTGGGGCTGTTCGGCATCCTCAGCTATGTGGAGCCGGTATTGCTGTTCGGTGTTGCCGTGGCCGTGCTGGGTGAGGCCTTCGATATGCGCCAGCTATGGACCTACGGGCCGATCTGGCTGGCGATCGTGCTGACCGGTTGGGACAGCGTGCGTCTGTTGCGCAAGCAGGCCAGGCAGGGCGTGGTGGTTACTCCGTGACGTACTCCGGCTCGGGCAAGACCCGGTAATGCAGGTGGATGCTGCCTTCGCTGATGCTGTAGGAGTCAATCAGCTGCAGGCGGCGCTCCATGCCGCTAGCGAACAGCGGTACGCCCGCGCCGAGCAGATGGGGCATCAGCTTGACCACCAGCTCATCCAATAACCCGGCAGCGAAACAGTTGCCGGCCAGGCTGCTGCCGCCGAGCAGACGCACGCGCCGGCAGCCGAGCAGTGCCAGTTCGTCGAGTGCCTCGCGGGGTGTGCAGTGCCGTGCCCGTACCTGCGTGGGCAGGTGTGTGGGGATGTGGCGTGTCAGTAGCAGGGTGGGTTTGTTCGGGAGCGCCCCGTGCAAACCGAGGGCGTCATAGGTGGCACGGCCCAGCAGCAGGCCATCGCAAGGTGAGGCCTCGTCATCGTTGGCCAGCCAGTCACTGCTGCCATCCGGTCGGGCGATATAGCCGTCCAGGCTGGCAGCCACGCAGTAGATCAGCGTCGGTTTCATGATCCCCCGTGATGGCCCGTGGAAAGTGGCCATCACAGGTTGGAGTCAGCGCGCTGGGCGAAGTTTCCTCTAATTAATCGAGGACGTTGTCCAGAATCTCGTAGATCAGACCGGTGGCCAGTGCCACCAGTACCACGTCGGTGCCAACCTGGCGCCATTCATAGCCGTCGTAGCGGGGCAGCTTGCCGAGCAGGCGACTGTCGAAGCGTTTGGCGATGCCCGGAGGCAGCGGTTTGCCACGCGCCAGGTTCTTGCGAATACCCGGTGGCAGTGATTGTGCCGGGCCGATCAGGTCGCGGTTGTCGCCGAGAATGACGCGCACCCGACCAATGTCGATGCTTGGCCCGCGCAGGTCGACGGTGACACCCGCATCGCCTCCGCCATGTTTGTCGTGTTTGTCATGTTTCGGTGCTGCGTGCGCGGGGAGCATGGGCAGCGCAAGCAGGCCGGCAAGGACGAAAGGCAGAATACGCATGGTCAACTCCTCAGGTGTCTGCATCTTGGATGCGTGCAGACGCTTGTCGTTCCCTGGTCAGTATGGCCGAGCCTTCAGGTTTGCGGGGGCGGCGTACTGGTACCTCCGCCGAGCGCCTGGCTCAGGCTGATGTAGTTGAGCAGCTGGTTGAGGTGATTCTCCGACAGGGTGATTTCGGCGGCGCGCCGGGTTTCCTGGGCGCTCAGCCAGGACTGCAGCGTTTCCGCGCCGGACTGGTAGCGCACCCGGTAGATGCGCTCGGCTTCCTGCGCGGCCTGCAGGGCGCGCTCGCGCATGCCTTCCTGTTCGGCGTAATGGCGGCGCCCGGCCAGGTTGTTCTCGACGTCCGCCAGGGCTTCATAGAGGGTCTGGCGGAAGCTGGTCACCGCCAGCTGGTAGTCGGTCTCGGCGCTGTCGATATCCAGCTGCATCTGCCGGTATTGCAGAAAAGGCAGGCTGAGGCCGGCGCCGAGGGCGCCGACCGGGTTCTTCAGCAGCTCGCCCAGTGCCGTGCTGGTGTAGCCCAGGGTGCCGGTGAGGCTGAGATCCGGGTAATAACTGGCGCGGGTGGCGTCGACGCTCTTCAGGGTGCCGCGCAGACGCAGCTCGGCGGCGCGCAGATCCGGGCGGCGGCCGAGCAGGCTGGCGGGAAGACCCGCGTCCACCGCCGGCAGGGTGCTGTCGAGCAGGCGCTGCGGCTCGTCCATTTCCACCGGAGTGGCTCCGTCGTACAGCACGGCCAGGGCATTACGCTGTTCCACGCGTTGCTGGCGCAGGTCGACTTCGCTGGCCAGCTGACTTTCCAGGCTCTGCCGCGCTTCGGCCAGTTCCAGTGAGGAGGCCTGGCCGGCGTTGTACTGCACCTGCACCAGCTCCAGGGTCTGGCGGGCATAGTCGATACTGGCATTGGCCGAGGCGATGCGTTCGTTGAGGTAGGCGATCTGCCAATACAGGTTGGCCACGGTGCCGATCAGCGACAGGCGGGTGGCGGCGTAGTCCTGCTCGGTGGCCAGGGCCTCCAGCTCGGCGGCGTCGCTGGCGCTGGCGAGGCGGTTCCACAAATCGGCCTCCCAGCCGACCGAGGCGTTGAGTGAGTAACTGTGCGCGGTGTTGCCACCGCCGCCGAGGTCACGGTTACGACCGGCATCGAAACCAACGGAGGGCTGTGGCCACTGCGCCTCGCGGGCCAGGCCGGCCTGCAGGCGCGCGCGGCGGATGTTGAGCAGGGCCGTGCCGAGATCGTTGTTCTTCTCCAGGGCCAGCTCCACCAGGCGGTCGAGCTGTGGGTCGTCGAAGGCCTTCCACCAGGCGGCCTGGGCGCCAGCCTGGCGTTCGGCCTGTTGTTGCCAGTCGGCCGGCACCTGCACGGTGGGCTGCTGGTAGGGCGTTTCGATCAGCGAGCCGCAGCCGCCGAGGGCGATGGCCAGGGCAAGCAGGGCAGGTAAGGCAGGAAAGCGGTTCACGTAATCACTCCCGGGACAGGGCGTCGACAGGGTCGAGACGGGCGGCGTTGCGCGCCGGCAGGAAGCCGAACACCAGGCCGATAACGGTGGAGCAGAGGAAGGCGGCGACGATGGAACCGGCCGAGAACACCAGGCTGAACTCGCTGGTGAAGTGGCTGAATACCGCGCCGAAGGCCAGCGCCGAGACTACGCCCAGGGCGCCGCCGATCAGGCAGACCAGTACCGCCTCGATCAGGAACTGGCGGAGGATGTCGCTCTGCCGCGCGCCGACCGCCATGCGCACGCCGATCTCGCGGGTACGCTCGGTGACCGACACCAGCATGATGTTCATCACCCCGATACCGCCGACCAGCAGCGAGATCAGGGCGATGGCCGAGATCAGCAGGGTCATGGTCTGGCTGGTTTTCTCGATGGTCTGGCGGATGGTGTCGGTGTTCATCACGAAGAAGTCCTGCACCCCGTGACGACGCTTGAGCAGGCGGATGATGCCTTGCTCGGCGGCGTCGCTGGACACGTTGTCGTCGACCCGCACGGTGATGCTCTCCAGGTAGGCCTGGCCGAGCATGCGGTTCATCACCGCGGTGTAGGGCAGGTACACGCGCAGCGAGTCGCTGCCGCCGAAGTTGCTCTGGATGGTATTGAGCACGCCGATGATGCGCACCGGCACGTTGCCCAGCAGGATCACCTCGCCGATGGCCGGCTTGCCGGCGAACAGCTTCTTGTAGGTGTTGTCGTCGATTACCGCGCTCTGCGCCGACTCGCGCACTGCCTTGGCGTCGAAGGCGCGGCCCTGGGCGAAGGTGTAGCCTTTGGCGCGGAAGAACTGCTCGCCGACCCCGCTCATCGACACGGTCAGCGCCTGGTCGCGGTAGCGCAGGGTGCCGGAGTTGGACACCGACGGCGTGACGCTGTCGACGAAGCTCTGCCCGGCCAGGGCTTCGGCATCGGCCGGTACCAGGGTCTGGATGCGCGCCGAGCGGCGGTCGCCGAAGCCGCTGCCGGGGAACACGTCGATGGTGTTGGTGCCGATGGCGCTGATGTTCTCCATGATCTTCTGCTGCGAGCCCTGACCGAGGGCCACCACCGACACCACCGAGGCGATGCCGATGATGATGCCGAGCATGGTCAGGAAGGTGCGCAGCTTGTGCGAGAGCATCGCCAGCAGGGCCATGCGCAGCGCCTCGCGCAGCTGGCCAAGGCTGGCCTTCAGCGCGTTGGCCTCCTGGGCTGGGGCGGGTTCTTCGAGGGCGCGTGATTCATGAGTGCCCGAGCGCAGGCGGCGGTCGGCGATGATCTGGCCGTCGCTGATCTCGATGATGCGGTCGGCGTTCTCCGCCACCTTCATGTCGTGGGTGACGATGATCACCGTGTGCCCGGCGGCATGCAGCTCGCGCAGCAGCTTGAGCATTTCCTCGCCGCTGTGGCTGTCGAGGGCGCCGGTGGGTTCGTCGGCGAGGATCACCTGGCCGCCGTTCATCAGCGCGCGGGCGATCGACACCCGTTGTTGCTGGCCACCGGACAACTGGCTGGGGCGATGGCCGAGGCGTTCGCCCAGGCCCAGGCGCTGCAGCAGCGCTTCGGCGCGCTGGTGGCGGCTGGCGGCGTCCTTGCCGGCATAGATGGCTGGCACCTCGACGTTACCCATCGCGTCGAGGTCGCCGAGCAGGTGATAGCGCTGGAAGATGAAGCCGAAGTATTCGCGGCGCAGCGCCGCCAGTTCGTCCGGGTCGAGCTGGCCAGTCTCGCGGCCGGCGATACGGTAGGTGCCGGCGCTCGGCCGGTCGAGGCAGCCGAGGATGTTCATCAGTGTCGACTTGCCCGAGCCGGAGGCACCGATGATGGCGACCATCTCGCCCTGCTCGACGGCCAGGTCGACATCCCTGAGCACGGCGACCGTCTGTTCGCCCGCGGGGAATTCGCGGCGCAGGCCGCGCAGTTCTAGCAGGGCCATGTCACAGCCTCATGCCGGGGCCGCCACGCGGGCCGCGCATTTGCGTGGTGGAGCCGGCGGCGGCGTCGCCAAGGACGATCTGCTCACCCAGTTGCAGGCCATCGAGCACCTGGGCATTGATCGAGTTTTCCAGGCCGGTGCGGATTTGCCGCTCTTCGACCCGGCCGTCGCGGCCGAGCACCTGCACGGTGTAGCTACCATCGCGATTGGCGCTGCCCAGGGCGGAGACCGGAATGCTCGGCGTGCCCTTGGCGCTGTCGAGGACGATGCTGACTTCGGCGGTCATGGAAATGCGCAGCTTGCCGTCCGGGTTGGGCACGTCGAACACGCCCATGTAGTAGATGGCGGTATCGGTGGAGGTGCTGCTGGAGGAGGAACTGGACGAGCTGTCGTCGTCGTTGATCGAGTCCGGTGCCGGCTCGACCATGCGCAGCGTGGCGCTGTAGCGCTTGCCGGGCTCGCCGAGGATGGTGAAGTACACCTCCTGACCGGGCTTGACCCGCACCACGTCGGCTTCGGAAATCTCGGCGCGCACGGTCATCTGGTCGAGCTGGGCCAGTTTCACCAGGGTCGGCGCCGACTGCGCAGAGTTCACCGTCTGGCCTTCCTTGACCACCACGCCGACCACGGTGCCGTCGATGGGGGCCGTGATCTTGGTGTAACCGAGGTCGACCTCGGCGGTGGAGACCTGGATCTGCGCCTGCTGGATCTGCGCATCCAGCGCGGCGACCTGGGCCTTGGCGGTATTCAGGTCGGCCTCGGCGGTTTCGTAGTCTTCGCGCGAGCTGGCGTTCTGCGCCAGCATGGTCTTCTGCCGGGTGAAGGCCAGCTGGGCCTTCTTCAGCGCCGCTGCCTGCACCGCGCGCTGGGCCTTGATGTTGGCCAGCGCCGCCTTGGCATTGGCCAGGTCGTTCTGCTGGGTCAGCGAGTCGATCTCGGCGATCGGATCGCCCTGTTTGACCTGGTCGCCGAAGTCGACGTGCAGCTTGGTGATCTGGCCGGACACCTGGGCACCGACGCTGACCTGCTTGTAGGCCTCCAGGGTGCCGGTGGCGATCACCGTCTGTTCGATGTCGGCCGGCCGCACCTCGGCGGTCAGCAGGCCGCTGGTGTCCGGGGCGGGCAGCAGCCAGGTCTTGAGGGCATAGCCGCCGAGCAGCAGCGCGGCAACGGCGGGGATCAGGTAGCGGGGGCGGAGTCTGGGCATGGCTCTCTACGGCGACGGTTTCTGATGGCCGTCACTATAGGGAGCGCTAAGTCACTGTTGGGTAAGAGAAATGTCAGGACTGGGTAAAGGTGCAGACCTGCTCATAGCTACCGTGGTGGATGCAGGGGCTCAGGCCATCGCACCACGACGCCCATCGAGCAGGCGCAGAATGGCGTTTAGCAGCAGGCCGTACAGCGGCACGAACAGCATCAGGCTGACCGCCAGCTTGACGCCATAGTCAACGGTAGCAATCTCCACCCAATGCTCGGCCATGAAGGGGTTGTCGCTGTGCCAGAAGGCCACCGAGAAGAAGGCGAAGGTGTCCAGCAGGTTGCCGACTACGGTCGAGGCGACCGGGGCGATCCACCACTGGCGCAGCTGGCGCAGGCGGTCGAACACCTGGATATCGAGGATCTGCCCCAGCACATAGGCGAGGAAGCTGGCCACCGAGATGCGCAGGACGAACTCGTTGTACTCGCCCAGAGCGGCCAGGCCACGGAAGGCACCTTCCTGGAACACCACCGACACGGCGTAGGAGGCGACCAGCGCCGGGACCATTACCCGGGCGATCACCTGGCGCGCCGGGCTCTTGCCCAGCAGGCGCACGGTCAGGTCGGTGGCCAGGAAGATAAACGGAAAACTGAAGGCGCCCCAGGTGGTGTGCCAGCCGAACAGGGTGATCGGCAGCTGCACCAGATAGTTGCTGGCGATGATGATCAGGATGTGAAACGCGATCAGCGCCGGAAGGGCGAAGCGCGGGCGAGAAGCGGCGAGTGGCGGCATGGCACAGACCTTTTTAGTGAATGGGGTTAGGGAACCCATGCCCACGGGATGCAGGGCGGCGCGCATTCTAACTTCTGAGTCAGCTTTGTGCAAAGTCTGTACAGTTGAGCAGGCCGACAGTGCGGTGCGACGGCCGAGCGGGTAACCTATGCAGCTGTTTTTTCGATTGTGCCGAGGTAAGCCCCGTGTTCTCCCAATTCGCCCTGCATGAACGCCTGCTCAAGGCCGTCGCCAAGCTCAATTTCACCGAGCCGACGCCGGTGCAGGTGGCGGCCATTCCGCCGGCGCTGGAGGGGCGTGACCTGCGGGTGACAGCGCAGACCGGCAGCGGCAAGACCGCGGCTTTCCTGCTGCCGCTGCTCAACCGCCTGCTCGGCGACGCCAACTCGAAGAAGCGCACCGACGTGCGCTCGCTGATCCTGCTGCCGACGCGCGAGCTGGCCCAGCAGACGCTCAAGGAAGTGGAGCGTTTCTCCCAGTTCACCTTCATCAAGGCGGGGCTGGTCACCGGCGGCGAGGACTTCAAGGAACAGGCCGCGATGCTGCGCAAGCAGCCGGACATCCTGATCGCCACCCCGGGGCGCCTGATGGAACACCTCAACGCCGGCAGCCTGAGCCTCAAGGAGGTCGAGGTGCTGGTGCTGGACGAAGCCGACCGCATGCTCGACATGGGCTTCGCCGAGGACATCGAACGCATCACCAGCGAGTGCGCCAATCGCCAGCAGACCCTGCTGTTCTCCGCCACGGGCGGCGGCAAGGTGCTGCGCGAGATGATCGCCAAGGTGCTGCGCGAACCGATGCACCTCAAGCTCAACAGCGTCGACCAGCTCAGCGAAACCACGGTGCAGCAGATCATCACTGCCGATGATCCTCTGCACAAAGAGCGCCTGGTGCAGTGGCTGCTGAGCAACGAGACCTACCGCAAGGCCATTGTGTTCTGTAACACCCGTACCCAGGTCGACCGCCTCTACGGCCATCTGGTGGCGCTGGACTACAAGGCCTTCGTGCTGCACGGCGACAAGGACCAGAAGGATCGCAAGCAGGCCATCGACCGTTTCCGCCAGGGCGGCAGCAAGGTACTGGTGGCCACCGACGTGGCAGCCCGTGGCCTGGATATCGAAGACCTCGATCTGGTGATCAACTTCGACATGCCGCGCTCCGGCGACGAATACGTGCACCGCATCGGTCGTACCGGCCGCGCCGGCGCTGATGGCTTGGCCATCTCGCTGATCTGCCACAACGACTGGAACCTGATGTCGAGCGTCGAGCGCTACCTCAAGCAGCGTTTCGAGCGCCGCGTGATCAAGGAGCTCAAGGGCAGCTACCAGGGGCCGAAGAACGTCAAGGCGTCGGGCAAGGCCGCCGGGGTGAAGAAGAAAAAGACCGACAAGAAGGATGGTGCCAAGAAGTCTGCCGCCAAGCCGAGCGCCAAGCGCCGGCCAAGTGCACCCAAGGCGCCTTCGGCGCTGGTCAGCCAGGACGGCATGGCGCCGCTCAAGCGCAAGAAGCCAGCAGCGGAGTGATTCTGGCTCCCTCTCCCTTTGGAAGAGGGGCTGGGGCGGCCCGCGTAGGGTGAGGGTTTCCAAGCCGCTCCGGGCTACCTGTTACTCCCTCACCCCGGCCCTCTCCCGGAGGGAGAGGGAGACTCTTACGGCACGATCAGAATCTTGCCGTCGCGCTCGCCACTGGCGGCCGCGGCTACTGCTTCCTTGATCTGGCTGATGTTGTAGGTGGCGGCCACGCGCGCCTTGAGCTTGCCGCTGGCGATCAGCTGGGTCAGCTCGCCGAATACCTTCATCTGCTCGGCCGGGCTGGCCTTGCGGAACCACTTGGCCAGCCAGAAGCCACGCAGGGTGACGTCGCGGAAGACGAAGGAGGTGGCCGACACCTGGCACGGCTCACCACTCATCAGGCCATAGTTCACCAGGGTGCCGCTTTCGCTCAGGCAGGCGGCGATATGGTCGGTGGCGGCGCCGCCCACGGCGTCGATGCCGAGCATCAGCTTGGCGTCGCCAATTGCCTCACGTACCTGCTTGTGCAGATTGGGGCCATCGACCAGCACCACGTCGCCGCCTTCGGCCTTGACGCCCGCGACTGCCGACTCGCGGCGCACCACGTTGATGGTCTTGAAACCACGCAGCTTGGCCAGCTGGATCAGGTAACCGCCGACGCCGGAGTTGGCGGCGTTCTGGATCACCCAGTCGCCCGGCTGCAGGTCGACGAACTGGCTCAGCAGCAGCGAAGCGGTGGGCGGATTGACGGTCATCATCGCCAGTTGCTGCGGGTCGGCATCCGGTAGTGGAATCAGCTTGTCGGCGGGCGCGTGCAG
>JAYQUJ010000051.1:0-28171 GCA_038147895.1 Pseudomonas sp.
GTCCTATGACAGCTGGTCCGACTACCGTGAAAAAGCCAAGCTCGATGCTGATGCCCGCAAGGCGCTTTCGCAGACCCGTGACGGCGCCGTCATCGTCGCCAGCTGCAAGCCGATTGCAGACGATGACAGCGATCCGCCCTGCATCCGTGCGAAGCGTGAGTACGTGACGATCGTGGACGAAGCAAAAGGCGAGTTCTACTGCACAGGCGAGTACCCCAGCGAAAAGTCCGTGGAACCGCTCGTTTTCACCGTAACCGCTCAGGGTGTGCAGCCTCCCTCGAAGAAGGAGTCCGGATCGAAGGCCGCTGCCGTGGTGACCTCTGCGCGCACCCCCATGCCGCACGGAGCATCATGACGGGCACCATCGCAGACGCACTGCATCAACTTCAGCGGCATCGAGGCCTTATCCGCGTTGGCGAGCCAAGGACAACTGGTGCATCGACGGAGATTGAAGTCGATGTTGTGGTCCAACTGCCGAACAGGTCTCGGCGCAATGGTATCTCTGAGACCGGAGTGAGCACCGTCGAGACGTGCGTGCTGGTATTCGGTAGTGACTGGCCCCTGTCCGCACCCGAGCCCTTCTTACGTGCGGACTTCCCGCTCAACTTGCCGCACATCAACCCCCATCGCCAAGGCGAGTTAGTCTCGCCGTGCCTATTCGAAGGGTCGTTGAACGAGCTGCTGCATCGGTTTGGCCTGGACGCCGTTGTCGATCAGTTGATCGACTGGCTGCACAAGGCCGCGGCTGGAACACTCCTGGACCTGGAGCAGGGGTGGGAACCAACGCGCCGAGACAGCTGTCCTTCGACCGTTGTATTCAGTGCCGAGAAGGTCGCGGCCGCCGCTCCCACTGACGGCACGATTCTGGTGGTTCCCGCAGGTTACGTGACGATCGATGGCGGTCTGTACGCCATCATCAACGCCGAACTGACCGCACAAGTCGATCCTGTGTTTTATCAGGATGTTCACAACGACAAGCTGGGCAAATGGGGGAACGGCCATACCGCGGCCTTCATCGCGCGCGCTCCGATGACCGACGGCCTCCCGCATGTGATCGGACGCTATCAACCAGAGACAGTTGTCGATCTCGCGACGCTGCTCGATCGAGCAGCGCAGCTTGGTATTGATCGCGACGCTTTGGCCCAGGAAGTGGACGGTTATTTCGGACGCTCAATCTTGGATATGCGACAGGACTCGCATGGCTGGGTGCATGGTTTGTACGCGATTGTGATTCTGGCTGTGCAAAGGCCCGCGTCGCTTGTGGGCTCGCCAGGGAGGAGTGTCGAGGTATTGCCCTATGTGGTGCGCTATGAACTCAACGCTCAATCGCTCCTGGAGCGAAACGCCACGGTTCACCCGGCCTTTCACGCGCATGCGTTGTCTCCTGAACTGCTGGCAAGGACGTCTGGCATTCCATACGCAGCCACATCACAGCCGCTGGTCGTGCTCGGCTGCGGAAGCGTGGGATCGAAAGTCGCGATGCAACTTGGGCGAGCGGGCTTTGGTTCGATGACTTTCGTCGACAACGAACCCATGTCGCCTCACAACGCCGCGCGGCATGCACTCATTGAGCGGGCATCAGTTCTGGTTCCGCCTCGGAAGTCGGCGCTGATGAAGACAGCCTTTGAATCGCTGTCGCATCTTCAATCGCGAGCGTTCGACACCGACGCAGTGACTCTTTTGGTCGATCCGGAACAGTTTGCGGCAACCGTTCCGCAGGATGCGGCCCTCATCGTGGATGCGACGGCGTCACTTCAGGTGCTGGCTGCAGAAACACAATCGGCAGCGTTGGATCAATCCCCTGCCCGATTGGCACGGATCGCGATGTATGGTCAGGGGCGCTGTGTGGCGGTATTGCTCGAAGGAGCTGGCCGCGCCGGCCGAGTTGACGACCTCACGGCGTTCTTGTTCGAGTGCTGCCGGTTTGCACCGGAACTGCGTGCGTCGATTGCAGGCGATACGTCTGAGCCGACTCGGATTTTCGTGGGTGACAACTGTCGTTCGCTGACGATGCCTATGTCTGACGCCGTTGTTTCGCGGTCGGCGTCACTGGTCGGCCTGCAACTGGAACGATGGCTCGTTGATGGGCTTCCGAAGGAAGCGACGCTTTGCGCCGGAATCTCAGATGCCGAAGGCCTTGGAATGGCATGGACCCGCGCCAGCCTTGGCCCGACCACTGCGCTTGAAGTCGCAGACGATGGTGGCTGGAACATTCGGGTCCTGTCCCCAGTTGCGCAAGCAATCCATGCTGATGCGCTGCGCTGGGGTGCTCTGGAAACAGGCGGCGCCTTGATCGGCCGCATCTCGTTTGAAAATCGAACCATCACCATTGCAGGCCTTGTTGAGGCACCACCTGACAGTGTTCGAGAGACCGCCCGCTTCGTCCTCGGAACCAACGGGCTTGTTCAAAATTTGCGCGCCGCAAATGCGGCCTCTTTGGGGTATCTCGCCTTTATAGGAACGTGGCACAGCCACCCGAAAGGCGGCGCACATTCGGGTATCGACCGAAATACATTGCGCGGCATCGCCGAGGATGCTGGCGGCCTTCCGGCCGTGTCGTTGGTATGGACTCCGACAGGACTCACGTGTGCGGTGGATCGCTGGTAGGTGCAAAGCCACCGGCACTTTGTTGGCATAAAACAAGAGGGATGTATGGCTGACTACTTCGAGATCGACTTTCTTGGCGTCGAAACAGCGAAAAGCGGGGACGCGATCACGCTGCGCTACTCGGTGAATGGCACCGAGGGCGTGCACGTTGTTGACGGAGGGTATCTGGATACGGGTGATGAGATAGTCGAGCATCTGAAGACGTACTATGGAACAACAGTCATCGACCATGTGATCCTCACGCACCCAGATCGCGATCACGCCAATGGGCTACGAAAAGTCCTGGAGCAATGCACAGTCAGGAATCTTTGGATCAACCGGCCGTGGATATACGCGGACCAGTTGATCGATCGCTTTGAGACCTATGAATCGATTGAAGCCCTGCGACGGAAGTTGCGCTCAATCTACGATGCCACGGCAATTCTTGAGGATATTGCGGTGGAGAAGGGAATTCCAATCCATGCCCCCCTTCAGGGGCAGAGCATCGGTCCGTTCGCGGTCATGGCACCTACCCTGGGGCGCTACTTGGACCTGATCGTGGACTCCGCGAAGACACCGGAAGCTGTCGAAGAAAGTGCTTTTGATAGCGCGCTGAGCAGCATATTCCGGGCAGTGAAGGCTGCGACCGCCTACATCAAGTCCCTGTGGGGCGAGGAATATTTCCCGCCTGAGCCGACCAGTCGTGAGAATGAAATGAGTGTGGTGCAGTCGGCTGTCTTGAACGGTCATCGCGTCATGCTTACTGGCGATGCCGGGCGTGAAGCACTGCAGGAGGTGATCGACTACGCGCCTTTCGTGGGACTCGCGCTGCCAGGTATTCGGTATTTCCAAGTGCCCCATCACGGCGGGCGACACAACGTTTCGACCGAAGTCTTGGATCAATTGCTTGGCCCACGGTTGAACAGTATGCCGGACAAGCACCATTGGAATGCCATATGCAGTTCTGCCAAGGCGGATGAGGATCATCCGCGGAAGTCGGTGATTCGCGCTGTATTGCACCGGGGTGGGCACTGGGCGGCAACTGAAAGCCAGAACATACGCATCGGTGCGGGCATCACCCGTGATGGCTGGGTGCCGATTCCTCAAGTGCCATACCCCGAAGATCAAGAAAATTGACTCCGGCAGAAGGACGAAGGTCAGCACCGTTCTGCGCACTTGCTGTTCGACCAAGACGAGTGGCAGGTGACGTACGTGCTCAACAAGAAAAAGCCGCCCAAGGAGGCTCCGGCGCTGAACACGGTGGTGCGCCGGATTGCTAAGCCTGGAGGTTTCCTAGGCCGCAAGGGCGATGACGAGCCCGGAGCCAAGACGCTGTGGCTGAGCATGCGCGATGTGGCCGTGTTCGTGCAGGGGCTGCGATTTGCTCGGATGGCGCTTTGAGATGTGTGTAACTGGATGCATAAAGAACGGCAGGTCAGGCCGCAGCAGCGTGTCCATATCGCGGCGAAAGCCTGCCTTGCCAAGGCGCGCGAGATGCGCATTGGCTTCTTGCGCACTGAGCGTGCCTTTCGTCAGGTGGGCTTGCTGCATTATGTAGTGGCGCCTTGCTGAGGCGGAACCCATGGTTTCGCCACGAATCTGCAATTGATTTGCGAAATACACCGTTTTCCGTCCCGTATTGCGACTTAACTGCAGATCCATCCCTTGATCCATGAGCTACTGGTTGTGCGCAACAGCGGGTGCGTCTGTACCGCCTGGACGATACGCAGTAGGCATCCGGGTTGCCCCTGAAACCGGGCACCACCCAGTTCGCATTTCTGGCTGACCGCGCTGCGGCGCGCCGCCAAGGTATCGGCATCGCAACAGAAGAGCCGATGCCATGCCCGCAACCCATGTATCCCGGCGTCTGGTCGGCGCTGGTCTCCTGGCCGCAGCGCTGGCCAGCGGCTGCGCGACCACCACCGCGCCGCTGGTGCCAGACGCCATAGAAGGCGTCTCCTCCGCTCCCGAACCCGACGCACCCGAGTTCATTCCCGTCGTGCGCTATGGCCGCTACACGCTGGTCGAGCTGGCACCCTCGGCGGTGCAGCGTGACTTGCTGTTGCAGACCATCGATGTGTCCATGCCGGAGGATGCCCGTGCCACGGTGGGCGATGGCCTGCGGCATGTGCTCAAACGCAGTGGCTACCAGCTTTGCGAGACGGCCCACGCCGTGACCGAGTTGTATGCGCTGCCGCTGCCGGCGGCGCACCTGCATCTTGGCCCCATGACCTTGCGCGATGCGCTACTTACCCTGGCTGGCCCGGCCTGGGAACTGCACACGAATGACCGGGCACGGCAGATTTGCTTTGAGCAGGCTGGAGGCAGTGCGACTGCCGAGCACGCACACGAACCGCCTGCTGCCGAGGCGGTGCAGACGTTTCCGCTGATGCCTTCGGTTTCGGGAGGCCAGCCATGAATGCCGCGCAGTCTCCCCGTCGCCCGATCACTGCCGTGATGTTGCAGAGCCTGATGTGGCTCTGGCTGATCGGCCTCAGCGTTTTCGTCGCTCTCGGCTACCAGGCGGTGAACGAGCAGGCCGACCAGGAGCGGCTAAATTTCCGCCTGCAACGTCTCGAAGCGCAGGCGACGAGCCTGGCCGAGGCCATTGAGGCCATCCAGCAGCGTCCGGCCGTCGCAACGGCGGCAGACCTCAAAGACACCCGTGAACTCCTGGAAGCACGCGCTGCTCAGGTCGAGGACACGCTGAGCGGCTATGCCGCCGCCGAGAGCCTTCAGGCGCTTCGTGTGGAAGTCGAGCAGATCAAGGCACGGCAGAGCGCCCAGCGTGCCGCAGCGCCCGCCCAGCCGCGCGCACAGAGCAGGCCCACCGCCAAGCGGGAACCGCCGCCACTGCCATTTCGCATCGTCGGTGCCGAGCTTCGCGCTGGTCAACGCAGCCTGTCCGTTGCGCCGAGCGCCGGGTCTTACACGTCAGACCAGCTTGAGGTGCTGCTGCCCGGTGATGCGGTCGGCCCATGGCGCTTGCAGGCGATCGAGGGCAACGCCGCGGTGTTCCAGGCCGGCGACCAGACCCGCCGCGTGGCGATCCCCTGATCGGAGCACACCACATGAAGCCGTCGATCATCTTTTCCGCGCTTCTGCTGGCGTCTGCCCAGTTGCCCGCCGGGGCACAGCAGCCGGTCACGACTCCCGCCCGCAATGCACAAATTCAGGAGCGCTCGCTGATCGCCCGCATCCTGGACGACCGGGTGGCAAGCAACTGGGGCCTGCAACCGCAGGAGTGGGCTCGCTATCGCGAACTGATGGACGGGCCGTTGGGCATCTACTCGCCCAACCTGGACCCACTGTCCGCCCTGGGCATCGAGGCGCGCACTGACGAGGAACGGAGCCGCTACGCCGAACTGCAGGTGCAGATCGAGGCGCGCCGCGTCGAAAAACTGCTCGCCTACCAGCGTGCCTACGACGAGGCCTGGCAGCGCCTGAATCCCGGCATGCAGCGGGTGAATCTTCTCGACGACAAGCCCAGCGCCAACCCCTTGCGCGGTTCAGGCCGCACGGCAGTGTTCGTCAAGGACGGCTGCGCGGCCTGCGGGCAACTCGTGCAGCGCCTGCAATCCTCCGGCACCGAGTTCGACCTGTACATGGTCGGCAGCCGCCAAGACGACACGCGCATCCGCGACTGGGCCAAGCGTGCGAACGTCGATCCGGCGCGCGTGCGCAGCGGTGGCATCACGCTCAACCATGATGGCGGGCGGTGGCTGTCGCTTAGCTTGCCCGGCGACCTTCCAGCAGTCGTGCGCGAGGTGAACGGCCAATGGCAGCGTCAGCCGTAACGGCCACCTCCGTTTCGCAGTGCTTGCGCGCACTGGCGCTCGCGGCCGGCCTGTGCGCCTGCGCCGCCCATGCCCAGGAGATTCCGCCACCGGCTTACCAGCTTGCCGCCCAGCGCGCAGGCATCCCCTCGACGGTGCTCTACGCCGTGGCCTTGCAGGAAAGCGGCATCCGCCGCAACGGGCGCATCGTCCCGTGGCCGTGGTCGCTCAACGTCGCCGGTCAGTCGCATCGCTTCGCCACCCGTGCCGACGCCTGCGCTGGTTTGCAGCAGGCGATGCGCGCCACGCCGCACACACGCATCGACGCGGGCCTGGGCCAGATCAACCTCGGCTACCACCAGCAGCGCTATGTCAGCCCGTGCGACTTGCTCGACCCGTACCGCAATCTCTCCATCGCCGCTGAAATCCTGAAGGAGCAGCACACCTCGGGCGAGGACTGGTTGCTGGCGATCGGTCGCTACCACCGTCCTGCGGGCGGAGAACCTGCCGCCCGTTACCGGCGCAGCGTGTCGCGCCACCTTGCCCGTGTGCAGGGCACGCACCCAACCGCTGCGGCCTTCGCCGCACGCCAGGAGAGCACCCCATGAAAACATCCCATTTGACCCATCTCACGCTGGAGGGCCTGCTCGTGCTGCTGGCGGCTCTGCCGCTGGCCTCGCGTGCCGGCGAGCCGCTGATCGTGGTCGAAGACCGTGGCGGCACGTCGACGCTGCCGTACTACGAGGCTCTGAACCTTCAGCCGCGCGCCGATGCTCCGGCCCGACCGCCCATCCCGATGCTCCCGGTGCCCGCCACGCCCATGGACGAGGCCGCGATGTTGCCGGTGCGCAGCGCCAAGCTCACGCCAGGCCCCGTCGCGCGACGGGTGATCGAGGCACCGGGCCTGCGGCCTTTCGTGGTCATCGGCGACGACGAGGCTTCCCACGTCTGGCTTCGTCGCCAGGCAACATCGCTGCGCATGCGCGGCGCGGTGGGCCTGGTGGTTAACGTCGAGACCGTGCAGGGCCTGGCACGGCTGCGCGCCCTGGTGCCGGGCGTGCCCCTTGCGCCTGTGGCCGGCGACGACCTGGCCGAGCGCCTGGGTCTGCGGCATTACCCGGTGCTGATCACAGCCACCGGCATCGAGCAATGAAGCCATGTCGGGGAAACAGCCGGTCGAGGTTTTGCTGCGCCCAGCGGTGGAGTTCTATACCGTCGCGGCGTGTGCAGGCGCCGCGTTTCTGTCCCTGGTGGCCCCGTGGTCGCTCGCGCTGAGCCCCGCCATGGGCGTCGGCAGTGCGCTGGCGTTCTGCGTCTACGGTGCCATCCGCTACCGCGATGCCCGCGTCATCCTGCGCTACCGGCGCAACATTCGCCGCTTGCCGCGCTACGTGATGACCAGCAAGGACGTGCCGGTCAGCCAGCAGCGTCTGTTCGTGGGGCGGGGGTTTCTGTGGGAGCAGAAACACACCCATAGGCTGATGCAGACGTACCGACCGGAATTTCGCCGCTACGTCGAGCTGACGCCGGCCTACCGGCTGGCGCGCAGGCTGGAGGAACGGCTGGAGTTCGCGCCGTTCCCGCTGTCCCGGCTACCTGCGCTCACGGGCTGGGATGTACCTTTCAATCCGGTGCGCCCACTGCCGCCTGTGGGCGGCTTGCCGCGCCTGCACGGCATCGAACCCGATGAGGTGGACGTCAGCCTGCCGCTGGGTGAGCGCGTCGGGCATTCGCTGGTGTTGGGCACCACGCGCGTGGGCAAGACGCGGTTGGCCGAATTGTTCGTGACCCAGGACATCCGGCGCAAGAACGCCGACGGCGAGCACGAGGTCGTCATCGTCATCGACCCCAAGGGCGACGCCGATCTTTTGAAGCGGGTGTACGTCGAGGCCAAGCGTGCGGGCCGCGAGGGCGAGTTCTATGTCTTCCATTTGGGCTGGCCGGACATTTCCGCGCGCTATAACGCCGTGGGTCGCTTTGGGCGCATCAGCGAAGTGGCGACCCGCGTTGCAGGGCAGCTCTCCGGGGAAGGCAACAGCGCGGCATTTCGCGAGTTTGCGTGGCGCTTCGTCAACATCATCGCCCGTGCCCTGGTGGAACTGGGGCAGCGCCCGGACTACATGCTGATCCAGCGCCATGTGATCAACATCGACGCGCTGTTCATCGAGTACGCCCAACACTACTTCGCCAAGACCGAGCCCAAGGCCTGGGAGGTGATCGTCCAGATCGAGGCCAAGCTAAACGAGAAGAACATCCCGCGCAACATGATCGGGCGCGAAAAGCGCGTGGTGGCGCTGGAGCAGTACCTCTCGCAGGCGCGCAACTACGACCCGGTGCTCGACGGCCTGCGCTCGGCAGTCCGCTACGACAAGACTTACTTCGACAAGATCGTCGCATCGCTGCTGCCGCTGCTGGAGAAGCTCACCAGCGGCAAGATCGCCCAGCTTTTGGCCCCGAACTACTCCGACCTGGCCGACCCGCGCCCGATCTTCGATTGGATGCAGGTGATCCGAAAGCGCGCCGTGGTCTATGTCGGCCTCGATGCGCTGTCCGACGCCGAGGTCGCCGCGGCGGTCGGCAATTCCATGTTCTCCGACCTGGTTTCGGTCGCCGGGCACATCTACAAGCACGGGATCGACGACGGCCTGCCGGGGGCTTCGGCTGGCACGCGCATTCCCATCAACGTCCATGCCGACGAGTTCAACGAACTGATGGGCGACGAGTTCATCCCCCTCATCAACAAGGGCGGCGGTGCCGGGCTGCAAGTCACCGCGTACACGCAGACGCTCTCGGACATCGAGGCCCGCATCGGCAACCGCGCGAAGGCCGGCCAGGTGATCGGCAACTTCAACAACCTGTTCATGTTGCGGGTTCGGGAAACCGCCACCGCGGAACTGCTGACCCGTCAATTGCCAAAGGTGGAGGTCTATACCACCACCATCGTCTCCGGCGCGACCGATGCCTCGGACATCCGCGGGACGACGGACTTCACCAGCAACACGCAAGACCGCATCAGCATGTCGAGCGTGCCGATGATCGAGCCGTCCCACGTCGTCGGCCTGCCCAAAGGTCAGTGCTTCGCGCTGTTGCAAGGTGGCCAGCTTTGGAAGGTGCGCATGCCGTTGCCGGCGCCAGACCCGGACGAGGTAATGCCGGCGGACTTGCAGCAACTGGCCGGGCACATGCGCCAGAGCTACAGCGAGGCCACGCAGTGGTGGGAGTTCACCAGCTCCCCGGTCTTGCAGGACGCGGCCTTGCCGGACGACCTGCTCGATGAGGCGGCCATCGCCATACCCATCACCGACACGGGCGACACGGCCAGCGAAGAGGCCGCGCCATGAGCGATGCCGCCTCCACTGCGCAGCGCGAGCAGAACCGCCGCCAGGGCCTGATCGTTGGCACCATCACCTTGCCGTTCCGACTGCTCGGAGTGCTGGTCGGCTCGCTGCTGTTCTCGATCCTGATGGAGTGCATCGGCATGCACCTGTTCTGGAAAGACCAGGGCTGGCAGCACTCCCAGCAAATGTTGCAGTACGAGCTGGGGCACCTGTCCAAGCATTTCACGCGCAGCGTGGTCGTGCAGGAGCCGGGGCGAACGGCGCACGAGCTGGTGGACACGGGTTATGAATGGGTGTTCGTGCGATCAGGGCTCCTGGAGCGCATGAGCCAGACCGCCGAGCGCGCCCGCGCGCCCAGCCAGGGGAAAAACCAGGACGGAGGGCGCAACTTCCGCTACTTCATCAGCCAGGTCTATGTCTGGACGGAGAGCTACCTGATCGCCGCAGCCTTCACGACGCTTACTTTCCTCGTGCGCCTGCTGGTCCTGGCGCTCACGCTGCCGCTGATCTTCACGGCCGCTTTCGTCGGCCTGATCGACGGTTTGGTACGGCGGGATGTGCGCCGGTTCGGAGCAGGCCGGGAATCCGGCTTTATCTATCACCGAGCGAAAGCGAGCCTGATGCCGCTGGCCGTGCTGCCCTGGGTCACGTACCTGGCGCTGCCGATCTCGGTGCATCCGCTGCTGATCCTGCTGCCGAGCGCGGCCTTGCTGGGGCTGGCCGTGAGCCTGACTGCAGGGAGCTTCAAGAAGTACCTCTAGGCCATCAATCCGGTCATCCGCAGGTTCTTATTGTTTGCGGCCTGATACGCCTTTGATCGCCACGATCAAACCATTGCTTATCACACAGGAATGGCGCGATGTTGGCTCCGATCTGGCTGCGCGCCGCGCATCGCGGCGTGCCCACTTTTCTCGTGACGGCCCTGCTGATGGGTCAGTTCCCGGTTGCCTTGGCCGAATCCCCGGCACAGCGCCAGGAGCTGGTTGCCGCGCTACGCCAGCTCGACGCGCTGGAGCGCACCATCGCGGATGGCGCTGCACACGCACCCATCCAGCCGGGCGAGCGCTACCACTTCGATTACCCACGACTGCTGGCTGATCTGGCGCGTGTGCGCGCCGGCATCCAGGCCCATCTCACACCGTCGCGCGCCCAGCCACGCGACCTCTCCGAACTGGCTGGTGAGTACCGCACCGAGCGGACCGCCCCGCCATCGCTGCCGACGACTGCGCAGGGCAGACCATGAACGGCGCCCAGGTCTCGGCATTTCAAGCCAACAGCGGTATCGCGCCGTCCGCGATGGCGACCGTTCTGGTCGGCATCGTGTTTGCGGTTCTGCTCGTCTGGGGCGTCTGGGCCATCCGAACGGCCTACGTGGGGTGGGCCGAGAACCGCCTCAACCAACGCCAGTTCCTCGGCGTCTGCATCCGCTTCGTCGCGATGTACCTCGTCATGACGTTCTTCCTCCTCTCCTGACCTGAAGGGATTGACCATGCCAAACCGCATCCTCACTACTCGTTTTGTCCAACGCGCCGCCGTCGCCCTGGGTGCCGCCGCGCTGCCCGCGCTGTCGTTTGCGCAAGGTCTGCCGCAGCTGGAAAACCCGACCCGCGGCGCCGGCAGCGGCATCATGGAAACAATCAGGAACTACGGCTACGACATCATCATGCTCGTGGCCCTCCTGGTGGTGGCGTCGATGTTCATTGGCGTGTGCTACCACGCCTACGGCACCTACGCGGAAATCCACACCGGTCGCAAGACTTGGGGGCAGTTCGGTCTCACGGTCGCCATCGGCGCCGTCCTGCTCGTGATCGGCATCTGGCTGCTCACCGAAGCCACCGGCATCCTGTAAGCGAGGACGGGCTATGTCCGAGCAACAGCATGTCCGTGCCGATGGGACAGTCACGTTCCTTCCACACCGGCTCAACAGGCACCCGGTGGTCGTGCGCGGCCTCACTGCCGATGAGTTGTGGATTTGCTGCGGCCTGTCCGGCGCTGCCGGCCTGGTGGTTGGCGCGCCGCTGTCGTGGGTGTTCCGCACGATTGCCATCGCGCCGACCTTCGTTGTCCTGGGCGTGGCGCTGGGCGTTTTCATCGGCGGCGGCATCCTGCGCCGTCTCAAGCGTGGGCGTCCCGACACCTGGCTGTACCGGCAGTTGCAGTGGCGCATTGCCACGCGCCATCCGCTGATGGCCGGTTGGGTGGGCGGCCATGTGCTGATCTCGCGCTCCGGTTTCTGGACCATCCGCAGGGGCATGCACGGGGGCGCGCGATGAGCCGTTTCAAGAACGAGATCACCCACCTGCAGGCGCACATCAAGACGCTGCGCCTCGGCGCGGGTGCGCTGGTCATCGTCGCCCTGGTCATGGGCGGCGGCTGGTGGAGCGCACCGCGCGATCTGACCATCCACGTCCCGCCTGACCTACGCTCCGGCAGTACCCGCAAGTGGTGGGAAGTGCCGCCCGAGTCGGTCTATGCGTTCACGTTCTACGTGTTCCAGACCCTCAACCGCTGGCCGACAAATGGCGAAGAAGATTACCCGCGCAACCTCCATACGCTCTCGCCGTACCTCACCCCGTCCTGCCAGGCATTCCTCAAGGCGGACTACGACTACCGCCGCAGCACCGGCGAACTGCGCCAGCGGGTGCGCGGCATCTACGAAATCCCCGGTCGCAGCTATGGCGACAACCCCACGGCGCGCGTGCGTGTGATCTCCGACCGCGACTGGGTGGTGACGTTGGACATCAGCGCCGACGAGTACTACGGCGCCGAGCAGGTCAAACGCGCCCTGGTGCGCTACCCCGTAAAGGTCGCGCGGGTGGACGTCGATCCCGCACGCAACCCGTTCGGCCTGGTGATCGACTGCTACGAGGGCACGCCCCAGCGCATCAGCGCACCGGAGCCGACGCGCCCGGTGCCTGGTGGCCTGACGCCGCAAGCGCCTCAAGGAGGTAATTCCCCATGAAGCCCATGAAGCATCCTGTACTCGCGCTGCTGGGGCTGCTGGCCGTGGCCGCCGCAGTGGTCGTGTCCCCCGCTGTCCAGGCGGTGGAGATCCTGCGTTGGGAGCGCATGCCGCTGGCGGTGCCGTTGAAGGTCGGCCAGGAGCGCATCGTGTTCATCGACCGAAACGTCCGCGTGGGCGTTCCCGCAGGCGTCGGTGAGCGCTTGCGCGTGCAGAGCGCGGGCGGCGCGGTCTACCTGCGCGCCAGCGAGCCGATCGAGCCCACTCGGCTGCAATTGCAGGACGCCGACACCGGCGCGCTGATCCTGCTCGACATTGCGGCGGAGCCGCCCAAGGACGGCGAAGCCGAGCTGGAACCGGTGCGAATCGTCGAGGGCAACAACTCAACAGCGCGCTATGGCGATCAGCCTGACGGTGCCGATGCGCCCCATGCACGCGCTCAGGAGCAGGCGGGCACCCGGACGGCGCGGCGCGAAACGCCAATCCCCGTCGTGCTGACACGTTTTGCTGCGCAGAACCTCTACGCACCGCTGCGCACCGTGGAAGCCTTGCCAGGCGTCATGCGGGTCAACCTGCGCCGCGACCTCGACCTCGGCACGCTGATGCCGACCTTGCCGGCACGCGCGGTCGCGCTCGCCTCGTGGCGCCTGGAAGACCAGTGGGTCACTGCCGTGCGCCTGACCAACAGTAGCAGCGACTGGATCAGCCTCGACCCGCGCGTGCTGCAAGGGGATTTCCTCACCGCCACCTTCCAGCACGAGGCGCTTGGCCCGCGCGGAACCCCCGAGGACACCACCGTCCTGTACCTGGTGACGCGCGGGCACGGCCTCGCGCAAACGCTGCTGCCGGCGATCCATCGCTTCGACCCCGCTGTGCATCTCCCGCAGCCCAAAGCAGCAGCCAGCGACGACAGGGAGGCCCGCCATGCGCAGTAACGGACTCCTGAAGTGGCTGCTGATCCCCGTGGCCCTGCTGGTGCTGTTTGTCGCCATCCGGCTGTTTTCCGGTGGCGGTGCGTCGGCACCGCCTGTCGCGGATGGCGGCGGCAGGCTTACGCCGGAAGAAATGAAGGCGCTGGGCATCGAGGGTGACACCCCGCGCGACACTGTGGCGACGCTGGTTGCCCAGGTGAAGCAGTTGCGCACCGAGCTTCAGACCGCGCTGTCCGACAACAGGTCGCAGCGTGAGGAGAACCTGCGACTGCGCCAGCGCGAGAACGCCATCGACCAACGCATCAGTTCCGCCCTCGAATCCGAGCGCTCCAACCTGCGCCGCGACCAACAGCAGGCGGCCAGCGCGCGCCAGCAGACCGAGGGGCTGCTCGCTGACCTGCAGCAGCGCCTGGACAGCATCGGCGGGCGTGGCGGCGGCCATGCCGATTTGCCGGTGGGGCTGGGCCTGCGTGACGGCGACGAGGCCGGCATGGAAGGCGGTATGCGCTGGGTGGAGCCGGATGACGCGAAACAAAGCGACGGGCGTGGCAGGTCGAATGGCGGCATAAGCTTCCCCACCAGCTTCGGTTCCGCACAGAGCACGCTGGAAACCACAGCGCAAACCGTGGCGAACGCGGGCGCACGCGCGGCAGGCGTCAAGAGCCCGACGCCCGTCTATACCGTGCCGACCAACTCGACGCTGATGGGGTCGGTGGCGATGACGGCGCTGATTGGCCGCGTGCCGATCGACGGCACGGTGAACGATCCATACCCCTTCAAGGTCTTGGTCGGGCCTGACAATTTGACCGCGAACGGCATCGACATTCCCGATGTGGCCGGGGCCGTGTTCTCCGGCACCGCATCGGGCGACTGGACGCTCTCCTGCGTGCGCGGCCAGGTGCGCAGCATCACCTTCGTGTTCCATGACGGGACCATCCGCACCATCCCCGAGGATCGTGAGGGCAACCAGCAGAACAACCAACAACGCGACGGCCTGGGCTGGATCAGCGACCCGCACGGCATTCCCTGTGTCAGCGGCGAGCGGCGCAGCAATGCGCAGCAGTACCTCGGCACCCAGGCGCTGATCACGGCGGCTGGGGCTGGCGTGGCCTCGCTGATCGAATCCGACAGTGGCAGGGCGTCCTATGTCGGCGCCGACGGCTCCATCGGCAGCGTGGGCATCAGCGGCCAGGAAGCCGTGGGCCGGATTCTCGCCAGCGGCGTCCAGGACATGTCGAGCTGGGTCAACAAGCTCTACGGCCAGGCCTTCGCTGCCGTTTATGTGCAGCCCGGTGCCAAGGTCGCCGTCCACCTCGAAAAGCCGCTCGCCATCGACTTCGATCCCGAAGGCCGCAAGGTCGATCACCGCGCAGGAGAAAGCCATGCCCTCGAACTTGAATAGCTGGGCTCAGGGCCTGGCGCTGGCCTTGGCCGTCGCGCTGCTCGGTGGCTGCGCCACCAGCAAGGAAAAGCTGCTGACCCACGGCGACAGCACGATGATGAACATCTGGCAGCAGAACGCCGGCGACGGCGGCGGTGGTGCCGGCCAGGTAGCGCGCAGGCAGTTGCTCGATGCGCGCCAGAGCCTGCGCAGGCCGCTGACCGAGATGGACGTGCAGGCCGCGCCTGCCGAGCAGATGCGCTACACGCGCACGGCGCGCAACGAGGTCTACCGCCAGTTCCAGCGCCTGCCCAACCCCGATCTCGTGATGTACGTGTATCCGCATTTGGCGGGCACCGACCCAGTGCCGATTCCGGGCTATACGACCGTGTTCCCGCTGTACCAGCGCGTGCAGTACGCCATGCCAGGCGAGCGCGTGGAGGATTACTGATGCGCTGGAAACTCCCCAGACCGAAGCCGACCGCGCCGAAGCTGGCCGCATCCGATGCTGACGACGACGAGCAGCCGGACGGCTGGCAACGCCACGTCGAGGCACTGCGCCAGGTCGGCATCCCCGAACCCGGCACGGCGGTGCAAGGCCGCAGGCCGGCGACCCTGGCAGACGAGCAGGCGCTGTACGAGGTCGCGCCGTCGTTCGTGGAACTGCTGCCCTGGGTGGAGTTCCTGGCGCAGTCGAAAGCCATGTTGCTGGAGGACGGGCAATCGGTGGCGGCGTTCTACGAGCTGGTGCCGCTGGGCACCGAAGGCCGGGAACCTGGCTGGCTCGCGCAGGCCCGCGATGCCTTGGAAAACGCGCTGCAGGACAGTTTCGATGAACTGGATGAGAACCCCTGGGTGCTGCAGCTCTACGCTCAGGACGAGCCCAGTTTCGACCAGTACATGCAGACCCTGCGCGACTATGTGCAGCCGCGCGCCCGTGAGACGGCGTTCACCGAGTTCTACCTGCGCTTCTTCGGCCATCACCTGCGCGCGGTGGCCAAGCCGGGCGGTCTGTTCGAGGACACGGTGGTCACACGGCTGCGCTGGCGCGGCCAGACCCGGCGTGTGCGCATGGTGGTCTATCGCCGCGTGACCGGCCAAGGGCAAAACAGCCGCCGCGGGCAGACGCCCGAGCAGATGCTCAATATCGTTTGCGACCGCCTGTGCGGCGGACTGGCGAACGCCGGCATTCAGGCCCGGCGCATGGTGGCTGCGGATGTTCACGACTGGCTGCTGCGCTGGTTCAACCCGCGTCCCACGTTGCTTGGGCCTGGGGCCGAAGACAGGGAGCGCTTCTATGCGCTGGCGCGCTACCCCGACAGTACGGAGGCCGGCGAAGACGGCGAGATCGAATTGGCGAGCGGGCGGGATTTCAGCCAGCGGCTGTTCTTCGGCCAGCCGCGCTCCGACGTGGCGCAGGGCACCTGGCATTTCGACGGCCTGCCGCACCGCGTGCTGATCACCGACCGCCTGCGCATGCCGCCGGGCACAGGGCACCTGACCGGCGAGACACGCAAAGGCGATGCCATCAACACGCTGTTCGACCAGATGCCCGAGGACACCACCCTTTGCCTGACGATGGTCGCCACGCCGCAGGATGTCCTTGAGGCGGACTTGAACCACCTGGCCAAGAAAGCGGTCGGCGAAACCCTGGCGTCGGAGCAGACGCTCAAGGACGTGCATGAAGCCCGTTCCCTGATCGGCAGCGCGCACAAGCTCTATCGCGGCACGCTGGCGTTCTACCTGCGCGGGCGCGATGAGGCGGAACTGGACCGACGCGGCCTGGATCTGGCGAACGTCATGCTCAACGCTGGCCTGCAGCCGGTGCGCGAGGACGACGAGGTGGCACCGCTCAACAGCTACCTGCGCTGGCTGCCGTGCTGCTACAACCCCGGCCAGGATCGGCGCAAGTGGTACACCCAACTGATGTTCGCCCAGCACGCGGCGAACCTCTCGCCGGTGTGGGGCCGCGCCCAGGGTACGGGGCACCCCGGCATCACGATGTTCAACCGCGGCGGCGGGCCGATCACCTTCGACCCGCTCAACCGCCTGGACCGGCAGATGAACGCCCACCTGTTCCTGTTCGGCCCGACGGGTTCGGGCAAGTCGGCGACCCTCAACAACCTCTTGAATCAGGTCACGGCGATCTACCGACCCCGCCTGTTCATTGTCGAGGCCGGCAACAGCTTTGGCTTGTTCAGCGACTTTGCCCGGCGCCTGGGCCTGACCGTGAACCGGGTCAAGCTCGCGCCGGGCTCGGGCGTTACCCTGGCGCCGTTCGCGGATGCGCGCCGGCTGATCGAGACGCCCAGCGACGTGCAGACGCTCGACGCCGATGCCCTGGACGAAGACCTGCCGCCCGATGCTGTGGCCATGGAGGCAGATGAGCAGCGCGACGTACTGGGCGAATTGGAGATCACCGCGAGGCTGATGATCACCGGTGGCGAAGACAAGGAAGAAGCCCGGATGACGCGGGCCGACCGCTCGCTGATCCGTCAGTGCATCCTCGATGCCGCAGAACACTGCCACAGCAAGGATGGCGAGAAGCGCACCGTGCTCACGCGCGATGTGCGCAATGCGCTGCGCACGCGCAGCCAGGACCCGACGCTGCCGGAAATGCGGCGTGTGCGACTGCTGGAGATGGCCGACGCCATGGACATGTTCTGCCAAGGCACGGACGGTGAAATGTTCGACCGCGACGGTTCGCCGTGGCCCGAGGCCGACATCACCCTGGTCGATCTGGCGACCTATGCCCGCGAGGGCTACAACGCGCAGCTCTCCATTGCCTACATAAGCCTGATCAGCACGGTGAACAACATTGCCGAGCGCGATCAGTACCTGGGCCGCCCGATCATCAACGTCACCGACGAAGGGCACATCATCACCAAGAACCCGCTGCTCGCCCCCTACGTGGTGAAGATCACCAAGATGTGGCGCAAGCTGGGGGCCTGGTTCTGGCTCGCCACACAAAACATCGACGATCTGCCGCGCGCCGCAGAGCCCATGCTCAACATGATCGAGTGGTGGATCTGCCTGTCGATGCCACCCGATGAGGTGGAGAAGATCGCCCGCTTCCGCGAACTCTCGCCTGCGCAGAAGGCGCTGATGCTTTCGGCGCGCAAGGAAGCCGGGAAGTTCACCGAGGGCGTCATCCTCTCCAAGAGCCTGGAAGTGCTGTTTCGGGCCGTGCCACCGAGCCTCTATCTCGCGCTTGCGCAGACCGAACCCGAGGAGAAAGCCGAGCGTTACCAACTCATGCAACAGCACGGCATCAGTGAACTCGACGCGGCCTTCAAGGTGGCCGAGAAGATCGACCAGGCGCGCGGCATCGAGTCGCCGGCCTTGGGCCTGCCGCAATAGCCGCCGGAGACTGCCGTGAAACCGAAACATCCTTCCATTCCGATGCCAGTCCAGGCGCTCCGCCATCGGCGCTCGCGCAAGCGCTGGCCCTGGTTCTTGGCCGCTGGATTGATCGCGCTGCTGCTGATCTGGCTCGTGTCCCGCGCACCCAGCGAACCCGCGTCGTTGGCTCCCGCGCCGGTCAGTACCGCGCAGGTGGCCGGGCCGCCCTGGCAAATGGGCAACGCGCAGGGCCGGTTCACGCTGACGCTCTATGCCGACCTCGAATGTCCGTTCTGCCGGGAGTACTTTCCGCAACTCAAACGCTGGGTGGGCGCCAACGCGGACGTAGCCCTGCAATGGCAGCACCAGCCGCTGGCCGCGCACGAACCGGCCGCCTCTGCCGAGGCACGCCTGGCCGAGTGCGCCGCCGAAAGTGGCGGGCATGTGGCCTTTTGGCAGGCCATTGAATGGGTCTATGCGCACACGCGCAGTGACGGCCTGGGCTTGCCCGAGGGCCTGCGCTATCCCGGCCTAAACCCAGCCGTCGAGCAGTGTTTGGCCAGCGAGCGGCCCGAAACGTTGATTCGCGCTCAGGCCGAGGAAGCCACCAAGGGCGGCGTGACCGCGACGCCATCCCTGCGACTACACGATCGCCAGACCAGCCAGGCGATCCTGCTGCAGGGGCCTATCGAAGGCGATGCACTGCTGTCGGCCATGGACATGCTGGCAGCTGAGGATTCGGTCGTTTCACCCACTACGGAAATGCCTGCCGACGTCGTCGGCGACATGCCCAGGTAGCCCGCGGTCATTGAGGCTACGGCGCAGCACGCTGCGCTGACCGCTACCCGTTCGCCCCGCATCCTGGCCGCGAACGATCACCGCTGCTGCGGTGATGGATGCACCTTGTTCCATTCCCTGGAGGGCCTGCCCTCCAGGGGCATGTGCGCCCTCCGATTTCCCTGCCTGGAGGTTCGCCATGTCTGTCGTCATCAATGACTCCTGCCTGGAGTCGCTTTCCGATATTTCTGTTCAGAACGAGGACTGGATCGTCCAGCAAGCCATCGTGTTGCTGGAGCGACGGGTTTTCAAAGCAGGGCCACGTCTTGAACGGCCCGCTGCGGTCAGGGACTACCTTCGCTTGAAGCTGGTCGCCGAGCCCAATGAGATATTCGTCGTCGTGTTCATGAACAGCATGCACGACGTGCTGGCCGTGGAGCCGATGTTCCATGGAACGATCAATGCGACCTCGGTTTATCCGCGTGTCGTGCTGCAACGCGCTTTGCAACTGAACGCCGCTGCGGTCATCTTCGCCCATCAGCACCCCTCGGGCACCACCGAGCCATCCAATGCGGATCGCTTGCTGACCGAGCAGTTGAAGACGGCCTTGGCGCTTATCGACGTGCGGGTACTTGACCATTTCGTGATTGGTCAGGGCACACCGTACTCGTTCGCCGAGTCTGGTCTTTTGTAGGAAGGCCCGTGGTTCACTGATCACAGCGGGGGCTTCGGCCTCCGCTTTTTTCCATGCGGCAGCACCGAACAGGTATGCGGGGTGCCCGCGATGCGCATTGTTTGTTGGGGCGGCAGCGGGTTCGCGTTCGACTATGGCTCTGATCAACTTCCAGGGCACGCGACATGCCAGCATCTTTATTCCGCTTCGCATCCGGCTGGCGAACCCTTGGCCTGGCCGTTGCACTGCCGGCATCCTTGGCCGTTTTCAGCCCAGCCACCTTCGCCGCCGATGTGGTGGTCGTCACCGACAGCCGCCACCCGGTCAAGACCATGGGTGGCGAGCGGTTGATCGAGTTGGATGAAGGCCCGCGCATCGAAGCCGAGCTTTCCGCACAGCTGCCCGCCGATCCTGAGCAGGCCACGGCCATCGTCAAGCGCCGTCTGAACAACGGCGGTGCCGACCTCCAGCGCCGCATTGCTTCCGCATACCAGGGCGTCGCCGACGCATGGAGCCTGGGCGTCACCAGCATCCCGGCGGTCGTGGTGGATCAGCGTTACGTGGTCTATGGCGAGCCGGACGTGGCCCGTGCCGTCGCGCGCATCGAGCAACACCGGAGGCCGCAGCCATGACCCGACCCTTCGAGCGGATGCGCCGCCTGCGTGCTGGCGTGGTCTCAGTGCTGCTGCTCAGCGCCACGGGCAGCTACGCCCTCAACACCGCAACCATCGTTGGCTCAGTGGCATCGCCGGACTGCCTCGAATACCGCGTCGTCGGCATCTGCTACTGGCTCTACTGCACCTGGACGGGCTGCACGGTGCGCACATCCATCAAGGTCCGCCACTACATCCCCGATGCGGTCGTCTCCAGCTACAGCAACACCGGCGAGAACCCTTGGGTCGAAGTCCGGGCGATGAGCGCGCCCAACCCATCCGCGCAGGCCGGCGGGGACGGCACCACCAACGAAGACCACGAAAACAATCTCGCCAAGTTCAAGAACGCGGACGTCATCGGCCATCCCGGCGTCGAGGTGTTCAACCAGTTCGTCTCATCGTCGGGCTACTTCTGCGAGGGCGCGGGCACGGCGTTCATGCCGTATCTGCTCAGCACCCTGGACACACTGGCCTGGCGCTACAACGTGCCGGAGATGGCCTACCCGGAGGCACTAATTCCGGGCAGGCGCGAGGTCGGCGCGCGCACCACGATGAACCTGTGGGGCAACGTCTATCCGCGCGGCGGCTTCCTGCACCAGGCCGACGACCACAAGGCCGGCGCCGTGGTGGCCCAGCGCGCCGGCGATGTCGTCACGCGCCGTGGGCAGATTCACGTCTATCAGCCGCTGCTCGCCAACTCGCGGCCCGGTTACTGGCCTGCCGGCGCGCTGATGGAAGGCGATGCCTCGACGGGCAAGTGGCAGGAACTCACGCCCGTCCTGTCCTCGTCCTGCACGGTGTTCCCGCGCAGCGGCTTCCTGACCCAGGCGCAGCAGGGCGATTACGCCTGGGCGCTGTGGCGGCCCTATGCGTGCTGCGAACGTCGCGGCCAGGTATTCCTCGGCAGCGTCGATTTCCAATGAGGGTACGGCGATGAAGCGTCCTGAACTGACAAACCTCTCCACCAAGGCGTGCCGCCTGCTGCGTCCCACGGTATTGGCTGGGCTGCTGGCTGGCGCACTCGTTCTTGGCGGCGGCCTGGCGTGGGCGCAGGCCGGATTTCAGACCGGCGGCTCCGTGATCGGCGACGAAGTGATGTATTCGATTGGCGGCGGCAGCGCGGTGTCCATGGGCCGCGCGGCCGGCATGCGCTCGATCGGCGTTGGCGTGGGCTGGAACAGCAACCTGATCTGCGGCGACATGAGCATCCAGACCACGCTGCGCAACCAGCTCAACGGCGTCACCAACGGCTTTCAGCAGATCATGAGCAACGTGATCCAGAGCGCCACCAGCGCGGTGGCATCGCTGCCTGCGCTGATCATCCAGCGCGCCGATCCCGGCCTGTACAACCTGCTGACCAACGGCGTGCTGCAGGCGCGCCTGGATTTCGACCGCTCCAAGCTGACCTGCCGTGCCATGGCCGAGAAGATGGCCGACACGGCGGGCGGACAACTCGGCTGGAGCCAGATGGCCGAAGGCATGGCACTGCGCGATGCGGTGTCGAGCACGGATGCCGTGTCGGCAATTGAACAGGCGGAGACGCGCCGCGGCAACGACGGCGTGCCTTGGGTGGGTGGTAGCAATGCGGGCGGCGCAGGCCAGTCGGCCATCCGCGTGGTCGGCGACGTCACCCGCGCAGGCTACAACCTGGTCAACGGCCGCAGCGTGACCGACACATCGTCCATCGCTGCCGCCAGTTGCGCGAGTCTGTCTTGCCAGACCTGGACCTCGCCACAGCAGGCGACCGAATGGGCCACACGGGTTCTCGGCGAACAGGTGCAGCGCACTTGCGATGCCTGCACCAAGACCGAAACGGTGCCCGGCGTCGGGCTGACGCCGCTGATCCAGGAGGAGTACGAGGCAAAGCTGGAAGCCTTGCAGGAACTGGTCTCGGGAACGCGCAACACCACCTTCGAGAACCTGCGTGCGGCTGGCAGCACCTCGCTGCCCATCACACGCGGCGTCATCGAGGCGCTGCGCGACGAGCCGGATCAAGACCTGCTGGCGCGGCGCCTGGCCTCGGAGGTCGCGCTGGCGTCGGTGCTGGAGAAGGCATTGCTGCTCCAGCGCACCCTGCT
This sequence comes from Pseudomonas sp., assembly GCA_038147895.1. GTDB lineage: Bacteria > Pseudomonadota > Gammaproteobacteria > Pseudomonadales > Pseudomonadaceae > Aquipseudomonas. The sequence continues at coordinate 22,499 of JAYQUJ010000051.1, forward strand.
GACCGGCAAGAAGGAGCCCAACGTCGCGGCGAACCAGTTGGCGGTCGAGGCCGTGAACCACGAGAGCGACACGCTCGACCAGGAAATCCGCAACCTCAAGACCGAGCTGGAGCTGCGCCGCGAGCTGGCGAACAACTCGCCCATGGCCATCATCCAGCGCCATGGCACACGCGCGGCTGGCTCACGTGGCATCTACGAAGGCGATCCCATTCCCGACCGCCTCGACCGGCTCCAGAAGGGCAATCCGGGAGGCAACCCATGAACCCGTCGCGTGCCAGCTGGCTGCGCCCGCGCTGGCTGTTCAACCGGCGCGCGATGAAGGCGCTGCTGTGGACGGTGTTGCTCGTTGCCGCCGCTGTGGGCGCCAACATCGTCGGCATTTATCTCGTCGGCAGCGTTGCCAACTGGGAGCGGTGGCTGGCGGCCACGGCAGGCTACTTTCTAGTGTGGCGGATGTGCCTGTACGGCGCGACAGCCTACGGCTGGGTCTGGATGCGCCGCCGGCTGCTGGCGCGTGAGGCCCAACGCGGGGCTGATAGGCAGGCGCGACGGCGCCTGCTGCGCAGCGAGATCGCCGGCGTCGCCGCCATTGTGGCGCTGGAAGCCAGCCTGTTGATGCAGGCCGCTTGAAGGGGCGAGGACATGACGCTTTTCACCACCGACTACTTGGAGTACTACCTGACGCTGGTGTCGTGGATCGTCCATAACGGCATCTGGGCCGTGCTGGTGGCGAGCGGCGTATTCGCGCTGCCTTTCATTGCCATCATCGTGCAGGAATGGCTGAAGGTCCGTGCGGAGGGCGCCGACGAAGGCAACAAGGGCGTGCTCTCGGCTGCGCGCATTGAGAACCGGGTGTTCGTCGCCATCGTGGTGGTGATGTTCGCCGGCATCCCATTCATCGACGTGGATCTCAACACCATCCGCTACGACAGCTCGCGCTCGGCCCAATGCCAAGTCAGCGTGCCGCAGCCCACCGATATCGGCTGGTCGCAGTCCTTCAGCACTATCAACAACCAGTCGGCGAAGGTGCCCGTCTGGTGGGCCTTTATGCACACACTCTCGCGAGCAGTGACCGGTGCCTCTGTGGCGGCGATTCCCTGCGGCACCGACTTGCGGCAGATGCGCATGGAGATCGACGCGACGCGCATCGACGACCCGGTATTGGCTCAGGAAGTGGCGGATTTCTCGCGGGACTGCTACGGACCGGCACGCGCCAAGCTCTTCATGCAGCGCCCGGACCTCGATGAGACACAAATGCACGACGTGACCTGGATCGGCTCGCGCTTCTTCACGGACACCGGCGGCTACTACGACAGCTATCGCTCCAGCACACCACGCGATGACTGGCCCTACGACAGCAACCGTGATGCCGGGCTTGCGCAGGTGGCCAGCGGTGGCGGCTATCCGTCCTGCAGGCAGTGGTGGGCCGATGGCAGCAATGGCCTGCGCGCACGCCTGCTGGGGCAGGTAGACCCAAGCCTGCTGAATCGCCTGGCGGGCTGGGCCGGCTTTCTGAGCCGAGCCGAGGTGGACGACTCGGTAATCCGCACCATCGCCTCGCCGCGGCAGCAGAAACTGAACCAGGGCAACGTCTATACGGACTACGGCGGCCAAATCGACAAGACCCTGCCAAACATCGTGACGCGGGCCACGGGCGACGTCGGCATGGCTGTCGGCGCGATTGCCGCGTTTCCCGCCATGGACGTGGTGCGCCAAGCGCTGCCCATGGTGCTCGGCTTGCTCAAGATGGCGCTGGTCATCTGCATCCCGCTGGTGCTGGTTGTGGGCACCTATGACTTGAAGACGGTCGTTACCGTGAGCGTCGTGCAGTTCGCGCTGTTCTTCGTCGATTTCTGGTTCCAGCTCGCGCGCTGGATCGACAGCACCATCCTCGATGCGCTTTATGGCTGGGGCTTCGGCTGGAACCGGCCACACGCCAACTTCGATCCACTGGTGGGGCTGAACAACGCCTTTGGCGACCTGTTGTTGAACTTCGTTATGGGGACGATGTTCATCGTGCTGCCCACCTTTTGGATCGGTGCGCTGACCTGGGCCGGAATCCGCGCTGGAACGATCGCAAACAGTTTCTCAGCAGGTACGAGGGACGCAGGCGCTGCCGGTGGAAAAGGAGCTGGCGCAATGTCAAGGAAGTTGAAGTGACGCACGCTCAAACCGAGTGTCAGTCATCATCCTTGTACATCTCATGAGATGTGTCGTTGTAGAGATTCGGGTCATAACCCGGTGTCTCTCGAAGTTCTTCCAAGGTGGTAGGAAACTGCAAATGGAACTCTTCGTCTGAATGGCTCTGATTTGCTGCCCATCCCACAGCCACGACACAAACCAACAGCAGTGCCAGCCAGAACGCGGAATAGAGCAGTACACCGAGCACGGCCAGCTTGACCACCCACAACAGCACGGTGGCACCAACTACCGGCACGCCCCTGTACACCAACCAGCTCGACGCCCGCCGTTCGCCACGCGCATAGGCGCGCCATCCACGGCCAAAGCTACGGCCGAGGCGTTCTGCGGTGCTGATGCGGGTCGTCGTGTTCATGGTCGTCACCTGCTATATGTGAAATCACTACTCCAGTTTGCTCCAATCCTGCTTGCTTGCCTGTACCAATGCGCTCCATTCGTCCGGCGGATTCCCGCGCCCGAGCATCTTCTCGAACACGGCATACGGGTCTGATTTGCTTCCCGAAGACCGCAGGGTCTGTTCATCGTTGACCCAGGCGTACACGATGACCTTCGCCTTCGAGTCGTAGCGGAAGAACAGCCGGTATCGCCTTCCGAGCTTGGCCCGCCGCCAGTGGCGATATGCCGGCCCCATGGTGTTGCCTTGCCGGTACTCATCGCGCGCCGGGTCACTCGGTATCACGTCTTGTATCAACTGGGTCAAGGCCCGGAAGAACTTGACGTTGGCGTTCGATCCGAACCCTTCCGGGTCGTTGCCTTGGGCGCGCAGCACAGCCGCGCGCAGCTTCATCAACTGCTCGATCAGGTTGTCGTGGAACAGCAGTGTCCAGCCATGCTGTTGCATCAGATTTCCACGTCCTCATCGAAATCATCGCCCAGGTCCACCTTGTGCCCCGCGTGCTCCAGCATTGTGCGAGCCAGATTCTCGGGCAGGCCGCGCACATTCCGACCCGCTTCAATGTCGCGGGCCAGCAAGGTCAGAAACGCGGCAATGGCCGGGTCCTCGTGCTCGGCATCGGCGCGGGTCACGACGACCTCACTGCCACGAAGCTCGAACGCAAGCTTGCTGCCGGTATCGGCCCCAAGTGCCTGTCGGATGGACTTGGGTAGCGTGATCTGGCCTTTGGAGGTCAGCGTGGCAACTTCGTGAATGGCAGGCATGGCGGCTCTCTTGATCGCAATACCCGTATTGTAAGGAAATATCCTTACCTCGTCAATGAAAGGTCTCACCGGGGTCCTCCAGCATCCAACAATGAATCTCATCGTAGGGTGGGAACAGCCAGCCTTCCTGCATCAATCCGGCCCCGCCATACCCGCATTGACGGTGGACAACCAATGCTCACCGCTCTATATCCAAAGGCTTCTAAAGGCCAAAGGGCCGAAACGGCAAGGGAATGGGGTGCAAGGGGAAAGGCCCTACCCGAAAAGGCGAAAAGGCCGCCCGCTTGCCCGCCACCAGGACACCCACATGCTCTCTCTGTTCCAGCGGAAACGGCCTCCGGTCGCTGCCGCTCCGTCGCCTGCACCCGTCACCGATCTCCCGAAAGGGCTGCTGCAACCGGAATCGGCCGCATCGCTGCTGGCGACACCGCGCCGGCAGAAGCTGCTGGAACACATCTGGCAGCGCACCTCGCTCTCGCGCAAGCAGTTCGCCGCGCTGTACCGCACGCCGATGGAACGTTATGCCGAGTTGGTTCAGGCTTTCCCTGCATCCGAAGCACATCACCATGCCTACCCAGGCGGCATGCTCGACCACGGCCTGGAAATCGTCGCCTACAGCCTGAAGCTGCGCCAGTCTCATCTGCTGCCCATCGGCGCCAACCCCGAGGATCAGGCTGCGCAAGCCGAAGCCTGGACCGCTGCCGTCGCCTACGCCGCACTGCTGCACGACATCGGCAAGATCGCCGTCGATCTGCACGTCGAGCTGGCCGACGGCTCGATCTGGCATCCGTGGCACGGCCCGCTGTGCCAGCCATACCGCTTCCGCTACCGAGACGATCGCGAGTACCGGCTCCACAGCGCCGCGACAGGCTTGCTCTACCGGCAACTGCTTGACCGTGAAGTCCTGGATTGGCTCAGCTGCTATCCGTCGCTGTGGGCACCGCTGCTCTACGTCCTGGCTGGGCAGTACGAGCACGCTGGCGTGCTGGGCGAATTGGTGGTGCAGGCCGACCGAGCTTCCGTGGCCCAGGAACTGGGCGGCGATCCCACACGCGCCATGGCCGCGCCCAAGCACGCACTGCAACGCAAGCTGCTCGACGGGCTGCGTTACCTGCTCAAGGAGGAGCTGAAGCTGAACCAACACGAAGCCTCGGATGGCTGGCTCACCGAGGATGGTTTGTGGCTGGTGAGCAAGACGGTCTCGGACAAGCTTCGGGCACATCTGCTGTCCCAAGGCATCGACGGCATCCCAGCGAACAACACCGCCGTGTTCAACGTGCTGCAGGATCACGGCATGTTGCAGCCCACGCCGGACGGCAAAGCGATCTGGCGTGCGACCGTGACCAGTTCCACCGGCTGGAGCCACTCGTTTACGTTGCTACGGCTGGCACCCGCGCTGATCTGGGAATCTGGTGAGCGACCGGCACCGTTCACCGGGACGTTGACGATCGACACGCCCACCGCAGTTGAAGATGTCGAAGCAGGAGCCACCCTTTCTGCGAACGGCGTGACGTCCGCTTTGGAGAATCCAAACGCTCCGCCAGCGGAGGGTAGTGGCATCACCTCAGCCCCTCCACCCAAGGCCCAGGCCAGCCCCGACGTCATAGCGGACATGCTGGCGATGGTGGGAACGGGAAACTCGCCAACCACAGATCAGGATGTGGAAACCGTCCCGGACGAAGTACCCGCAACTCTCCCCGATGCGACCCAGCCGCCCTTGGCCGCCGCTGCGCCTTCGTCACCGGCCTTCACGTCCTCGACGACACAGCCATCCGGCGAGCACTTCATGGCGTGGCTGAAACATGGCATCGCCACGCGGCGGCTCATCATCAACGATGCGAAAGCGCTGGTGCATACCGTGAGCGACACCGCCTACCTGGTCAGCCCTGGCGTGTTCCAGCGCTATGCGCAGGAACACCCGCAGGTAGGCAAACTGGCCAAACAGGAGAACCTGCAGGATTGGCAGTGGGTGCAGAAGCGCTTCGAGCGACTGCAATTGCATCGCAAGCAACCAAGTGGCCTGAACATCTGGACTTGCGAAGTCACAGGCGCCAGAAAATCGAGGAAGCTACATGGCTATTTACTTATCAAACCAGAAATGGTTTTCGAATTTACGCCTCCAAATAACCCATATCTATTTTCAATGAAATTTCCCGGCCTATGAAGATCAAGATATGAAAATCATCTATCAAAATTAAATGGTCTCATCAGTATTTCCATCAGAAACACTAGATATGTGAATAGCGTTCGCACCATCGTCACCAGTGAGGTACAGGCGCAGCGCGTAGAGCAGAGCGGGGGTGCGGTCGCCTGAGG
>JAYQUJ010000052.1:0-28151 GCA_038147895.1 Pseudomonas sp.
TGAAAGACGCCGTCAACTGAGCTAGCTCCGACCCGGAGCCCAGGCTCCGGGTCGCCCCCTCCTGCAAGATGTAGTAGTCCGCGCAAACCGCTACAATGCGCCGCCGATTCCCCACCCGTGAGGCCGCGCGCCATGAAATTCCGTTTTCTCCTCTGGATGCTGGGCCGTCTGATGGCCAAGGCAAGCCGCAGTAACGCCGACTTTCAGCAGCAGCTGGAGGGCAAGGAGCTGGTATTCCAGCTGCATACCCTGGATGGCAAGGTCGCACGTCATTACCGGATCAAGGATCAGCGGGTCAGCAGCCACTCTGGCGCTGCCAAGGAGCCGGCCTTCGCCATCGGCTTCAAGGATGCCGCTTACGGTTTCGCCACCATGAACGCCAAGAACAAGCAGTTGGCCTTTATGCAGGGCATCCAGAACAAGGACATCCAGATCCAGGGCAACCCGGCGCTGGTGATCTGGTTCCAGGGCCTGCTCAAGCACGTGGTGCCGAAGAAGAAAAAGCCCAGCGAACTCAAGAAAGCGGCCTGAGTCGCGGCCCGATCGAGTCTCTATCGCTAAGCTTGCTGTTTTGAATGGAAGTCCCCACATGCGTCTGTTGAGTGCTGTCGCCCTGTTGGTTTCGCTGAGCTTTTCGGGGCAGTCGGGTGCGGCCACGCTGGAGCGGGTGCTGGAACTGGCCGGTGTGCAGTTGCTCTGCGAGCAGACCCTGCCGCTGCTGCAGCGTGGCATGAGTGGCGAGCAGCAGAAGGCGCTGGCTGAGCAGTTTCAGGCCGAGCCGCTGTGCGCCGACCTGGCCAAAGAGGTGGCACCCAAGCTGCAGCCGCAACAGCTGGAGGCCGCGCTGAAGCTGCTCGACAGCCCGTTGGCCAAGCATTTCACCGAGGCCGAGCGCGCCGTGGCCAAGGACGGCGGGCTGGCAGCCTATCGTCTGCAACTGCAGGAACGTCCCCCGCTGCAGGCGCGTCTCGATCTGGTACGGCGCCTGGACCAGGCCGCGCACACCACCGACCTGGCCACCCTGCTGCGTTACGAAGTGGGCAAGACCCAGGCCCTGCTGGCGCTGCGCGCGCGGGGTGAGGATCTCGACGAAAAGGCCCTGGCCGAGCAGACCGCCGCTCAGTTGCAGCCCTTGCGTGCTTCCAGTGCCAGCGGAGTCGAGGCCTTCATGCTCTACGCCTATCGCAGCACGCCCAGTGATCAGCTCGGCGAGTACGCGGCGCTCTACGAGCAAGCGCCGTTACGCATGGTGCTGGAGGCCAGCACCCAGGCGCTTCCGGTGGTCTTCGCGGCACGGCGAGCCAAGCTCAAGTAAGAAAAAGGGGCCCGAAGGCCCCTTTTTCATATGCGGCGTTTGGCCGAGGCTCGTGGATCAGTGCGGGGTGTTGAACTGCGAGGCCAGTTCGCGCAGGGCCACTTCGGCCTGCAGTACCTTGTTCAGTGCTTCCTCGGCCTTGTCACGACTGATGCCCAGGCGCTCGAACAGCTCGTCCGGAAGTTCGCTCTGCGGGCCGCTGCCGATACCGCGGCTGCGCAGCAGGTTGACCGCCAGGCACACCAGGTTCGGGTAGGCGGCGTGGGCACCTTCGTAGTTCGCGTCGTGCTGGAAGCGCAGGGCGCTGGCCAGCTCTTCCGGCATGTCCCAGAAGCGCATCAGCCAGGCGCCGATCTGCTCGCGGGTGATACCCAGCAGATGTTGCTCGATATAGCCGGCAGACAGGTGCGGGTTGACCTCCAGATGCCGGCAGATCAGCGAGAAGTGCGGTGGGAAGACGTGGGCCAGCACCAGGTAGCCGAAGTTGTGCAGCAGGCCGGCGAGGTAGGTCAGGCCGGCTTCCGGGCGCTGCGCGCGTGGCATGGCGCGGGTCAGGCCTTCGATCACGGCGGCGGTGTAGATCGCCTGTTGCCAGTAGGGCGTGGTCTGCTGCGGTTGGTCCTTGGGTAGCGCCAGGGTCTTGCCCAGGGCCAGGCCGAGGGCCAGGTTGATCACCAGGTCGAAGCCCAGCACGCGGACGATGGCGTCCTCCACCGAGCGGATCTTGCCGGGTGCGGCGTAGTAGGGCGAGGCGGCCCAACTGACCACCTGGGCGGCCAGCGCTGGATCGGTTTCCACTACGCCGGTGATGTCGTCCACGGTGGCGTCCGGGTCGACGCGCAGCTTGATGATGCGCTGGGCGGTTTCCGGCAGTGGCGGGATCTCGATGGTTTCTTCCAGGCGCTGTTGGATGCGCCGGGCGGTGAAGGCCTGCACGGCCTGGGTGATTTCGGCGCGGTCGTCGTCCGGACGATCCAGGTTGAGGCGAATCTCGGCGACCGGCTCCCCGAAGCGCGCAGCGCTGGCCTTGGCCAGCAGGATGCTCTTGTAGTGCTCGCTGCCGATCTCCAGCAACACGCCGGGCTGGCCGGACTCCACCAGCAGGCTGGTTTCCTGCAGCAGGCGTTCGTCATACAGGCAGGGCGAGCTGGTCAGCGGCGGCAGGCCGGGCAGCATGGCCAGGTTGTGCTTGCCGAGCATGCGCTCCATGCGCTCTGGCTTGACTGCGGTGAGCTTGCGTCCGGTCAGTTCGGCCAGGCGGTTGAGGTCGAGCAGCTGGCTCTGCGGGAACAGCACCAGCAGGGCGCCGACGGCGTCGTCCAGCAGCACGGCCTGCACCCGCCGCGCCGCCGGCAGCGCCGGGTGGTCGGGGCGGACATGGCAGGGGACGCCAAGCTTTTCCAGCAGTTGCAGGATCACCATCGGAGGGCGCGGGGCGGAATCGGGGGCGAGAGCAACTTCGGTCATCGGCAATATCCAGCAGAGAAACGACTAACGAGGAGTATAACCAGCGCTGCGCGGGCTTCGCTTTGCCGCCGGACGGGCGACCGGCGGCAGTCTGTGCGCTGGCTCACACTTGGCCGTACTGTTGGCCATGGCGCAGCCAGCGCTCCAGCAGCGGCGCCACATGCTGCGGCCAGTGCTCCAGCAGGGCCTGGGCGGCATCACGTACGGCCGGCAGCAGATCGGCATCGCGCATCAGGTCGGCGACCTTGAACTGCAGCAGGCCGGTCTGACGGGTGCCGAGCATTTCGCCGGGCCCGCGTAGTTCGAGATCTTTTTCGGCGATGACGAAACCGTCGCAGGTCTCGCGCATGATGCCCAGGCGCTCGCGGCCGAGCTGCGACAGCGGCGCGTGATAGAGCAGCACGCAGTGGCTGGCGGCGCTGCCCCGGCCGACCCGGCCGCGCAGCTGGTGCAGTTGGGCCAGGCCCAGGCGCTCGGGGTTCTCGATGATCATCAGGCTGGCGTTGGGCACGTCGACGCCCACCTCGATCACCGTGGTGGCGACCAGCAACTGCAGCTCGCCACGCTTGAACTCATCCATGATTGCGGCCTTCTCGGCCGGCTTCATGCGTCCGTGGATCAGGCCGACGCGCAGCTCGCCGAGGGCGCTGGACAGTTCTTCAAAGCTGGTCTCGGCGGCCTGGCAGGTGAGCTCCTCGGATTCCTCGATCAGGGTGCACACCCAGTAGGCCTGGCGCCCTTCGGCGCAGGCGGCGCGAACCCGCTCGACCACTTCGATGCGGCGGCTGTCGGCCACCAGCACGGTGTTGACCGGGGTGCGTCCGGGCGGCAGCTCGTCGAGGATCGAGGTGTCCAGATCGGCGTAGGCGCTCATCGCCAGGGTGCGCGGGATGGGCGTGGCGGTCATGATCAGCTGGTGCGGGCAGAGGCGGCCATTGATGCCTTTCTGGCGCAGGGCCAGGCGCTGCTGCACGCCAAAGCGATGCTGCTCGTCGATGATCGCCAGGGCCAGGTTGCGGAACTGTACTTCTTCCTGGAACAGCGCGTGGGTGCCGACCACCATCGGCGTGCCCGTGGCGATCTGCTCCAGCGCGCTGGCGCGGGCCTTGCCCTTGAGCTTGCCGGCCAGCCAGGCGACTTCGATGCCCAGCGGCTGCAGCCAGCGGGTGAAGTTGAGGTAGTGCTGCTCGGCGAGGATCTCGGTGGGCGCCATCAGCGCCGCCTGGTAGCCAGACTCCAGTGCCTGCAGGGCGGCGAGTGCGGCGACCACGGTCTTGCCGGCGCCGACGTCGCCCTGCACCAGGCGCAGCATGGGTTCGTCCTGGGACAGGTCATAGGCGATTTCGGCGCCCACCCGTTGCTGCGCGCCGGTGGGCTGGAAACCGAGGTTGTGCAGGAACAGCTGCGGCAGACGCTTGGCCAGCGGCAGGCGAGGCGCCTGCTGGGCGCGCACCTGCTCGCGCAGGCGCTGTAGCGACAGCTGGTGGGTCAGCAGTTCCTCGAAGGCCAGGCGGTGCTGGGCCCAGTGGCGGCCTTCGGCCAGTTCGTCCAGGTCGGCGTCCGGTGGCGGCCGGTGCAGGTAGCGGATGGCCTGGTCCAGCGGGCCGAGCTGGTAGTCGCGGGCCAGCTCCTCGGGCAGCCAGTCCGGCAGGCTGTGCGGGCCGAGACGGGCCAGGGCCTGCTGGCTGAGGGCGCGCAGGCGCTGCTGGGTAAGGCCTTCGGTGGTCGGGTAGATGGGCGTCAGGGTCTGTTCCACCGGGGCCACTTCGTCGGCGCCAAGGGTGCGATATTCCGGGTGGTAGATCTCCAGGCCGGAGGCGCCGGGGCGGGCCTCGCCGTAGCAGCGCACCTGGGTGCCGCGCTTGAGGGCGTCCTTCTGCGCCTGACTGAAGTGGTAGAAACGCAGGCTGAGGGTGCCGCTGCCGTCCTGCAGGCGCACCAGCAGGCTGCGGCGCTTGCCCATGACCACATCGGCACCGGCGACCACGCCTTCGATCACCGCATCCTGGCCCGGGCGCAGGGCGCCGATGGGCACCACGCGGGTGCGGTCCTGGTAGCGCAGGGGCAGGTGGAAGAGCACGTCCTGCAGGGTTTCCAGGCCGACCTTGGCAAGCTTTTCCGCCAGCGCCGCGCCCACTCCCTTGAGCGCGGTGACCGGCACCTGAGCCAGCTCGGTCATGCCGGCTGGGCTTCATCCTGGGGACGGGCGGCCACCGAGCACAGGCGGATCGAGTCGGCGAGGATCTCGATGGCCTTGGGCCGTGGGAAGCTGGCGCGCCAGGCGATGGCCACGGTGCGGTAGGGCGCGGGCTGGGTCAGCGGGCGGATCTCGATCACGCCGGGGGCGTAGTGATGGCTGTCCACCGCGGTGAACGGCAGGATGGAGATGCCCAGGCCGGAGGCGACCATGTGGCGGATGGTTTCCAGCGAGCTGGATTCCACCGTGGTGTGCTTGGCTGCATCGTCGCCGCCCTTGCGCAGCGAGGGGCAGGCTTCCAGCACCTGGTCGCGGAAGCAGTGGCCTTCGCCGAGCAGCAGCAGGCTCTTGTCGTTGAGCATTTCCTTGTCGATGGTTTCCAGCTTGGCCCAGGGGTGGCCGGCCGGCAGCAGGGCGAAGAAGGGCTCGTCGTACAGCGGCTTGGTCAGCACATCGGCTTCCTGGAACGGCAGGGCGATGATGATGGCGTCCAGTTCACCGGTGCGCAGCTTGTCGCGCAGCACGTGGGTGAAGTTTTCCTCGATGTACAGCGGCATGTCCGGGGCGACCCGGTGCAGTTGCGGAATCAGGTGGGGGAACAGGTAGGGACCGACGGTGTAGATGGCGCCGATCTTCAGCGGTGCGGCCAGCTGGTTCTTACCGGCCTGGGCCAGCTCGCGGATGCCCTGGGCCTGCTCCAGCACCTTCTGCGCCTGGGTGACGATGCCTTCGCCGACCGGGGTCAGGCGCACCGCACTTTTGCTGCGCTCGAAGATCAGCACGCCGAGCTCGTCTTCCAGTTTCTTCACGCCCACTGACAGGGTCGGCTGGCTGACGTGGCAGCGCTCGGCGGCGCGGCCGAAGTGCTGTTCCTGGGCGAGGGTGACGATGTAGCGCAGTTCGGTGAGGGTCATAGTCTTAGTCCATTGAGATGGGCTCAAGCATAGCCGCTGTCTTCAATGGAACCAACCGCCCTGCACAGCAAGTTGCAGGGCGGTTGCGTGCGTCAGATCAGCGCCGTTCGAGGGAGTAGACGAACGGTGCGACGATCTCCAGCTGGCCGTTCTGCAGCATGTCCGCTGGCGGTGCCGGCAGCGGCTGGGCGCGGCGGATCATCTCCAGGGTGGCGCGGTCCAGCGAGGCGCTGCCGGATTTGCCGACCAGGGCGAAGGACAGCACCTTGCCGTTGCCGTCGAGCACGAAGCGCAGACGGTTGACGCCCTCGAAGCCGCGGCGACGGGCATCTTCCGGGTAGCGCTTGTAGCGCGCCAGGTGACCGAGCAGCTTGCTCTGCCAGCTGACCTGGGCCTGGGTCGGTGCGCTGACCGGGGCCTTCTGCGGGGCGGCGGCCTTTTCGTCGCGGGCGGCGACCGGAGCCGGTTCCTGCGGCGGTTTCACCTCCGGCTCCGGCGGCTTGGGTTTCGGCGGCTTCGGCTTGGGTTTCGGCTTGGGCTTGACGATGGCGATCTTCGGCTTGGGCGCCTCGACCACTTTCGGCACTTCTTCCGGCTCCTCAGGCACGACCTCAGGCTCGGGCGGCGGCGGAGGCGGCTCGACCGGGGCGACCAGCGGCTCCAGCTCGATCATCATGGCTGCCGGCGGCGGCGCCATGGGCGTCAGCTTGGGCTTGAGATGGGCGATCAGGTACAGGCCGACGTGGGCTGCGAGTACCACCAGCAGGGCGATGGCCCAGTACGGCAGGCGGCGCTTGAGTGTCATTGCGCGCCGACCGTTTCCAGACCCACCAGGCCGATCTTCAGGTAGCCGGCACCGCGCAGGTTGTCCATGACTTCCATCAGCTCGGCGTATTCCACGCCTTTATCACCACGGACGAAGATGGTCTTGTCCTTGTCCTTGCTGGTGCGCTGGTCCAGCAGGGCGCCGAGCTGGGCCGGCGCAACCTCTTCGTTATCGAGGAACAGGCGGTTGTCTTCCTTGATGCTCAGGTAGATCGGCTTGTCCGGGCGCGGCGTCGGCTTGGCGGTGGAGGCCGGCAGGTCGATCTTCACGTCCACGGTGGCCAGCGGTGCGGCGACCATGAAGATGATCAGCAGCACCAGCATCACGTCGATGAAGGGGGTGACGTTGATCTCGTGGTTTTCCTGGAGATCGTCGCCACCCTCGTTGAGATGCAGACCCATGGTTCAGCCCACCTTGGCTACGTGAGGCTGCTGCTTGTGCTCGTTGGCGCTCGGCAGGTCGAGGTCGCGGCTGACCAGCAGCAGAACCTGGGCCGAGGCATCGGCGACCTGGGCCTTGTAGCCGGTGATGGAGCGGGCGAAGACGTTGTAGATGATCACTGCCGGGATCGCGGCGACCAGGCCCAGGGCGGTGGCCAGCAGGGCTTCGGCGATGCCGGGGGCGACCACGGCGAGGTTGGTGGTCTGCGATTTGGCGATGCCGATGAAGCTGTTCATGATGCCCCACACGGTACCGAACAGGCCGACGAAGGGCGCGGTGGAACCGATGGTGGCGAGCACGCCGGTGCCCTGGCTCATGCTGCGGCCGCTGGCGGCGACCAGGCGCTCCAGGCGGAAGCTGACACGCTCCTTGATGCCTTCCTTGTCCTTGCAGCCGGTGGAGAGGCGCAGCTCGTCGCGGGCGTCTTCGACCAGCTGGCTGCTCAGGCTGTGCTTGGCGCGGCTCTGCTCGGCGGCCTGGGCCAGGCTGCGGGCGCCTTTCAGCTGGGGCACTTCGCGTTGCAGGCGGCGACGGGCGATGATCAGCTCCAGGCCTTTGGCGATCCACACGGTCCAGGTCAGGATCGAGGCCAGCACCAGGCCGATCATCACGCTTTTCACCACGACGTCGGCGCCGTGGTACATGCCCATGGGCGACAGGTCGTGCAGCAGCACGGTTTCTTCGGCTCCAGCCTCGACCGGGGCTTCGTCGGCCAGCACGGTAGCCAGATCCTGGCCGGTGGCCAGGCCGCTTTCCAGCTCATTCAGGGTCTGGGTGATTTCTTCCGGAGTCGCGCCGGTGGCTGTCAGGTGCTGTTGCGCGGTTTCGCGGACCTGTTCCGCATTCGCCTGCGGGCCCAGTGCCTGCAGTTTCTGCAGCAGCACGGCCTTGGCCGAGGGCGCGGCGGCCGAAGCATCTACGTCAGTGGCGGTCGGCGCTGCCGCTGCATTGGCAGCCGGTGCGGCCTCCGTGGCGACTGCGGGCGGGGTGGCAACGGCCGTTTCCTCGGCGCTGACGTTGAACGGCAGCAGCAGGCCCAGCAGCAGGGCTGCGAGGGACAGACGTGGGGCGAGGGTGGGCTGGGCGCGGAGGGTAGAATGCATGCTGGCCGGACCTGGGTAGATGAACCTGCCCCGGATTTGGAGCAAGTAGGAAGCTCAGCATTATTGCAAGTAATTCTTGTTTGTGAAAGTAATGATGTAACCTTTCTACCCGCACAAGCGCACCCGAGGAGTTTGCATGTCCAACAACACCCTGATGATCGCTGGCTGCGGCGATGTCGGCAGCCGCCTTGGTCAGCGCATGAGCGCGCAGGGCTGGCAGGTACATGGTCTGCGCCGCGATGTTACCCAGCTCCCGGCGAGTATCCTGCCGGTAATGGGGGATCTGCAGCAGGCGGCCTGCCCGGCAGCCTGGCCTGAGTCGAATCTGGACTATCTGGTCTATTGCGCGGCGGCCACACAGCATGACGAGGCGGGTTATCGCAGCGCTTATGTAGAGGGATTGCGGAATGTCCTGGCCTGGCTGGCCGAGCACGGGCAGCGGCCACGGCGGCTGTTGTTCGTCTCCAGTACCGGGGTGTACGGCCAGCAGGGGGGCGAGTGGGTCGACGAACGTTCCCCGGCGCTGGCCGAGGCCTACAGTGGGCGGATCATGCGCGAGGCCGAACAGCTGGCCCTGGATAGCCAGGTGCCGGCCACTCTGGTGCGCCTGGCCGGCATCTATGGGCCGGGACGTGAATGGCTGCTTGGCCAGGTACGCCAGGGCTACAGGGTGGCCAGTGAGCCACCGCTGTATGGCAACCGTATCCATGCCGATGACGCCGCCGGCCTGCTGGCGTTCCTGCTGCAGGCGGATGCCGGCGGCCAGGCGCTGGAGGACTGCTATCTGGGGGTGGACGATGAGCCGGCCCCGCTGCATGAAGTGGTCGACTGGCTGCGCGGTCAATTGGGCGTCAGCCATTGGGCCGAGCAGCAGAGCGTGCGCCGAGCCGGTAGCAAGCGCTGCAGCAACGCGCGCGCCAGGGCTGTGGGCTGGGTGCCGCAGTATCCCAGTTTCCGTGAAGGCTACACGGCTGTGCTGGCCGGGCAGACATAAGCGGTATTGCCTGCCTGAAGTGCAGTCTTGAGGCGATATCGGGCCTATACTTGTTGTACATAAATGATTTGATGTACAACTTTGCTCGATTGTGAGCTTCTGCCAGGTAGATGTCGTCATGAGCCAGTCCGCCTTCAACCTCGATGCCCATTACCGCAGAGCCGACCGCATCATGCTCGGTGTGCTCTGGCTGATGTTCCTCTATGCACTCGGCCTGGCGGCGTGGCATGGCACCTGGGCTCAGGCGCTGCTGGTGGGCGGCGGTACCGCATTGGTGCTGACCCTGCTCAACTCGCTGGTGGGCGGTGGCCGGTTGATGCGCTGCTGCATGGCGGCGGCCTTCATGGTGATGTCGGCGTTGCATATCAACCAGAGTGGCGGGGTGCTGGAGATGCACTTCGGCATCTTCGTGCTGCTGGCCTTCCTGGTCTATTACCGCGACTGGCTGCCCATAGTCGTGGCCGCCGGGGTGATTGCCGTGCACCACCTGAGTTTCTTTGCCCTGCAGCAGCAAGGCGTCGGGGTTTATGTGGTGCAGCAAGGCACGTGGCCGATCATCTTCCTGCATGCCTTCTATGTGGTGCTGGAGAGCGCGATCCTCATCTACCTGGCGCGCCAGGCCTATGCCGAAGCGCGCGAGGGCGAGGCATTGATGCAGGTGGTGGCGGGCATCACCGCCCAGGATGAACACATCGACCTGCGTCAGCGGGCCCGGGTCAGTGGGCCGGTGGTGGAGCGCTTCGATCACTTCCTCGCCCAGCTGGAAGAGCTGGTGGCCGAGGTGCTGGCCGATACCCAGGGCCTCGCCGCGACCGGCGACAGCCTGAAGCAGGCGACCCAGCAGCTGCGCCAGGGCTCCTCGCATCAGCTGGAGGAGATCTCCCACATGGCCGGCATCATGCAGGAGATGAGCACCGCCATCGACTCGGTGGCCAATCATGCGCAGCAGGCGGCTGGCGCGACCCAGCAGGCCACAGCCAAGGCCGATGAAGGCCGCGCGGCGGTCAGCCAGAGCGCCGGCGAAATCGCTCGCCTGGCCGAATTGATCGACGGTACCGGCCAGGAAGTGCAGGCGCTGGCCGAGCAGTCGCAGCAGATCGGCCGGGTGCTGGAGGTGATTCGCGCGATTGCCGAGCAGACTAACCTGCTGGCGCTCAATGCGGCCATCGAGGCGGCCCGTGCCGGTGAGCAGGGCCGAGGTTTTGCCGTGGTCGCCGACGAGGTGCGCAACCTGGCGCAGAAGACCGCCAGTTCCACGGCTGAAATTCAGGACATCATCGCCCGGCTGCAGCAGAGCAGCCGCCAGGCCGCCAGCGCCATGCACGACAGCCAGCAGGGCGTGGCCCGTTGCGTGGCGGACAGCCATCGGGCCGGTGAGTTGCTGCTGGCTATCGTCGGTGAGATCGAGGCGGTCGCCCAGACCAGCGGGCTGATCGCCGCCGCCACCCACCAGCAGGCCACGGCCAGTGGTGAGGTCAGCCGTTACCTTGACGGCGTGCAGCAGGTGGCCGAGCGCAACGCCGAGAACGCCGAGGTGCTGGACGGCGACAGCCAGCGCCTGCGCGAACTGGCGCGCCGGCTGGGCGAGTTGAGCCGGCGTTTTGTGGTGGGTAAAGGCGAATAGGCTGCATTTCGGCCATTTCCCGGACTGTGCGCGCGGTATCTTTTGGCACGTTATTGCCAACTTCCCCTCGATGGCTATTACTGCCTGATGGCGCTTTGCCATGGCCAACAGGGAGTAAGCATGAGCCAGAGTTTTTATCGCAGGGCGGATCGCCTGATGCTAGGGGTGCTGGCCGGCATGACTCTATATGCCTTCGCTCTGGCGAGCTGGTTCCAGAGTTGGGCGCCGGCCCTGATCATCGGTGGCGGAACGTTACTGGCGCTGGGGGCCCTGTATTTTCTGATCGGCGGCACGCGGGGCTATCGGGCGTTGATGGCGGCGGCGTTCATGGTGCTGTCGGCGCTGCATATCCAGCAGAGTCACGGCATGGTGGAGATGCACTTCAGCATATTCGTCCTCCTGGCCTTCCTGCTCTATTACCGCGACTGGCTGCCGATTGTCTGCGCGGCAGGGCTGATCGCTGTGCATCACCTGAGCTTCTATTGGCTGCAGGAGCAGGGTGATGCGATTCAGTTGATGGTCGAGGGCAGCGGCTGGCCGCTGGTGCTGCTGCATGCCGCCTATGTGGTGGCGGAAACCCTAGTGTTGCTGGTGCTGGCCCGCAGTGGTGCTTTGGAGGCGGCGGCGGGTGAAGACCTGCGCACTACCTCGGAACACCTGCTGCGCGACGAAAATGCCATCGACCTGGCCTATCGCAGCCCTTCCACTGGCACTCTGGCCGGGCGCTTCAACCACTTTCTCGACCTGCTCGATCGTCTGGTCGGCCGGGTCGTTGCCGCCAGCAACGAGCTGCGTGATACCAGCCACAGCCTGAGCGAGTCGACGGCCGGCCTGCGTTGCAGTGGCGAGCGGCTGCTCGGCGTGTCTCGGCACATGGGCCAGGCCGTCGGCCAGTTGTCGGCGGCCATCGTCTGCGTGTCCAGCAGCGCCGAGCAGGCCTCGGCGACCGCTCAGCAAGCCGATGCCGATGCCACGGCGGGGGTTCAGGCCATTGGCGAGACCCAGCAGTGCATCGAGGCCCTGGCGCAGGACATGCGCGACAGCAATGCAGTGATCCATGCGCTGGCTGAAGATACCCGGCAAATTGGCCATGTGCTGGAGGTGATCCAGGCGGTGGCCGAGCAGACCAATCTGCTCGCACTCAACGCGGCCATCGAGGCGGCCCGCGCGGGCGAGCAGGGCCGCGGTTTTGCCGTGGTCGCCGATGAGGTACGCCAGCTGGCGCAACGCACCCAGCAGGCCACAGGCGAGATTCAGGGCATGATCCAGGCCCTGCAGAGCGGGGCCCAGCGTTCGGTGGCGGCCATGCAGCACAGCCAGCAGCTGGTGCAGCGTTGTGTGGAGTACACCGGCAATACGGTCGCCTTGCTCGATCGGGTGCACTGCTCCATCGAGGCGATCAAGAGCCTTGGCGTGTCGACCCGCGAGCAGCTCACCGCCGCCGAGGATGTCGAGCGTCTGATCGCGCAGGCTCGGGAGATTGCTGCCGATACCGCGCGCGGTGCAGCCGATGTGGCTGAGGAAAGTCAGCGCCTGGAGAATCTGGCGACCAACCTGGGCGGGCTCTGTTCGGGCTTTCGCATCAGTGCTGTGGCGCCGCGGGATGAGCCGGGATTGCTGGCCGCTCCGACGAGGATGAAATTGCTGCCAGCCTAGGCTGGCGGCAGCTCGATGGCGGTTTCCTGCACAGGTTGGCCCTGGCTGTCATAGCGGCGCTCGACCAGTTTCACGCCGCCGTCGGCATCGAGCACCAGCGCGCTGCTGGAGCAGGTGCCGTAGCCGGGGCCGACGATGAACATGCTCGACAGCAGCAGCTCCCAGTCGACACCGATACCGGTGTCCGGCAACAGCACCTGCGGCGGTTGCTGGCGATCACGCATCAGCTCCAGCAGCTCATTCGGCTGCGGGTTGCTCAGGCAGCCGGCGAGCCGTTCGCTGGCGCGCAGCACCTTGGGCCAGGGGGTATCCAACTCGGCATTGGAGAGGCCGTACAGGCCGGGTTGCAGGCGTCTGGCCTGACCTTCTTCGGAATTGAAGTAATACAACCCGTGACGGTCGCCCAGCAGCAGGTTGAAGCCGCTGTACCGCTCCAGACGCGGTCGCAGCTCGGCGAGAAAGGCTTCGGCATCGAGATCACCACGGAGGAATTCGACCGGCAGCTCGCCCCGCGAGCCAATGCCCTTGGCCTGGTGCGGGTCGCGGATATTGGTCAGGGCGGCGAAGCGACCTTTGGCATTCACGCCCAGCCAGGTGCCGCCGGCCTGCAGGTCGCGACCGGCGAACAGGCCCGGCATATCCGGCCATTCGCCCAGGGGCAGGCTGCTGCGGGCATAGAATTCGTCGCGGTTGGCGGCCAGTACCAGCGGCAGGGCATGGTCAGGGCGCCAGGCGAAGGCGATCAGGCACATGGAGGCTCCAGATCCGGCGGGCGTGAGCGCAGTCTAGCAATAAAGCCGCGGCTGTCCGCGAGTGGCTGGAGGGCGGCCGGGGCATCCGCTACCATGCCGCTTCGCATTGGGAGACTGCATGGAATTCCTGCTCTATCTGCTACTGGGCGCGGCCGCCGGCGTGCTGGCCGGGTTGTTCGGCGTCGGCGGCGGCATCATCATCGTGCCGGTGCTGGTATTCAGCTTCACCGCCCAGGGCGTCGACCCGGCGGTGCTGACTCATCTGGCGGTGGGCACCTCGCTGGCCACCATCGTCTTCACCTCGATCAATTCGGTGCTGGAGCACCAGCGCAAGGGCGCGGTGCTGTGGCCGATCTTCGCCTGGATGACCCTCGGCATTCTGCTCGGCGCAGGGCTCGGCTCGCTCACGGCCGCAGCCATCAACGGCCCGCTGCTGCAGAAGATCATCGGCGTGTTCGCCATCGTCATCGCCATCCAGATGGGCCTGGAGCTGAAACCCAAGGCCGGCCGCGCTGTCCCAGGCAAGCTGGGGCTGACCGCCGCCGGCGGGGTGATCGGCTGGGCCTCGGCGATCTTCGGCATCGGTGGCGGCTCGCTGACCGTGCCGTTTCTCACCTGGCGCAGCGTGCCGATGCAGCAGGCGGTGGCGACTTCCTCGGCCTGCGGCCTGCCGATTGCGGCGGCCAGTGCCCTGAGTTTCATGGTCATCGGCTGGCACGAACCGGGGCTGCCGCAGTGGAGCGTCGGTTTCGTCTATCTGCCGGCCATGGCCGGTATCGCCATCACCAGTATGTTCTTTGCCCGTTTCGGCGCGCGACTGGCGCACAAGCTGTCGCCGCGTCTGCTCAAGCGTCTGTTCGCCCTGCTGCTTCTGGTAGTGGGCGTGAATTTCCTGATCTAAGGAGTTTTGCATGCTGCCTTACCCGCAGATAAACCCGGTCGCGCTGGATCTCGGCGTTATCCAGATTCACTGGTACGGCCTGATGTACCTGGTCGGCATCGGTGGTGCCTGGTGGCTGGCCTCGCGCCGGCTGGCCCAGTTCGATGCCAGCTGGAGCAAGGAGAAGCTCTCCGACCTGGTGTTCTGGGTGGCCATGGGCGTGATCCTCGGGGGGCGTCTGGGCTACGTGCTGTTCTACGACCTCTCCGCCTATATCGCCGAGCCACTGAAGATCATCCGCGTCTGGGAAGGCGGCATGTCCTTCCACGGCGGTTTGATCGGCGTGATGCTGGCCACCTGGTGGTTCGGCAAGCGCAACGGCAAGAGCTTCTTCGAGCTGATGGACTTTATCGCTCCGCTGGTACCGATCGGCCTGGGCGCCGGGCGTATCGGCAACTTCATCAATTCCGAGCTGTGGGGCAAGGTCACCGACGTGCCCTGGGCCATGGTCTTCCCCAATGGCGGGCCGGACCCGCGTCACCCGTCGCAGCTGTACCAGTTCGCCCTCGAAGGCGTGGCCCTGTTTCTGATCCTCTGGGCCTTCTCGCGCAAGCCGCGCCCGACCATGGCGGTGTCCGGCCTGTTCGCCGCCTGCTACGGGGTGTTCCGCTTCATCGTCGAGTTCGTCCGCGTGCCGGATGCCCAGCTCGGTTACCTGGCCTTCGGCTGGCTGACCATGGGCCAGGTGCTGTGCGTGCCGATGATCCTCGGCGGTATCGGCCTGATGGTCTGGGCGTATCGTCGGGCCAAGGCCTGAATCGCCGGCGATTTGGTTAAACTGCGCGCTTTTTCCGGGTGCCCGAGCAGGCACCCGTGACCTTCCCAGCGGAGCTGAGATGAAACAGTACCTCGACCTGATGCGCCTGGTGCGCGAGACCGGCACCTTCAAGAGCGACCGCACCGGCACCGGCACCTACTCGGTGTTCGGCCACCAGATGCGTTTCAACCTGGCCGACGGCTTCCCCCTGGTGACCACCAAGAAGTGCCACCTGAAGTCGATCATTCACGAGCTGCTGTGGTTCCTCCAGGGCGATACCAACATCAAGTACCTGAAGGACAACGGCGTGCGCATCTGGGACGAGTGGGCCGACGAGAACGGCGACCTCGGCCCGGTGTACGGCTACCAGTGGCGCAGCTGGCCGGCGCCGAACGGCGAGTCGATCGACCAGATCAGCAAGCTGATCGAGATGATCAAGAAGAATCCGGACTCGCGCCGCCTGATCGTCTCCGCCTGGAACCCGGCGCTGGTCGATGAGATGGCCCTGCCGCCGTGCCACACCATGTTCCAGTTCTACGTCGCCGACGGCCGCCTGAGCTGCCAGCTGTACCAGCGCTCGGCCGACATCTTCCTCGGCGTGCCGTTCAACATCGCCAGCTACGCCCTGCTGACGATGATGATCGCCCAGGTCTGCGGCCTGCAGCCGGGCGACTTCGTCTGGACCGGCGGCGACTGCCACCTGTACGCCAACCACATCGAGCAGACCGACCTGCAGCTGACCCGCGAGCCGCTGCCGCTGCCGACCATGCAGATCAACCCCGAGGTGAAGGACCTGTTCGCCTTCACCTTCGAGGACTTCGAGCTGCAGAACTACCAGGCCCACCCGCATATCGCCGCGCCGGTCGCGGTGTAAGCCATGCTGGCGGCCGAGCTCAAGGCCTTTCACATGGTCGCCCGCCTGGGCAGCATCACCCAGGCGGCGAAGAAACTCGGCCTCAGCCAGCCCACCGTCACCACGCAGATCCGCAACCTGGAAGCGCAGTACGGCGTCGAGCTGTTTTACCGCGGCGGCCGCCGCCTGACCCTCAGTGACGAAGGCGCCCGGCTGCTGCCGATGGTGCAGCAGTTGCTACAGCAGGAAGCCGACATCGAGTTCTTCCTGCGCAACTGCGGTCAGGTGCAGGGCAGCCTGCGCATCGCCGCCACCGCGCCCTACTACGTGCTGGACCTGATCAAGCGCTTCCGCGAGCGCCTGCCGCAGGTGCAGGTGACCCTGGAGATCGGCAACTCGCAGCAGGTGATCGAGGCGCTGGAGGAATATCGCGTCGACCTCGCCGCCTCCTCGCAGCTGGAACAGGACGCGCGCTTCACCCGCCTGGTGCTGGGCCAGGACCCGCTGGTGCTGGCCGCGCACCGCGACCATCCACTGGCCGCCCACAAGCGCCTGCCGCCTGCTGCGCTGGCCGGGCACTGTCTGCTGATGCGCGAGGCGGGCTCCAGCACGCGCCTGCTCACCGAACAGATGCTCCGCGAAGCTGGCGTCAACCCGGGGCCGCTGCTGGAGATCGGCAGCCGCGAGTCGATCCGCGAGGGCGTGCTGCGCAACATCGGCGTCAGCGTGATCGCCCGCCATGAGGTGCCGGACAACCCCGAGCTGCGGGTGATCGAACTGGACGACGCGCCGCTGATCCCGGAATACCTCTACTGCCTCAAGGAACGGCGCAGCGCGCGCCTGCCGGCGGCTTTCCTGGCGCTGGCGCGGGAAACCGCCTGAGCACTTTTCCCCTCTCCCCTTGGGAGAGGGGGCAGGGCGGCCCGCGTAGGGGTGAGGGCCTCCCAGGCCACTCGCCCCCTCCCTCACCCTGCGCGGGCCGCCCCAACCCTCGGCTTTGGCTTCCTGCGTCGCCCTACCTCCTGCATCCATGCAGTCGTCTCCCGGAGGGCGAGGGAGCTCATACCCAAATCCGCCGATACCACTATCGGTAGCTTTTGCCCAATTGCCATAAAGCCTTAGCACGGCGCCCGCAGCATAAACCTCGTACCGATATACACGAGGTTCTGCCATGGCCACCGTCGATCTGCAGCTGCGCGACATCCACAAGGGCTTCGGCGCCTTCAAGGCGCTGGATGGCGTGTCGCTGGACATCGCCGCTGGCGAGCTGGTCTGCCTGCTCGGCCCCTCCGGTTGCGGCAAGACCACCCTGCTGCGCTGCATCGCCGGCCTGGAGCGCCAGGACAGCGGCGCCATCCGCTTTGCCGGGCGCGACGTCTCCGAGCTGCCGCCGCAGGCGCGCGACTACGGCATCCTGTTCCAGTCCTACGCGCTGTTCCCCAACCTGACGGTGGCGCAGAACGTCGCTTACGGTCTGGCCGGCCAGGGCCGCGAGGCGATCCGCGCACGGGTCGACGAGATGCTGGAGATGGTCGGCCTGAGCGGCAGTCAGCAGAAGTACCCGGCCCAGCTCTCCGGCGGCCAGCAGCAGCGCGTGGCGCTGGCCCGCGCCCTGGCGCCGAGCCCGTCGCTGCTGCTGCTCGACGAGCCGATGTCGGCCCTCGACGCCCGCGTGCGCGAGCATCTGTGTGGCGAGCTGCGCGCCCTGCAGCGCCAGCTCGGCATCACCACCCTGATGGTCACCCACAACCAGGACGAGGCCATGCTGATGGCCGACCGCATCGCCGTGATGAACCACGGCCGTGTCGAGCAGTACGCCTCGCCTCAGGACATCTACCGCGCGCCGGCCACGCCCTTCGTCGCCGAGTTTGTCGGCCAGGGCAACTGGCTGCCGTTCGAGCGCGACGGCGAACATGCCCGCGTCGGCGAGCTCAGTCTGCGCCTGCACAGCGCCCAACCCCGGGGTGCCGGCCGCGCCGAGCGCGGCCGTCTGTTCTGCCGCCCCGAGGCGGTGGTGATCAACCCGCCGGTACACGAGGACAACCTGTTCCCGGCGCAGATGCGCGAGATCACCTTTCTCGGCAACCGCTGCCGCCTGAGCTTCGAACTGGACGCGCTGCCGGGCCATGCGCTGCTTGCCGAACTGGCGCCCGAGGCCATGCCGCGTCTGAGTGGCGCCGAGATCTGGGTGGCGCTGCCGCCGCGCAGCCTGCAGGTGTTTGCCTAATGGATCTTGAGTACGCGCAATCGCGGCTGAAACCGCTCCCACAGGGAGCGGCGGGGCGTAGTGGGAGAGGTTTCAGCCTCGATCCTGCTCTGGCCGACCTCCTGTTTATTCGCGGCGGCCAGTGGCTGCTGCTGGCGCTGCTCCTGCTCGCCGTGCTGCTACCGCTGGCGGCCATGCTTTGGCGCGGCCTGGCCGGCGATCCGACGCAGGGCGGCGGGCTGCTTGCCGCGCGCGATCTGGTAGCCAGCGCCAACTTCCGCTGGCTGCTCGGCAACAGCCTGAAGAGCGCCCTGGCCGTGGTGCTGATCGTGCTGCCGCTGGCCTACGCCTTCGCCTATGCCCTGCAGCGCACCTGCGTGCCGGGCAAGGGCCTGTGGCGCGGCATCTCCCTGCTGCCGCTGCTGGCGCCGTCGATGCTGCCGGGCATCGCGCTGATCTACCTGTTCGGCAACCAGGGCGTGCTGCGCCACCTGCTGACGGACAACGTCTACGGCTTCTGGGGCATCGTCCTCGGCCAGGTCATCTACACCTTTCCGCATGCGCTGATGGTGCTGCTCAGCGCCCTGGCCCTGGCCGATGCGCGGCTGTTCGACGCTGCTTCGAGCATGGGCGCATCCAGGTGGCGCGCCTTCCGCAGCATCACCTGGCCGGGCAGCCGCCAGGGCGTGTTCGCCGCCGCCTGCCTGGTGTTCACCCTGTGCGTGACCGACTTCGGCGTGCCGGTGGTGGTCGGTGGTGACTATCAGGTGCTGGCGCTGGAGGCCTACAAGGCGGTGGTCGGTCAGCAGCAGTTCGGCCGCGGCGCGCTGATCGGTCTGTTCCTGCTGCTGCCGGCGCTGCTCAGCTTCGCCGTCGACCTCTGGCTGCGCCGCCGTCAGCGCGACGCCATGGGCGGCCGGGCTCAGGTCTATCACCCGCAGCCCAGCCGTGGCCGCGATGGCGCCTTCCTGCTGCTGGTGGTGCTGGTCAGCGCCTGCCTGCTCGGCGTGTTCGGCATGGCGGTGTACTCGTCGCTGGTCAAGTTCTGGCCGTACGACCTGTCGCTGTCGCTGCACAACTACGCCTTCTCCGAGCTGCCCGGCGGCTGGCTGGCCTACCGCAACAGCCTGCTGCTTGCGACCTGCTGCGCGCTGTTCGGCGGCGTGCTGATCTTCCTCGGCAGCTACCTGCTGGAGAAGACCCGGCAGAGCCCGCTGACTCAGTTGCTGCGCCTGCTGTGCTTCATTCCCATGGCGGTGCCCGGCCTGGTGCTCGGCCTTGGATACGTATTCTTCTTCAACCTGCCGGCCAACCCGCTGCACGGCCTGTACGGCAGCCTGGCGCTGCTGGTGATCTGCACCATTGCGCACTTTCTGACCACCGCGCAGATGACCGCCAGCGCCGCCCTGCGCCAGCTCGACGGCGAGTTCGAGGCCGCCGCGCTGTCGCTGAAGGTGCCGCTGCTGCGCCACTTCTTCCGCGTGACCCTGCCGATCTGCCTGCCGGCGCTGCTCGACATCGTGCGCTACCTGTTCGTCTCGGCGATGACCACGGTGTCGGCGGTGATCTTCCTCTACAGCCCGGACAGCCTGCTGGCCGCCATCGCCGTGCTGAACATGGACGACGCCGGCAACGTCGGCGGCGCCGCCGCCATGTCCACCCTGATCCTGCTCACTTCCGCCGCTGTCTCGCTGCTGCTGGCCGGAGCCTCGCGCGGCTTGCTGCGCCGCTCCCAGGCCTGGCGCGCGGCGCCCGGCCAATAACCGTTCGGAGAATATTCATGCGCTACCAAGCTCCCACCCGCCTGCAAGCCGCCATCCTCGACTGGGCCGGCACCGTGGTCGACTTCGGCTCCTTCGCGCCGACACGCATCTTCGTCGAGGCCTTCGCCCAGTTCGATATCGAGCTGAGCCTGGACGAGGCGCGCGGCCCCATGGGCATGGGCAAGTGGGACCATATCCGCACCCTGTGCGACGTGCCGGCGATTGCCGAGCGCTACCAGCGCCGCTTCGGCCGCTTGCCGACGGACGCCGACGTCACCGCCATCTACGAACGCTTTATGCCGCTGCAGATCGAGAAAGTCGGCGAGCACTCGGCGCTGATCCCCGGTGCACTGGAAACCATCGCCGCCCTGCGCGAGCGCGGCCTGCGCATCGGCAGCTGCTCCGGCTACCCGCTGGCGGTGATGGGCAAGGTGGTCGAGCTGGCCGCCGCCAAGGGCTATAGCCCGGATCACGTGGTTGCCACCGACGAGGTGCCCAAGGGCCGGCCGAGCCCGGCGCAGGCGCTGGCCAACGTCATCGCCCTGGGCCTCGACGACGTCGCCGCCTGCGTCAAGGTCGACGACACCGAGCCGGGCATCCTCGAAGGCCGCGCCGCCGGCATGTGGACCGTGGCCCTGCGCTTCTCCGGCAACTTTCTCGGCCTGACCTGGGACGACTACCAGGCGCTGCCAGCCGAGCGCCGCGCCGCCGAGCGCGCGCGTATCGACGGCCTGTTCGCCGACAGCCGCCCGCACTACCTGATCGACACCATCGCCGAGCTGCCCGCGGTGATCGACCACATCAACGCCCGCCTGGCCCGTGGCGAAAGCCCGCAGGCCTGCTGAACCCGACAACCAACGCCAACCGCTAGCCACACCACTAGGAGCTCCACCATGTTCAAACGCACCGCTATGGCCGCCGGCCTGCTCGCTGCTTGCGCCCTGCAGGCCCAGGCCAACACCGAGCTGACTGTCTACACCGCGCTGGAAGTCGAGCAGCTCAAGCCCTACCAGGAAGCGTTCGAGAAGCAGAACCCGGACATCAGCATCAAGTGGGTGCGCGACTCCACCGGCATCGTCACCGCCAAGCTGCTGGCCGAGAAGGATCGCCCGCAGGCCGACGTGGTCTGGGGCCTGGCCGGCTCCAGCCTGGCCATCCTCAAACAGCAGGACATGCTGGTGCCCTACGCCCCGGCCAACCTGGACAAGATCGGCGCCAACTACCGTGACGCCGCCAACCCGCCGGCCTGGGTCGGCATGGATGTGTGGGCCGCGACCATCTGCTTCAACACCATCGAGGCTGAGAAGCAGGGCCTGCCCAAACCGACCAAGTGGGAAGACCTGACCAACCCGGTGTACAAGGACAAGATCGTCATGCCCAACCCGGCATCCTCGGGCACCGGCTACCTGGACGTCAGCGCCTGGCTGCAGACCTTCGGCCAGGACGGCGGCTGGGCCTACATGGACAAGCTGCACGCCAACATCGGCCAGTACACCCATTCCGGCTCCAAGCCATGCAAGCTGGCCGCCGCCGGCGAGTTCCCGATCGGCATCTCCTTCGAGTACCCGGCCGTGCAGCTCAAGCGCAAGGGCGCGCCGCTGGACATCGTGCTGCCCAAGGAAGGCCTGGGCTGGGAGATCGAGGCCACCGGCATCGTCAAGGGCACCGACCAGCTGGAAGCCGCCAAGAAGCTCGCCGACTTCGCCGCCAGCCGCGAGGCCATGGACCTGTACAAGGCCAACTTCGCCGTACTGGCCCAGCCGGGTATCGCCGAGCCGTTCCAGGAGCTGCCGGCCGACTACGAGCAGCGCCTGATCAAGAACGACTTCGCCTGGGCCTCGGAGAACCGCGACAAGATCCTCGCCGAGTGGCGCAAGCGCTACGACGGCAAGTCGGAGCCGGTGGCGCAGTAAGCTGTCACCCCTCTCCCGCCGGGAGAGGGGCGGGGGGTGAGGGTTATCCAGGCAGCTCTGCGTTGCGGGTTTCTCCCTCACCCAACCCTCTCCCAGAGGGAGAGGGTGCTAATCCCGTAGCCCGGATGCAATCCGGGACACCCGCAACTCCCCGGATTGCATCCGGGCTACAGATTTTCAGGAGTTCCCCCATGAGCCAACACGACTGCGACCTGCTGGTCGTCGGCGCCGGCATGCTCGGCCTTGCCCATGCCTGGGCCGGCGCCAAGCGCGGCCTCAAGGTCAAGGTCTTCGAGCGCACGGCCACGCCGCTCGGCGCCTCCATCCGCAACTTCGGCCAGGCCCTGGTCACCGGTCAGGCGCCGGGGCCGATGCTCGACCTGGCGCGCCAGGCCCATGGCCTGTGGGCCGAGCTGGGCAAGGCCGCCGGCCTTGCACTGAAACAGCAGGGCTCGCTGCTATTCGCCCGTACCGAGGCCGAAGAGGCCATGCTCGAAGCCTTCTGCACCGGCCGGGCGCAAGAGCTGGGCTATCGCGTCGAGCTGCTGCGCGGCGCCGCCCTGGATGACCTGTACCAAGGCCGCTTCGCTCACCACCGCGCCGCCCTGCACGGGCTGGACGACCAGCAGCTGTACTCGCGCGAGGCGCTGCCGCAGATCGTCGATTACCTGTGCGGCCTGGGCGTCGAATTCCACTTCTCCACCCTGGTGCGTGATGTCGAAACCGGCAGCGTGCTGACCACCGCCGGACGCTTCACGGCGCGGCACATCCTGGTCTGCTCCGGCCACGACTACCAGACCCTGCTGGCCGAGCCCATGGCCGCGCTGAAGCCTTCGGTGTGCCGCTTGCAGATGCTGCGCGCGCGCCTGGAGCGCCCGCTGGACCTGCAACATGCGGTGCTCACCGGCCTCAGCTGCGTGCATTACGGCGCCTTCGCCGACCTGCTCGAAGCCGAGGCGATCCGCGCCGAGATTCGCCGCGAGTACCCGGCGCTGGAGGAGCATGGCATTCACCTGCTGGTCAGCCCGACGCCCTATGGCGAGCTGATCATCGGCGACTCCCACGACTACGGCAGCGACGCCTCGCCGTTCAACGCCGAGGGCGTCGACCAGCTGCTGCTGGATCTGGCCGAGCACACCCTGGGTGGCCGGGTGCAGGTGCTGGAGCGCTGGCAGGGCGTGTACGGTTCGCGTGGCCCGGGTCCGTTCAGCGTGCTGCGCCCGGTCGAGGGCGTGACCTCGGTGCTGATGCACACCGGCCTGGGCATGAGCGTCGGTCTCGGCCTCGGTGAGCAGGTCGTCGCCGCGCTGCTGGGTGAAGGTGCATACCCCGAGGCCAATCCGGCATGAACGCGACCCAGGCGGTGGGCGAGCTGTTCACCCTGTGCCGAGCCCAAGCCGATGCGGACTATATCGGTGAGGCGGTCAGCCAGCTGGAGCATATGGTCCAGGCCGCCGAACTGGCGCGCGACGAAGGTGCGGATGAGGAGCTGATCCTCGCCGCTTTCTGTCATGACGTCGGCCACTTTTGCGCGCCGCTGACGGTGGACAACCGCATGGGCGAGCTGGGCCGCCAGGGCCACGAACGGGTCGGTGCGCACTGGCTGCGCGGCCTGGGTTTTCCCGCACGGCTGTGCGAACTGGTGGCTGGGCATGTCGATGCCAAGCGCTACCTCTGTGTCCGCGAGCCGGGTTACCTAAACGGGCTCAGCCTGGCCAGCCGACAGACCCTGGACTGGCAGGGCGGGCCGATGAGCGAAGCCGAGGCCAGTACGTTCGAAAGCAATCCGCTGTGCGCCGACATCCTGCGCCTGCGCCGTTGGGACGAGGCGGCCAAGGTGCCGGGTCGGCGGGTCGAACTGGCCTGGGTCGAAGCGCTGGCCCTGCGTGTGCGGGCGACTGCCTAGCCCGCCAACCCCGCCGCCAGATGGTCGATCAGCACCCGCAGCTTGGGCGGCAGATGGCGGTTGGACGGGTACAGCGCCCAGGCCGTGCCGTGGTAGTAGCCGGTGTAGCGCCAGTCGCCGAGCACCTGCACCAGCCTGCCATCGGCCAGCGCCTCGGCGGCGGTGAAGCTGGGCAGGCAGGCGATGCCCAGGTGATTGAGCGCGCCGTTGAGGCGCACTTCACTGTGGTTGCTGGCGAAGCGGCCGCGCACGGCCACCGTGCATTGCTCGCCGTCCTTGGCGAAGTGCCAGCGGTGGTCGTCGGCGCGCTCGTCCAGATACAGGCAGGGGTGACGTACCAGATCCTGCGGATGCTGCGGCACGCCGTGCTGCGCCAAGTACTGCCGGGTGGCGCAGAGCACATGCTCGACCTGGCATAAGGGCCGGCCGGCCATCTGCTCCGGCGGCTGCTCGGTGATGCGGATGATCAGGTCGAAGCCCTCGGCAATCGGGTCGGGGCTGCGGTCGCTGAGGTTGAGGCTGACGTCGACCTCCGGGTGCCTGGCCAGAAAGTCCGCCATCAGCGGCGCCACCAGGTATTTACCGAAGGCCTTGGGCACCGACAGGCGCACCTGGCCGCGGGCGTCGCTCATCAACCGCTCGCCCACGGCCACGGCCGCCTCGGCGGCGCCGAGCATCTCCCGGCAGCGCTCGAACACCTCGCTGCCGGCCTCGGTCAGGCGCAGGCGCCTGGTGGTGCGTTCCAGCAGGCGTAGACCGAGCTGGGCTTCCAACTGGGCCAGCTGGCGGCTCAGCGCCGAGCCGCTGGTATGCAGCTGGCGGGCGGCGGCGGAGAAGCTGCCGCACTCCACCACGCGGACGAAGCTGGCCATCAGCGGCAGCAGGTGATTCATGCTCATAGGGAATGAGTCTCCTATTTAATCGCTGGATTATCGCCTTGGGATTGGCAATGGACAATTGCCGGTTCCCTTCTGCGAGTGCCCCGCCATGACCACACTGACTGCCTCCAGCCGCATACGCCTGATCCAGACCAGCGACCTGCTCCTGCTGCTGGTGGCGCTGGTGTGGGGCACCAGCTACGGCGTGGCCAAGCAGGCGCTGGACTATTACCCGGTGCTGGGTTTTCTCGCCGTGCGCTTCTGTATCACCTTCCTGCTGCTGGCCCCGCAGCTGCGCGGCGCCGGTCGCCGTGCCCTGCGTCCCGGACTGGCCTCGGGCCTGGTGATGCTGGCGATCTTCCTCTGCGAGACCTACGGCGTGCTGCACACCTCGGCGAGCAACGCCGCCTTTCTGATCAGCCTGTGCCTGGTGTTCACGCCCTTCGTCGAGTGGCTGATGCTCGGCCAGCGCCCGGACACTCGCCTGCTGCCGGCCGTGGCGGTGGCGCTGTTCGGCACCTGGCTGCTCAGTGGCGGCGTCGACCTCGACTTCGGTCTGGGTGATGCGCTGATGCTGGCCGCCGCCGTGGTGCGTGCCTTCGGCGTGTGTCTGATCCGCCGTCTGACCGCCGACAGCCAGGTGCCGCCGCTGGCTTTCATGGCCATGCAGACCGGCGTGGCTGGCTTCGGCTGCCTGCTGATCGGCCTGGCCCTGCCCGGCGGCCTGCCGCCGCTGCCGACGGCGCCAGCGTTCTGGCTCGGCAGCCTGTACCTGGTGCTGTTCGCCACCCTGTTCGCCTTCTACGTGCAGAACTGGGCGCTGAGCCGCAGCAGCCCGACCCGGGTCAGCCTGCTGATGGGTAGCGAGCCGCTGTTCGGTGCGCTGTTCGCGGTGCTCTGGCTGAACGAGACGTTGAGCCTACAGGCCTGGATCGGCGGCCTGTTGATCGTCGTCGCGACCCTGTGGACCAGCCTGTCACGGCGGAGTTGAAGGGGGGCAAGGCCGGGTGGTGTGCGGGGCGCTGGAGGACGATTTGTTACCCTGAGGTTTTTATCGAGGGGGGAAGTGTCCAGATGCGCAGTGTCCTGTTAACCCTGCTGCTCTGCTTGAGTATCACTCCGCTGTGGGCTCAGGAGCCCGAGCAGCCTGTGCTGCGGGTGGGGATCAGCGAAGTGCCGCCCTTTGCGATAAAAGATGACAAGGGGGAGTGGCGCGGTATCAGCGCCGACTTATGGCGCAGCATTGCCGACAAGGCTGGTTATCGCTTCGAGTACCGTCCCATGTCGTTCGCGGAATTGTTGCCCGCACTCGAAAGCGGGCAGCTGGATGTCGTCGTCGGTGCCTTGACCATGACCGCCGAGCGTGAGGCGCGTTTCGACTTCACCCATCCTTTCTATCAGTCCGGTCTGGCGATTGCGGTGCCTCCGGGCGGCGACAGCTCCGGCTGGAATGCGCTCAAAGGCCTGTTCTCCTGGCAGTTCGCCAGCCTGCTGCTGGGGCTGGCGGGATTGTTGTTGGCGGTTGGCGCGATGCTCTGGGTGTTCGAGCGGCGCAAGAATCGTGACCAGTTCGGCGGCACTCCCGCCGAGGGCCTTGGGGCCAGTTTCTGGTGGGCCGCGGTGACCATGACCACGGTCGGCTACGGCGACAAGGCGCCGGTCACCCTGGGCGGTCGTCTGATTGCCCTGGTCTGGATGTTTGCCGGCCTGATCATGGTGTCGACCTTTACGGCAGCGGTGACCAGTACCCTGACCATCGGCAATCTGCAGGGTGGCATCCAGAGCGCAGATGACCTGCGGCGCTCACATGTCGCCACGGTGGGCAAAACCATCAGCGAACGCTATCTGGACAAGGAGCGTATTCGCCACAGTGCTTATCCTGATCTGCTCAGTGCCATGCGGGCGGTGCAGGCCGGTGAGGCCGAGGCCGTCGTGTATGACTTGCCGATCCTGCAATACCGCAATGGCGAGCTGGACCGTGGCGGCCTGCGCATCCTGCCGGGCACCTTCGAGAATCAGTCCTATGCCTTTGCCGTGGCCAGTGGCAGTCCTTATCGGGAGGCACTCAGCCAGGAAATTCTGCGGTTTCTCGACAGCGATAACTGGGGGCGCCTGCAGCATATTTACCTAGGCCGCCCCTGAGAGTCAGGCCTGTTCCTATTCGTGTGCGGCCAGCAATGCGTCGGTCAGCTCGTTGACGGCCAGGTGACGAGGCGGTGTGTCACGCCATTGCGGTGCGTCGATAGCTGACCATTGCGGGTGGGCGCGTGCCTTGTGCAGGGAGGCAGGCAGAGGTGCCTGTCGCCACTGCTGATCCTTCGGGCTCTCCAGCTGGATGGCATGGGTCGCCGCATGGCCGCGGGCGTTGAGTGCCTGCAACAACTGTCGCTGTCTGAGCGCAAGCAGGCGCAGCACATTGTCGTCCACCGTCAGCTCGCGTTGGCCCTTGAGCTTGCCGAGCAGGCGCCCGCCATAGTTGCGCGCAGTCTGCAGGCCGCCGCCGGCCAGTGCGCCGAGTAGCGCGGCGGCGCCCAGGGTCACGCCGCCCACCAGCAGGTCGATACCTACGCCGGTGGCGGCGCCCGCAGCCATGCCGCCGCCGACCTTCACACCGAGCTGGCGCAGGGTTTCCGGGTTGAACAGGTCATCACCCCAGCGCCCGTCGGTCAGTGGCAGGTCGCTGGCGCGGGCATCATTCGGGCGGAAGGCATACAGGCGCAGCAGCGCCTCGACGCATTGTTGTTCGCGTTGGCGCACGGCCTGATGCAGGGCGGCGATCTCACCCTGTTCGATCTGTGGCTGGGCAGCCACGCTGCGCCGGCAGGCGGCGCAGTCGATCAGCAGTTCGGCGATCAGCCGCGCTCCGGCCTGGCGGCGGGCGGCGGCTTGTAGCTCGTGGTCGGCGATCAGCCGGTCCAGTTGCGAGCGAGCTGACTCGATCAGCAGAGCCAGGCTCTCGTACAGTCGCCGCTCACCGTCCAGCGGTGGCGCCACGGTGTCGAAGCGTACCAGCGCATGCAGGCCGAGACGGGCCAGAGACTCGCGCCACTCCGCCTCACGGCGCTGCTCGTTGGCGCTGAAATTGAGCACTGGCAGCAGCGGCTTGCCACAAGCGGCCAGTACGGCCAGTTCGTCCTTGTACTTGGCCAGCACCGGTTCGCGGGCGTCGATCACATACAGGCCTGCGTCGCTGGCCAGCAGCTGGCGCAGCACCTTGGCCTCCTGCTCGAAGCGCTGGCGTGCCTCGGCACCGTCGAGGAAGCGCGCGGTGCGCGCCGGGCCGTCGAGGCGTTCGCCGGGGCGTTCCAGCTGTTCAAGGTGGTCGAGCAGGGCGATGGCATCTTCCAGGCCGGGGGTGTCGTACAGCTCCAGCAGCGCCACGCCTTCGACCGACAGCCGCGCGCCCTCGACATGGCGAGTGGTGCTGGCGCGGTGGGAAACCTCGCCGAAACCTATGTCGCGCAGCAGGGTGCGCAGCAGCGAGGTTTTGCCGACGTTGGTGTGGCCGACCACGGCCAGTTTGAGTGGCTTGCTCATCTCCAACCCTCTCCCCCGGCCCCTCTCCCGCACGCGGGCGAGGGCTGACTCAGGCAGGCCAAAACCCGTAGCCCGGATGCAATCCGGGGCGGTGCTGGCTGCTTCCCGG
>JAYQUJ010000053.1:0-3799 GCA_038147895.1 Pseudomonas sp.
GCACACGGCGGCGCCAACGAAGCCGTGCTGAGCATGCTGGACGAGATCGGCAGCGTCGAGAACATCGACAAGTTCATTGCCAAGGCCAAAGACAAGAACGACCCGTTCAAGCTGATGGGCTTCGGTCACCGCGTGTACAAGAACTTCGACCCGCGCGCCAAAGTCATGAAACAGACCTGCGACGAAGTTCTGGCCGAGCTGGGCATCAACGACCCGCAGTTGGAACTGGCCATGAAGCTCGACGAGATCGCTCGTAACGATCCGTACTTCAAGGAGCGCAACCTGTACCCGAACGTGGACTTCTACTCGGGCATCATCCTGAAAGCGATCGGCATTCCGACCAGCATGTTCACCGTGATCTTCGCTCTGGCGCGCACCGTCGGCTGGATCTCGCACTGGAAAGAAATGCTGTCCAGCCCGTACAAGATTGGCCGCCCGCGCCAGCTGTACACCGGCTACGACCGTCGCGATCTGGTCTCGCTGGAAGAGCGCAGCTAAACGCGCCTCCTCCAGAAAAAAGGGCTGCCAATTGGCAGCCCTTTTTCATTTCAGCCTCAGCGCTTTTCCGCCATGGCCCGGAGCTTCTCCAAGGTATTGAACGGCGCATCCACTACAAAACTGTTGGCCAGCCAGGATGGCACGCTGCCGCCCGGCTCGGTGTGCACCTGATAGGTCACCTCAACCTTGCCATCACCTTTCGGCACCAGACTCCAGTAGCCCTCCAGACTGGCGACCCGCACATTGCCGTCTTTCTCGGGCACGAACTGCGGCTGACCGTCGAGCTTGCGCAGCAGGCTGCCATCGGCCCCCTCCTCCGTCACCACATGCAGCACCGAATCGCGAGCCGTGACCGGCCAGGGCATGTCGAAGCGGGTGTAGATCCAGTTTTCTGCCCCCTCGTGCTTGAGCAAGCGCTGCTCGGCACAGGCATGAATCCAGGCACAGGATCCCGTTACATCCTCCTGCAGGGCACGCAAAGTGGCTACATCACCGGCAACGGTGGTAACCCCGCGATAGGCCTTGTACTTCGAACCCGGCACATCGCTCAGGTAGATCTGGATACCGGCTTCATCCTTGGCCAGCTTCCAGTCTTCGGCTTGCGCCATGGCACTGCCCAGCAAGGCAAAGGCGAACAAGGCCGCCGCTCTAGACGAAATCATCATTGATCCTCAGGAGAATTAAGCCCGCCATGGGCAGGCGTGGAAATCAGGCTGTAGCGCGCTCCAGCCAACCGATCAAGCGGATGGCCTCTTCACGACTACCGCCACAGACCTCGATATCCGCAGCAAAGCCCGAGCACACCGCTGGGCGCTCGGCATGGCCAAAGATAGTGCAGAGCAAATCGACTGACAGATGCAGACAGCGTTCCCCTGCAGGCTTGCCATTGGGCATGCCGGGAATGGCTGAACTGATGGATGGTGCGATGCAGCAGGCACCGCACCCAGGACGACATTGCATGAAGCAATCCGTGAAAGCTGAAAGGCCGCGATTCTAACGCTTCGCTCAGCAAAGCGCGCTACCGACAGGCAGGCGCTTCAGCAACAAACAGCCCAGTCTCAAGCCTTGCCCGGCACCTGCTTGAGCCGCGCGATCAGGCTGGAAGTATCCCAGCGGCCACCGCCCATCGCCTGCACATCGGCATAGAACTGATCGACCAGTGCCGTCACCGGCAGCTGAGCGCCGTTGTGGCGGGCCTCGTCCAGCAGGATCGATAGATCCTTGCGCATCCAGTCGACGGCGAAGCCATAGTCGAATTTGCCGGCCAGCATGTTCTGGTGGCGATTCTCCAGCTGCCAGGACTGCGCCGCCCCCTTGCTGATCACTTCCATCGCCGCATGGCTGTCGAGACCGGCACACTGAGCGAAGTGCAGCGCCTCGGACAGTCCCTGCACCAGACCGGCAATGCAGATCTGATTGACCATCTTGGTCAGCTGGCCGCTGCCGACCGGCCCCATGCGCTTGATCATCCGCGCATAGCTGTCGATCACCGGTTCGGCACGCTCGTAAAACGCGGCGTCGCCGCCGACCATAACCGTCAGTACGCCATTCTCGGCCCCAGCCTGGCCACCGGAAACCGGCGCATCGAGAAAGCCCAGTTCACGCTCGGCCGCCAGTGCCGCCAACTCGCGGGCGACATCTGCCGAGGCGGTGGTATGGTCGACCAGCACACTGCCTGGCGCCATACCGGCCAAAGCACCCTCGGCACCCAGCACCACACTGCGCAGATCGTGATCATTACCCACGCAGACCATCACGAACTCGGCGCCCTGCGCCGCTTCGCGCGGGGTCGGTGCGCTGCGCCCGCCGTGCTCGGCACACCAGCGCTCAGCCTTTTCCGCCGAGCGGTTGTACACGCAGACTTCGTGGCCATTGCGAGCCAGGTGGCCAGCCATCGGGTAGCCCATTACACCCAGGCCGATAAAGGTCACTTTCGCCATGCTGCATCTCCTTGAACACCAGATGCCAAGCATATCCCGGATGCCGGATCGAAGCCCGGCACAGTTGCCAGGCAAAACTGCTCGGGTTTTGCTCAGTGGCGTCAGCCCGACCATACTGGCGCAACGCCATGGAGAGCCGTTATGCCGCACTGGTTGATCATCGACCTGGAAGCCACCACCGAAGAAGGCGGCTGGCCAGTGGAAGAAATGGAAATCATCGAGATCGGCGCCAGCCTGGTCACCGCCAGCGGACATGAGGTCGCGCACTTTCAGCGTTTTGTCCGCCCCCAGCGCCGCCCCTGCCTGACCGCCTTCTGCACCGAGCTGACGCGTATCACTCAGGCTCAGATCGACAGTGCCGCCCCGCTCTCACACATCTGGCCTCACTTCGAGCAATGGCTGGCACCGCACCAGTCGAGGCTGATTGGCTGGGGCAGCTGGGGCGATTACGACCGGCGCCAGCTTTTGCAGGAATGGCACCACCACGAACTGGACAGCAGTCTGGCCAAGCTGGCCCACCACAACCTCAAGCAACTGTTCGCCGAGAAGCGCCAACTGAATCGCGCCGTAGGCCTGAATAGCGCACTGCAGCTGGCGGGTTTGCAGTTCCAGGGCCAGCAACACCGGGCGCTGGAAGACGCGCGCAATACCGCGCGCCTGCTGCCGCTGATTTTCCCTGATTGAGCTGGATGACTGCGCTGCCGCGCTTGGGCATACTGGCGAGCCTTTTTTAACCCCTCCCGAGGAGCCCAGCATGTTCAAGGTCAACGAGTACTTCGACGGCACCGTCAAATCCATCGGCTTCGCCATGAGCGAAGGCCCGGCCACCATCGGCGTGATGGCTCCTGGTGAATACGAGTTCGGCACCGCCCAGCTGGAAGTGATGCACGTGGTGGCGGGCGCCCTGACCGTGAAACTGCCGGGCAGCGAAAACTGGGAAACCTTCGCCGCCGGCAGCAACTTCACCGTACCAGCCAACAGCAAGTTCCAGCTCAAGGTCGCGGTCGACACCGCTTACCTCTGCGAATATCGCTAAGCTGCACCCCCTCTGAAAACCGGCCCGCGGGCCGGTTTTTGCTTTTCTGACTCTCCTGTTTGGAACGACTCATGTCGCGCTCGACTGCAGTTTTTCTGCCCATCGCTCTGTTGGTGATCGCAATGACCTCCATCCAGAGCGGCGCCTCCGTGGCCAAAGGCCTGTTTCCCCTGATTGGCCCAGAGGGCACCACCGCCCTGCGCCTCGGGCTGGCAGCGCTGATCCTGGGCGTGATCATGCGCCCCTGGCGCACCCGGCCGAACTTCGCGGCCTGGCGCTCGCTACTGGGCTACGGATTGTCGCTGGGCGGCATGAACCCGTTGTT
>JAYQUJ010000053.1:3809-27576 GCA_038147895.1 Pseudomonas sp.
CGCGCCAGGCTGGACCTGCGCAAGTGCCATGCCCTGCTCGCCTACGGCCTGGCCCTCGGCGGCATGAACCTGTTGTTCTACATGTCGCTGAAGACGATTCCACTGGGCATTGCCGTCGCCCTGGAGTTCACCGGGCCACTGGCCCTGGCGCTGTTCTCCTCGCGCCGTCTGCTGGACTTCGTCTGGGTCGCCTTGGCCGTGTTCGGCCTGTGGCTGCTGCTGCCGGACACCAGTTCGAGCGACCACCTCGACCTGCTGGGCATGGCCTTGGCATTGGGCGCGGGCCTGTGCTGGGCGCTGTACATCTTGTTCGGGCAGAAGGCTGGCGCGGCCCACGGCTCGCAGACCGTGGTATTCGGCACTCTGGTCGCGGCTTTGCTGGTATTCCCGATTGGCCTGAGCCAGGCCGGCAGCGCGCTGTTCTCACCCGAGCTGCTGCCGATGGCCCTGGCCGTCGCGGTGATGTCCTCGGCACTGCCCTACAGCCTGGAGATGTTCGCCCTCACCCGCATGCCGGCACGCACCTTCAGCATTCTGATGAGCATGGAGCCGGCGATTGCCG
Organism: Pseudomonas sp.; assembly: GCA_038147895.1. Classification (GTDB taxonomy): domain Bacteria; phylum Pseudomonadota; class Gammaproteobacteria; order Pseudomonadales; family Pseudomonadaceae; genus Aquipseudomonas. The sequence continues at coordinate 4,372 of JAYQUJ010000053.1, forward strand.
CGCTGTCGGGCCTGCTGTTCCTAAGCGAACGCCTGGCGGCCAGCCAGTGGCTCGCCATCGGCGCCATCATCCTCGCCTCGGCCGGCGCCGCCGCGACTATTCGCCCCCAGGGCAAACCGCCGATAGGCGAACCCTGATTACAGCTGACGCAGCGCGCTGCTGATCGCCAGCTCTTGTAGCTCGGCCAGGTATTCGGCCTGGCTGAGCAGGCCGACACAGGGCATGGCACCGCGCTCGTGCAGCGTGCCTGCTGCCAGCTTGCGGGCCAGCGCCACGGCGGCCATGCAGGGAATATTCGGCCCGTCGTTGTGCTCTGCGAACAGCTCCCAGCACAGCGTCTGCGCCCTGCCCGCCTGATCCAGCCCCTGCAGGCGCACGAACATGCCGCTGCGACCGTCACCGAAACGCTCGACCGAAACCGCCCGGCGATGAAGGAAATCGGTCAACGGAACCGCACTGCGCAGCAGGCCGCTTCGCACCAGCCAGGACAGGGCCCAGGTGCCGAACTGAGTCAACCGCAGGCCGACCCCGGCCGAGAAACGCACCTCGCGCACGCCCGGATAACGCCCTGGAAACAGCTGCAGGTCGGGGATGTCGCAATTGGCCACCCAGCGCGGGCCGAGCGGCGCAGGAAATTCGTGCCGGTGCAGGTCCTGCCAGCCATAGACGTTCTGCCAGCGACCATCGCGCCATTGCTGGAAAGGTTTGCCGCAGTAATCCAGCACCGCGCCCAGGGTCGACGCGCCCGGCGTTTTCTCCGAAGAGCTGATGCCGTGCCAGATGCTGTCCAGCCGGGAAAACCGTGGCAACAACTCGTCGATCACCGCCGCGGCCAGCGCCGGAACGGAGCTGGCGCCGCTGCACACCAGCACATCGGCGGCCCGGGCCCTGGCGTCGAGCTCGCCGATGCCGCAGACGAAGCCCCTGGCATCGGCCAGGTCGACGTAATGCATGCCGGCAGCGATGGCCGCCTCTGGCACCCGATAGTCCTGACGCTGGAAGGGGCCGGCAGTGGAGATCAGCAATTGCGCGCCAAGCCCGCGCAGACACTCGGCAAGATCAGCGGCGCGCATATCCAGCTGCAACGCCTGGCACCCCGCCTCTCGCGCCAGCGTCTCGGCCTTGCGCAGGTCACGCCCCGCTACCCACACACGCATGCCGCTGGCCGCCAGCTTGCGCACGATGACCTGGCCGAAATTGCCATAGCCACCGAGAACCACCACGCCGAAATCTTTTTCCACCGCTATTCCTCAGTCGCGCTCGCGACGCTCGGTATTGAACTGCAGCTCGGCCAGCCGGGCATACAGCGGGTTGCTCAGCACCAGCTCACCATGAGTACCGATCGCCTGCAGGCGACCCTTGTCGATCACCGCAATGCGGTCGGCGTTCTTCACCGTGGCCAGGCGGTGGGCGATAACCAGGGTGGTGCGCCCGCTCATCAGGGCCGGTAGCGCCTGTTGGATCAGGTACTCGCTTTCCGCATCCAGAGCACTGGTAGCCTCGTCCAGCAGCAGGATCGGCGCATCCACCAGCAACGCACGGGCAATGGCCAGGCGCTGGCGTTGACCTCCGGAGAGGCCCAGCCCGGCTTCGCCCAGATGGGTCTGATAGCCCTGCGGCAGCCGCTCGATAAACTCATGGGCATGAGCCGCCCGAGCTGCAGCCTCGATCTCCGCATCGCTAGCCTCGGGCCGTCCATAGCGCAGGTTGTCCGCCACGCTGCCGAAGAACAGCGCCGGATTCTGCGAGACCAGGGCGAAGCAGCGCCGCAGATCGGCCGGATCGAGCCGGCTGATCGGCACACCATCCAGCAGAATCTCGCCCTGCTGCGGATCGAAGAAGCGCAGCAGCAGATCGAACAGGGTCGACTTGCCCGCGCCAGAGGGGCCGACCAGGGCCAGGGTCTCCCCGGCCTGCACCTGCAGGTCGATACCGGCGATAGCCGGATGATCGAGCCGCGAGGGATAGGCGAACTGCACATCGCGCAGCTGCAAGGTACCGCTGACTCGCCCTGGTAGTTGCAACAGGCCCTCGGCAGGCGGCGTGATGGCATTGTTGGTGCGCAGCAGTTCGGCAATCCGCTCGGCAGCCCCGGCGGCGCTCTGGAGCTCGCCGATGACTTCGCTGATGGCGCCGAAGGCCATGCCGACGATCAGGCTGTAGAACACGAAGGCCGCCAAGTCGCCACCACTGATGCGCCCGGCGATCACATCCATGCCGCCGACCCAGAGCATCACGCCTACCGCGCCGAGCACCAGCACTATAACCACGGTAATCAGCCAGGCGCGCTGGCGAATTCGCTTGCCGGCCGTAGCGAAGGCCGCCTCTACGGTGCCGGCGAAGCGCTGCTTGTCCTGCGCCTGATGGTTGTAGGCCTGCACCGTCTTGATCTGGCCCAGGGTCTCGCCGATGTAGCTGCCCACATCCGCCACCCGATCCTGGCTCTGCCGGGCCAGTGCACGAACGCGGCGGCCGAAGATCAGGATCGGCGCCACCACCAGCGGTAGCGCAGCCATGACGATGGCGGTGAGCTTGGCATTGGTGACGAACAGCAGGCCGATGCCGCCGATCAGCATGATCAGGTTGCGCAGGGCCATGGACAGCGACGAGCCGATCACCGTCTGCAGCAAGGTGGTGTCGGCCGTCAGGCGCGACTGGATCTCCGAGGCCCGGTTGCTTTCGTAAAAGCCTGGGTGAAGTTCGATCAGGTGGTCGAACACACGCTTGCGGATATCGGCGACGAAGCGCTCGCCAATCCAACTGACCAGATAAAAGCGGGTGAAGGTACCGACGGCCAAAGCCAGTACCAACACGAAGAACAGGCCGATGGAATGGCGCAGTGCTTCCGGCGACTGGGTGGCCAGGCCCTGATCCACCAGCAGACGAATGCCCTGCCCCATGGACAGGGTGATCGCCGCGGTGAACATCAGCGCCGCCAGCGCCCCGGCCAGGCGCCCACGATAGGGCCGAATGAAACGCCAGGCCATGCCCAGCGCCTGACGCCGACTGCCAGAAATCAGGCTCATGAGTGCGACTCGCCATCGATGAAACGAGCCTGGTGATCGGCGCTGGGCAGCAGGCAGCTGTCATAGCGACCAAACAGGCGGTAGCGGTTCAGCGCAATCCGGTCGTAGCACCAGTCGCGCAGCGCCCGCGGCAGCACCCGCAAGCCGTTCAACAGACGCCAGCCACCTGGCAGCTGCGTGACCACACGCAGCACCGCATCGGAGCGGACGAACAGGTGCGCGCCCTCGACATAGGCCATGGTCTCGAAACGGTCGGTCGGCAGGCCAAACCAGGCCAGGATCGCCTGGCCCTCCTGCGACTGCACCGAGCACAGGCGAAAACGCCGCGCAGGGTCGCGGCGAATCAGAAACTTCGCCCAACCATTGCACAGCCGGCACACCCCATCGAACAGCACCACCCGCTCATGGGCCTGGATATGCGGCGGTAATCCAGTGTCTGGCATGCAGGTTTCCTTGAAGTCAGGGCGCGAAGCGATAGTGCCCGGTAATCCGATAGGCAAACAGGATGTCTTCTTCCTGTGCCCCGGCGCCAATGTTATGCAGGATCAAAGGCACGCTACCGGGGCCAAGCCGGTCGCTGACCAGACCGATGTGAGTCAGGCCACGCCCGAGATCCCAGGTAACGATATCGCCGGTACGATAGTCGGCGGCCTGCTGGCTGACGCCCAGGGACATGCCCTGACGGCTGAACCAGGTCATCAGGTTGGGCACGCGGCGGTGATCGATATTAGGGTCGGGGCGCTTGAGGCCCCAGTTGCGCGGGTAGGCAGCAAAGTGCGCGCGCATGTCCTGGTGCACGCGCTGCTGCAGATCCAGGCCCTGCTCGCGCAGGGCGCGGATCACCACGTCGGTGCATACCCCCGTGCTGAGCGGTACGTCGCCACCAGGATAGGCGAGCTGGCGATAGACCGGGTCGTAGCCCAGGGTCACGCCGACTTGGCTGCGTGCAGCCTGAACCAACTGTTGCGGATCGATGGCCTGCGCCGAAACCCAACCGGGCAGCCCCAGGCAGACCAGCAACGCCAAGCCGTGCAGCCAGCGTTCAACGACCACAAACGCCTCCTCGGCAACTTTCGCTGTTGAAGTCATAGAGTGCCGAATGACCCAGCTCACCTTCCGGGTACGGCACGCCAAGGGGCAGGAAGAAACTGGCCGAATGCGCGCCATAGAGGCCGGCCGGTAGACGCTGTGCCTTGAGCAGCACATAGGCATTGTGGGGACGGAAGCTGCTGCGCGCCGGCGGGTTGGCCATGGGCGGCAGGCCCTCGCTGGCCTGTCTGTTCTTGCGATCGAGCACAGCCTGCCAAGCGGCGAAGTCAGCCTCGTCTGCCGGGCGCATCAGCCCCTTGGCCACGGCGTCGGTCAGTCCAGCCGGGCCGGCCTTGGGCAGACTAGGGTCAACGAAACTGTGCGGTGGCGTGTCGGGCGAGGTGAGTTGCACCGCGCCGGGCGGCAGGGGCTCGCCAAGCACCATGGCGCCGTTACCGATGTGGTAGACCAGATCGACACTGCGCTTGAACACACGCTGCGCCAAGGGGTTCAACTTGCCTCGATTCTTTTCATCGACGTACAGGTAGCCACAGGGCCCCTTGTTGTCGTAGCTACTAATGCGCAGTGGCGTTTCTGCCGGCAAGCCGGCCACTGCCTGGCGGTGATAGCCGGTGGCGAGCACGGCGAGAATACGCGTGCCTTCGGTCCACCCAATATTCCAGATCGACGGCTCGTAGGCTCCCAGCAGCAGAGCCACGGGACGCTCGGGAGAGTTGACCAACACATCGAACTGGGTGGCTTGGTGACCACTCTGATCGATCTGCACATCCAGCCGCCGGCCGCTGTAGGCTCCGGCGGCATACACCAGGGTATCGGCCGGCATCTGCAGGTCCGGGAGCTCGCACACTGCCGCAGCTTCACGCAACTGATACTGCGGCACCGAGGCGCTATAGGGCACCACAGGTTTTGCATTACCGGCCATATCTGCGAGCCGCGCACGGTAAAGATCGGCCAGGCAGTTTTGCTCATATCCCGGGCAGCGCTTAGCGCGTCCACCGAGCCAGGCCCTCTGCTCAGTCAGAGCCTGCTCGCGAGCGCTGGCACTCAAGCGTTTCTGCTGTTCGTGAAAGCGCTCGCCCATTAGGCCATCCAGGCGATCCAGTTCGGGATAGGCGCAGATGGCTCGCTCTATGGGCTGCTGTGCTTTGGCGCAATTGAAGCTGGCGGCCATGGCCGGGGCAGTCAGCAGGCCCAAGCTCAAGGTAAGAAGCAGTCGCTGCATGAAAACCTCCCTGTTTTAATCAATATCAGCGTATCGGATACAGCAGTTCTTCCCTGTACCCAGCCCAGACGCGAATCGCATCGGGGAAGGCTGCGTCCAGCGCCGGATCACCGCTGTCGACCAGCAGAGGCCGGCCTTCCAGCGTACCGAGTTTGCGTTTGGTGGCGATCACCCGCAGATGCTCCAGGCCGATGCTTCTCAGCACACGGGGGCTGATCTGCTGATTGCCGCGACCGATGATATGACCCCGGCCGCCGCAGGCCGAGACCACTAGGCGCGCCGGCTGGCCATCGATCAGCTCGAATAGCTGCGCCTCGGTCACATCACGGGCGATCACCTGACCATTCTCGACCACGTCCACACCCAGCAGCGTGGTCTCCAGGCCCAGGTTCTCGGCGAGCCCGTGCAGCGTGGAGCCGGGGCCGAACACGTAGCGCACGCCCTCCTCCCAGCTTTCGGCCAGCCAGTCGGCCAGATCCACCAGCACCAGTTCCTCGGACTCCATGCCGCCCTGCTTGACGTGCTGCATGTACTCACCCTCGACCGGCACGCACAGCTCGCCGTAGTGCTTGGCATTGACCCGCCCCTCGCGCAGGGCCGTCTCGTCGATGTCGCGCACTTCGCCACTGGCCAGGCGCACCAGACCTCCCTCGACCAGGCGCAGGGCCATGAGCCCCGCCGCACGCGGGCTGATGGCGTAGACCGCGGAATGGATCTTCACCCCGGCCGGAATGCCCAGCACCGGCTGATCCTCACGCGCCGCCGCGCAGACGTCGCGAGCCGTGCCATCGCCGCCGGCGAACAGGATCAGTGCGCAGCCGGCTTCCTGCAGCGCTTTAACGGCCTGCTGGGTATCCGCAGCCGTGGTCAGCCCCTCGCCCAAACTGCCCAGCACACGATGCTGATAACCCAGTTCGGCCAGCAGATCGGCGCCCATGGGGCCGGGAAAGGTGACGAACTGCAGGCGCTCGGCCACCGGCCGCAAACACTCCAGGGCGATACGCGTGCGCGCCGCGGCCCGTGGCTCGGCGCCCAGGGCCAACGCCTCGGCGGCCACTCCGTCGCTGCCCTTGAGCGCCGCCGGTCCGCCGAGGCCCGCCAGCGGGTTGATGATCAGGCCAAGATGGAAAACACTCATAACCACTCCAAATCACGGCGCACCGTTCGGTGCCCCGAATAAACCTCTCGCGCTGGCTGTCACGGCGCTTTCACATGCCCTGCCTAGACTGTTTCTACAGCCAGGAGAATCGGCCATGAAAGCGCAACAGCAGTCCCAACAACCTCGCGTCACTCCGTTCAACCCGCAACAGCCCGTCGGCGGCTCGATCATCGATGCCCAAGGCCGGGAAATCCCCATCACCGAGCAGATGATCCAGCAAGCCTGCCGCGAACTGGACAAAGCCTGGCAAACCCAGCGCCACGCCTGACCCAAACCCTGCCCGTTACAGCAGACGACAGCCCAATGCCGTGGCCAGTTGCGCCAGGTGCGGGGCTTCGCCACTAAGGCTCACTGGCAAGCCCTCGATCTCGCGACGATAGGGGTAGTGCTTGCGCAAGGCATCGAAAGCCGCCTTGCGCTGTTTTTCCTCGCCCACCAGGGCACGACGGAAATCCGCATCGTCCCGCCGCGGGTCATAGACTGCCCGGCACAGGCTGGCCAGCGCCCAATCGATGGCCGCCGACTCGTGTAGCTCCACAGCGCCCAGCCAGGGTGCCGGGAGCAAGTCACTCAACTGCACCGTTTCCTTCAGCCCCATCGCCCGGCAATAGGCCTGGTAGATCTGCGCCGTGCCGCGCAGCTTGCCATCCAGGCTGTAGCCGGCGATATGCGGCGTGGCGATCTGGCACAGCGCGGCCAAGTCGGGATCGGCCAGGGGCTCGCCTTCCCAGACATCCAGCGCCACCTGCAGATCGGCTCCCGCGTGCAGGTGCGCCTTGAGAGCCTGATTGTCGATCACCGCGCCACGGCTGGCATTGATCAGCCAGGCGCCAGGCTTGAGCTGCGGAAGCTCGGCCGCTCCGATCAGGTGGCGAGTGCCGGCATCCAGTGGCGTATGCAGGCTGATCACGTCGCAGTCGCGCAGGATACTCGCCAGTTCGACGAAGTCGCCGTCCTCGGCGGCCTGTCGTGGCGGATCGCACACGCGTACGTCCCAGCCCATGCCACGCAACACCTCGACCAGCCGCCCGCCCACCTGGCCGGCGCCCACCACTCCATAACGCAGTTCGGGCAGTTTGGCGCCGGTACGTTCGGCCAGCGCGAGCAGGCAGCCCAACACATAATCCACCACGCCACGGGCATTGCAGCCGGGAGCGCTGGACCAGGCGATGCCGGCCTCGGCGAAGTAATCCAGGTCGAGATGGTCGGTACCGATGGTGCAGGTGCCGACGAAACGCACCTGGCTGCCCTCCAGCAGAGCCCGGTCGACGCGGGTGACCGAGCGCACCAGCAGTACCTCGGCATCGCCCAGCGCGGCACGGTCGATGGCCCGCCCGGGGTAGCGCTGGATAGCGCCGAAACCGGCAAAGAATTCGTCGAGCAGCGGGATGTTTTCGTCGGCAACGATCTGCATGGAGCACTCCTATCAACTGCGGGCATTCTAGGCCCATCGACGAGCCGCGGTAAGCGCGATGTCATGGCGCTTTCCTGACCACAGCGTCAGGGCTAGACTAGCGCCCCGCTCAAGCCTGGTTCCGTCGATGTCCACCCTCTCCCGCCCCGCTCGCGTGCGCGCCGAACTGCGCGCCCTGCTGAAGCTGGCCATCCCCATCATAATTGCCCAGTTGGCCAACACGGCCATGGGCTTCGTCGACACCGTGATGGCTGGTCGCGTCGGCGCCCATGACCTGGCGGCCGTAGCGCTGGGCAACTCGTTGTGGATACCGGTGTTCCTGCTGATGACCGGCATCCTCCTGGCCACCACGGCCAAGGTGGCGCAGCGCTTCGGTGCCGGCAAACAGGAAGAAACCGGCCCGCTGGTACGCCAGGCGCTGTGGCTGGGTTTGTTCGTTGGCTGCAGCTGCGCGGCGCTGCTGTGGAACGCCACACCGATCCTGACCCTGATGCAGGTCGAGCCGAGCCTGGTCGAACCGGCCATGGGCTACCTGCGCGGCGTGGCCTGCGGCTTCCCGGCCGTGGCCCTCTACTACGTGCTGCGCTGCTTCAGCGACGGACTGGGACACACCCGGCCCAGCATGGTGCTGAGCCTGTTCGGCCTGCTGCTGAACATCCCCCTCAACTATGTGCTGATCTACGGCAAGCTGGGCCTGCCAGCCCTCGGCGGCGTCGGTTGCGGCTGGGCCACCGGCATCGTCATGTGGAGCATCCTGCTGGGCATGCTGGCCTGGGTGAGTTGGGCGCCTTACTACAAGCCGAGCCAACTGTTCGCCCGTTTCGAGCGGCCACAGTGGTCGGTGATCCGCCGCCTGCTGTCGATAGGCGTGCCGATTGGCGTGGCGGTCTTCGCCGAGTCGAGCATCTTCGCCGTGATCGCCCTGCTGATCGGCGGCCTCGGCGCCAACGTGGTGGCCGGCCACCAGATCGCCCTGAACTTCAGCTCGATGATCTTCATGATCCCCTACTCACTGGGCATGGCCGCCACCGTGCGCGTCGGCCAGTCGCTGGGGCGCAGCGCTCCTAGAGATGCGCGCTTCGCTGCCGGCGTGGCGATGGGCACGGCGCTGGCCTATGCCTGCCTGTCCGCCAGTCTGGCCTTGTTGCTGCGCGAGCAGATTGCGGCGATCTACACCCCCGACCCGACGGTGATCGCCATCGCCGCGTCGCTGATCGTCTATTCGGCGCTGTTCCAGTTCTCCGACGCCGTGCAGGTCACCGCCGCCGGCGCCTTGCGCGGTTATCAGGATACCCGCGTGACCATGCTGTTCACCCTGCTCGCCTACTGGGGCATCGGCCTGCCGATCGGCTATGGACTGGGTCTGGCCGACTGGTTCGGCGAGCCTTCGGGGCCGCGAGGGCTATGGCAGGGGCTGGTGGCGGGCCTGACCTGCGCGGCAGTGCTGCTGGGGATTCGCCTGGCACGCAGTGCGCGGCGGCAAATCCGAGTTATGACAGACACGTAGGCTGGGTAGAGCGCAGCGAAACCCAGCAAAAACTGCGTATCGCTTCAGCTTCTGCACCTCGCTGGGTTTCGGCGCTTGCGCGCCTCTACCCAGCCTACAAGCTACATCGCACGCCCCAGCCGAGATCAATCGAGCTTCTTGCGGATCCAGTACAGGTAGCTGCCGCTTTCCTCGCCCTGCTCCAGCAGTTCATGACCAAGGAACATGCAGAACTTGGGGATATCACGCTTGGTCGAGGGGTCGGTGGCGATCACCTTGAGCAGGCCGCCGGCCGGCAGGTCGCGCACCTTGTTGTGCAGCATCATCACCGGCTCGGGGCAGTTGAGGCCGGTGGCGTCGAGAATGGCGTCGGGTTGCAGGGACATGGACTACTCCGAAAAACAGGCGGCTATTGTGGCGCAAAGCAGCGCCACAGGTCGAACCTGCACGGGCTCATAGCCGGCGCAGGTGGCAGGTGACCTCTTCGCGGTCGTGATACAGCTGCTTGCAGGCGATGGAGACTTTCAGGCGCTTGGCCTTGAAGGCATCCTCCAGGCGCTGCAGCAGCTTGCGCACTTCGGCATAACGCTGCTTCATCGGCAGCTTGAGGTTGACCACCGCCTCACGGCAGTGGCCGCCGCCGATCCACTCCTCGACCATGGCCGCCGTGCGCGCCGGCTTCTCGACGATGTCGCAAACCATCCAGTCCACCGGCTGTTTCGGCTTCCAGGTGAAGCCATCGACCATCAGGTGGGTCACCAGGCCAGTATCCATCAGGCTCTGCGCCATCGGCCCGTTGTCGATGGCGGTCACCAGCATGCCGCGACGCACCAGCTGGTAGGTCCAGCCACCTGGCGCCGCGCCCAGGTCAACACCGGTCATCTCGTCGGACAGGCGCGTTTCCCAGTGCTCGCGAGGAATGAAGCTGTGCCAGGCCTCTTCCAGCTTGAGCGTCGAGCGGCTGGGGGCCTCGCGGGGGAACTTCAGGCGCGGAATGCCCATGGGCCACAGCGCAGAGTTGTTCGCCTCGGCGATGCCGAGAAACACCTCGCGGCCGCTCTTGAAAGTCAACAGCAGGCGCGGCTTGTTCGGGTCATCCACCAGCCGCCCGGCCTTCTCCAGCGCCTTGCGCAGGGGCGCCTCGAACTTCTTGCAGAAATTCGACAGTTCCTTGCCCTCGTTGGTATCGAACACCTCCAGCCACAGGCTGCCGCACTGTGGATAGTCGGCCAGCGCCTGCAACAGCACGCTGATGCGGTCGGTTTCCGGTAGGGCCAGGTAATCGCCGCGCGCCCACTGGCGCGGGAATATCAGCTGATTGAAGCGCGTGCCCTGCATCAGGCGCTCGGCGCCACCGGTATCGCTACAGACGAACTCGGCATGGGCACCACCGGCCTTGCCCTTGGCGTAGCCCGCCACGCCCAGGTTGGCGGCCAGCTCGGATAGCTCGGCGCAGACCTCGCCCTCGAAACCGGGACGGCAGTGCAGTAGTAGGGTATTCATCGGGGCTCTCCTCAAGGCCGCGCATGATAACCGAGGCGGGAACCCGAAGCCCGCCTGCCCTGTCCAGTGAAATGGCGAGAGCTGACCTAAGGGTCTAATTTTTCAGTGCTCAAGCCCGATGAGCAGGAGACTCAAATGCCTTCCCTGGATAGCCTGAATTGCCGCCGTGAACTGCAGGTCGCCGGCAAGACCTACACCTATTACAGCCTGCAAAACGCCGCCAAGAGCCTGGGTGATATCGGCAACCTGCCCAAGTCGCTCAAGGTGCTGCTGGAGAACCTGCTGCGCTTCGAGGACAACGCCACGGTCAGCGCCTACGACATCAAGGCGATGATCGACTGGCTCAAGGAGCGTCGTAGTGACCACGAGATCCAGTTCCGCCCGGCGCGGGTGCTGATGCAGGACTTCACCGGCGTGCCGGCAGTGGTCGATCTGGCCGCCATGCGCGCCGCCATGGCCGCAGCAGGCGGCGATGCCCAGCGCATCAACCCACTGTCGCCAGTGGATCTGGTGATCGACCACTCGGTGATGGTCGACAAGTACGCCTCGCCGGCCGCCTTCGAGCAGAACGTCGACATCGAGATGCAGCGCAACGGCGAGCGCTATGCGTTCCTGCGCTGGGGCCAGAGCGCCTTCGACAACTTCCGCGTGGTGCCGCCGGGCACCGGCATTTGCCACCAGGTCAACCTGGAATACCTGGCGCGCAGCGTGTGGACCAAGGAGGAAGACGGTGCCACCTTCGCCTTCCCCGACACCCTGGTCGGCACCGACTCGCACACCACCATGATCAACGGCCTCGGCGTGCTGGGCTGGGGCGTCGGCGGCATCGAAGCGGAGGCCGCCATGCTCGGCCAGCCGGTGTCGATGCTGATTCCCGAAGTGATCGGCTTCAAACTCAGCGGCAAGCTCAAGCAAGGCATCACCGCCACCGACCTGGTGCTGACAGTGACGCAGATGCTGCGCAAGAAGGGCGTGGTGGGCAAATTCGTCGAATTCTATGGCGACGGCTTGGCCGATCTACCCCTGGCCGACCGCGCCACCATCGCCAACATGGCCCCGGAATACGGTGCCACCTGCGGCTTCTTCCCGGTCGACGACATCACACTTGGCTACCTGCGCCTGTCCGGGCGCCCGGAAGACAGCGTGCAGCTGGTGGAGGCCTACTGCAAAACCCAGGGCCTGTGGCGCGAACCCGGCGACGAGCCGTCGTTCAGCGACAGCCTTAGCCTCGACCTGGGCGATGTGGAGGCCAGCCTCGCCGGCCCCAAACGCCCACAGGATCGTGTCGCCCTGAGCCAGGTCGGCCGCGCCTTCGATGACTTCGTCGGGCTGCAGCTAAAACCCTCGGCCAAGGAAGATGGCCGCTTGCTCAGCGAAGGCGGCGGAGGCACAGCCATCGGCGGCGATGAGCTGGCGGGAGAAGCCGAGTACGAACACGAGGGCCAGAGCCACCGGCTGAAGAACGGCGCGGTGGTGATCGCCGCCATCACTTCCTGCACCAACACCTCGAACCCCAGCGTGATGATGGCCGCCGGCCTGCTGGCCAAGAAAGCCGTGGAAAAAGGGCTGACCCGCAAACCCTGGGTCAAGAGTTCGCTGGCTCCCGGCTCCAAGGTCGTCACCGAATACTTTGCCGCCGCCGCGCTGACCCGTTATCTGGACGAACTGGGCTTCGATCTGGTCGGCTATGGCTGCACCACCTGCATCGGCAACTCCGGCCCACTGCTCGACCCCATCGAAGCGGCCATCCAGGCCGGCGACCTGACGGTGGCCTCGGTGCTGTCCGGCAACCGCAACTTCGAGGGCCGCGTGCATCCCCTGGTAAAAACCAACTGGCTGGCCTCGCCGCCGCTGGTGGTGGCCTATGCACTGGCCGGCAGCGTACGCACCGACCTGGCCAGTGATCCACTGGGCACGGACAAGGATGGCCAACCGGTCTATCTCAAGGATATCTGGCCCAGCCAGGCGGAGATCGCCGAAGCCATCGCCAAGGTCGATACCGCCATGTTCCGCAAGGAGTACGCCGAAGTGTTCGCCGGCGACGCCCAGTGGCAGGCCATCGCCGTGCCCCAGGCAGCCACCTACCAGTGGCAGGCGGATTCGACCTACATCCAGCATCCCCCTTTCTTCGAAGGCATTGCCGGCGAGCCACCGCAGATTGGCGACATCCACGACGCGCGCATCCTCGCCCTGCTGGGCGACTCGGTGACCACCGACCACATCTCCCCCGCCGGCAACATCAAGAAGGACAGCCCCGCCGGCCGCTACCTGAGCGAGCACGGCGTGGCGCCGGCGGACTTCAACTCCTACGGTTCGCGCCGCGGTAATCATGAAGTGATGATGCGCGGCACCTTCGCCAATATCCGCATCAAAAACGAAATGCTCGACGGCGAGGAAGGCGGCAACACCCTGCACCAGCCCAGTGGCGACAAGCTGGCGATCTACGATGCGGCCATGCGTTACCAACAGGATGGCGTGCCGCTGGTGATCTTCGCCGGCAAGGAGTACGGCACCGGCTCATCCCGCGACTGGGCGGCCAAGGGCACCAACCTGCTGGGTGTTAAAGCGGTGATCGCCGAGAGCTTCGAGCGTATCCACCGTTCCAACCTGGTCGGCATGGGCGTGCTGCCGCTGCAGTTCAAGAGCGAACAGACGCGCCAGAGCCTGGGCCTGAATGGCCAGGAGAAAATCAGCATTTCCGGCCTGGACGAAGCGAGCCTGCGCCCACAGATGAACCTGACGCTGACCATTCAGCGCGAAGACGGCAGCCAGGAAGAAGCCGAAGTGCTGTGCCGCATCGACACGCAGAACGAGGTGGAGTACTTCAAGGCCGGCGGCATCCTGCACTACGTGCTGCGGCAGATGCTCAAGGAATAGAAACCGAGGTGCGCCCTGGGCGGGCGCGGGACGTAGGCTGGGTAGAGCGCAGCGAAACCCAGCAACTCCCCTACGGTAACGTGCCGGGTTTCGGCGCCAAAGCGCCTCGCCTACGCGGTCCGGCCCAGCCTACGCCAGACTCAGGCCAGCTCGGCGACCACTGCTGCCAGGGCCTGCGCCGGGTCGGCCGCCTGGCTGATAGGGCGACCGATCACCAGGAAGTCGGAGCCGGCCTTGATCGCATCAGCCGGAGTGAGGATGCGGCGCTGGTCGTCGGCGGCACTGCCGGCCGGGCGGATGCCTGGGGTCACCAGTTGCAGGGCCGGCTGCGCGGCTTTCAGCGCCGGCGCCTCCTGGGCCGAACAGACCAGACCGTCCATACCCGCCTGCGCGGCCAGACCGGCCAGGCGCAGCACCTGCTCTTGCGGGGCGATATCCAGACCGATGCCGGCCAGGTCGCTCTGCTCCATGCTGGTCAGCACGGTCACGCCGATCAGCAGCGGTTTGGCGCCGGAGAGCTTGTCCAGCTCCTCGCGGCAGGCCGCCATCATGCGCAGACCACCGGAGCAGTGCACATTGACCATCCACACGCCCAGCTCGGCAGCGGCCTTGACCGCCATCGCCGTGGTGTTGGGGATGTCGTGGAATTTCAGGTCGAGGAACACCTCGAAGCCCTTGGCCTGCAGGGTTTCCACCACGGCCGGGCCGCTACGGGTGAACAGCTCCTTGCCCACCTTGACCCGGCACAGCTTCGGGTCGAGACGATCCGCCAGCGCCAGGGCGGCGTCACGGGAAGGAAAGTCGAGGGCAACGATGATGGGGCTCTGGCAGGACATGATGGGCTCACAGGCAAGTCGAAAACGCCGCGCATTGTAGCGGAAGCGGCGAGCGCTGGTCAGAGCACCTTGTCCAGCGCCAGCGCGGTCATGAAGCCGCTCAGGGTGATCAGCCCCGTCAGCGCATGGGTTTCGGCGAAGGCCTCGGGAATCATGCTGTCCACCAGCATGCACAGCACGGCACCTGCCGAGAAGCCCAGCACGAAGGCCAGCCAGCTGTCCGGCAGCCCGGTGAACAAGCCGGGACCAGCCATCGCCGCCAGCCCCGAAAGCAGCACGATGACGGCCCACAAGGCGAACACCCAGGCCTTGCTGCGCCCCTCCTCACGCAAGCTGGCGGCGCTGGCCAGGCCTTCCGGCAGATTGGAGAGGAAGATCGCCGCCAGCATCACCAGGCTTACCGAGCCGCCATCGAGCAGGCCCAGGCCCAACCCCAGCGATTCGGGAATACCGTCGAGAAACGCTCCGGCGGCGATCAGCAGCCCCACCAACGCCCCCTGTCCGCCACCTTGCAGGCGATCCAGCCAGCGGCTGGCCAGCACGAATAGCGAACCGCCACAGAACATCCCGGCCAGGGTCGGCAGATGCCCGCCCAGGCGCAGCGCATCCGGCAACTGCTCGAAACAGACTGCGGCGATCAGCACCCCGCTGCCATAGGCCATGACCGACGCCACCACCTTGCGCGACAGCTTGGCAGACATGCCGATCATCGCCCCCAGCAACAGGCTGCTGGCCGCCAGCCAGCCCCACAGCCCGGCTTCCAGGATCATCCCCCACTCCATGCACACTCCTTATTCAGCAGCGCAATGCTGCTTCCGTAACTGGGCACCAAGGGTAGACTGGCGTCCCGCGTTTTCTTCAGGCAGCAGTAATGGCCCGTCTCCAGCTCGACTTCTCGCAACAACAGTTCTGCTACAGCACCCACATGACCGTGCGCAGCACCGACATCAACGCCAGCAACCACCTGGGCAACGACGCCATGATCTCGATGATCTCCGAGGCCCGGGCGCGCTTCCTCTATGACTTCGGTATCCGCGAAGCCGATCAGCAGCACGGCATCATCGTCACCGACCTGGCCACCATGTACCGCGCCGAATCGCATTCGCGCGACCAACTGCTGTTCGAGGTCGGCGTTATGGACTTCAACCGCTATGGCGGCGACATCATCTTCCGCATCACCCGTCCGGCCGACGACACGCTGATCGCCCTGGCCAAGTCCGGCTTTGTCTTCTTCGACTACATCGCCGGCAAGGTAACCCAGATGCCAGACAGCTTCCGCGACAAGTTTCCCGAGGTGAACTGGCTGTAAATCGCCTCAATAGAGTGCGCAAGCGATCGCCATCGCACCATTGCGAAACAGACTTTCGTTCACCACCGCCTCCAGCCCTGCCATTTCCCGGCCCCGTAACGCTGGCCCGAGTATTGCTTAGTACCAGTCAAAGGCATCCAACGGCGGCTGCCCACTTACGACAAAGGCGTCGCGACACCCTCAGGGTGGCGCGGCGCCTTTTGCGTTTCGGCCCCAGCGATCGGGGCGGGTGGACGAGCCGTGATCCGGGCGTCGACCAGGACTCTCTTCATAACGATTGTGGCTTTGGCCACTCGGTTGCGGCCACAAGCCGAAACCACCCCGGCAGGCGGCCGGCGACGTGCCCACGAACGCGGCGCCGTCCGTCCACCGGGACTCTTTCCTGACGAGGTGTTGGATGAATACAAGTTTCTGGAAAGCCGGCCATGCACCGACGCTGTTTGCCGCCTTTCTCTATTTTGACCTGAGTTTCATGGTCTGGTACGTACTCGGCCCGCTGGGCGTACAGATCGCCACCGACCTGGGCCTGAGCACCCAGCAACGCGCCATGATGGTCGCCACGCCAATCCTGGCAGGTGCCGTGTTGCGCCTGTTCATGGGTGCTCTGGCGGATCGCACTTCGCCGAAGACCGCCGGCCTGCTCGGCCAGGTGATAGTCATCGCCGCGCTGGCCGTGGCCTGGCTGCATGGCATCCATAGCTATGGCCAGGCCCTGCTGCTCGGCCTGTTCCTCGGCTTTGCCGGCGCTTCCTTCGCCGTGGCCCTGCCGCTGGCCTCGCAGTGGTACCCGCCGCAGCATCAGGGCAAGGCCATGGGCATCGCCGGCGCCGGCAACTCCGGCACCGTGCTGGCCGCACTGTTCGCCCCGGGCCTGGCGGCGATGTTCGGCTGGGGCAATGTGTTCGGCCTGGCACTGATTCCGCTGGTACTGACCCTGATCATCTTCGCCAGCGTGGCCAAGAACGCCCCCGAGCGCCCTGCGCCCAAGTCGATGGCCGACTACCTCAAGGCCCTGGGTGACCGTGACAGCTGGTGGTTCATGTTCTTCTACAGCATCACCTTCGGCGGCTTCCTCGGCCTGGCCAGCACCCTGCCCGGCTACTTCCACGACCAGTACGGCTTCGACCCGGTGAAAGCAGGCCTGTACACCGCCGCCTGCGTCTTCGCCGGTAGCATGATGCGCCCACTCGGCGGTGCCCTGGCCGACCGCATTGGCGGCATCCGCTCGCTGCTGATGATGTATACCTGCGCCTCCATCTGCATCGCCGCCGTGGGCTTCAACCTGCCCAGTGCCTATGCCGCCCTGGCCCTGTTCGTCGCCGCCATGCTCAGCCTGGGTGCCGGCAACGGCGCGGTGTTCCAGCTGGTACCGCAGCGTTTCCGCAAAGAGATCGGCGTGATGACCGGCCTGGTCGGCATGGCCGGCGGCATCGGCGGTTTCTGCCTGACTGCCGGCCTTGGTGCGATCAAGCAGGCCACCGGCGACTACCAGATCGGCCTGTGGTTGTTCGCCAGCCTCGGCGTGCTGGCCTGGGTTGGTCTGCATGGCGTCAAGCTGCGCTGGCGCACCACCTGGGGCAGCGCGGCGGTGACTGCCGCCCGAGTCTGACCATCCCACACCTGGCGCCCAAGGGCGCCCGGTGTCAACGCAGGACGGTTGCGACAAAGGCGGGGCTGGCCGAGGCTCATCGCACTGGTCAGGTAAGGTGGGGTGGCAACACTCCAAGGGCAACACCGGCCCGGCCTTTGTCTCAACCGACTTGATCCACTTCGGGCGCCCACGGGCGCCTTTCGCCTATCGAGAAGCCCTATGGCCCTGCAACTGAGTTTCGGCGAAGCCTCCGCCACCGGCCCACGCGCGGAAAACCAGGATGCCGTGCGCGTGGTCACGCCTGCGCCGGGCCTGGCCGCCAGCAAGGGCTTCCTGCTGGCCCTGGCCGATGGCGTCAGCCAGTGCGCCGACGGCGGCCTGGCCGCGCGCGCCACGCTGCAGGCGCTGGCCCTGGACTACTACGCCACCCCGGAAACCTGGGCCGTGGCGCAATCTCTGGACCGCCTTCTAGTAGCCCACAACCGCTGGCTGCAGGCCAACGGCGGTGGCCAGCCATTGCTCACCACCCTCTCCGCCCTGGTGCTGCGCGGGCGCCGCTTCACCCTGGCGCACGTGGGTGACTGCCGTGTCTACCGCTGGTTTGACGGCCAACTGGAACGCCTCAGCGAAGACCATGTGTGGGAGCAGCCCGGCATGCAGCACGTGCTCAAGCGTGCCATGGGCCTGGATCAGCACCTGGTGGTCGATTACCTGGAGGGCGAGCTGCGCCAAGGCGAGCGCTATCTGCTGGTCAGCGATGGCGTCTGGTCGGCACTGGGCGACGGCACCATTCGCAATCTGCTCAGCGACGAGGCCGACCCCGCCGCCGCCTGCCGCGCGCTGGTCGGCGCCGCCCACCTGGCTGGCAGCCAGGACAACGCCAGCGCCGTACTGGTGTGCGTCGAGGGCCTGCCCGACAACAACCTGGCCGACACCCTGGCCCAGCTCAGCCACTGGCCACTGCCGCCACGCCTGCGCGAAGGCCAGGACTTCGAAGGCTGGCAAGTCGAGCGCCTGCTGGCCGAATCGCGTCAATCGCTGGTCTATCGGGTACGCGATGCGCAATCGCGCCGCTGGATCCTCAAGACCCTGCCGGAAACTCGTCGCGACGAAGAGCAGGCCGGCCCGGCGCTGCTGTTGGAGGAATGGTTCCTGCGCCGCGTGGCCGGCCGCCACTTCCCCGAATTGCACCCACTGCCGCAGCGCCAGCACCTGTACTACGTGCAGCGCGAATACGCCGGTCAGACGCTGGAGGAACACCTGCGCCTGAGCGCTCAGTTGGGCCTGCCGGAATGGCTCGACCTGGCCCCGCGCCTGCTCAAGGCCGTGGGCATGCTGCACCGGCGCAATATCCTGCACCGCGACATCAAGCCGGAAAACCTGCTGTGGGGCGACGACGGCGAGCTGCGCCTGCTCGACTTCGGCCTGGCCTACTGCCCCGGCCTGTCCCGCGACGAACAGCACAGCCTGCCCGGCACGCCCAGCTATATCGCCCCGGAAGCCTTTACCGGAGCCGAACCGAACCCAGGGCAGGATCTGTATGCCACCGGCGTCACTCTCTATCGCCTGCTCACCGGCCACTACCCCTATGGCGAGGTCGAAGCCTTCCAGCACCCGCGTTTCGGCAAAGCCACCCCGCCCAGTCGCTACCGACCGGATCTACCGGCCTGGCTCGACGAATGCCTGTTGCGCGCCGTCGCCAGCAATCCAGCCGAGCGCTTCGAAACCGCGGAGGAATGGCTGCTGCAACTCGAACAGGGCGAACGCGCGACCCTGAGCAGTCGTCCGCGCCCGCTGCTGGAGCGCGAACCGCTGAAAGTCTGGCGTGGCATGGCTCTGTTTTCACTACTACTCAACCTGTTGCTACTCGCCCTGCTGTTTGCCTGAGACTTGCGTTCCAGAGGCTTTTCGCCCAGCTTTACCCGAGCCGAAGCCCACAGCAGGACGCCCATGTCGGAAGCTGGCAGCATCACTCAGGACAATAGTGCAGAGACCTCCCGCATACAGCTTCGCGGGGACTGGACGCTTGAGCACTACGCCCATCTCCAGAAGCAGCTGAACGGTCACACCGGTTCGGCCGCCGAGCAATCACTGGATCTCAGCCAGCTCGGCCGCCTGGACACCGCCGGAGCCGCCCTGCTCGGCGACTGGCTGGGCCGCGAACGCCTGCAGCAACTCGCCCAGAACCAGCATCTGCCGGCAGAACGCCTGGCGCTACTGCGCACCGTCGCCGAGGCCCTGCCGCACGGCCCTGGCAGCGCCAGACCAGCCAAACGCCGTGCCGCGCTGGAGTTGCTGGAAAGAATCGGCGTCGCCGTCGAAGGCTACTGGAAACAGCTTCGCGCCCTGCTCGGCTTCATCGGGCTGGCCCTGGAAAGCCTGTTTCTCTGTCTGTTCCAGCCACGTCGCTGGCGCGTTACCTCGCTGGCAGCCCATGTCGAGCAGACGGGTCTGGACGCCATCCCGATCATCGTTCTGCTGACTTTCATGGTCGGTGCAGTCGTCGCCTTCCTCGGCGCCACGGTGCTGGCCAACTTCGGTGCCACGCTCTACACCGTGCACCTGGTGGCCTTCTCCTTCCTCCGCGAATTTGGCGTACTGCTCACCGCCATCCTCATGGCCGGCCGCACCGCCAGCGCCTTCACCGCCCAGATCGGCTCGATGAAGGCCAACGAGGAGATCGACGCCATCCGCGTGCTCGGCCTCAACCCGATGGAGTTGCTGGTGCTACCGCGCATCCTGGCCATGATGATCAGCCTGCCGATCCTGACCTTCATTGCCATGCTCTCCGGCATCCTCGGCGGCGCTATGGTCAGCACCCTGCTGCTAGATATTTCGCCCACCCTGTTTCTCGGCATCCTGCAAACTGATGTCGCCGTCAAACACTTCTACATCGGCCTGATCAAGGCACCTTTCTTCGCCTTCATCATCGCCATCATCGGCTGCCTGGAAGGCTTCAAGTCCGGCGGTAGCGCCAAGTCGGTCGGTGATCACACCACCTCCGCCGTGGTGCAGTCGATCTTCATGGTCATCCTGCTCGATGCGGTGGCCGCCATGTTCTTCATGGAGATGGGCTGGTGAGCAACGACGCTCTGGTACAAGTGCGCGGCCTACGCAATCAGTTCGGCACGCAAGTGGTGCATCAGGATCTCGACCTGGATATTCGCCGCGGCGAGGTGCTAGGCGTGGTCGGCGGCTCCGGCACCGGCAAGTCGGTATTGCTGCGCAGCATCGTCGGCCTGCTCCGGCCTGCCGCCGGCAAGATCCAGGTGTTCGGTGAGAGCCTGCTGGAAGCACCGGCCAAGCGCCGGTCCGAGCTGGAGCGGCGCTTCGGCGTATTGTTCCAGCGTGGCGCCCTGTTTTCCTCACTGACGGTGGTTGAGAACATCGCCCTGCCGCTGATCGAGCATGCCGGTCTGCCGCGCCCCGAGGCCGAACGTCTGGCCAGGGTCAAGATTGGCCTGGCCGGCCTGCCGGCCAACGCCAGCGACAAATACCCGGACTCGCTGTCCGGAGGCATGGTCAAGCGCGCCGCGCTGGCCCGAGCCATAGCACTGGACCCGGAAATCCTCTTCCTCGACGAACCCACGGCGGGCCTCGACCCTATTGGCGCCGCAGCCTTCGACCAACTGATCCTGACCCTGCGCGACGCACTGGGCCTGAGCGTTTTTCTGGTCACCCACGATCTCGATACGCTCTACACCATCTGTGACCGCGTGGCCGTGCTGTCGCAGAAGCGCGTACTGGTCGCCGGCCCGCTGGCAGAGGTCGAGGTCACCGACGATGGCTGGATTCGCGATTACTTTCACGGCCCGCGAGGCCGAGCGGCACAACGCGCCGCCAACCAGGAGTGCAGCTGATGGAAACCCGCGCCCATCACATCCTCATCGGGTTGTTTACCGTTATCGCCATAGGCAGCGCCTTGCTGTTCGCCCTGTGGCTGGGCAAGTCCCGCGTGGATAGCGAGTTCAAACTCTACGACGTGATTTTCAACGAGCCAGTCAGCGGCCTGTCCGTCGGCAGCCACGTACAGTACAGCGGCATCGCCGTGGGCGATGTCGCCGACCTGAGCCTGGACCCGCAGGACCCGCGCCGAGTCAGGGCGCGCATCCGGGTGGCCGGTGCCACTCCGATCAAGCAGGACACCCATGCCCGCCTGGCCCTGACCAGCATTACCGGCAGCGCCGCCATCCAGCTCTACGGCGGCACCCCGGACAGCCCACCTCTGCCCACCGACAACGATCAGCCCACCCGCATCACCGCCGAGCCCTCGCCCCTGGCCCGCCTGCTCGATAACGGCGAGGACCTGGTCAGCAACGTCAACCAGTTGCTGCTCAACGCCAACCGCATGTTCTCCGATGAAAACATCGAGCGCATGGGGCAAACCATGGCGCACCTGGAGCAAGTGACCGGCAGTGTTGCCGAGCGCCGCGACGAGATCCGCGAGGCCCTGAGCAACCTGGCAGTGGCCAGCCGTCAGGCCAACGAAATGCTTACCCAGGGCGCCAGCACCCTGCGCAACGCCAATAGCCTGGTCGATCAGCAAGGTCGCAACGCCATGAATTCGGTAGCCCGAGCCATGGCCAGCCTGGAAGACAGCAGCCGCAATATCGAGCAGCTCATCGAGCGCAATCAGGATGCCCTCGGGAGCGGCATGCAAGGCCTGGCCGAGCTCGGCCCGGCCATCGGCGAGCTGCGCAGCACCCTGGCGGCACTACGGCAGGTAACCCGCCAACTCTCAGACAACCCCGGAGCCCTGCTGCTGGATCGTCAACAGAACAAGGAGTTTCAGCCATGAAACCATCGCTGCTGCGCCATAGCGGCCTGGTCGCCCTACTGCTGCTGGGTGGTTGTTCGTTGCTGCCCAAAGCCGAACAGGTGCAGACCTACCTGCTGCCCAGCTCGCAGATCAAAGCCAGCAGTGAGAGCCTAGCCAAGTCGCTCAGCATCTCCCGCCCGCAAGCCAGCCTGACCCTCGACAGCACCCGCATCGCCGTGGTGCCGCACGGCAGTGAAATCAGCAACTACAAGGGCGCGCGCTGGAGCAATCCGGCGCCGGCCCTGCTGCGCGATCACCTGCTGGCAGCCTTCCAGAACGATGGCCGCTTTACCGCCCTAAGCAGCGACATGCAGCACCTGCACAGCGATTACCAGCTGATGGGCAATCTGCTGGCGTTCCAGGGCGAGTACCGCGACGGCCGCCCCGAGGCCAGTATCCGCCTCGACGCCCGCCTGGTTCGCAGCCTGGACCAAAGCGTACTGGCCAGCCGCAGCTTCGTCATACGCCAGCCCAGCCAGGACAGCCAGGTACCCGCCGTGGTGCAGGCCTTCGGCCAGGCCAGCGACCTTCTGGCCGAACAGTTGCTCGAATGGACGACCAGCCAGATTCGCAAGGCGCCCTGAACGCATTTCGCACCACGACGAGGCAATCAGCCTCAATCGAGTGCAACCCTCTCATCCTTCGCATCCTTATATCTGCCGCAAGCCCGCAATTCGCGGGCTTGCGGCTTTTGGCACGGCGCATGCTTGGTGAATACCGACATTACATAAAGGCAGCGCCTTCAACGTAGAAGGTGGTGCCTCCCGACAGATCGGGACAAGGACAAAGGCGTCCTCGCTAGTGAGCTAGCGGGACGCCTTTTTTGTTTTCCGTGATTAGAGATGCAGGAGATGGCCGGCATGAAAAAACTCAAGCTGGTACTGGTAGGTAACGGTATGGCCGGGGTACGCAC
>JAYQUJ010000054.1:0-27376 GCA_038147895.1 Pseudomonas sp.
GTCCGGCTTCTTGTCGTTGCCGGGGATGAAGGGGCTCCACGGCTGGGCGCGCAGCGGGCCTTCGGTCTGCCAGACGATGGAGAACTGACCGTCTTCCTGGACTTCGCCGATCATCACCGGCTTGTGCAGGTGGTGGTTGGTCTTGTCCATGGTCAGGGTGTAGCCGCTCGGCGCGGCGAAGGTCTGGCCGGCCATGGCTTCGCGCACCTTGTCCACATCGGTGGTGCCGGCTTTCTCGACGGCCTGGGCCCACATGTTGATGCCGACGTAAGTGGCTTCCATCGGGTCGTTGGTCACCGCGGTCTGGTAGTTCGGCAGGTTCTTGGCCTTGGCGTAGGCCTTCCAGGCGCTGACGAACTTCTCGTTGACCGGGCTTTCCACCGACTCGAAGTAGTTCCAGGCGGCCAACTGGCCCACCAGCGGCTTGGTGTCGATGCCGCGCAGTTCTTCCTCGCCCACCGAGAAGGCCACCACCGGGATGTCGGTGGCGTCGATGCCCTGGTTGGCCAGTTCCTTGTAGAACGGCACGTTGGAGTCGCCGTTGACGGTGGAGATCACCGCGGTCTTGCCGCCGGCGGAGAACTTCTTGATGTTGGCGACGATGGTTTGATAGTCGCTGTGGCCGAACGGGGTGTAGACCTCTTCGATGTCCTTGTCGGCTACGCCTTTGCTGTGCAGGAAGCTGCGCAGGATCTTGTTGGTGGTGCGCGGGTAGACGTAGTCGGTACCCAGCAGGAAGTAGCGCTTGGCGCCGCCACCGTCTTCGCTCATCAGGTATTCCACGGCCGGGATGGCCTGCTGGTTCGGCGCGGCGCCGGTGTAGAACACGTTCGGCGACAGCTCTTCACCTTCGTACTGCACCGGGTAGAACAGCAGGCCGTTGAGTTCCTCGAACACCGGCAGCACGGATTTGCGCGACACCGAGGTCCAGCAGCCGAACACCACGTCGACCTTGTCCTGGGTCAGCAGCTGGCGTGCTTTCTCGGCGAACAGCGGCCAGTTGGAGGCCGGGTCGACCACCACGGGCTCCAGTTGCTTGCCGTTGACGCCGCCCTTGGCGTTGATCTCGTCGATGGTCATCAGCGCCATGTCTTTCAGCGAGGTTTCGGAGATCGCCATGGTGCCGGACAGCGAATGCAGGATGCCGACCTTGATGGTCTCGGCGGCCTGCACGGTCCAGGTCATGCCCATGGCGGCGATGGATGCGGAAAGGGTGAAGGCCTTGATCAGGCTGCGACGTTGCATAGTGCGATCTCCATTCACTAAACGTGTGTTTTGAACTGCGTTGTTATTGCTTATGGGTATGGCAGTGGTTCAAAGGTCAATCACGTCACCCGCCCCGGCGGCCTTCTGCCGGACACTGTGCAGCATGTGCAGGGTGATCTTGCGCACTTCCGCCTTGCTGACCTCGACATGGGTCTTCAGCAATTGCTGTGCCTCTTCGCCGCGACGCTCCAGAATCGCGCCGAGGATTTGCCCGTGTTCCTCGTAGGTGAGTTCCACGCGGGGCGCCTGGGTAAAGTCCAGGCGCCTTAGAATGCGGATCTTGTCGCTGACCTCGGCGTGCACCCTGGCCATCTCGCGGTTGCCGGCGGCTTCCAGCAGCAGGCAGTGAAAGCGCTCGTCGAGCAGGGAAACCGCCCTGCCATCCTGCAAACGCTGCTCGGGATGCACCATCCAGGTGCGCTGGAGTTCTTGTAGTGCGGCCGGGTGCTCGTCCTCGGGGCGCAGGCACAGTCGGCGTACGGCCTCCAGTTCGAGGACGATGCGCAGCTCGTAGAGCTCCTCGAAATGCGCGAAATCGAACGGGCGCACCTGCCAGCCACTGCGAAAGTGCACCTCCAGATAGCCTTCGCGCTGCAGGCGATACAGCGCCTGGCGCACCGGCGTACGGCTGGCGTCGACCCGTGCGGCCACTTCGCCCTCGCTGAAACGGTCGCCGGGCAGCAGGCGGAACTCGAAGATGTCGTCCTTGAGCTGGCGATAGACCCGTTCGGCCAGGCCGGCCGGACGGGTTTTGCCCTGGCTCTGCGTATCGGCCAGCTGCACGGGTTCAACCCTTTTGCTGGCTGGCGATAAAGGCACGCCAGCCGCCGAAGCTGGTGATGTCGCGGGCACCGTCGAGCGCGTAGGGCTCGCAGATGAAGCCCTTGACCCAGCGGCCGTCGGCCAGCTGCAGGTTGCCGATGCCCAGCGGCGGCGGGATCTCGGCGACGAACTCACCGAAGCGCGCCTGCGGCACGTCCCACAGCTCGACGATGATCTGCGCACCATCCTCTGCCACTCGGGCTAGCCCAGGTTTGGGCGGCACGGTGCCGGGCAGGGCGTAGAGGCGGTAGTCGGCGCTGCTGGTGGTCTGCTCGACCAGCACGGCGTCGCGGCTGGTGAGCTGGAAGTTCAGCGGCATGCCAGTGAGGTGTGCGCCGACCACGGCCACGCGGATGCAGCCGGGGGCCGGTTTTTCGCTCGGGGCCTGTTCGGGCAGAGCTCGCCCGGTAGCGCCCAGCGACAGGGAGAGGAACGCCTGCCAGCGCTGGCCGAAGGCGGCCAGGGCTTGGTCGTGCCAGGCCGGGGCGATCAGGGTGATGCCGGCCGGCAGGCCATCACCACGCAGGCCCGCCGGTACGGCCAGGGCGGACAGATCGGCGAGGTTGGTGAAGTTGGTGTAGGTGCCGAACTGGCTGTTGAACAGCACCGGCTCGGCGTCCATTTCGGCCAGGGTGCGGATGGTCGGCGAGGTCGGCACCACCAGGGCGTCGAAGCCGGCCAGGGCGTCGTTGATGGTGCGGCTCAGTTCGGCGCGGATGTACTCGGCCTTGTAGGCGTCGCAGGCGCTGTACTTGTGGCCGCCCGCAACGATGCCGCGTACCACCGGGTTGATGTGCTCCGGGTCGACGCCTTCCACGGCGACGGTGCGTTCGGCTACCCAGGAGCCGTAGTAGAGCTGCTCGGCCAGTTGCTGGAAGGGCGTGAAGTCGATCTCCACCAGCTCGGCGCCCAGCTCGCGCAGCTTGCCCAATGCGCTTTCGAACACGGCCTGGTTCTGCGCATCGCCGAAGAATTCGAGGGCTGCCGGCACGGCCAGGCGCGGCTTGGCTGGCATGCCGACCTTGGCGCTGACGGGGTTCTTGCGGCTGTAGGCATCGCCGGCGTCGTAGCCACCGGCGATGTTGGCCACGGCCTGGGCGTCGGCCACGGTCAGGGCGAACACCGAGATGCAGTCCAGGGTGCGGCAGGCCGGCACCAGGCCGCTATTGGACAGCCAGCCCTTGGTCGGCTTGAGCCCGACTATGTTGTTGAAGCCGGCCGGCACGCGGCCGGAGCCGGCGGTGTCGGTCCCCAGGGCAAAGGGCACCAGGCCGCGGGCGACCACGCTGGCCGAGCCGGAGCTGGAGCCGCCGCTGACGTAATCCGGGTCGAAGCTGTTGGATACCGCGCCATAGGGCGAGCGGGTGCCGACCAGGCCGGTAGCGAACTGGTCGAGGTTGGTCTTGCCGATCAGGATGGCGCCGGCGGCACGTAGCTTGGCGACCACTGTGGCATCGCTTTCGGCCGTGTAAGCGAACTCGGGGCAGGCCGCGGTGGTGGGCCAACCGGCAGCGTCGATGTTGTCCTTGATGGCGAAGGGCACGCCATACAGGGGCAGCTTGTCCAGGTCGCCTTCGGCAGCGGCCAGGCGCTCGGCCAGTTGGTCGAGCTGGCCCTGCAATTGCTCGGGGGAGGACAGGGTGATCCAGGCCGGGTCAGCGCTACTCAGTTCGGCGAGCAGTTCAGCCAGCACTCCGGGTTGTAGCTGCTGGTTGCGATAGGCCTGCTGCCATTCGCCCAGGGTCCAGCCGAATCCGCGATGGGACATCTTCCTAGATTCCTTCTTGTATCCAAGTTGATGTCCGTAAAGCGAAAGCTATGCCATATCAATAAGTCTTTGATATTTAGGGGATTTGTCTGGATTTGGCGGGCTAGGTGCGACGCGACTCGCCCCGATTGGGAGCCGTGTGCCCGGCGCTGGTGCATCAGGGGTGCAGGTAGCCCTGGATGCCGGTGAAGATGATCTGCGCGGCCAGGGCGCAGACGAACAGCCCCATCAGGCGACTGACGATCTGCAGGCCCTGCTGTCCGATCAGGCGCTCGACCTGGTCGGAGAGGAAGAGCACAACGCCCACGGTGGCACTGGCGATGGCGATGGCCAGAATAGCCAGCAGCTTGTCATCCCACTGCGGCTGGCTGATGCCCATCACCAGCAGCGCACCGATGGTGCCGGGACCGACGGTGAGGGGGATGGTCAGCGGCACTATGGTCACGTCCTGCTGCACGTTGTCTGCCTGCACCGCCGACTTGCCCTGGGCCATGCCCAGGGCGGAGATGAACAGTACCGAGCCTGCGCCGATGCGGAAGGCGTCGGCGGTGATGCCGAAGATCTCGAAGATGGTCTGGCCGAACAGGTACAGCAGCACACTGGCGATCAGCGTGCCCAGGGCGACTTTCCAGGCCAGCTTCTTGCGTTCCTTGACGCTGTAGCCGGGGGTGAGGCCGATAAAGCACGACAGCACGAAGAACGGGCTGTAGAGAACCAGCATCTTCAGGTACAGGGCAAACAGCACGGAGAACATGTGGGGGACCGTCAGCTAGAAAGGGACTGCATTCGATGTATCAGGAGGGTAGGGCGTCACGTCGGCGCTGGCGCTCGACCACCCAGTGGGCA
Organism: Pseudomonas sp.; assembly: GCA_038147895.1. Classification (GTDB taxonomy): domain Bacteria; phylum Pseudomonadota; class Gammaproteobacteria; order Pseudomonadales; family Pseudomonadaceae; genus Aquipseudomonas. The sequence continues at coordinate 4,703 of JAYQUJ010000054.1, forward strand.
ATCAGCTCGCGCAGCTGTGACATCTCCACCGGCTTGGCCATGTGCCCGTCCATGCCGACCTGACGCGCCCGCTCCTTGTGCTCGGCCAGGATATGCGCAGTCAGGGCCACTACCGGGGTGCGCTCGCGCTGTTCGCGCTGCTCCCATTCACGTAGGCGCTCGGTGGCGGAGAAACCGTCGAGTATCGGCATCTCGCAGTCCATCAGCACCAGATCGTACTGCTGAGCCTGCATGGCACGCAGGGCTTCCTCGCCGTTGCTGGCAGTGTCGGGCTGCAGGTTGAGCTTGCTCAGCATGCCGCGGATTACCTTGGTGGAGATGCTGTTGTCCTCGGCCACCAGAATGCGGAAGTCGGCCGGTACCTGCAGCAGGCTGCTGTCGGCCTGGGGGAGCACGGGTGCCCCCTGGCGCCGTTGGGCCAGTTCGTCGGCCAGGGTGGTCTTGAGCGTGTAGCCTGCCACCGGCTTGGCCAGGATGCGCTTGATGCCGGCGTTACGGGCGATGATCTTGCTCGGCGCATTGCTGATACCGGTGAGCATGATCAGCAGGATGTCGTGGTTGAGGTTGGGGTCTTCCTTGATCTTGGCGGCCAGCTGCATGCCGGTCATGCCGGGCATTTCCTGGTCGAGCAGCACGGCATCGAAGTATTCGCGAATGTGCGCCTTGGTACGCAGCAGGGCCAGGGCCTCCTTGCCGGAGGCCACGGCGCTGACCTGCAGGCCCCAGGCCAGGCACTGCTGCTGCAGCACCTTGCGGCAGGTTTCGTTGTCGTCCACCACCAGCAGGCGCGCACCCTGCAGCGGGACGTCGAGGTCAGCGGTGGGGTGCTCCAGGCGCTCCGGGTCGAGCGGCAGGGTCAGCCACAGAGTGCTGCCTGCTCCGCTGCCGCTCTGCACGCCGAACTCGCCATCCATCAGGCGCACCAGTTGGCGGGCGATGATCAGGCCAAGGCGCCCGCCGAGTTTGCTGGCGCTGAGGAAGTCGCTGCTGTGCAGCTGGGTGTTGAGCAGTGCATCGCGCTCTTCGGCTTCCAGCGGGCGACCGCTGTCCTGCACGGCGATACGCAGGCGCGGTGTCTTGCCTTCGTTTTCCAGTGCCACGACCAGCAGGATTTCGCCTTCGTCCGTCTGGCGGAAGGCGTTGTCCAGCAGGCTCATCAGCGTTTGGCGCAGGCGGGTGGGGTCGCCGCTGATCACCCGGGGTACTTGCGGCTGGGTGAAGCTGATCAGCTCGACCTTCTGCTGTTCGGCCTTGGCACGGAAGATGTCCAGGCAGTCTTCTATCAGGGCGTTGAGATCGAACTGCACATCGTCCAGCTCGATCTGCCCGGATTCCAGCTTGGAAATGTCGAGAATTTCGTTGATCAGGGTGAGCAGTTCGTTGCCGGAGCTGTGGATGGTCTGTACGTAGTCGCGTTGCTTGGCCGAGAGCGGAGTGCCGAGCAGCAGTTCGGTCATGCCCAGCACACCGTTCATCGGGGTGCGGATTTCGTGGCTGATCTTGGCCAGGAACTCGGCCTTGGTTTTCAGTTCGGCGCTGGTGGCGGCTTCGTTGGTGCGGCGGGTCAGGGTTTCGCTGGCGATCTGTCGCTGTCGCTCGGACAGGGCGATGCTGAGGATCAGGCCGGCGATCATGGCCACGCTGAACAGGCTGAGCACCAGCCAGCCGGGGTTGAGCTGGTCGAAGCCGAACAGCACCGGGGCCAGCACCAGGAAGCCCAGGTTGAACAGCAACAGGCCGGCGACGATCAGACGGGCTGGGCGATAACCCTTGCGCCAGTGCACGAAGGCCACGACTGGCACGGTCAGCGAGGCCAGCACCACCAGGCCGTACACCAGCCAGCTGTGCCAGAGCAGCCCGGTAAAGGCGATGAGTGCGGCGGCGGCGGCGATCAGGACGAACTCGGCATGCAGTATGTGGTGCAGTGGGCTGCGCTCGGCCGGGCTGCCGCGGAAAAAGAAGCGGGTGTAGCCGAGAATGCACAACGCTGCCGCCAGGGCGGAGAGATCGGCAATCAATGACTGGTTGTAGCTCTGTTCCGGCAACCAGACGGCCAGCAGGCCGATATTGGCGGTGGCGCACAGGGCCAGGGTGACATGCATGCCGGCCAGCCACAGGTTGCTGGCGGTTGGCGAGTAGGCCATGCGCAGCAGGTTGAACAGCGCCAGCAGCATCAGCCCGCCGAGCAGGGCGCCGAACAGATAGGCCGGCTTTTCCTGGGAAACCAGTTGCCCCTGGTCGATGACCTTGAACCACATCATCAGGGCGTGGTTGGAGGTCATGCGCATGTAGACGGTACGCGGCTGCTCGTCATTGGGCAGCGGGAACAGGTAGGCCCGCGACGGCAGCGGTCGTGAGGCCAGGGTCAGCGCCTCGCCGGTGTGCAGGGTCTGTTCCAGCACACCGTTGTTGAGCAGGTAGAAATCCAGGTACTGCACCCGGGGGGCAAACAGCCATAGCCAATGAGGGTCGCCGAATGCGCGCGTGTCGGCCTTGAGCCAGATTGCCTGGGGAGAAGCGGGGAGGGTGAAGGACAAGCGGTCCAGTGGTTGGAAGCGCGAGCTTTGCGCCTGGACTTCGCTGAAGGACAGTTGTGCCGATTGGTCGAGCAGGATCGACCAGTTGCCATGGGCGACGACGTCATCACTGTCGGCGGTTGCCGTGAGAGGCAAGCCAAGCAACAGGCAGACGATGAGTCCTGTGGCAATCCAGAGCCGGCGCACGAGTTGGAGTCCCTTCGAATAAGAATTCCCGGATTATAGCTATGGCTTATGCACAAAAGTCAGCCATGACTCATCCCTAAGTGGGAGCTTTACCTCAGCTTTACCGTGGCGCCCGTTGCGAAATGGCCAACGGGCGCCCGGAAAGTCTTATTCCTGCTCGCGGGCGATGGCGCGGTAGCCGATGTCGCTGCGGTAGAAACTGCCGTTCCAGCGAATCTGCTCGGCCAGGCGATAGGCCTGCTGCTGGGCATCGGAAACGCTCTTGCCGATGGCGGTGGCACACAGCACACGACCGCCGGCGGTGACGATCTGGCCGTCCTTGAGCGCGGTACCCGCGTGGAACACCTTGCCGTCGATCTTGGCCGCTTCGTCCAGGCCTTCGATTACGTCACCCTTGGCGTAGTCGGCCGGGTAACCACCGGCGGCGATTACCACGCCCACAGTCGGACGCGGATCCCAGGTCGCTTCGATCTTGTCCAGCGCCTTGGCCAGGGCGGCCTCGACCAGCAGGACCAGGGAGCTTTCCAGGCGGACCATGATCGGCTGGGTTTCCGGGTCGCCGAAGCGGCAGTTGAACTCGATGACCTTCGGCTTGCCGGCCTTGTCGATCATCAGACCGGCATAGAGGAAGCCGGTGTAGACGTTGCCTTCGCTGGCCATGCCGCGCACGGTCGGGTAGATCACTTCGTCCATCACGCGCTGGTGCACGTCGGCGGTGACCACCGGGGCCGGCGAGTAGGCGCCCATGCCGCCGGTGTTCGGGCCGCTGTCGCCGTCGCCGACGCGCTTGTGATCCTGGCTGGTGGCCATCGGCAGCACGTTCTCGCCGTCGACCATGACAATGAAGGAGGCTTCTTCGCCGTCGAGGAACTCCTCGATCACCACGCGGGCGCCGGCGTCGCCGAAGGCGTTGCCGGACAGCATGTCGCGCACGGCTTCTTCGGCTTCGGCCAGGGTCATGGCAACGATCACGCCTTTACCGGCGGCCAGGCCATCGGCCTTGATCACGATCGGTGCGCCTTTCTCGCGCAGGTAGGCCAGCGCCGGCTCGACTTCGGTGAAGTTCTGGTAGTCGGCGGTGGGGATGTTGTGGCGCGCCAGGAAGTCCTTGGTGAAGGCCTTGGAGCCTTCCAGCTGGGCGGCGGCGGCGGTGGGGCCGAAGATGTCCAGGCCGCGGGTGCGGAACAGATCGACTACGCCCTTCACCAGCGGCGCTTCCGGGCCGACGATGGTCAGTTGCACGTTCTTCTCGGCGAAGTCGGCCAACTGCTCGATGGCCAGCACGTCGATGGCGACGTTCTCGCATTTGGCTTCGGTGGCGGTGCCGGCGTTGCCCGGGGCGACGAAGACTTTCTCGACGCGCTTGTCCTGCGCCACTTTCCAGGCCAGGGCGTGCTCGCGGCCGCCGCTGCCGATGATCAGTACGTTCATGGGGTATCTCCTGACCGTAGCCCGGATGTAATCCGGGGCGTTTGAGTGGGGTGTCCCCGGATTGCATCCGGGCTACGACGCAAATCTATCGGGCCGCGATGGAGCTGGTGGATGCTAGGCGCGGATGGCTTCGATAAGCGCAGTTGCCGACTGGCAATGAGCATTAGCGAAGTCATCCGCAACAACGCAGACGCCTGCTACAGCGCGGCCATGCCAATCAATGGCGGAAGTGGCGCATACCGGTGAACACCATGGCGATACCGGCTTCGTCGGCCGCGGCGATGACTTCGGCATCGCGCATCGAGCCGCCCGGCTGGATCACCGCGGTGATACCGGCCTTGGCGGCATTGTCGATGCCGTCGCGGAACGGGAAGAAGGCGTCGGAGGCCATCACGGCGCCCTGAACCTGCAGGCCGGCGTGCTCGGCCTTGATCGCGGCGATGCGCGCGGAGTTGACGCGGCTCATCTGGCCAGCGCCGACACCCACGGTCTGACGGTTCTTGGCATAGACGATGGCGTTGGATTTGACGAACTTGGCCACTTTCCAGGCGAAGATCAGGTCATGGATTTCCTGCTCGCTCGGCGCGCGCTGGGTTACCACTTTCAGGTCTTCGGCCTTGATCATGCCAATGTCGCGGCTCTGTACCAGCAGGCCGCCGTTGACGCGCTTGAAGTCCCAGCCGGCGGCACGTTCGGCCGGCCATTCACCGCACTCCAGCAGGCGCACGTTGGCTTTGGCAGCGACGACTTCGCGGGCTTCGGCGGAGACTTTCGGGGCGATGATGACTTCGACGAACTGGCGCTCGACGATGGCCTTGGCGGTCTCGGCGTCCAGCTCGCGGTTGAAGGCGATGATGCCGCCAAACGCGGATTCCGTATCGGTGGCGTAGGCCAGGTCGTAGGCCTTGCGGATGCCGCCTTCGTCTTCCGGCACCACGGAAACGCCGCACGGGTTGGCGTGCTTGACGATGACGCAGGCCGGCTTGACGAAGCTCTTCACGCACTCCAGCGCGGCGTCGGTGTCGGCCACGTTGTTGAACGACAGTTCCTTGCCCTGCAGCTGCACGGCGGTGGACACGCTGGCCTCGCCTTTTTGTGCTTCCACGTAGAACGCCGCGCTCTGGTGCGGGTTCTCGCCGTAGCGCATTTCCTGGGCCTTGATGAACTGGCTGTTAAAGGTGCGCGGGAAGGCGCCACGCTCTTCGGTGGAGAGGGTGTCGCGGCTCTGGTCGATGGTGCCCAGGTAGTTGGCGATCATGCCGTCGTAGGCAGCAGTGTGCTCGAAGGCTTTCAGGGCCAGGTCGAAACGCTGTGCGTAGCTCAGGCCGCCGGCCTTCAGCGACTCGACAATGCCGGCGTAGTCGCTGGCGTTGACCACGATGGCCACGTCTTTGTGGTTCTTCGCGGCGGAGCGGACCATGGTCGGGCCGCCGATGTCGATGTTCTCGATGGCGTCGGCCAGGTCACAACCGGGCTTGGCCACGGTGGCGGCGAAGGGGTAGAGGTTGACCGCGACCAGATCGATTGGCTTGATGCCGTGCTGCTCCATCACCGCGCCGTCCAGAGCACGACGACCGAGGATACCGCCGTGGATCTTCGGGTGCAGAGTCTTCACCCGGCCGTCCATCATTTCCGGGAAGCCGGTGTAGTCGGCCACTTCCACGGCCGCTACGCCGTTGTCCTTGAGCAGCTTGTAGGTGCCGCCGGTGGAGAGGATCTCAACGCCCAGGGCTTCGAGTTCACGGGCGAACTCAAGGATGCCGGTCTTGTCGGAGACGCTGATCAGGGCACGGCGAACGGGGAGGCGGGTGGTCTGGTCGGTCATTGCAAAGTCCATTGGAGCTGGAAAATCAGTGAAAAAGGGCGGCTTCTGGCCGCCCTTTTCGGGGAAATTCGCTTACAGCAGATCGTATTGCTTGAGCTTCTTGCGCAAGGTGCCGCGGTTCAGGCCGAGTAGCTCGGAGGCCTTGGTCTGGTTGCCCTTGACGTAGTTCATCACGGTCTCCAGCAGCGGCGCTTCCACCTCGGTCAGTACCAGGTTGTAGACGTCTGTGGCATCGGCGCCTTCCAGGTGCGCGAAATAGTTGTGCAGCGCCTTCTCCACGCTGTCGCGCAGGGTCTGGCCCTGCTCGGACGGAGTGTTGAGGTGCTGCTTCAGGTTGGCGTTGTCGCTCACGGGTACTGCCCCATCAAAAACTGATTGCTCAAAAAAAGGCTCTGTCATCCTCGTCATGCGGCCACCTCTTCTCCTTTGTTATGTCGTTCGGCGAAAAACTGCCGAACGCTGGTGTACTGCGCGTCCGTACTGTCCAGACGATTGAATTCGGCGCGGAATTCCCTGACGCCGGGCAGGGTCGCCAGATACCAGCCGACATGCTTGCGGGCGATACGAACGCCCATCAAATCGCCATAGAAGGCGTGCAGTGCGGTGAGGTGTTCCAGCAGGATTTGTTCTACTTCGTAGAGGCTGGGCGCTGCCATTTCCGTGCCGGTCGCCAGGTAATGGGCGATCTCGCGGAAGATCCAGGGGCGGCCCTGGGCGGCACGGCCGATCAGCAGGGCATCGGCGCCGGTGGCGGCGAGTACGGCCTTGGCCTTGTGCGCCGAGTCGATGTCGCCATTGGCGAACACCGGAATGGATACCGCCTGCTTGATGGCGGCGATGGTGTCGTATTCGGCCTGGCCGGTGTACAGGTCGGCGCGGGTGCGGCCATGCACGGCTAGTGCGCTGATGCCGGCCTGTTCGGCGATTTTCGCCACGCTAATGCCGTTTTTGTTCTCGCGATCCCAGCCGGTACGGATCTTCAGGGTGACCGGCACATCGACGGCCTTGACCACGGCGTCGAGGATGGCGCTGACCAGCGCTTCATCTTTCATCAGGGCAGAGCCGGCGGCCTTGTTGCAGACCTTCTTGGCCGGGCAGCCCATGTTGATGTCGATGATCTGTGCGCCCAGCTCGACATTGCGGCGGGCGGCTTCGGCCAGCATCTCGGGGTCGCCACCGGCAATCTGCACCGAGCGTGGCTCGGGATCGCCCTGGTGCACCAGGCGCAGGCGCGACTTGCGGCTGTTCCACAGGCGTACGTCGCTGGTGACCATCTCGGAGACCACCATCCCGGCGCCCAGGCGCCGGCACAGCTGCCGGAACGGCTGATCGGTGACGCCCGCCATGGGGGCGAGGATCAGCTGGTTGGGCAGTGTATAGGGGCCGATGTGTACCACCGACATGGGGTCATCCCTGTTCTGGCGAAGGTCGTTTGGCAAAGGCGTAGCACCGCCTGTACGTAAACGGCGTTCGGGGGAGTGCGAAAAAGGGAGGGCATGATACCCGCTCTCGGTGACCGGATAAAGGCTGTTTTGAACAAATTATGAACAGTCGTCGGCTTATCGCCTTTGCTCTGTATGGCGCCTGCAAGTGCCGGAATTCCGGCGCTTGCAGCTTATTCGGGGGAGTGGAAGTTGAGGCTGTAGTTGACTGCTCTGGCGCCGGGATCCTTGATCTCCAGGGAGATGTGGATCGGCGTCTGTGGCGGCATTTCGGCCTGGCCGGCCAGCTCGCCGCTGAGGTACTCGCTAGGGCGGAAGCGGCTGCCGACGATCAGCTGGCCATTGATGTCGGCGAAGCGCAGCTCCAGTACCGGGAACGGCTGGGCGAACGGTGCGCGGTTGTAGAGGATGGCGTCGACCAGCAGGGCGTCCATGTACTGTGGGTGGCTGCGCACCACCAGGTTGGTACTGCGAATCTGGCTGATGTCGACCTTGGAGGGCAGGCTGCAGCCGATTTCCGGGCAGACGGCTTCGAACCAGGGGCGGTACTGATCCTGGCGAGCCAGCTCCTCGAAGTGATAGGCAATGTATTGGAAAGCCAATGCGCCGGCGCCCAGCAGGTTCAGCAGACCCCAGCCGATCCAGCGGCCCCAGGGTTTCTTCGGCTGTTGCCAGTCCAGTTGCAGTGGGTCGTCGTTCAGGTCAAGCAGGCTGTCGTCACGCAGGGCGGGTTCATTGCGCTCAGCCTTGCCTGTCACCTCATGATGGGTGCGATAGGCGCTGTCATCGATTTCTTCGGGTTCTTCGTCGGCCTCGTCGACCACCTCCGTTTCCGCAGCGGTCGGTTCGGCGGTGATTGCTGTAACGGGCTCTGGAGGCTCTTCGGGCTGCTTCTCGCGGGTGGTATCCGGCAGGGCTGGCGGGTGTGTCGGCCCTGGCTTGCGCGGCGTTTCTTCCTTGAGCAGGGACACGGCCCAGCTCTCGTCATGCTGTTCGGCGGATTCCTCTGCTCGGCTTAGCAGGTGTTCGGCGGGCTTGGGCGCGCTGTCCATCGCCAGGAATTCGCGTGACAGCTGCATTTCCTGCTCTTCCAGCTTGGCCAGTTCTTCGTCCAGGTCGAGGCTGTCGAGATCCAGGTCGTCGTGGATCCACAAGGTATCGACGGACTTCTTCTCGGTGGCGGCCGGTGCGGCGGTCTTGCTCTCGGGCGGCGTTACGCTGGCTGGAGGCGGCGCCATTGCCGGGCTGGGTGGCTGCGCCGCTGCTGGCTTGCTCGGGGGCAGTGTGGTACTCGCCGGTTTACCGGCTCGGCTCTGATCCACCAGCATCTGCTGGGCGGCATTGAATACGCGCATGCAAGCCCCGCAGCGCACGGCGCCATGGGCGGCGCCCAGCTGTGCGCGACTGATGCGGAAGCTGGTACGGCAGTGGGGGCATTGAGTGACGAAGCTGTCGGTCATGCGGCGGTCCGTGCGAAACAGGGCGCTAGTTTACCCAAGCAGAGGCCTGGGAATACAAGTCTGCTAGCGCTTCACCCCGCTGATGCGAACCCAGCCGTCCTTGATCGCAGTCGGATCGAGGTCAAACGCGTCGGCATAGGCTTCGCGAACTTCCTCGGCCTGCTCGGCGAGGATGCCGGACAGCGCCAGGCGGCCGCCTGCCTTGACCAGAGCAGAGATCTGCGGAGCCAGGGAGACCAATGGCCCGGCCAGGATATTGGCAACCACCACATCGGCCGGCTGCTGTGGCATGTCGGCGGGCAGATAGACCGGGAAGCGCGCCGGGTCGATGCCGTTGCGCGAGGCATTGTCGCGCGAGGCCTCCAGGGCCTGCGGGTCGATATCGGTGCCGCGCGCCTGCGGGGCGCCGAGCAGCAAGGCGGCGATGGCCAGGATTCCGGAGCCGCAGCCGAAGTCGATCACATCGCAATCGGCCAGCGCCTGGCCATCCAGCCATTCCAGGCACAGCGCGGTGGTCGGATGGGTGCCGGTGCCGAAGGCCAGGCCGGGGTCGAGCAGCAGGTTGACTGCATCCGGCTCTGGCGCGGCATGCCAGCTAGGCACGATCCACAGACGCTGACCGAAGCGCATGGGCTGGAAGTTGTCCATCCAGCTGCGTTCCCAGTCCTGATCTTCGATGTGCTCGATCTCGTGGGTGGGCAGTTCGCCGCCAGTGAGCAGCTGCAGGTGGGCGATCAGGTTGGCCGGATCGGTATCGGCCTCGAACAGGGCCAGCAGGTGGGTATGCGACCACAGTGGGGTGGTGCCCAGATCCGGTTCGAAGATCGGCTGATCCTCGGCATCCATGAAGGTCACCGACACGGCGCCGACGCCGAGCAGGGCGTCTTCGTAGGTCTCGGCCTGTTCCGGGGTGATGGCGAGACGGACTTGTAACCAGGGCATGGCGGAACCTCGTGTGCGGTGCAGCAGGATGGTGCTATTTGGCCGCGCAGCTTACTTGAAGGCAGTGGCGGCCTGCCAGCGCAGGCGCCGAAACGACAGAGGCCGCCCGAAGGCGGCCTCTGTGCATGGCAGGATAATCAGTGTTTATCCATGCCCAGCTTCTTCTCCAGGTAGTGGATATTGATTCCACCCTTGAGGAAGCCTTTGTCGCGAGTCAGATCGCGGTGCAGCGGGATATTGGTCTTGATCCCGTCGACCACGATTTCTTCCAAGGCATTGCGCATGCGTGCCATGGCTTCGTCGCGGGTGCGGCCGTAGGTGATCAGCTTGCCGATCAGCGAGTCGTAGTTCGGCGGTACCGAATAGCCGCTGTACAGATGCGAGTCGACGCGAACACCGTTGCCGCCCGGAGCGTGGTAGTGCTTCACCTTGCCGGGGCAGGGCATGAAGTTGTCCGGGTCTTCGGCGTTGATCCGGCACTCCAGGGCGTGACCGAGGATCTTCACGTCTTCCTGCTTGATCGACAGCTTGTTGCCGGCGGCGATGCTGAGCATCTCCTTGACGATGTCGATGCCGGTGACCATTTCGGTGACCGGGTGCTCGACCTGCACGCGGGTGTTCATCTCGATGAAGTAGAAACGACCGTCTTCATAGAGGAACTCGAAGGTGCCGGCGCCGCGGTAGCCGATCTCGACACAGGCATCGACGCAGCGCTTGAGCACTTCGGCGCGGGCCTTCTCGTCGATCAGCGGGGCCGGGGCTTCTTCCAGAACCTTCTGGTGACGGCGCTGCAGCGAGCAGTCGCGGTCGTACAGATGGATGGCATTGCCCTGGCCGTCGGACAGTACCTGGACTTCCACGTGGCGCGGATTGCCGAGAAACTTCTCCAGGTAGACCATCGAATTGCCGAACGCTGCGCCCGCTTCGGTGCGGGTCAGCTTGGCCGATTTGATCAGGTCTTCTTCCTTGTGCACCACGCGCATGCCGCGACCACCGCCGCCACCAGCGGCCTTGATGATCACCGGGTAGCCCACTTCGCGGGCGATCTTCAGCGCTTGTTCCTCGTCTTCCGGCAGCGGGCCGTCGGAGCCTGGAACCACTGGCACGCCGGACTTGATCATGGCGTCCTTGGCGGAGACCTTGTCACCCATCAGGCGGATCACGTCGGCGGTCGGGCCGATAAAGGCGAAGCCGGATTTCTCCACCTGTTCGGCGAAGTCGGCGTTCTCGGCGAGGAAGCCGTAGCCCGGGTGGATCGCGGTGGCGCCGGTCACTTCGGCGGCGCTGATGATGGCCGGGATGCTCAGGTAGGACTGCGCGCCCGGCGCCGGGCCGATGCAGACGGTCTCGTCGGCCAGGCCCAGGTGCATGAGTTCACGGTCGGCGGTGGAATAGACCGCGACCGTCTTGATATCCAGTTCCTTGCACGCGCGCAGGATGCGCAGGGCAATTTCGCCACGGTTGGCGATCAGGACTTTCTCCAGCTTCTGCATTACGGGCTCCCCGTGATCAGACGATGGTGAACAGAGGCTGGTCGTACTCAACCGGCTGACCGTTCTCAACGAGGATCTGCTCGATCACGCCGCTGGCTTCGGCTTCGATGTGGTTCATCATCTTCATGGCTTCGACGATGCACAGGATGTCGCCTTTCTTCACGGTCTGACCGACCTCGGCGAAGTTGGCCGAGGTGGGCGAGGCGGCGCGGTAGAAGGTGCCGACCATCGGCGAACGCACCACATGGCCGTTCAGCTTGGCGGCGGCCGGTGCAGCAGCTTCGGCGGCCGGGGCTGCAGCGGCAGGGGCGGCAACCGGGGCTGCTACCGGAGCCGGTGCGGCATAGACCGGGGCGGCCATGGCCTTGGCACTGTGGCGGCTGATGCGCACGGACTCTTCGCCCTCGCGGATCTCCAGTTCATCGATACCGGACTCTTCCAGCAGCTCGATCAGTTTTTTGACTTTGCGGATATCCATAGTTTTTCAACTCCCAAGGGTGAGGTCAGGGGCGTTCTAAATGTTCCAGGGCGGCTTCCAAAGCCAGGCGGTAACCGCTGGCGCCGAGGCCGCAGATCACTCCCACCGCTACGTCGGAGAAGTAGGAGTGATGGCGGAAGGGTTCGCGTTTGTGCACGTTGGACAGGTGCACTTCGATGAATGGGATGCTCACCGCCAGCAATGCGTCACGTAATGCGACGCTGGTATGGGTAAAAGCGGCGGGATTGATCAGGATAAAGTCGACACCTTCGCCTTTCGCGGCGTGAATGCGGTCGATCAGTTCGTACTCGGCATTGCTCTGCAGGTACATCAGGTGATGGCCGGCGGCGCGGGCGCGTTGCTCCAGATCCTGATTGATTTCGGCGAGGGTGGTGGCGCCGTATTTGTCGGGCTCGCGGGTGCCCAGCAGGTTGAGGTTGGGGCCGTGCAGCACCAGGAGAGTGGCCATGGGCGCTTCCTTATTGTTCTGACCTTGGATTGGCCGGGACTATGCCGAAAGCGCTGCGGGCTGTCCAGTTGCCAGAAATAGCCAGCAAGATGGACGAAATTTACGGCAGAAATATGACGTTGTCAGTTCTGGCGGGTGGCGGCGCGGGTCAGGCGTTCGGCGAAGTTGGCGGCGCTGATTTCACCTACGACACGCAAATCCGCCCATTCGTCACCCTTTCCTCCGAAGAACAGGATCGCTGGCGGGCCGAACAGCTGGTAACGGTCGAGCAGGGCGCGTTGCTGTTCGTTGCTTTCGGTGATGTCGAAGCGCAGCAGACGATAGCCCCCCAGCTGCGCGGTGACGCTCGGTGCGGTCAGCACTTCGCGCTCGATCACCTTGCAGCTGATGCACCAGTCGGCGTACCAGTCCAGCAACAGCGGCTGACCGGCGCTCTTCGCCTCGGCGAGGGCGGCGTCCAGTTCGGCCGGCGTGGTGATGGTCTGCCACTCGCTGTGGGTGGCGGCAGTCGCCTGAGTGGCGACGCTGGCCTCGATACGGCCCAACGGACGCAGCGGATCGCTGGCGCCCTGCAGGGCACCGATCCAGGCGATAACGGCGTAGACCAGCAGCGGCAGGCCGATCAGCTGGGCGAGCTTCTGATGATGGGTCTTGGGTGTGAGTTCCAGCACGCCGAGCCACAGGGCGATGCCGGCGGCCCACAGGCCCCACAGGGCCAGGCTGACCTGGCCGGGCACGACGCGCTCCAGCAGCCAGATGGCCACGGCCAGCAGCAGGGCGCCGAACAGGTTGCGCACGCCGATCATCCAGTTGCCGGATTTCGGCAGCAGGGCGCCACCGCCAACGGCGAACAGCACCAGAGGCGTGCCCATGCCCAGGCCCAGGGCCAACAGTTTGAGGCCCCCGCCGAGGGCATCACCGCTGGCACTGATATACAGCAGGGCGCCGGCCAGCGGCGCCGATACGCAGGGCGACACCAGTAGGCTGGAGAGCACGCCGAGGGCGGCGGCGCTGAACACGGTGCCGCCTTTCAGGCGCTGGCTGAGGTTCTGCAGCGGGCCATCGATGGCGGCCGGCAGGCGCAGTTCGAGGAAGCCCAGGCTGGCGGCGCCGAGCAGGGCGAAGAAGAAAGCGAAGGGTGCCAGTACCCAGGGCGATTGCAGACGTGCCTGCAGATTGAGTTCGGCGCCGAATACGCCCATCAGTGCGCCGAGAATGGCGAAGCTGATCGCCATTGGCAGCACATAGGCCAGTGACAGTACCAGGCTGCGCGCGCCGCCCGGCTGGCCGCGCAGCACTACGCCGGTGAGGATCGGCAGCATCGGCAGCACGCAGGGGGTGAAGGTCAGGGCCAGGCCGCCGAGGAAGAACAGCGCCAGTTCTTTCCAGGTCCAGCCGCCGGGTGTGTTTGCCGGTGCGGCAGCGGCGGCCGCGCTATTGGTCGGTGCCGCACCTTGGCCATCGACCTCGATGCGCTCGGTCTCCGGCGGGTAGCACAGACCCTTGTCGGCGCAGCCCTGGTAACCGACATGGACGGTGAAGGGCAGGTCGATGGGGTTGTCTATCGGTAGCGTGACATCGGTGATGCCGTAGTACACCTCGACATCGCCGAAGTATTCGTCGTGCTTGGGCTCGCCGGCCGGCAGTACGGCTTCGCCCTTGGCCAGGTCGCTCGGCTCGATGCGGAACTGGAAACGGTGGCGGTAGAGGTAGTAGCCCTCGGCGTTGACGAAACGCAGTTTGACCGACTGGGGCGTTTGCTCCACCAGGCTGAGCTTGAATGCCTCACGCACCGGCAGGAAGTCGTCGCTGTTGTTCAGAGTGGTGTCGTCGATCACGCCACGCGGCTTGGGATCATCGAACAGCCCGGCCATGGCCGGCAGGGTGAACAGCAGCAGGAACAGGGGCAGCAGACGGCGCATGGGAGGCTCGCACGGCGGATCAGGCGGGCATCATACCCAAGATGCGCCGCTGACCCCAGGCGGCCGGGTGGCGCAGGGTGTCAGCGGATATTGCCAGGGGCTGGGCGGTATTGCTGGCGCGGCGTTGCGTGTTGGGCTTCGCGGCGCTCGGCGCCAACCTATACGCGGAAGGCCTGTACGGCGGTGTGTAAGCGCCCGCCCAGTTGCAGCAGCTGTTCACCCTGAGCGCGACCTTCGCCGATACGGCTGAGGTTGTCGTCGCCCATCAGGTGGATGCGTTCGCTGCGGTCGCGGATCTCGCTGGCCGTGCCGCCCTGCTGGGCGGTGGCTTCGGCGATGCGCTCGGCCATGCTGGCGATGGTACGGATGGCGACCACCACTTCATCCAGCGCGCCATCGGCCTGCTCGGCCTGGCTGGCGGTGGCTTCGGCATGCTCGACCTGAGCGCGCATGGCGCTGACCGACCTCTGCGCGGCCTGCTGCAGGCGGGCAATCAGTTCCTGGATCTCGTCGGTGGCACCGCTGGTGCGCTGGGCCAGGGAGCGCACCTCGTCGGCTACCACAGCAAAGCCGCGGCCCATCTCGCCGGCGCGGGCGGCCTCGATGGCGGCGTTGAGTGCCAGCAGGTTGGTCTGTTCGGCCACGCCGCGAATCACCGTCAGCACAGATCCGATAGTGGCGGTTTCGGCGGCCAGCTGTTCGATGGACTGGGCATTGCCCTGCACCTCGCCGACCAGCGCATGCAGGCCGGTGAGGCTCTGTTCGATCACCCGCTGACCCTGTTCCACCGCCTGGCTGGCGGCGCGGCTGGCCTCGGCGGCCTGGCTGGCATCGTCGGCGACCTGGCCGATGGTGGCTTCCAGCTCGCCCAGGGCGTCGCGAATCTGCGCCGTATCGGCCAGCTGGCGCTCGGCGCCGCCGTGCAGGCCCTGGCTCAGTTCGGCCAGGGTTTGGCTGCTGCCGGCCACTTCGCCGGCGTGCTGGTGAATGGTGCCGACCAGCTCCACCAGATAGCGGCGCAGGTGATTGAGGGATTCCTCGATATCGCGCATTTCCCGGGTGCGGGTACGAATTTTCACCTCGGCGGCGAAATCGCCGGCGGCCCAGGTCGACAGGGACGGTGCCAGATGGCTGAGAACCGTGCTCAGGCGGCGCTGGATCTGATCCAGGCCGAGGGCGATCAGCAGGATCAGGCCGATGACCAGGCCCTGGATCAGGCGTACTTCACCCTGGATGCGCCCGTGCTCGGCGCGCACGGCGGGCTCCAGGGCGGCCAGGGCCTGTTGCAGGTCGGCCACGCGGGCGCTGCTATTGGTGGCCAGTTCACCGCGTTGGCGGATCAGGGTACGGGTGCGCTCCAGTTCACTGGGGTAGCGCTTGATCAGGCTGGCCAGTTCGCGTTTGAGGGCGATGCCCTTGTCTTCGGCCTGTTGTTGCTCGCTGTCGCTGTCCAGGCCGAGCAGGGCGGCGAAGCTGTCGCTGCCAGCGGCCTCTTCGGCCACTCCGAGCAAGGGCAGGTTGTCGATCTCTGTTGCCAGCTGGGCCAGCTTCTGTTGCTCGCGCTCGACATCTCCGGCCAGTTCTTCGCGGCCGCTGGTGACCAGTTTGCCGCGGGCGTGGGCCAGGCGAACCAGGTGTTGCGCGGCCTGGAACAGCGGCTGACGGTACTCGGCTGCCTGGGCGTTGCCGCTGTCGGCTGCATAGCTGTCGAGTTGGTCGAGGGCACCGCCGATTTCCCGCTCGGCCTGCAGCAGCAGGCCCTGTGGGTCGCCTGCCAGCTTGCCGGCCGCCAGCAGGTCGCTGGCGACGAACTGGCCAAGCTGGGTCAGGCTTGGGCGCAATTGCTCGGCCAGTTGGCTGGGGATCTCGTCGAGCTGGCTTTCCAGGGCGCCAATGGACTCCAGCGCCTGACGATGGCGCAGGGCGTCGCCCGTGCCCAGGTAGGATTGGATATTGGTGGCAACCTGCTGCTGGAACTGTTGCGACAGGCTCAGGTAGCGCTGCATCAGCAGATAGGGCTGCTCCAGCGCCTTTTCCGACCACCAGAGTGTGCCGCCGAGGATCAGACAGGCGCTGACCAGCAGGGTGGTGGACAGGTTGGTGAGTTGTTTGAGGCGCATCGCGGACACCGGGACTGCTGAAAAACGGTGCCCGCAGGTTATTGCGGTTTGGTTAAGGCTTTATGACAGCGTGACGCGGATCACGCTTGGTCGAGATGAATTTCTACCCGGTTGCGTCCGCCGCGCTTGGCGACGTAGAGCGCTTCGTCGGCGTTCTTCGACAGGCTGTTGCAGTCCAGGCCGTCGCGCAGTTCGGCGATGCCGCAGCTGAATGTGCAGGACAGATCCTGGGGCTGCGCCGGGTAGTGGATCTCGGCGAAGCGCCGACGGATTTCGTCGAGCACCTTGGCGGCGGTGACGGCGTCGGTATCCGGCAGCACCACGGCGAATTCTTCACCACCGTAGCGGCCGATATGGTCGGTCTTGCGCAAGCGCTGCTTGAGGAATAGCGCCAGGCTCTTGATCACCCGGTCGCCCATGGGGTGGCCGTAGGTGTCGTTGACCTTCTTGAAGTGGTCGATATCGATCATCGCAAAGGCCAGCGGCTGGCCGTCGCGGCGGGCGCGGAAGCGCGCATCTTCCAGCAGCTGCAGGGTGTGGGTGTGGTTGAACAGCCCGGTGAGGCTGTCGCGCACCATACGGGCTTTGAGGTTGCGTGCCCGTGCCGCGCGGTTGCGCACGGTGGCGATCAGGTGGCGTGGCTTGATCGGCTTGGTGAGGAAGTCGTCGCCGCCTTCGCTCATGGCGTCGAGCTGCTTGTCCAGATCGTCCTCGGCGGACAGGTAGATGATCGGCACGCTGACGTAGCGGTCGTTGTGACGGATCACCTTGGCCAGTTCGGTGCCACTGCAATCCGGCATGTACATGTCGAGGATGATCAGATCCGGCTGGAAATCGGCCAGCTCGGCCATGGCCTGGATCGGCTCGATCAGGGTGCGGGTGACGATACCGGCGCTGTTCAGCACGCGCTCGGTATGGGTGGCCTGGGCCCGCGAGTCGTCGACGATCAGCACCTTGTAGGGCTCGTACTGCACCACGTTGGTGAGAATTTCGATGCGCTCGATCAGGCCCGAAGCATCCAGGGCCCCGGTGAAAAACTCCTGGCCACCGGCGCGCACGGCAGCCAGGCGCGTTGGCGTATCGACATCCGCGTGGCTGAAGAACAGCAACGGCAGCTTATGCTCCAACCCCTGCTGGGCCTCGCTGGCCAGCACCATGCCCTGGCCGGGGCCGGCGAAGTCGACCTCCATCAGAATGGCGGACGGGTGGCGCTCGGCCATGGCGGCGCGGAAGGCGTTGGCGTTGCCCAGCGGCTGCGCGCTGAGGCCGAAGAATTCCAGTTGCTGGGCCAGGCGCTGGGCGCGGTCGAAGTCCTGCAGGGCCAGGTATACCGGTTTACGCAGCGGTGGCAGATAGGTCTGCTCGTACTGATCGCCATGGCGCAGGCCGGTGCGCGACAGGCGCTGCATCAATTGGTTGAGTTCGGTGATCAACGGGCTGGTCAGGCGCCCGCGATTGGCTTCGACCGCCTCCAGGCAATGGCCGATGGAGCGGGCTAGCTGGATGTGCAGTTCCTGTTCGAAGCGTTCGGCGTAGCGCAGCAGGCCGACATTGGCCTCCAGCAGCTCGGCCATCACGGTGGCATCCCACTCGCCCTGCTGCAGTCGCTGCCAGACTTCCAGCACCTGGCGCGCCTGGTGGATGACGCGTTTGGCGAAGTGCTGCTTGAGGCGGTCGCGGCTGGGGTCTTCTGGCTCGGACATGACAGTTATCTGGTCGATCATGGTTTGGCCTTGTGGGCCTATGATGGCCTCATGCTACCACTGGTTGTGTTTTGCACTACAACCTTCGGTCATTTGACGTCAGATTTCCAACATTTGGCGGTTTTGCCCTCTGTCGTGCCATTCCGTCACTGCGACGTTCCTGCGCTTCACTTATAGTGCTGGGCACCTATCGGCCCTGGATGGGGTCGGATGAATCAACGAGTTGATCAAGGACAAGGCCATGTTGGATTGGAAGAAGAATAGCGAGGGGCTGCGCGGCAGCGTCGATGAGCGGATGGACGATGCGCGCAGCTACTTTGGCGGACGCTGGTTCGGTCGGGTGGTGGGCAGCTTGCTCGGCATCTACCTGCTGGGTGCGCTGCTGGTGGGTTGGTGGTGGAGCCAGGAGCCCGACCTATTCCCCGTGCAACAGCGGGCCCAGGCGGCGGCCGAGAAGGCCCAGCGGCAGATGGCCAGCGGCTACACCACTGTGGAAACCCTGAAGCAGGTGGCGCAGACCCTGCTGGACAAGCCCGGTGGTTACCTGTCCAACGATATCGCCCCGCCCGGCCTGTGGCTGGATAACATGCCTTCCTGGGAGTACGGCGTGCTGGTGCAGGTGCGCGATCTGTCGCGAGCCATGCGCAAGGACTTCGCCCGCTCGCAGTCGCAGTCCACCGAGGACCCGGACCTGGCCAAGGCCGAGCCACGCTTCAACTTCGACAACAAGAGCTGGGCGCTGCCGGCCTCAGAGGCCGAGTACAAGGAAGGCATCAAGTCGCTGGACCGCTATTTGGCGCGTCTGGCCGACCCGAGCCAGCCCAACGCGCAGTTCTATACCCGCGCCGACAACCTCAACAACTGGCTGGGTGACGTTGCCACGCGCCTGGGCTCGCTGTCGCAGCGCCTGTCTGCCAGCGTTGGCCGGGTACGTCTGAATACCGACCTGCAGGACAACCGCGCGGTGCCGGAAGGCGAGAGCGTGCCGGTGCGCGAGGAGGAGGTGAAGACCCCCTGGCTGCAGATCGACAACGTGTTCTACGAGGCCCGCGGTCAGGCCTGGGCGCTGTCGCACATGCTGCGCGCCATCGAGGTGGATTTCGCCGACGTGCTGGCGAAGAAGAACGCCACCGTCAGTGTGCGGCAGATCATCCGCGAACTGGAGGCGGCGCAGGAGCCGCTGTGGAGCCCGATGGTGCTCAATGGCAGTGGCTATGGCGTGCTGGCCAACCACTCGCTGGTGATGGCCAACTACATTTCCCGCGCCAACGCCGCGATCATCGACCTTCGTACCTTGCTGAGCCAGGGCTGATGGCCATCAGCGAACGCGAGGCGGCCCATCGTGCCGCCTCCGATGCCGAGCGTATCGCCTGGGTCGACGAGCAGGACAACCTGCTTGGCAGCCTGCCGCGCGCGGAGTTGCGCCAGCTGGGGCTGATCGGGCGCGGTACTTTCATTCTGCTGTTCAATTCCGCTGGTGAGCTGTGCGTGCACCGGCGCACCCTGAGCAAGGCCATCTACCCCGGCTACTGGGATGTGGCGGCCGGTGGCATGGTCGGCGAAGGCGAGAGCTACGCCGAGTCTGCAGCCCGCGAACTGCATGAGGAACTGGGGATTGCCGGCGTCGAGCTGCACGAGCATGGGCGCTTCTTCTTCGATCAGGCGGATAACCGGTTGTGGTGTGCGGTGTTTTCCGCCTGCTCCGACGCGCCGCTGGTGCTGCAACCGGAGGAGGTGATGGAGGCGCGTTTCATCGCACCGGCCGAGGCGCTGGCCGACGCCACCGAGCGGCCCTATTGCCCGGACTCGCTGCAGGCGCTACGGCTGTATCTGGCGACGCAGTAATAACCCCCTCTCCCCCTGGGAGAGGGTTGGGGTGAGGGGGCTACAGGTAATATGGAGCGGCTTGAAAGACCCTTGCCCCCGGCCCCTCTCCCAAGGGGAGAGGGGAGCCAAAGCCGCGCCGGGCGTGGATTTGTGCAGTATTTCCATGCGTGCCGTGCACGATGCCGCACGGGGTCGCCAATCCGTCGATCATTGCCGCAATTTTGCACTTAGCAACCTAGCGTTTTGCCCTTACACTGCGCCCCCTCTGAACCCGGGCGCCAGCCCGGTAGCGCTGCCCCTGCCTGAGTGGGGCTTCGCGGTCGGCCCCTGCCGGCCAGTCGCTATCCTGACCCCTACGAGGACATGCCGGTGGTCAAGAAAGCTTCGTCGTTATCCGCCCTCGGCGGTCTCGTCTACTCCACCGACAGCGGTCGGCACTGCCCCGATTGCAGTCAGCCGGTGGATGCCTGCATCTGCAAGAAGACCTTCATTCCCGAAGGCGATGGCATTGCCCGCGTGCGCCGCGAAACCAAGGGCCGTGGCGGCAAGACCGTTACTACTGTCACTGGTATTCCTCTCGCCGAAGCCGAGCTGAAAGAGCTGGCCAGTGCGCTGAAGAAACGTTGTGGCTGTGGTGGCGGGCTGAAGGATGGCGTCATCGAGATCCAGGGCGACATGGTCGAGCTGCTGCTCGAAGAGCTGACCAAGCGCGGCTTCAAGGCCAAGAAATCCGGCGGCTGAGCCGGACTTTCCTAAACTTCTTTCCAACGGGTGCAGTCCATGCACCTGTAATCGTCATATCCATGGCTTACATCTGCGGCCCCATGGGCGGCAGCCTTTACCTCGCTACAGGGAGACCTCGATGGCCGCAAGACGCACACGCAAAGACGACGGCAGCCAATGGACAGTTGCGGACAGCCGCAGCGTATACGGCATACGCCACTGGGGCGCCGGCTTCTTCTCGATCAATGACGACGGTCGTGTCGAGGTGCGTCCCAACGGCCCGGACAGCGCGCCGATCGACCTCTACGGCCAGCTCGATGGTCTGCGTGAGAGCGGCCTGTCGCTGCCGCTGCTGGTGCGTTTCCCAGACATCCTGCAGTACCGCGTGCGGCAGCTGACCAGCGCCTTCGACGCCAGCATCGAGCGCCTGGAATACGGCAACCGCTATACCGCCCTGTACCCGATCAAGGTCAACCAGCAGGAAGCGGTGGTGGAGAACATCATCGCCACCCAGGACGTCTCCATCGGCCTGGAAGCCGGCTCCAAGCCGGAATTGATGGCCGTGCTGGCGCTGGCGCCCAAGGGCGGCACCATCGTCTGCAACGGTTACAAGGATCGCGAGTTCATCCGCCTGGCGCTGATGGGACAGAAGCTCGGTCACAACGTGTTCATCGTGATCGAGAAGGAATCCGAGGTGCAGTTCGTCATCGACGTGGCGGCCGAACTCAAGGTCGCCCCGCAGATCGGCCTGCGCGTGCGCCTGTCGTCGCTGGCCTCAAGCAAGTGGGCAGACACCGGTGGCGAGAAGTCCAAGTTCGGCCTGTCCGCCGCGCAGATCCTAGCCGTGGTCGAGCGCTTCAAGCAGGCCGGCCTGGACCAGGGCATCCGCCTGCTGCACTTCCACATGGGTTCGCAGATCGCCAACATCGCCGACTACCGCAAGGGCTTCCGCGAGGCCATCCGCTACTACGGCGAGCTGCGCGCGCTGGGCCTGCCGGTCGACCATATCGATGTCGGCGGCGGCCTGGGTGTGGACTACGACGGCACTCACTCGCGCAGCGCCAGCTCGATCAACTACGACATGGCCGACTACGCCGATGCGGTGGTCGACATGCTCAAGGAGTTCTGCGACCGCCAGGACATCCCGCACCCGCACATCTTCTCCGAGAGCGGCCGGGCCATGACCGCGCACCACGCGGTGCTGGTGGTGCAGGTCACCGACGTGGAGAAGCACAACGATGAGATGCCGCAGATCGACCCGGCCGTCGAGCAGCCGGAAGTGCTGCAGGCGTTGATCGAGCTGCTGGGTGATACCGATCCGGAAATGGTCGCCGAGAGCTACTGGCGCGCGACTCACTACATCGAGGAAGTGGCGGCGCAATATTCTGCCGGCAAGCTGTCGCTGGCCGAGAAGGCCCTGGCCGAGCAGTGCTATTTCGCCATCTGCCGCCGCCTGCACAACCAGCTCAAGGCGCGCCAACGCTCGCACCGTGCGCTGCTCGACGAGCTCAACGACAAGATGGCAGACAAGTACATCTGCAACTTCTCGGTGTTCCAGAGCCTGCCGGACACCTGGGCCATCGGCCAGATCCTGCCGATCCTGCCGCTGACCCGCTTGGAAGAAGAACCGCTGCGCCGCGCCGTGCTGCAGGACCTGACCTGCGACTCCGACGGCAAGATCCGCCAGTACGTCGACGAGCAGTCGATCGAGACCAGCCTGCCAGTGCACGAGGTGCGCGAGGGCGAGGACTATGTGCTGGGCGTGTTCCTGGTGGGCGCCTACCAGGAAATCCTCGGTGACATGCACAACCTGTTCGGCGACACCGACTCGGTGAACATCCACCAGCGTCCGGACGGCACGGCCTACCACACCGGCATCGAGACCCACGACACCATCGAGGATATGCTGCGCTACGTGCACTTGTCGCCCGAGGAGCTGATGACCTACTACCGCGACAAGGTGGCCGGCGCCAAGCTCAGCGCCGCCGAGCGTACCCAGTACCTCGACGCCCTGCGCCTGGGTCTGACCCGCTCGTCGTACCTGTCGAGCTGATCGATCTGCATAACGAAAAAGCCCGGCTATTGCCGGGCTTTTTTCTGCCTGCGTGTTCTGGCC
>JAYQUJ010000055.1:0-27217 GCA_038147895.1 Pseudomonas sp.
GAGCCGTTGTACGGCTGGCTGCTGGCCGACACGGCTTGCCAGTCGGGCGCGAGCATCGCCTGGGAGCGCCTGCTGCAGCCCAAGGTGGAGATCGAACTGGCACTGCTGCTGGAGCGCGATCTGCCGGGTGGCGAGATCACTCAGGAGCAGTTGCTGGCCTGCCTCGCCGGCGTGGTGCCGGCGCTGGAGATCAACGACTCGGCCATCGAAGGCTGGCAACTGACCCTGCTCGATGCGGTGGCCGACAACCTCTCGTCCGGGCTTTATGTTCTGGGTGATCAGCCGATGCCGCTGGAACAGCTGGGCGGTGTGGCGCTGCACGGCGATCTGCTGCGCAATGGCGAGGCGGTGCATGTCGGCCTGCCCCTGTTGTTGGCGGACTGCCTGGCCACGGCGTTGTGGCTGGCGCGCAAATGCGCCAGCCTCGGCCAACCGCTACGCGCTGGCGACGTGCTGTTGACCGGGGCTCAGGCGCCGATGCTGGAGGTGGCACGGGGCGATCGTCTGAGCTTCAGGGTTGACGGTTTGGGCGAGGTGACCTGCGAGTTCGGCTGACGTGCGGGGTTCAGCGCTGCAGCACGTCTACCGGATCGGCGTGCACCAGCACTTCGGCACGCGGATAGGCGGCGTGGATGGCCTGTTCGACGGCTTCGCAGCGCTGGTGCGCTTCGCTCAGGCTGAGCTCACCGGGGAGTTCCAGGTGCAACTGGACGAACCAGCGAGTTCCGGAAACCCGTGTGCGCAGGTCATGGGCGCCGAGTACGCCGGGCACGGCGCAGGCCAGCTCGTGCATGCGTTCGTTGACGTCTGGCGGCAGCGCTTCGTCCATCAGCACGGCCACGGCTTCGCGGACGATGCTGATCGCGCTCCACAGGATGTAGCCGGCAATCGCCAAACCGAACAGCGGGTCCAGCCGTTGCCAGCCGAATGCGGCCAGCACCAGGGCGAGCAGGATACTGCTGTTGAGCAGCAGGTCGGAGCGGTAATGCAGGGAGTCGGCGCGAATCGCCGTGGAGCCGGTTTCGCGGATCACATGGTGCTGGAACAGCAGCAGGGCAACGGTCATCGCCAGCGACAGCAGCATCACCGCGATACCCAATGCCTGGGCGCCCAGGGGCTGCGGATGTTGCAGGCGATCGATAGCCTGCAGTGCCACCAGCACCGCACTGGCGCCGACGAACAGCGCCTGGGCCAGACCTGCTAGGGCTTCGGCCTTGCCATGGCCGTAGCGGTGATCTTCGTCGGCCGGGCGCAGAGCGTAGTGTACGGCGATCAGGTTGAGCAGCGAGGCGGCGCCATCCAGCAACGAGTCGGTCAGGCCGGCCAGCAGGCTGACCGAGCCGCTCAACCACCAGGCCACGGCCTTGGCCGCGGCCAGCAGCAGCGCAGTGGCCAGGGCGGCCGAGGTGGCCTGGCGTAACAGGCGGGCGTGGTGCGCTGTGCTCATCTGGGTGGCGATATCTATCAGGCGGCGGGGCGCAGACCGTAGGCGGCCAGCTGCTCGGTGTTGCCGCTGTGCTGGATCAGGCGTGGGTCGTCCAGCGGCAGATCGCGGCCCAGTTCACGGTGGAGAATGGCCTTGAGCTTGAGCGCATCGACCTGGCCGTCGGCACCGATGGCTTCGCGCAGGTGTTCAGGGGCCAGGCTGGCCTGATGCCCACCCGGCAGGTAGATAGCGCCGGTGGCGAAGTCGATGCCGAAGGCGATGAGGCCGGGAATCACGAAGAACAGGATGCCGATGGCGTCCATGCCGACCACGGCGATGTCGACCTTGCCGTCGATCTGCCCGCGCCGCTCCGGGTACAGGATGGTGCCGCAGGCGCTCAGTTGGGCGAGCAGGGTCAGAGTGAGAACACCACCGGTAACGCGGGAAAACGTGCGCATATGCACCTCCTGACAATGTGGGCGGCACTATAGCAAGGCCGTTGTTGCAGTTGGATGCCGACGAACGGTAGCAGTTCATCTTTATAATCGCCGGCCTGTCTGGAGATGCCATGAACCGCCTGCCTATCGATGATGTACTGCCAGCCCTGCGCGCCGCGCTGAATCAGCGCCATGAGGCCGTGCTGGAAGCTCCGCCTGGCGCCGGCAAGACCACCCGCGTGCCCTTGGCTCTTCTGGAGGAGCCCTGGCTGGCCGGGCAGACGATCCTCATGCTGGAACCACGCCGCCTGGCCGCCCGCGCCGCCGCCGAACGTCTGGCCAGCGAGCTGGGCGAGAAGGTCGGCGAGACGGTGGGCTACCGCATTCGGCTGGATAGCAAGGTCGGGCCGAACACACGTATCGAGGTGGTCACCGAAGGCATTCTCGCTCGCCGCCTGCAGGACGATCCGGCGCTGGAAGGTGTAGGTCTGGTCATCTTTGATGAGTTCCATGAGCGGAGTTTGGACGCCGATCTGGCCCTGGCGCTGACCCTTAACGGACGCGCACTGCTGCGCGACGAGCCGCCGCTCAAAGTCCTGCTGATGTCGGCGACCCTGGAGGGCGAGCGCCTCTCTGCGCTGCTCGACGATGCGCCGGTGGTTTCCAGCGAAGGCCGCATGCACCCGGTGGAGATGCGCTGGGGCGCGCCCTTTCAGCCTGGCGAGCGGATCGAGCCGCGCGTGGTGCAGACCGTATTACAGGCCCTGGCCGACGAGCCGGGCAGCCTGCTGGTGTTTCTTCCCGGTCAGGCCGAGATCCGTCGCGTTCACGAGCAGCTGCAGGAGAGCCTGGGCAGTCGCCCCGAGATCCTGCTCTGCCCGCTGCATGGAGAGCTGGAGCTTTCTGCCCAGCGCGCGGCCATCGAGCCGGCGCCGGCCGGCAAGCGCAAGGTGGTGTTGGCCACCAATATCGCCGAGACCAGTTTGACCATCGACGGCGTGCGCGTGGTGGTGGACGCGGGGCTGGCGCGGGTGCCGCGTTTCGACCCGGCCAGCGGCATGACACGTCTGGATACTCAGCGCATCTCCCGCGCCTCGGCCACCCAGCGCGCCGGTCGTGCCGGTCGCCTGGAGCCGGGCGTGTGCTATCGCCTGTGGTCGCAGACCCAGCACGAACAACTGGCCGCCTATGGCACGGCGGAAATCCTCGCCGCCGATCTCGCCGGCCTGGCCCTGCAACTGGCGCGCTGGGGCGTACAGCCGCAGGAGCTGGCCTGGCTCGATCTGCCACCAAGCGCTGCCTACGCCCAGGGCTGCGATCTGCTGGCACGCCTCGGTGCACTGGACGCGCGCGGCGGGTTGAACGCTCATGGTCAGGCGATGGCCGAGCTGCCGGCGCATCCGCGCATCGCTCACCTGCTGCTGCGCGGCCAGGCTTTGGGCCTCGGTGCGTTGGCGGCGGACCTGGCGGCGCTGCTCGGCGAGCGCGATATTCTGCGTGGCGCCGGTGCCGATCTGCACAGTCGCATGGCGCTGTTATCAGGCGAGAGCCGGGCTGCTGGAGGCTCCCGTGGTGGCGTGCAGCGCGCCCGGCAACTGGCCCGCCAGTTCCGCTCCTCGCTACGCGGCAAGGCCGACGAAGCGGTGGCCGATCCCGAGCACCCGCGCTGGCTCGGCGCATTGCTGGCCTTCGCTTATCCGGATAGGGTCGCCCGCCAGCGCAAGGCCGGTGGTGGCGACTATCGCCTGGCCAACGGCCGCGCCGCGCAGTTCGGCGAGCCGGACGCGCTGATGAAGCACGAGTGGCTGGTGATCACCGACCTCGGCAGTCGCCAGGGGCAACGCGAGGAACGCATCTACCTGGCCGCCGATCTCGATCCGGCACTCTTTGACTCGGTGCTGGCGGAACAGGTGAGCGTCCGCGAGGAACTGGAGTGGGACGAGCGCGAGGGCGTGCTGCGCGCCGAGCGCCAGCGCCGGGTCGGCGAGCTGGTGCTGAGCCGCGAGGCGCTGACCGGCCTGGACGAGGAAGCGCGTGGCCGCGCGTTGCTCGGCTTGGTGCGGCGCAAGGGCCTGGAGCTGCTGCCCTGGACGCCGGAGCTGCGCCAGTGGCAGGCGCGGGTGGCGCTGTTGCGGCGTCTCGATCTGGAGCAGAAGGGCGACAGCGAGTGGCCGGATCTGGCCGATACGGCCCTGTTCGGTACGCTGGACGATTGGTTGCTGCCGTATCTGGGCAAGGTCAGCCGCCTCAGTCACTTCGCCAATCTCGACCTGCCGAGCATCCTGGCGGGGCTGCTGCCCTGGCCGCTGCCGCAACGCCTCGACGAGCTGGCACCGAAACACCTGCAAGTGCCGTCCGGCTCACGCATCGCCATCGACTATGCCGAGTCGCCGCCGGTGCTGGCGGTGCGTCTGCAGGAGCTGTTCGGCCTGGCGGCCACGCCGCGCATCGCCGGCGGTCGCCAGGGCGTGTTGCTGCACCTGCTGTCGCCGGCGCGCCGCCCGGTGCAGGTCACCCAGGACCTGGCCAGTTTCTGGGCCAATACCTATGCCGAGGTGAAGAAGGACCTCAAGGGCCGGTACCCCAAGCATTACTGGCCGGATGACCCGCTGGTGGCCGAACCGACGGCGCGGGCCAAGCCCAGAAAGTAAGCGGCTTGGCCGGCGGCTGGTGGCGCTAGGCGTTGCTCTGCTCGGCCAGTTGCCAGGCGCCTTGGCCATCCAGTTCCAGGCGGTGGCTGTGGAAGCCGGCGAGGGTGGCGCGGTGGCCGACGCTGACCAGCATGCTGTCCTTCATCTCTTCGCGTAGCAGCGAGTAGAGGGCATGCTCCAGGCCCTCGTCCATGGCCGAGGTGGATTCGTCGAGGAAGACGATGCGCGGCCGGTTGTACAGCACCCGGGCGAAGGCCAGGCGCTGCTGCTCGCCGATGGAAAGGATGCGTGACCAGTCGTTGCTGATATCCAGGCGCTCGGTCAGGTGCGCCAGATTGACCTGGCGCAGCGCCTGCTGCAGGCGCTCGTCGTCGCCCGGTACGCTGGTGGCGGGATAGGCGATGGCGGTGCGCAGGTCACCCAGCGGCAGGTAGGGGCGCTGGGAGAGGAACAGCGCTTCATGACCGCCCGGGCTGCGCACCTCGCCCTCGGCATAGGGCCACAGGCCGGCCAGGGCGCGCAGCAGGGTGGTCTTGCCACTGCCGGACGGGCCCTTGATCAGCAGGGCCTGGCCCGGTTGCAGATTGAGGTTGAGGTCCTTCAGCAGCGGGTGGCCATCCGGGCGCTGTACCTGCATGCCGACGATATCCAGGGCCTGGGCCTGGCTGATTCGCGCCACCCGCGGCAGTTCGCGCGATTGCTGGTTGGCGTCGAGGAAGCCGGTGAGACGGTCTAGGGTGGCGCGGTACTGGGCGAAGGTGTCGTAGGAGGAGCGGAAGAACGACAGCGAGTCCTGCACCTGGCCGAAGGCCTGGGAGGTCTGCATCACGTCGCCGAGCTTGATCGCGCCGCTGAAGAAGCGCGGCGCCTGCAGGATGAAGGGGAATACCACCGCCACCTGGCTGACGGCCAGGTTGAAGCCGTCGAACTTCAGGCTCCGGTAGACCAGCGCCCAGACGTTGCCGATCAGCATCGAGAAGCGCCCCATCAGGGTTCCGCGCTCGATGGCCGCGCCCTGGTAGAAGGCCACGTTTTCCGCGTATTCGCGCAGGCGCATCAGGGCGTAGCGGAAGTTGGCGGTGAGCTTCTCGTTGAGGAAGTTCAGGCGGATCAGCGGGCGACCGAGGCGGAAGGCGATCCAGGTGGCGATGATCACGTAGATGTACACGGCGAACACCATGGCCCGGGGGATTTCCACGCCGCCCACGGTCAGCGGCGCCGACAGGCCCCAGAGGATGGCGGTAAAGGCCACCAGCGATACCAGTGCGCTGACGGCGCCCAGGGCCAGGCTCACCGAGTAGCTGACGAAGGCGTTCACATCCAGTTCGATGCGCTGGTCCGGGTTGTCCACCGGGGTGTCGAGGAACTGCCCGCGGTAGTAGGCATCACCATCCATCCAGTCAGCGGTGAGGCGGTCGGTGAGCCAGACCCGCCAGCGGATGCTGAAGGCCTGGGTCACGTAATAGTTGAACAGGGCGCGCAGCACGTGGATGGTCGCCAGCACCGCGAATACCCCGAGGAGAAACCAGAACGCCGTCTGGTTCAGCTCCTGCAGGGCACTGTAGAAGCCGTTGTACCAGAACGAGAAGAGCACGTTCATGCGCACCGAGAACAGTGCCAGCACCAGCAGCAGGGCGAACACCAGCAGCGGTTTCCAGCTGTTCTGCGGATGGAGGTAGGGCCCGGCTATCTGCCAGAAC
Organism: Pseudomonas sp.; assembly: GCA_038147895.1. Classification (GTDB taxonomy): domain Bacteria; phylum Pseudomonadota; class Gammaproteobacteria; order Pseudomonadales; family Pseudomonadaceae; genus Aquipseudomonas. The sequence continues at coordinate 6,215 of JAYQUJ010000055.1, forward strand.
TGACGCCCCCAACGGGTGAAGCGGATGGCCAGGGCGGCGGCCGCAGTGAAGGAGATGAAGGTGATGAGGGTGGCTATCGCGAGCCAGCTCAGGCTTTCCTGCAGCGCCTGACTCCAATCCATTTCCATAGAGACTTCCGGGGGAGTGCGTGGGGGAATGACTTGCCCTGAGAATCGTCTGTTTGCGTGCTGGCAAGTGTGTCTGGCGCGGGCGTTGCGCCGGTTGGCGATAGTAGCACTGCGGCCGCGCTGGCAGCTTTGTCTACGCCAGCAGGGATAAGTTCGCGGCAGACACGGGATGGCTGCCAATCAGTCCAGGTGCAAGTCTTCGCCGGCGGCCTGCAGTTCTTCGTAGGCGCGATCCAGGTCGTCCAGCAGGCGTTGGCTGCCGGGCACGTGGCGTGAGGCAATCAGGCGCAATTGCATGGCCTGCAGCAGGGTGTAGGGCAACGGCGACAGGCCGAGGGATTTGCGGGTCTGCTCCACCGGGGCCTGGTAATCGAGAAGGAAGTCGCCACGTTTGCGCAGGAGCATCTCCAGGGCCGAGGCATGGGTGCTGGTGCGGTGGGTATTCAGGCCCAGAGCCGGGTCGCTGAGCATGTCGTTGACCTGTTTCCAGTAGCTGTAGCCGGTGATCACGATAAGGTCCCGGTTGCGTAGCCCCTCGGGAATGCGTGGTGCCGGAGTGTCCTGGCGGCGGTACAGCACTAGGTTGAAGTCGCCCAGGCTGTTGCGCGCCTCGTAGGTGTGTCCGGCCAGCTCGACCTTGCCACCGGCGCCGGGCCAGAGCTGCACACTGCCATTCTGCAGGGCCATGTACAGGCGAGCGCCGGGCAGCGAGCGGTATTCGCCGCGGTAGCCGGCGTGGCGCAGCAGGCGTTCGGTGAGGGCAAGGATCGAGCCCTGCGGCCGGCCGTCTTCATCTGTCCAGGAGTAGGGCGGGAATTCGTAAAAGCCGACGCTGATGGTTTTGCTGTCGGCGGCGGGTTGCGCCCAGCAGGCGACGGAATACAGGCATGCCAGAAGAGCAGTCAGTAGGGGGCTGCGCATTGTCTACTTCGCGGCTCTTGGCCGTCTTGTTGTTAGTTCGGCTCTGAGCATGGCGGGGCTCTCGGGCTTTGTCCAGCCGGGCGGGCGACCGGTCGGTCGGGCTGTGGTGGCGAGCAGCGCCTGGGGTTTTCGGTGGCGCTCGGCGCGTTTGGCGGTGGTGGTGAGTGGCTTGCGACTATGCTGGAGGAGGTACTGGGTGCGGTGCTGGCAGATCGGCATCTGGCACGGACAGTGGCGGGATAACGGGGGCGTTCATGTATCGCAAGGTCTTCGCCAACAAGGTGTTCGAACGCAAGGTGGTGGTGGTGACCGGTGGTTGTGCCGGCATCGGCCGGGCATTGGTGATGCGCTTCGCCCAGGCGGGCGCGCGGCTGGCCATTCTCGATGTGCAGGAGGCAGGGCTGGAAAGCCTGGTGCAGCACCTGGGTGATCACCTGGGCTGCGAGGCCATCGGCCTGGTCTGCGATGTGGCGGATGCTCAGGCCGTGCAACAGGCGATGGGGCTGGTCGAGGAGCGTTTCGGCGGTATCGACCTGCTGCTCAACAATGCTGGCATCACCCACCGCAGTACCTTTGCCGACACCGAACTGGCGGTGTTCCAGCGCATCATGGCGGTCAACTACTTCGGCGCCGTGCACTGCACCAAGGCGGCGCTGGCGGGGCTGATCGCCCGGCGCGGGCAGGTCATCGTGCTCAGCTCGCTGTCCGGCTTCGCGCCGCTGCTCTATCGCAGCGCCTACAACGCCAGCAAGCATGCCTTGCACGGCCTGTTCGAGACTCTGCGCGCCGAGCTCAAGGGCTCCGGGGTCAACGTCATGCTGGTGTGCCCCGGTTTCACTGCCACCGATCTGCGCAAGAATGCCCTGGTCGGCGACGGTTCGGTGACCCAGCAACCGCCGCTGGCCATCGGCAAAGTGGCCTCGGCGCAGGATGTGGCCGAGGCGATCTACCAGGGTGCGTTGCGCCGTCGGCGCCTGCTGGTGCTGTCCAACATCAACTGGCGTGCACGGTTGCTGGCGCGCTTCTTCCCGCGCTTGTTCGAGCGGGTGCTGCTGCCGCGGCTGTCCGGGCTCAAGCCCGGCTCGACGGCGCGCTGACCATGCTGCGTCTGCTGCCGCTGTTGTTGCTGGCCTGCAGCTGCGCTTGGGCGCAGTCGCCGGAGCGCCCTCTGCGCGTAGTGACCGACTACTGGCCACCCTTTCGCATGGCCGGTGCTGATGGTCAGTTGGAAGGATTGGATATCGACCTGTTGCATGAGCTGGAGAAGCGAACCGGCCTGCGCTTCGAGATACGTTTGCAACCCTGGGCCAGGGCGCTGGAGGACATGCGTAGCGGTCAGGCCGACCTGATGACTGGTCTGGCTCGCACCCCGGAGCGTGAGCAGTACATCGATTATCTGGATCCCTTCTACTACGCCTGCAGCCCCAGGCTGTATGGTCCTGCTTCGCGTGCGGCGGCCGTCGACAGCTACCAGAAGCTGCAGGGGCTGCGCATTGGCTACGTGCTGCAGTCGGCGTACTTCGAGCCCTTCGATTCGGACACCAGCCTGCTCAAGGTCGGGGTGAAGAACGAGGATCAACTGCTGCAGATGCAGTTGCGCGGGCGTGTCGAGGTCATGATCGGCACCGATTGCCAGGTGGACTTCCAGTTGCGCGATCTCGACCTTGGGCAGCGCCTGGTCAAGCTGAGCTACCGGCCGCCCAGCCGAACCCTGCTTTACCTGGGGTTGTCGCGTGCCAGTGAGCATGATGCCGATCGTGCCGTGCTGGAGCAGGCCCTGCGCGAGCTGCTGCGCGATCAATGGCTGCGGCAGGCGGCCAAGGCCTACCGCTGAGCCGTTGCCGCTTAGGCCATGTCCCAGTACGCGGCTTCGATCTTGTGCCCGTCGAGGTCGCGCACGAAACAGCCGTAATAGGGCTCGCCGTAGTGCGGGCGGGGGCCGGGTGGGCCGTCCGGGCTGGCGCCGGCGGCGACGGCGGCCTCGAAGAAGGCGTGCACCTGGTCCTTGCTGTTTGCGACGAAGCCGAAGTGCGTGCCGTTGCCGACATTGGCCGGGTGACCATCAATCGGAGCCTGCACCCAGAACTCCGGGTATTCGCGGCCCCAGGACACGGCGCCGGGATGTTCGAGGATGCGCTTGCAGCCCAGTGCGGCCAGGACGCGGTCATAGAAGGCCACGGCCTGATCGAACTGGTTGGTGCCGATGGACACGTGGGAGAGGATGCTGGGGTTGGGCTCGGACATGAGGGTCTTCCTTGAGGTGGAGGTTCTCAAGCCTAGCAGGCGTTCGGCGATGCTTCTGGCCGTGGCTCAGCTGCTGTGGCTGTCCTCGGTCGGCCGCTGGTTGCACAGCATGAAGCAGCGGAACAGCACCACGGTGGAGAACAGCTGCAGGAAGCCGTTGACGATATCCAGTATCAGGCTGCCGATGGCGTCCGGCTGCTCGCCCAGCAGTTGGAGGGTCCAGTCGTCCAGCAGCCACAGCGGCACGATCACCAGCAGCACGCAGGCCAGCAGCGACCAGAAATGACCGAGGCTGAGCAGCACGCTTTCGCGCATCGCCTGCACTGGCGAAAGCCCGCGCAGTACCAGCAGGTATTCGGCGAAGGCCAGCTTGACCATCAGATACAGCGCCAGGGGCAGGAACAGCGCACCGCCGAGCATGATCAGCAGGGTGGTAAGCCCGGCCAGCACGGCAAAGACCGGCCACAGCTGCAGGGAGCCGGCCAGCAGATCGCGCACGGCCGGGCGCTGGCCCTGGCTGCGGGCATCGAGATAGAGAATCAGCGCGGCGCTGTACAGCGGGTAGAACAGCAGCCCGACCAGTAGCTCGTAGGCGGGAGAGTGGGCGCTGTCGGTGAGGCTGGCGACGATGGCACGCGCCAGGCATTCGGCGGCGATCAGCGGCAGACACAGCGTGGCGATGAACGGCAGGTTGCGGCTGAAGAAGTGGGCGGAGTCGCGCAGGACGCTAAGCGGATTCATCGGCAGATTTCACCAAAGGACTACTGCCATTCACTTTAGCCGATGGCCGTGGGCGAGGACATGACCATGAGCATGCCGCATAATCGCCGCTCATTTCGCCTATGGTCCTGCTGTGAAGAAGATCGCCCTGTTCGCCGATGTGCAGAACCTCTACTATACCGTGCGCCAGGCCCATGGTTGTCACTTCCATTACGCCGAGCTGTGGCGCCAGGTAGCGGCGCTGGGCGAGATAGTCGAGGCGCGTGCCTATGCCATCGACCGCGGCGACGCCAAGCAGCGGCAGTTCCAGCAGATTCTGCGCAACCTCGGTTTCCAGGTGATGCTCAAACCCTATATCCAGCGCAGCGACGGCTCGGCCAAGGGCGACTGGGATGTGGGCATTACCCTGGACGTGATGGAGGCTGCCGAACGGGTGGATGAGGTGGTGCTGGCCTCCGGCGATGGCGACTTCGACCTGCTGCTCGAACGCATCCGCGCCCGCCATGGGGTGAGCAGCTGTGTGTATGGCGTGGCCGGGCTCACCGCCAATTCCCTGATTCGCGCCGCCGACCGCTTCGTGCCGGTCGAAGGCGCTTTGTTGTTGAAGAACTGAGGTAACCGATGTCCGAACCCATTGCCGTGATCGACTTCGAGACCACCGGCATGTCGCCGAGCCAGGGCGCGCGGCCGACCGAGATCGGTGTGGCGCTGATTGCCGAGGGGCGCATCGTCGGTCGCTACCAGAGCCTGATGAATGCCGGCGCCTGGGTGCCTCCCTTTATCGAGCAGCTCACCGGCATCAGCAACGCCATGGTGCGTAGCGCGCCGCCGGTGGCGGAGGTGATGGCCGAGGCGGCCGAGTTCATCGGTGGCGCGCCCTTGCTGGCGCACAACGCGGCGTTCGATGCCAAGTTCTGGGATGCCGAGCTGGATCTGCTTGGCCGTCGTCGCCAGCGCGACTTCGCCTGTTCCCTGCTGCTGTCGCGGCGCCTGCTGCCGGAGGCGCCCAGCCACAAGCTGGGCAACCTCAACAGCTGGGTGGGCCTGCCCAGTACCGGCCAGGCCCACCGCGCGCTGGCCGATGCCGAGATGGCGGCCAATCTGACCCTGCATCTGCAGGCGCTGCTATGGGAGCGCCACGATATCCGCGCCGACCACGACTACCTGTGCGGCCTGCAGAAGCTTTCGGCGGCCAAGGTGCGGACGCTGTTGCGCGCCTAGCCCGCCAGCTCCAGCTTGCCGTAGTCGATGCGGTTCTCCTTCGGCGAGCCTTCGATGGCCATTACCTCACGGCGCTTGTAGCGCAGGATGTAGGCGAAGCAGCCGAAGTACAGGGCGATCACCAGAGCGCCGACCCACTCGATCTGCAGGAACTCCAGCTTGAACAGCAGAGTCAGCGCGCTGAGCGCGACCAGGTTGCCGAGGATGTAGGTCGTGCGTCCGTAGCGGGCGACGCTGAGGCCGAGGTTGTCGGTGTACAGGCGGATCAGCGAGTCCAGCGAGTTGACCACCATGCTCACGCCGACCACCACCATCGCCAGGTTGAGCATGCCGCCGATGTTCAGCGCGTGCTGGTGGTAGAAGTACAGCACGCTGAACCACACGCCGATGGCCAGCGAGGGGAACACCAGCATGGCGCCGAGCAGCTGCCAGGTACGCAGGCCGCCAGCGAAGCGTGCGGTGAACTGGCCGATCATGATGCTCCAGGAGAACCACCAGTACAGGTAGAAGGCGTGGTAGTCGTTGATCGGCAGCAGGAAGCTGTCCAAGTGGTTGAAGTAGTCGCCGATCAGCCCGGCGGTGGCGAAGAAGTCGCCGACGCTGCCCTGCTCGCCGAGGAAGGCGGCGCCCCACATGTAGGCGATCAGGCCGATGAACAGCCAGCTGGTGCCGAGGCTGAGCAGGCGCACGTAGCGCAGCTGGGTGCTGGAGTACACGGCGATGGCGATCGACAGCAGCACGATCAGGTAGAAACTCGGCTGCAGCTGCTCACCGTCGCCCAGTTGCGGCAGGTACCAGGGCAGGTTCTTCAGCAGCAGGAAGGCGGTGAAGGCACAGGTGCCGATGATCACCAGGTTGTTCAGCAGCTTGACCAGCGGCAGCTCGAAGAAGCGTACGCGCGGCTCGATCACGCAGAAGTAGAAGCAGGTGAGGAAATAGAAGCCCCAAATGAGGAAGCCCCAGAAGCCGAACTCGATGGCCAGCGGGTTGGCGAAGGCATATTCGGGGCTGGCCGGGTCGCTGTAGCCGGCGAACTCGGTGAGGGGAAACATGATCAGGCCGACATCCAGGCCCGAGGTGAAGAGAATCGCGATAAAGGTAAAGGTTCTTACCGGGGTCACGCCGATGCAGCGCAGGTTGCCCCATTTCAGCAGCACCGCGGCAATCGCGGCGAAGGTGAACAGCATTCCGATCGATAACCAGAGAGTCATGCCGCCCTCCTGGTCGCTGCAACGGGTTCTTTGATCAATAGCATGGGGGTGCTCCTCCTGTAATTGGCGTTATGCGGCGCGCCTCGTGGGAGGCGCGCCGGGGGATCAGTTGACGCGGCGCTGCGGGGCGTGCGGGCGTTGCTGCTGGCCGCTGCGTTCGGCCAGGGCCACCGGGGCGCGGCTCGGCGCCAGCGGCTGGCGGCCGAGGATCAGGTCGGCGGCGCGCTCGGCGAGCATGATGGTCGGCGCGTTGAGGTTGCCGTTGGGAATGCTCGGAAACAGCGAGGAGTCGACCACGCGCAGCCCCTGCAGGCCGCGCACGCGGGTTTCGGAGTCGACCACCGCCAGTTCGTCCTCACCCATGCGGCAGGTGCCGCAGGGGTGGTAGGCGCTCTCCACCGCCTGGCGGACGAAGCGGTCGATCTGCTCGTCGCTCTGCACCTCGGCGCCGGGCTGTATCTCGTCACCGCGATAGGCGTCCATCGCCGGCTGCGCGATGATCTCGCGGGTCAGCCGTACGCAGGCACGGAAGCCGGCGCGGTCGTCCTCGTGCTGCAGGTAGTTGAAGCGGATCTGCGGTGCTTCGCTCGGGTCGGCGCTGCGTACGCGCACGAAGCCGCGACTCTTCGGCTTGTTGTGCCCCACATGCAGCTGGAAGCCGTGGCCGTCGAAGGCTTCCTTGCCGTCGTAGCGCATGGCCGCCGGCAGGAAGTGGTACTGCATATCCGGCCAGGGGCTGTCGGCCGTGGAGCGGATAAAGGCGCAGGACTCGAAGTGGTTGGTCGCGCCCAGGCCGTCCTTCTTCAGCAGCCAGCGCGTGCCGATAAGGAACTTGCTCCACAGGTCGAGCTTGCCGTTGAGGGTGATCGGCTGCTGGCAGCGGTACTGGAAGTAGAACTCCAGGTGATCCTGCAGGTTCTCGCCAACGCCCGGCAGCTCATGCTGCACGGCGATGCTGGCGGCTTTGAGCACATCCGCGCGGCCGATGCCGGACAGCTGCAGCAGGTGCGGCGAGCCGATGGGGCCGGCGCTGAGGATGACCTCGCGGCTGGCGCGGACTTCCTGCACCTTGCCGCCCTGCTGGAAGCGCACGCCGACGGCGCGCTGCCCATCGAGCAATACGCGCTCGACCAAGGCGTGGGTGATCACCTTGAGGTTGCTGCGGTTCATGGCCGGGCGCAGGTAGGCATTGGCGGTAGACCAGCGGCGGCCGTTCTTGACGGTCATGTGCATGGCGCCGAAGCCTTCCTGCTGCGCGCCGTTGTAGTCGCTGGTGGCCGGGTAGCCGGCCTGTACGCCAGCATCGATGAAGGCGCGGTACAACGGGTTCTGCATGTTGTTGCCGTTGTTCACCCCGAGCGGGCCGTCTGCGCCGCGGTAGTCGTCGCCGCCGAAGGCCCAGCTCTCGGCCTTGCGGAAGTAGGGCAGGCAATGGGCGTAGTCCCAGCCCTGGGCGCCGAGCTGCTGCCACTCGTCGAAGTCACTGGCGTGGCCGCGTACGTAGACCATGCCGTTGATCGACGACGAACCGCCCAGCACCTTGCCGCGCGGGCAGTGCATCTGGCGATTGTCCAGGTAGGGTTCGGGTTCGGTGGTGAACTGCCACGCGTACTTGCGGGTGTTCATCGGAATCGAGAGCGCGGTGGGCATCTGGATGAAGATGCTCTTGTCACTGCCGCCGGTTTCCAGCAACAGCACGCGGTGGGCGCCGTCCGCGCTGAGGCGGTTGGCCAGGACGCAGCCGGCGGAACCGGCACCCACGATGATGTAGTCGTACTCAGAAGAATAAGTCATGCGTGACTCCCGGCCCTTAGAAAGGGCTCTGCAGGTCCTCCATGCCGACATAGACGGCCTTGAGTTGGGTGTAATGGTTGAGGGTGGCCAGGCCGTTCTCGCGGCCGATGCCTGACAGCTTGTAGCCGCCGACTGGCATCTGCGCCGGCGAGGCGCCGTAGGCGTTGATCCAGCAGATGCCGGCCTGCAGGCCGGCGACCATGCGGTGGGCGCGGCGGATGTCGCGGGTGAACACGCCGGCGGCCAGGCCCGCGTCGGTGTCGTTGGCGCGGCGCAGCACTTCGGCTTCGTCGTGGAAGCGCAGCACGCTCATCACCGGGCCGAAGATTTCCTCGCGGCAGATGCGCATGTCGTCGCGGCAGTCGACGAATACGGTGGGCTCGACGAAGTAGCCATTGGGCGCCGAGGCCGGATGGGCGGCCTGGCCGCCGCAGGCGAGGCGCGCGCCGTCCTCCAGGCCGCTGGCGATGTAGCCGAGCACCTTGTCGCGGTGGTTGCGCGAGATCAGCGCGCCGAAGTTGGTGTCCGGGTCCATCGGGTCGCCCATGCGGATGTTGTCGCGCACGCGTTGCAGCAGGCGTTCGAGGAAGGCGTCGTGCAGGCTGTCGTGGACGAACACGCGGGTGCCGTTGGTGCAGATTTCGCCCTGGGTGTAGAAGTTGCCGAGCAGGGCGGCGGACACCGCGTTGTCCAGGTCGGCGTCGTCGAAGATGATCAGCGGCGACTTGCCGCCCAGCTCCATGGTCACCTCCTTGAGCGAGCCGGCGGCGGCGGCCATGACCTTCTGCCCGGTGCTGATCTGTCCGGTGAAGGATACCTTGGCGATCTGCGGCTGCTCGGCCAGCCAGGCGCCGACCTTGCCGGCCCCCTGCACCACGTTGAACACGCCAGCGGGCACGCCGGCCTCGCTGAAGATCTCCGCCAGTTTCAGCGCGCCCAGCGGGGTTTCCTCGGACGGCTTGAAGATCATGCTGTTGCCGCAGGCCAGTGCTGGTGCCGACTTCCAGCAGGCGATCTGCAGCGGGTAGTTCCACGCGCCGATGCCGGCGCAGATGCCCAGCGGTTCGCGGCGGGTGTAGTAGAAGTCGCCGCCCAGGTCCTGCTGGTTGCCTTCGATCATCGGCGCCAGGCCAGCGAAGAACTCGATGGAGTCGGCCCCGGTCTGCACGTCCACCACCGCGGCTTCCTGCCACGGCTTGCCGGTGTCGCGTACTTCGATGGCGGCCAGCTCGTCATTGCGCTCACGCAGCAGGGCCACGGCGCGCAGCAGGATACGGCTGCGCTCCACGGCGCCGAGTGCGGCCCACTGACGCTGGCCTTCGGCGGCGCTGTCCAGGGCGGCGGCGAGGATGGTCTCGTCGGCCACTTCCACCTGGTAGATCACCTCGCCGGTGGCGGGGTTGATCACGTCGAAAGTTTCGCCGCTGGCATTGGCCAGTGGGCGACCGTGAATGTAGTTGAGGTGGCGGGGCAGATTCATGGGTTCGGGGTCTCCTTGGCAGAGTGGGCGCGCAGGCAGGCCATGACGAAGCCCTTGCACAGGCGCTCGGCGGCGGCGAAGTCGGCGGCCGGGGCATTACCCAGGGTGCTGCGCAACCAGAAGCCATCGATCATCGCGGCTGCCTGGCTGGCGGCATCGTTGGCAGCTGCGGCCGTCAGGCTGAGACCGAAGGCGTAACGCAGGTTGCTGTGCAGGCGGCGGTTGTTGATCCGCTGCAGGCGCGCCAGGCCGGGTTCGTGGGCCGCGCGAGCCCAGAAGCTGAGCCAGGTGCGCCCGGCCAGTTCGGAGCGCTGGAACTCGCTGAAGTTGGCCTCGACGATGGCCAGCAGGCGCTGCTCGGGGCTGACCTGACCGTCGCCCAGGCGCTTGAGTAGGTCCTGGCGCAGTTGCTCCAGCAGGTGGCGCAGGGCCGCTTCGATCAGGCCCTGCTTGCCACCGAAATAGTGGCTGATGATCCCCGACGACAGACGAGCCTTGCCGCTGATGCTGAGGATGGTGGTGTCCTGCAGGCCCAGCTCGGCGATGGACTCCAGGGTGGCCTGGATCAGCTGCTGGCGGCGGGTTTCCTTGATTCCGACTTTAGGCATATTTTTATTGATTGAACGTTCAATTAAAAACAACCTTAAACAAGTCTTCTGACTGCATGCAACCTTTGTCGGTCAAGTTCTGGGAAGTTCTTTGAACGTGACGCCAACGTGGAAGGTGGATATGGGGTTGGCGTGGAGAGTGTTTTTGCCTGGCTGCGCCAGTCGCGACTGAAGCCGCTCCCACAGAAGCCAGGCATGAGGTCGTGGGAGCGGCTTCAGCCGCGATAGTCGGCAGCGCAAGCATCAGAGCCACTGCCAGCAGGAAAGCCGAAACAAAGAAAAGGGCGCGGTCCTTGCGGAGCGCGCCCTTTGCCTTTCGCCGGAGCTATCAGTGGTGTTCGCGGGTGGCGCGGAATTTCACGTCCGGCCAGCGTTCTTCCATCAGGCTCAGGTTGACCCGGGTCGGCGCCAGGTAGGTGAGGTGACCACCGCCGTCCACGGCCAGGTTCTCGAAGGCCTTGTCCTTGAACTCCTTGAGCTTCTTCTCGTCGCTGCACTCGATCCAGCGCGCCGACCAGACGTTGATCGCCTCGTAGGCGCACTCGACCTTGTATTCCTCCTTGAGGCGGCTGGCGACCACATCGAACTGCAGCACACCGACGGCGCCGAGGATGATGTCGTTGTTGCGCTCGGGGAAGAACACCTGGGTCGCGCCTTCCTCGGCCAGCTCCTGCAGGCCCTGGCGCAGCTGCTTGGATTTCAGCGGGTCCTTCAGGCGCACGCGGCGGAACAGCTCCGGGGCGAAGTGCGGGATACCGGTGAAGCCCAGCGCCTCGCCTTCGGTGAAGGTGTCGCCGATCTGGATGGTGCCGTGGTTGTGCAGGCCGATGATGTCGCCGGCGTAGGCCTCTTCCAGCTGCTCGCGCTCGCTGGAGAAGAAGGTCAGGGCGTCGCCGACGCGCACGTCCTTACCCAGGCGCGCGTGGCGCATCTTCATGCCCTGGCTGTACTTGCCCGAGCAGATGCGCATGAAGGCGATGCGGTCGCGGTGCTTGGGGTCCATGTTCGCCTGGATCTTGAACACGAAGCCGCTGAACTTCTCTTCTTCCGGCTCGACGCTGCGCTCGTTGGCCACCCGCGCCAGCGGCTTGGGCGCCCAGTCGACCACCGCGTCGAGCACATGGTCGACACCAAAGTTGCCCAGCGCGGTGCCGAAGAACACCGGGGTCATCTCGCCCTTGAGGAAGGCGTCCGGCTCGAACTCGTGGCAGGCGCCCTGCACCAGTTCCAGTTCCTCGACGAAGCGCTCGTACATGTCGCCCAGATGGCTGCGCGCTTCCTCGGAGTCGAGTTTCTCGATGATCTTCTCGGCCGTGCGCTCATGACCATGACCGGGGGTGTAGACGATGATGTAGTCGCCGGTCAGGTGGTAGACGCCCTTGAAGTCCTTGTAGCAGCCGATCGGCCAGGTGATCGGCGCGGCCTTGATCTTCAGCACCGCTTCGATTTCGTCGAGCAGTTCGATAGGGTCGCGGATATCGCGGTCGAGCTTGTTGATAAAGCTGACGATGGGCGTGTCGCGCAGGCGGCACACGTCCATCAGGGCGATGGTGCGCGGCTCCACACCCTTGCCGCCGTCGAGCACCATCAGCGCCGAGTCCACCGCGGTCAGGGTGCGGTAGGTGTCTTCCGAGAAGTCCTCGTGGCCGGGGGTGTCGAGCAGGTTGACGATGTGCTCGCGGTAGGGGAACTGCATCACCGAGGTGGTGATGGAGATGCCGCGCTGCTTCTCCATTTCCATCCAGTCGGACGTGGCATGGCGGTCGGATTTACGCGACTTCACCGTACCGGCGACCTCGATCGCCTTGCCCATCAGCAACAGCTTCTCGGTGATGGTGGTCTTACCGGCGTCGGGGTGGGAAATGATCGCAAACGTACGGCGTTTGGCGACTTCTTTGGCCTGGATGCTCATGCTGGAAACCTGTCGACTGGCTCGTCGGAGTGTCAAAAAAGGCGGCGATTATACCGGTAAAGCCGGAGCCTGCGGCGGCCGGCTGGCGAGCTGCAGTGGAACGGCTTTTGTGCGGCATTTCTGACGTTTTGTTTGGGATAAAAAACAATCAATCGAGCAGGCGACAAGCAGGTGTAAAACTGCGGCAATTTTTGATTGCTAACACTGGTTCTTGGTCCTAAAGTTCGCGCCCGAACGTCCATGCTGGCAACGATCCATCCGGCTCAAGTACTGACGACGAGAGGTTGCCGAGTGCCTATGCTGTAAGGCAGACACTCGATGATTCTCGGCGACATGCCTTGGGAAGTAGGCGAACCAAAGTGGGGAAACTGATCAGACGTTCAGGCCTTCCGCGGCCACCCCCGACGTGCAGTTGAACCTGTGGCTGGTTCAGCTGCCCGAATAACAGTGTTCCTGGTTTTGCCCAAAGGGAGTCCCACGCATGTCGATCAAGGTCGAAGACTATTTCGCACCCGAAACTTTCAAGCGCATGAAGGCACTTGCCGATCAGAAGGAAACCCCCTTCGTGGTGATCGACAAGCAGACCATCGCCGATGCCTATGATCAGCTGGTCAACTGCTTTCCGTTCGCCAAGATCTACTACGCGGTAAAGGCCAACCCGGCCATCGAGATCACCGAGCTGCTGCGCGACAAGGGCTCCAGCTTCGACATCGCCTCGATCTACGAGCTGGACAAGGTCATGAGCGCCGGCGTCGGCCCGGAGCGCATCAGCTACGGCAACACCATCAAGAAAGCCCGCGACATTCGCTACTTCTACGAGAAGGGCGTGCGCCTGTTCTCCACCGATTCCGAGGCCGACCTGCGCAACATCGCCAAGGCCGCACCGGGCGCGAAGATCTACGTGCGCATCCTCACCGAGGGCTCCACCTCCGCCGACTGGCCGCTGAGCCGCAAGTTCGGCTGCAACCCGGACATGGCCCTGGACCTGCTGGTGCTGGCCAAGCAGCTGGGCCTGGTGCCCTACGGCATCTCCTTCCATGTCGGCTCGCAGCAGCGCGACATCGACGTGTGGGATGCCGCCATCGCCAAGGTCAAGGTGATCTTCGAGCGCCTCAAGGAAGAAGACGGCATCACCCTGAAGATGATCAACATGGGTGGCGGCTTCCCGGCCAACTACATCCAGCGCACCAATGATCTGGAAACCTACGCCGAGGAAATCACCCGCTTCCTCAAGGAAGACTTCGGCGACGAACTGCCGGAAATCATCCTCGAACCGGGTCGTTCGCTGATCGCCAACGCCGGCATCCTGGTCAGCGAAGTGGTGCTGGTGGCGCGCAAGTCGCGTACCGCTGTGGAGCGCTGGGTGTACACCGACGTGGGCAAGTTCAGCGGCCTGATCGAAACCATGGACGAGGCCATCAAGTTCCCCATCTGGACCGAGAAGAAGGGCGAGATGGAAGAAGTGGTGATTGCCGGCCCGACCTGCGACAGCGCCGACATCATGTACGAGAACTACAAGTACGGCCTGCCGCTCAACCTGTCCGCCGAAGACCGCCTGTACTGGCTGTCCACCGGGGCCTACACCACCAGCTACAGCGCGGTGGAGTTCAACGGCTTCCCGCCGCTGAAGGCCTTCTATATCTAGGTCTTCTTCCTAGGTCCTCTCAAAACCCCGGCTTGCCGGGGTTTTTTGTTTCCTGCGTGTTCGTTCAAGAGTTGTCTATGGAGACAGTAATTATTTACAAGCGTCAATTTATATGTATTGCAAATGTAAATGCGAAGGAATAGCATCCGCGCCGCTTCGAGAATCCAATCCTCTGTCATGGCGTACTCGTCATAAGAATCGCGGGCGCGGCAGAGCTTTTCACTTGTTTTAAGTTGGGGAGTCACATGTCCATTCGTAGTCGCAAGCATCACAACGCCTGCCAGCTAGCTGCGCTGCTCGCCGCCACCGTACCAACCTTGGGGCTTGCTCAGGAAGAAGTCAGCCTGCCTGCTACCAGCATCAGTGGCGCGGCCCAGGATGTGCCCTATAAGGCCACCCGCAGTGCCAACGACAAGATGACCGAGGATCTGCTGAACACTCCCAAGACCGTACAGGTGATCAAGAAAGAGGTGCTGCGCGAGCAGGGCGCCAGCAGCCTGATGGAGGCGTTGCGCAACACCCCCGGCATCACCATGCAGCTGGGCGAGAACGGCAACACCTCTGCCGGCGACACCTTCATGATGCGTGGCTTCTCTACCCAGACCTCGACTTTCGTCGACGGCGTGCGGGACCTTGGTGCAATCAGCCGCGACGTGTTCAACCTGGAGCAGGTTGAGGTGGTCAAAGGTGCCGCTGGCTCCGATATCGGCCGTGGTGCTTCGTCCGGCTATATCAACCTGGTGTCCAAGCTGCCGACCCTGGAAGACAGCATCAGCGGCACCCTGGGGTATGGCACTGCCGACAAGGCGGCCATGACCGCCGATATCAATCAGACCATCGGCGAGGGTGCTGCCGTGCGCCTGAACCTGATGCGCCGAGACGGCGGCGTCGATGGCCGTGACTATGTCGAGAACAGCAGCTACGGCGTGGCGCCTGCCCTGGCGTTTGGCCTGGATGGCGACACCCGTCTGTATGTCTACAGCCAGCACGTGCGTCAGGAAAATGTGCCGGATGGTGGTGTTCCCAGCATTGGCATGCACGGTTTCTACAACGCCAATGTGGCGCTCAATGCTGGCGGGAAGGTCGACGAAGACAACTTCTACGGCAGCAGCGGGGATTACGAGGACGTCGATGCCGACATGTCCAGCATCAAGCTGGAGCACGATCTGAATGAGGTGACCACCCTGCGCAACCTCACGCGCTATGGGAAGAGCACCATGGATCGTATTCTCACCGGCGTGAACACTCTGGCTGCGGTCTCCAGCAACCCGGCGAGCTGGACAGTCAGCCGCAGCCGTCAGCTGACCGATCAGGAAAACGAGATCCTCGCCAACCAGACCAACCTGAGCACCGAGTTCTACACATTTGGCCTGCGCAACACTCTTGCCACCGGCGTCGAGTTCATGAGCGAGAGTCAGCGCAACGAGTCGGGTACCACCTCGCGCCAGATGATCGATGGCGTCGATCATGCCGCTGTGACGCTGCCCGCCGCCAACCTGTACGATCCCAACGCTCACGATGCCATGGGCAAGCCTTACAAGACCGGTGCCTACAGCGACGGAACTACCGATACCGCAGCGTTCTACGCTTTCGACACCCTGCATCTGAACGAGCAGTGGTCGGTCAACGCCGGTGTGCGCTTCGAGCACTACAAGACCGACACCAAGGGCGCCTCGCTGGTTTCAATCACCTCTACCGCGGCCACCTATGACTACAACCTGGTGCCCTACAAACTCAATGATTCGGGCGACCTGACCAGCTGGAATACCGGTGTCGTCTTCAAACCGGCAGAGAATGGCAGTATCTATCTGTCCTACGCCACTTCGAAGACTCCGCCGGGCAGTTCCAACTTCGCGCTGTCCGAGACGGCCAGCAGTGACAGTCAGCCAGGCCTGGACCCGCAGGAAACCGAGCATGTCGAGCTGGGTACCAAGTGGGATCTGCTCGACGAGCGCCTGAATCTGACGGCGGCTATCTATCGCACCGAGAACAGCAATCAGGTGTCCTACGACTCGTTGACCGGCCAGTACTTCCAGGACGGCAAAATCCGCGTGACTGGCGTCGAGCTGGGTATGGTCGGTCAGATCACCAACTTCTGGCAGGTGTCCGCCGGTATCGCCAGCATGGACACCGAGCAGCTGGACCAATACAGCTACAGCTCCAACACAGGTGTCACGACCGAGAACAGCGGTGTGCGCTGGTCGCCTGATCTGACCGCCACCCTGTGGACTTCCTACACCCTGGGCGATTTCACTCTGGGCGGCGGTGCGCGCTACGTCTCCGAGCAGGATCGCCTGATCGCCGAGGGCGCCGACAAGAGCACCACCAACATGCCGGAGATCCCCTCTTACTGGGTCGCCGACGCCATGGTCGCCTATCGCCTGAACAAGAACGTCAATCTGCGCCTGAACGTCTACAACCTGTTCGATGAGGAGTACATCGCCAGCCTCAACAACAGTGGTGCACGGATGGTGCTGGGCACGCCGCGCTCGGCGATGATGACCAGCGAATTCACTTTCTAAGTACAACCGAGCTCGACAGGAGGCCTGCGCACTGCGCGGGCTTCTTGCGTTGAGCCAGGAGCTGAACGATGTTGCTGCATATCCCCGAGGTGCTGAGCAAGGCGGGCGTCGCCGCCATTCGTGGCGAACTGGCGGCCAGTGGCTGGGTTGATGGCGCCACGAGTGCAGGCGCCCAGGCGGCGCTGCTTAAGCGTAACTTGCAGTTGCCCACGGATTCGCCATCTTTTGCCGCGTTGTCACCGCGAGTTGCCGAGGCGCTAAGACAGCATCCGCTATTCGTCTCTGCGGCCTTGCCGCGGCATGTGCTGCCGCCGATGTTCAACTGCTATCAGGCTGGCGGCCACTACGGTAACCATGTTGACAATGCCTTGCAGTTCGATCGTTTCAGCCATGGCCAGATACGCACCGATATATCGGTCACTGTGTTTCTGTGCGAGCCAGAGGAGTACGAAGGGGGCGAGCTGATTATCGAGGACACCTACGGAGAGCATGAGGTCAAGCTGGCTGCCGGGGATGCCATCCTCTATCCGGCAACCAGTCTGCACCGGGTCGAACCCGTGACACAGGGCGTACGTATTGCCACCTTTCTCTGGGTACAGAGCTGGGTTCGCGATGCCTGGCAGCGCAAGATGTTGTTCGATCTGGATATGACCATCCTCAAGCTGCGCAGCCAGCTGGGTGACAGCGAGGAGGTGCTGAGCCTGACCAGCACCTATCACAACCTGCTGCGGCAGTGGGGGGAGTGAACATGGGCAGGCTTGCGCCGTTGACCGCGATTCCCGCTGACCTGGTGTGTGCGGCCGATTACCAGCGCTATGCCCAGGCTCATCTGGATGCCAATGCGCTGGCCTATCTGGACGGTGGTGCTGCCGACGAACTCACCTGTCAGGCCAATTTACGTGCCTGGCAGGACTGGGCGCTGCTACCGAGGGTGCTGCGTGATCTTCGCGGCGGCCATACCCGTTGCACATTGCTGGGCGATCAGCTTGAGCATCCGGTGCTTCTGGCGCCGGTGGCTTATCAGCGGCTCTTTCATCCGGAGGGAGAGATCGCTGCCGTTCTGGCCGCGGGAGTCATGGGGGGCGCTACGGTGCTCAGCGCATTCGCCTCGACCCGGCTGGAGACCGTCACCGAAGTGGCTCAGGGGCCCCTGTGGTTTCAGCTCTACTGGCAGGGCGATGGTGACAGCACCCTGGCGCTGGCCGAACGAGCTGCTGCTGCGGGGTATCGGGCCCTGGTCTTGACCGTCGATGCGCCTATCAGTGGTGTGCGTAATCGTGAGCAGCGGGTGGGCTTTCATCTGCCGGCAGGAGTCGCGGCTGTCAATCTTGCTGCAGCCCCGACCCCACCTGCCGCCGGCAACTCGGTATTCGATGGGCTGATGTCTCTGGCGCCCCGCTGGGAGGAGGTTGCCTGGCTGTGTCGGCACAGCCGTCTGCCGGTACTACTCAAGGGCATTCTGCACCCCGAAGATGCAATCCTGGCGATGGAGGCTGGTGCCGCCGGCATCGTGGTGTCCAACCATGGCGGGCGGGTGTTGGATAGCCAGCTGCCCGCACCGCGTGTTCTGCCGGCTATTCGTCAGGCGATTGGTGTGTCTGTGCCGCTGCTGGTCGATGGCGGCATTCGACGTGGCAGCGATGTATTCAAAGCCATAGCCCTGGGCGCGGACGCTGTGTTGATCGGACGCCCCTATATCCATGCCTTGGCGGTTGCCGGCTCGCTTGGGGTTGCCCATCTGCTGCGAATACTGCGAGAGGAGCTGGAGGCGACCATGGCGCTCTGCGGCTGCCGAACCTTGGCTGATATCGATGCCCAGCTATTGATGGCGGTGGAAAGGTAAAGACTGGGTAAAAGCCCGGCAGGTAGAAATGCTTCTTATCTAGAATCGCGCCGCGCGGGACGATGCCCGCAGGCGAGGGGAAAGTCGTGTTCAAGAAAGTCATGTTCCAGTTGCACTGGTTCTTCGGCATCAGCGCCGGCCTGGTGCTGTCCATCATGGGCATCACCGGCGCGCTGTACAGCTTCGAAGGCGAGATCATGCGTGCGCTCAACCCGGACACCCTGCGCGTGCAGGTCCGCGAGGAGGGCATGCTGGCGCCGGCCGAGCTGGTGGCCAAGATCGAGGCGGCGACCGATGACCGTGTCACCGGCCTGTGGGTCGACGGCCGCGCCGATGATGCCGGGCGCGCCAACCTGACGCCGGCACCGGGCGAGCGCCGTGGGCCGACCAAGTTCTTCGACCCCTACACTGGCGAGCTGCTCGGCGAGCCAGTGGGCGAGGGCTTCTTCCACTTCGTCCTGCAACTGCACCGCTGGCTGGCCATAGGCGACTTCGGCGGCCAGTTGACCGGGGCCAGCACTCTTGCGCTGATCTTCTTCTGCTTGTCCGGTATCTACCTGCGCTGGCCGCGACAAGCCGCCAGCTGGCGCGCCTGGCTGACCTTCGACTGGGCCAAGAAGGGCCGCAGTTTCAACTGGGATCTGCACGCGGTGGCCGGCACCTGGGTGCTGCTGTTCTATCTGTGCGTGGCGCTGACCGGCCTGTTCTGGTCTTACGACTGGTATCGCGAAGGGCTCAACCGCCTGCTTTCCGATGCGCCGGCCGGCCAGCAGCAGCGTCGTGGCGAAGGCCGTGGCCAAGGCGGCCCCGGTGGCCGTGGCGCGCCGTCCGGCCCGCCACCGCAGGTCGACTACGCGATGATCTGGTCCAGCCTGCAGCAGGCCGCCGGTCCGCAGATGGTGGCCTGGAACCTGCGTCTGCCACCGGCCTCCGGCCAGCCGGTTACGGCGGCCTATCTGCTCGACGATGCCGAGCACAATCGCGCCTTCAACCAGCTGCAGATCGACCCGAAGAGCGGGGCGGTCAGTCGTCATGAGCTTTATGCGGACAAGAGCTTCAAGGCGCAGCTGCTGGCCAGCGTTTATGCCCTGCACGTTGGCGAATACTTCGGCCTGACCGGGCGCATCCTGATGATGCTGGCCAGTGCCGCCATGCCGCTGTTCTTCATCACCGGCTGGCTGCTTTACCTCGACCGCCGGCGCAAGAAGAAGGCGGTGCAGGCAGCCCGCGGCGTTCTAAGTGGCGATAGCAGCAGCGGCGATGGCTGGCTGGTGGGCTTCGCCAGCCAGAGTGGTTTCGCCGAGCAGTTGGCCTGGCAAACCGCCGGGCAGTTGCAGGCCGCCGGTGTGCCGGTGCGCGTGGAGCCGCTTGCGCGGTTGGACGAAAACGCCTTGCAACAGGCCAAGCGCGCGCTGTTCGTGGTCAGCACCTTCGGCGACGGCGAGGCGCCGGACAGCGCCCGTGGTTTCGAACGCAAGCTGCTCGGCGGCAGCCTGGCGCTGGAACAGTTGAACTACGCCGTGCTTGCCCTTGGCGACCGTCAGTACAGCCAATTCTGCGGTTTTGCCCGCAGGCTGGGCGACTGGCTGGCGCGCCAGGGTGCGCGGCGCCTGTTCGATACGGTGGAGATCGACGGCGACGACCGCCTGGCCCTGCAGCGCTGGCAGCAGCAGCTGGGTGAACTGACCGGCGCGGCGCCGCTGGCCTTCAGCGAAACGCCTTGGGACAGCTGGCCCCTGGCTCGTCGCGAGCTGCTCAACCCTGGCAGCCAGGGCGCGCCGACCTATCTGCTGGGGCTGACGCCGCCGAGTGGCGCTAGCTGGCTGGCCGGCGACATTCTGGAAGTCCTGCCGCGCCATCCGCTAAGTCGGATCGAGGCCTGGCTGACCCAGCATCACCTCGATGGCAGCCAGCCGGTAACGCTCACCGAACGCCGCTTGAGCCTGGCCGAGGCGCTGTGTGAGCGGCAGCTGCCGGAAGACTTCGCCCATCTGGTCGGCCAGCATGCCCAGGCACTGGTCGAGGCGCTGGCGCCGCTGGGTTCGCGTGAATACTCCATCGCTTCGTTGCCCAGCGACGGCGTGCTGGAGCTGATCGTGCGTCAGGAGCAGCGCAGTGACGGCATCCTGGGCCTCGGCTCGGGTTGGCTGACGGCCTATCTGGCGCAGGGTGGTCAGGTGCAGGCGCGCCTGCGCAGCAACAGCAGCTTCCACCTGCCCAAGGGCGAGCGCCCGCTGATCCTGATCGGCAACGGCACCGGCGTGGCGGGGCTGCGTGCCCTGTTGCGTGCGCGCATCGCGGCGGGACAGGCGCGCAACTGGCTGCTGTTCGGCGAGCGTAATCGCGCCCACGACTACTACTGCGGTGCCGAGCTGGATGCGGCGCTGGCGGCCGGCGAGCTGCAGCGCCTGGACCTGGCCTTCTCCCGTGATCAGGCGGAAAAGGTCTACGTGCAGGATCTGCTGCGCCAGCAGGCCGAAGAGCTGCGCCGCTGGTTGGACGACGGCGCCGCGCTCTACGTCTGCGGCAGCCTGGAGGGCATGGCAGGTGGTGTCGATGCGGTGTTGCACGAACTGCTCGGTGCCGAAGCACTGCAGGCACTGGTCGAGCAGGGGCGCTATCGCCGCGACGTGTACTGATCGCGTTGCGGACTTCAAAAGGCTCTATCCGTTGGGTCGGGACGCGTAGGTTGAGATGCGAAGCGCCGAAGCCCAACGGCTCACCACGTTGAGTTTCGCTGTCGGAGCTTAATCG
>JAYQUJ010000056.1:0-15761 GCA_038147895.1 Pseudomonas sp.
GAGCAGTTGGCTTTTAACCAATTGGTCGTAGGTTCGAATCCTACACGACCCACCAAATCGCAAAGCCAGTCGCAAGACTGGCTTTTTTTTGCCCTCGGAAAACCTCCCGGTACTCCGTTCGCCAGAAGTGCAGGGGCTGAAGGGCCGGGTGGTATACTCGCCGCTCGCGTACGAGCGCCCTCAGGTTTGATGATATGACGCAGATTTCCGAACGCCTCCTGGTCCAGGCCCATCTCGATGCCAAGCAGCCTGTAGCGCTGACGCCCGAGCAGGAGGCCTTCTACCGCAGCGAAATTGCGGCTGAGCTGAAGAAGCAGAATGCCGTGCTGGTGGCGCACTACTACTGCGACCCGGTGATCCAGGCGTTAGCCGAGGAGACCGGTGGCTGTGTGTCCGATTCCCTGGAGATGGCCCGCTTCGGCAACCAGCATGAAGCGCAGACCGTAGTGGTCGCGGGCGTCAAGTTCATGGGCGAGACGGCGAAAATTCTCAATCCGGAAAAGCGCGTATTGATGCCGACCCTGGATGCCACCTGCTCGCTGGACCTCGGTTGCCCGGTGGATGAGTTCTCCGCCTTCTGCGATCAGCATCCGGATCGCACCGTGGTGGTCTACGCCAATACCTCTGCGGCGGTGAAGGCGCGTGCCGACTGGGTGGTGACTTCCAGTTGTGCGCTGGAGATCGTCGAGAGCCTGATGGATAACGGCGAGAAGATCCTCTGGGCGCCGGATCAGCACCTGGGGCGTTACATCCAGCGTGAAACCGGCGCCGATATGCTGCTATGGGATGGTGCCTGCATCGTCCACGAGGAGTTCAAGGCCAAGCAGCTGCAGGACATGAAAGCGCTGTATCCGGATGCAGCAGTACTGGTGCACCCGGAGTCGCCGGAGGCGGTGATCGAGCTGGCCGATGCGGTGGGTTCCACCAGTCAGCTGATCAAGGCCGCGCAAACCCTGCCGAACAAGACCTTCATCGTCGCCACCGATCGCGGCATCTTCTACAAGATGCAGCAGCTGTGCCCCGGAAAGGAGTTCATCGAGGCGCCTACGGCCGGTAATGGGGCAGCTTGCCGCAGTTGTGCGCATTGTCCGTGGATGGCCATGAATACCCTGCAACGGACCCTGCAATGCCTGCGCGAGGGCAGTAACGAAATCCTGGTCGACCCAGCGTTGATTCCACGTGCCGTACGACCGCTCAAGCGTATGCTGGATTTCACTCAGGCGGCGCGTCTGAAATTGAGTGGTAACGCCTGATCCCATCCACAAAAAAGCCCGGCCTGATGCCGGGTTTTTTGTGGATGACGCTTTTAGCGCATCATTTTTTCGATGGCTCTTTTCTCTTCCTGCAACTCCTGCTGGCGGGCGTCGATGCGCGAGGCCATGGGGAAGTTGCTACTGGCGCGGCGTTTGGCCAGATCCAGTTGCTCCAGTGCCTGATCGTAATCGCCGACCAGGGCGAAAAACTCGGCGCGGGCGCGGTGCAGGCCGATGATGTTGCCGGTCAAGCCTCGCACCTCGGCTACCTGGTACCAGACGTCAGGGTCATTGCCGCGTTGCTTGAGTAGTTGGTCGAGTGCCGTTTCGGCCTGCTGGCTTTGCCCTTGTTTGAGCAGCAGGTCGATGCGTGCCTGTTCCAGCGGGTAGCTATCCGGATACAGGGCGCGCAGGCGTTCGATGCGCTTTTGTGCATCGCCGAGCCGTTTGCTGGCGCTGTCTACGTCGACCATGGCTAGGTTATAGGCAAGGGCGTCAGGCGACTTGTCCAGCAACTCGTTCAGTTCCTTGCGGGCCTGCTCGGGCTGACCACCCTTGATCAGGGCTATGGCCAGGCCGTAGTGAGCAGCTTCCAGCTTGGGGTCGGTGTCGAGCATGGCGCGGAAACGCTTGGCGGCGATGCCGGGGGTTTCCTCGAACAGCAGTTGTACGCGTGCGCGCATCAACTGGTATTGCAGGCTGTTTTCAATGCCGCCGGCGGGAAACTGTTCGGCACGGTTGCGGGTGTCGGCGATGCGCGATTCGGTGACCGGGTGAGTCAGCAGGAATTCCGGTGGGCGCGAGTCGTAGCGGTACTGGCGCATCAGCAGCTCGAACATCTGTGGCATGGCGCGAGGGTCATAGCCGGCTCTTTCCAGATTGAGCAGGCCGATTCGGTCGGCTTCCTGTTCGTTCTGTCGGGAGAAACGCCGCTGTTCCTGAATGGCTGCAGCCTGAGCACCCATCATGGTGGCGATGCCGGCATCGCCGGCGCCGGCCGCCGCTGCGACTATGCCGGCGAGCATCGCGGCCATGACTGGTACCTGCATGCGCTGCTGGGCCTCAACGCCGCGGGCGAAGTGGCGCTGGGAAAGGTGAGCCAGTTCGTGGGCCATGACCGAGGCATATTCGGCCTCGCTCTTGGCGTGTAACAGCAGGCCGCCGTTGACCCCGACAATGCCGCCGGGCGCGGCGAAGGCGTTGATCTGCGGGCTGTTGAGCAGCACGAACTCCAGGCGCTTGTCCTGCAATTGACTGGTTTCGGCCAGGCGGTAGACGCTGGTTTCCACGAAGTCCTTGAGCTGAGGGTCAGACAGCTGGTCGACCTGACCACGCAGCATGCTCAGCCAGGCACGGCCCAGGCGGTGTTCCTGCTCGGGAGAGACGATGGAAGAGCTGGCGTCACCCAGTGAGGGTAGATCGTTGGCACCCGCTGGCAGGGCCAGGCAGGCAAGGGCAAGCAGGGTCGGGCGCAGAAGATTCATGCAGAGGCTCTGGCTTGGGCAAAGTCGTTACTCTAGCTGGCTCGGTGGGCCGCTGGCCAGGCTTGTGGGGTATCCTTGCCGACCTTCGAGGAGATGTATTTATGACTGATGTTCCCGCCTGCGATGCCGAGCTTGATGCCAGCGGTCTGAGTTGCCCTTTGCCGTTGCTCAAGGCCAAGCTGGAGCTGAATCGCCTGGCCAGTGGCGCGGTGCTCAAGGTGACGGCTACCGACGCCGGCTCGCAGCGCGACTTTCGCGCCTTTGTCCGTCTGGCCGGGCACGAGCTGTTGCATGAAGAAGAGGGTGGCGGTGTGTTCCGTTACTGGCTGAAAAAGGCCTGACTCCTGCGCAATGAAAAAGGGCCGCGAATGCGGCCCTTTTCTCGTCTGCCTGGCCTAGCCCTTGTTCAGGGCTTGGGCTGCGGCCAGCACTTCGTCTACATGGCCTGGCACTTTCACGCCGCGCCATTCCTGGCGCAGCACGCCGTTGGTATCGATCAGGAAGGTGCTGCGGTCGATGCCCAGGTATTCCTTGCCGTAGAGCTTCTTCAGCTTGATCACGTCGAATAGCTGGCACAGGGCCTCGTCCTTGTCGCTGATCAGCTCGAAGGGGAAGGCCTGCTTGCACTTGAAGTTCTCGTGGGACTTCATGCCGTCACGCGACACGCCGAAGACCAGGGTATTCGCCGCCTGGAAGGCGGGGTACTGGTCGCGGAAGCCCTGGCCTTCAGTGGTGCAGCCGGGGGTGCTGTCCTTGGGATAGAAATAGATCACCACCTGCTGGCCCTTGAGGGCGCTGAGGCTGACCTGCTGACCGCTGGTGGCGGCGGCGCTGAAATCGGCAACCGGTTGGTCGAGGGTTACGGCCATCGTCTGCTCCTTCTATTACGGGTTCTGCGGGCGCCAGGGTTCGATCAGGGCGTCCAGGTTGAGGGCGTCGGCGAAGTCGAGGAACTGGTCGCGCAGCCAGCTGATCTGGGTGCCGGCTGGCAGGGTCACGGTAATGGTGACATTCAGCAGGGTGCCGCCGGTCTGCGGTGCCTGGTAGGTGTCGCAGGTGATGTTCTCCAGGTCTACGCGGTGATCGCTGAAGAACTGGCACAGTTCGTTGAGGATGTCCGGGCGATAGGCGCAGCTGACGTAGGCTACGTAGGGCAGTGCGTTGGGGCGTACATCCAGGGCGGCGCTGCGGGTCATGTTGACGCTGAAGCTGTAGCGCTTGGCCAGACCGGGTAGGGCGCCCTCCAGGCGTGCCAGAGCATCCCAGTTGCCGCTGACCTGCAGGGTCAGGGCGCTGTATTCGCCGTGACGGGTGAGACGACTGCTGACCACTCCGCAACGGTTCTCCTGAGTGGCGCGGCAGAGCACGCTGGTCAGCTCCATGGGGTTGGCGCCGAGGGCGCTGATGACGAGGAATTGTTCGCGAACCGGGGGGGTGGACATGCAGCCTTCCTGAAAGGGAGAGTCGGTACCTGAGCGGCACCAAGTAAAGCCGGAAGGGTAGCGAAAAGCGCCGCTCAGGGGAATGCTGGCAGGCCCGCGGGTTCGCTTGTGCAACACAGGTGGCGCCAGTACCATTACCGCTCTCTTTTTCCGGCAGGAGCGGTTGCATGATTTCGGGCAGCATGGTGGCACTGGTCACGCCCATGGATTCTCAGGGTGGTCTGGACTGGGATGGCCTGCACAAACTGGTGGACTTCCACCTGCAGGAAGGCACCAATGCAATAGTTGCCGTCGGCACCACGGGCGAGTCCGCCACGTTGGATGTGCACGAGCATGTCGAAGTCATCCGCCGCGTAGTCGATCAGGTTGCCGGGCGTATCCCGGTCATCGCCGGTACTGGCGCCAATAGCACCCGCGAAGCGGTCGAGCTGACCCAGAACGCCAAGAGCGTCGGCGCCGATGCCTGCCTGCTGGTCACCCCGTACTACAACAAGCCGACCCAGGAAGGCCTGTACCAGCATTTCCGCCATATCGCCGAAGCGGTGGCTATCCCGCAGATTCTCTACAACGTGCCGGGCCGTACCGTGTGCGACATGCTGCCGGAGACTGTCGAACGCCTGTCCAAGATCGCCAACATCATCGGTATCAAGGAAGCCACTGGCGATCTGCAGCGTGCCAAGGACATCCTTGACCGCGTCAGCTCCGACTTCCTGGTCTATTCCGGTGACGACGCTACCGCCGTCGAGCTGATGCTGATGGGTGGCAAGGGCAATATCTCGGTTACCGCCAACGTCGCCCCGCGTGCCATGAGTGAACTGTGTGCGGCGGCCATTGCTGGTGATGCCGACACTGCCCGCGCCATCAACGAGCGCCTGATGCCGCTGCACAAGAATCTGTTCATCGAGTCCAATCCGATTCCGGTGAAGTGGGCCCTGCATGAGATGGGCTTGATGGCCGACGGTATTCGTCTGCCGCTGACCTGGCTCAGCCCGCGCTGTCACGAACCGCTGCGTCAGGCCATGCGCCAGACCGGCGTCCTGGCTTAATCGAGGAAGTAATACGCATGAAGCGACTGGCTGGTCTTTCCACCCTTGCCCTGATCATTTCCAGCACCAGCGGCTGTGGCTGGCTCTGGGGCGACGAAGGTTACTTCCGTGATCGTTCCACCGATTACCTCGACGCGCGGCAGACTGCGCCGATGCAGTTGCCGGCCAACGTTGATGCCAAGCGCCTCGACCCTCTGCTGCCAGTTCCGGCGCACGTCGCGACCAGTACCCAGACTCCGCAGGAGTTCGAAGTGCCGCGCCCGCAAGCCATGGGTGTGACTGGCGAAGCCAGCCAGTTCAGCCTGCAGAAGAGTGGCGATTCCCGTTGGTTGGTTGCCCAGCGTGATCCGTCGGCTGTCTGGCCGGTGGCGCGCTCCTACTTCGAGAACAATGGTTTCCGCATCGCCGAAGAGCGCCCGCAGACTGGCGAATTCAATACCGAGTGGCAAACGCCGGCCCAGCTGGCGCCATCCATGGGGCGTCGCGTTGGCAGCCTGCTGTCCGATGACGACAACCAGGTGCGCGTGCGTGTGCGCATCGAGCCGGGCGTTGTGCGTGGCACCAGCGAAGTCTTCGTGGCCAGCGTCGAGCGTGATGAAGACAGCACGGCCGATGTCGCCTTCCCGGCCCGCACCGGTATCGCCAGCCTGGAAGCCTCGTTGCTTGACGGCATGCTCGCCGACCTCAGCAGCACCGCCGAGCACGGCTCGGTATCGCTGCTGGCCGCGCGTAGCTATGACGCTCCCAATCGCGTGAATCTGACGTCCGACGGCGCCGGTAACCCGGTGCTCAACCTCAGCACCGACTTCGATCGTGCCTGGTCCAGCGTCGGTCGTGCTCTGGAGTTGGGCGATGTGCGCATCGACGACATCAACCGCAGCCTGGGCGTGTATTACGTCAACATGGCTGAGGGCGCGAAGAAGCCGGAAGAAGAGAAGGGCTTCATCAGCGGCCTGTTCAGCAGCGAACCGAGCAAGGAAGAGATCGACGCTCGTGCCGAGCGTTATCAGGTGCGCCTGACCAGCAGTGCCAATGGCGAGGTTCAGGTATCGGTTGAGAAGGACATCAACACAGCAGCTCCGGCAGATACTGCGCAGCGCGTGCTGACCCTGATCAAGGACAACCTCGGCTGATTCGAGCCTAGCGCTCACAGCCAATCGATAGGCGAAACCCGGTGGGTTTCGCCTGTTTCGTTTCAACCAGGCGGAAATTCGACATGACAACTCCCAGCACCCTGAGCCTGAAGAAGATCTATTCGGGCAAAGTCCGTGATCTCTACGAGATCGACGCCAAGCGCATGCTGATGGTCGCCACGGATCGTCTGTCGGCTTTCGACGTGATCCTCAATGAGCCGATTCCGGAGAAGGGCAAGATCCTCACCGCCATCTCCAACTTCTGGTTCGACAAGCTGGGCGATCTGGTGCCCAACCATTTCACTGGCGACAAGGTCGAGGACGTGGTGCCGGCCGCCGAGCTGCCGCTGGTCGAGGGGCGTGCGGTGGTGGCCAAGCGCCTCAAACCGGTAACCGTGGAAGCCATCGTGCGCGGCTACATCGTCGGCTCCGGCTGGAAGGAATACCAGAAGAGCGGCACCGTTTGCGGTATCCAGCTGCCGGCCGGCCTTAAAGAAGCGGCCAAGCTGCCGCAGCCGATCTTCACGCCGTCGACCAAGGCTGCCGTCGGCGACCACGATGAAAACATCAGCTTCGAGCAGTGCGAGGCGATCATCGGCGCCGAGCTGGCAGCCAAGGTGCGTGACACCGCCATCGCCCTGTACAGCGCCGCGGTCGAATACGCGGCGACTCGCGGCATCATCATCGCCGACACCAAGTTCGAGTTCGGCCTGGATGAAGACGGCACGCTGACGCTGATGGACGAGGCGCTGACCCCGGACTCCAGCCGCTTCTGGCCGGCTGACAGCTACGCCGAGGGCAGTAACCCGCCGAGTTTCGACAAGCAGTTCGTGCGCGATTGGCTGGAGTCCACTGGCTGGAACAAGCAGCCACCGGCACCGGCCGTTCCGGCCGACGTCGCGCAGAAGACCGCCGACAAGTACCGCGAGGCACTGACCCGTCTGACTCAGTGAGTGATAAGGCTGTAATAAAGAGGGCGCTACGGCGCCCTTTTTCATGGAAGTAGCGCAAGCATCTGATCAAACACGAAAAATTGCTGGACTACGATTCGCCAACTGGTATCATGCGCACCGCTTTGGGAAGATGCCGGAGTGGTCGAACGGGACGGATTCGAAATCCGTTGTGTCAGCAATGGCACCTAGGGTTCAAATCCCTATCTTCCCGCCATATCCAAAGCCTAAGCCCCTGAAATTCATAGAATTTCGGGGGCTTTTGCTTTTCTGGGGTTCGTAAAGTGTCGAAAAACTGCGGTTGCGATTTTATCCGGTCAGCGTGCGGCACTTTTCTCTCTAATCACTTCCCCTTTGTCCTCGTCGATTGAGCTGTTATCCCGCAGTATCAGGCTGCCCGGCAGTTTCCCCTCTGTTTTTTCTAAGCAGGATGGTGTCTTCATTGGGTTCCAGAGAGGCAAGCAGCCTGATCGCAGGGCTGTAGTGATCGCGCTAGCGGTTTGCTTTCCGGCTTCATCGCCCCCATGGTCTGTCTTGGGTTAAGTGTGTATGGCGCATCGTCATGGGCGCGCTTGAGCATTTCCAGGTCTGAATAACTACTGAGGAGCTTATGAGTCACCTACCTGCCTGTATGCGTGGTGTTGTATTGACTGGTTTTGGTGAGCTCAATCAGTTGCACTATCGCAGTGATCTAGCCGTGCCGCAGCCTGGCGCGCAGGAAGTGCTGATTCGTGTCGGTGCCGCTGCTGTGAACAATACCGATATCAATGTGCGCATCGGTTGGTATAACCGCAGTGGCGATGGCGAAGCAGCCGGGTGGAGTGGTCAGGCGCTGCAGTTGCCGCGTATTCAGGGTGCCGATGTGTGTGGTGAGGTTGTCGCTCTGGGGGCTGGGGTGGCGCCCGAGCGCCTTGGTCAGCGCGTGCTGATCGATCCCTGTCTGTGGCTGCGTGATGGCAAGTCTCTCCAGCAGCCCTGGTACCTGGGTTATGACTGCGATGGCGGCTTCGCCGAGTACGTCTGTGTACCTGACTCCAATGCGCATGCAGTTTATAGTGCGCTCAGCGACAGCGAGCTGGCTTCTTTTCCCTGCTCCTACTCCACTGCCGAGAACCTGCTGACCAGGGCGCGGGTAAGGCCCGGTGATACCGTGCTGGTGACTGGCGCCTCGGGCGGTGTGGGTTCGGCGGCCGTCCAGTTGGCCAAGGCGCGTGGGGCCCGCGTGTTGGCGGTGACCAGCGCCAACAAGGCGGCTGACCTGATTGATCTGGGCGCCGAGCAGGTTCTCGATCGCCAGCTACCACTGCGTGAGCAGTTGGCCGATAACAGTGTGGATGTGGTGATTGATCTGGTGGGCGGTGAGCAGTGGCCGCATCTGCTCGACGTACTCAAACCACATGGCCGCTACGCGGTGTCCGGCGCTATCGGCGGGGCGCATGTCGGCCTCGATCTGCGCACCTTGTACCTCAAGGATCTGAGTTTCTTTGGCTGTACCGTGCTGGAGCCCGGCGTTTTCGCTCAGCTCATTGCGCGTATCGAGCAAGGCCAGATCAAGCCGCTGGTTGCCGCCTGTTACCCGCTCAAAGACATTGCTCAGGCGCAACAGGCGTTTCTCGCTAAACAGCATGTCGGCAAGATCGTTTTAACCGTGGCCTGAATAGCGACCGCTGGTGTCGATTCTGGCTGTGTGGCTTTGGCTCGATAATCGGCAAAACCCCTGCAGCCTCAAGGTTGTAGGAGGTTGACGTTTGGGGCTTTCCCCATTCGATGTCGTTTGTCTTTTTTGCTATTTTTTTGATATGTTTGTTGCAAATAGACACTGTGGAGGCTGCCATGAGTGCCCTCAGCAAACCCGGAGTCGAGGCCGAGGCGGTGCTGCTCAAGGCTTTGCTCAATACTCGTGAGCAGTTGGGCCTGACCCAGCAGGAGCTGGCTGGCATAGTCGGCGTCAACCGCTCCGCCATCAGTCGCTGGAGCGAGAGCGGCGGGTTACGGCCGCAGAGCAAGACGGGAGAGTTGGCGTTACTGCTGATTCGTGCCTATCGCGCTCTGTTCGCTCTGTTCGGCGGTAATCTCGAAGACATGCGCCATTTTCTGCGCACCGAGAATCACCATCTGGCCGGAGTGCCGCTGCAGCAGATGAATCAGGTGCAGGGGCTGGTGCGGGTGGTGGAGTATCTCGACGCGATTCGCGGCAAGGTCTAAGCCGTTTGGCAGTTCGACGGTCTGTATGACCTAAGCGAGTTTCGATATGGATATCTGGCAAGCCTGCGCCGGCGCCGAGCAGATCATTCCGCTGCGGGGCCGTCTGGTACGGCTGGTGGAGAACCAGGAGCAGGTCGCCACCTTGCAGTTGGTAGATACCCTGGAAGAGCAGGCCCTGCTCGAACAGTTGCTGGAGACCAGCAAGCCTCCGCTGCCGCGCAGTGATGAACCGCTGCACTACCTGCTGCATACGCCTTTTCGTTATCCGCCGCTGCGCTGGGGCTCGCGTTTCGGGCGGCGCCATGAGCCGAGCCTGTTCTACGCCGCCTGCCGGCTGGAGACGGCGATGGCAGAAACCGCCTTCTACCGTTTCGTACTCTGGCAGGGCATGGCCGAGCCGCCGCCGAGCGGGCGGATTCTTTCCGAGCATTCCTCTTTCGAGGCGCGTTACCAGGTGGAGCGGGGCATACGGCTGCACATGCCGCCGTTCGATGCTCATCGCGAGGCGTTGGTGCATCGCAGCGACTATGCGGCTACCCATGCTCTGGGCAGCGCCATGCGTGAGTCCGGGGTCGAGGCGTTCGAGTATCCCTCGGCGCGTTGCCCGCTAAAGGGCAACAACGTGGCGCTGTATGCACCAAGTGCCTTCAGCGAGCGAAGGCCGCGCAACGTGCAGCACTGGTTGTGCGAGACCACCGACCACTACGTGGCGTTCAAGAGCGCCCAGGCGCCGGATACTCCGCGCCTGTTTGCCCTTGAACTCTATTTGCTAGATGGGCGTTTGCCGCAGCCGGCCTGATCAGTGCTGGTGCTCGGCTTGTGGCGCGTCCTTCTGCACGGCCACTTCCACTTCCACATCGCCGGCCTTGTCGAAATGCAGGGTGAGGGGGAAACGCTCGCCATCCTTCATCTGCTGCTTCAGGCCGAACAGCATGACGTGGTAGCCCATGGGCGCGAACTGCACTTCTCCGCCTGCGGGCACGTCCACGGCCTCGACCTGCTGCATTTTCATCAGGCCGTCCTGATGAATGTGCTCATGTAGTTCGGCCTTCTGTGCAAGTGGCGTGCTTACCGCGCTCAGGCGATCGGCCTCGCCAGCGTTGTGCAGGATGAAATATGCCGCCGCATTCGGCGCGCTTGGCGGCATTTCCCGTGACCAGGGGTGGTCGATCTCGATCTTGCCAATGCTGTATTCGTGGGCTTGAGCCAGCAGGGGGGAGGCCAGCAGGCCGGTGAGCAGCAGCAACTTGGACAACTTCATGGTGGATCTCCTTGTGGGTGAGGCAGGCGTCGAGACGCCTGCGCATTCTTGCATGAGAGGTGCTTACAGACGCCACTCCAGGCCGGCATACAGGCTGCGCCCATCGCCCGGCAGGAACAGGGCGGCGTCCTGGCCGTTGGCGTTGGCAACTACGCCGGTGGTGGCGATATAGCTCTTGTCGGAGAGGTTGCGCCCCTCGACGAAGAAACCCAGGCCTTCGCTCGGCCGGTAGCCGCCCTTCAGACCCCAGATGGCATAGCCCTCGGCGTACAGGCTCTCGGCATGGTCGACCGCGTAGTGGGTTGGCACCCATTCCAGGGTCGGCCCGGCGTACCAGCCGGCGTGCTGCCATAGCGCCTCGCCCTTGAGGAACTGGCGCGGTACACCGGCGATGCGGTTGTCGCCGTAGGTATCGTCGTTGTCGAAGCGGAAGTCGTTGAACAGGTATTGGCCGCGCAGCAGGAACTGACCGATGCTCCAGGCCGCGCCCAGTTCGATGCCCTGGTGGATGGTGCGGTCGGCGTTGGTGGTGATCACGCTGCTGGGGTTGTTCGGGTCGGTGTAGCCGAGCAGCTCGTCACGGATCTCGCTGCGGTAGACCGCCAGGTCGACATCCAGGTTATCGCGGTTCCAGCGCATGCCGGCTTCCAGGGTGTTGGCCTTCTGCGCGTCGTTCTGGGTGACGATGGCGCCGCCGGAGAGTTCGCTGAAGGTCGGTGGCTCGAAGCTCTGGCTGAAGTTGGCGAACAACTGCACGCCCTCGGCCAGGTCATGGCGCAGGCCGATACGGCCGCTGCGGCCGATATAGGTCTGCCGGAACGACTCGTCCTGGGGCAGGCAGAGGGCGCCGACGAAGGCGTTGCAGCGCAGGCGGTCGTCCACCTCGCGCTCCTGGTGCTGCCAGGCACCACCGACGAGCAGGGCCCAGCGTTCGGCCAGGGGCACTTCCAGTTCGCCGAACAGGTTGAGGTTGCGTGCGGTCTGGTGCAGCTCGTTGCGTTTCTGCCCGCTGTGGCCGCCGGTGTTCACGTAGCGCGAGTCCCAGGCGCGGCCATGGCTGAGGTCCAGTCCACCCTGCCAGCGCCAACCGGCGTCGCTCCGCCACTTGTGGCTCAGGCGCAGGCCGTAGTCCTCATAGTCCACATCCAGCACCTGGAAGATGGGATGGAACAGCGATTTCTCGCTGTAGTAGCTGGCCAGCTCCAGGCTGTGGCCGCCGTCCAGTTCCAGCACGCTGATATTGCCCACGCGGTTGAGGGTGAAGTCGCGCTGCTGGTCCAGGGCTAGAGAGGTAGCCTGCTCCGGATTGTTGCGCAGCTGGGCCTTGGTCAGATTGCCGGGCAGGTCCGAGTCGGTTTCCACGTGGGTCAGGTAGAAGCGGGTGGACAGGCGTTCGTTGATGCGTCCGCCGAGGTTGGCGAAGTAACGCTGGTTGTCCTGGCGGGCGTGGTCGCGGAAGCCGTCCTGGGAATAGTCGTTGAGGCTGACGAAGGCGTCCCAGGCGCCGAAGTCCTGGGCGAAGGCAGCGTACAGGCGCTGATAGTCGAAGCTGCCGCCTTCCATGCGCAGGGTCACTGGCGGCGCGGTCTTGCCTGTGGGGCTGACGAAGTTGATCGCCCCGCCCAGGTTGGCCGCGCCGTAACGCCAGGCGTTGGCGCCGCGCAGCACTTCGATATGGTCGGCGGCCAGCGGCTCGATGCTCTGGAAGTCGAAGCTGCCGTCGGCCAGGTTGAGCGGCGCGCCATCCTGCATCAGCAGCAGGCCGCGGCCGTGGAAGGTGCGCTGCAGGCCCGAGCCGCGAATCGACAGGCGCGCCTCCTCGGCACCGAAGCGCGGCTGGATGAACACGCCGGTGGCCAGGCCAAGGGCGTCCTGCAGGTTGCTGGTGCGGCCGTTCTTGTAGCTTTCCGCGTCAACCACCTCGGCGCCGCCGGGAATGTGGGCGAACTCGTCCTGCTTTTCGGTCAGAGTGGGGGCGGTGGGGTCGCTGACCTGGTGGCTTTCGATATGGGTGCTGTCCAGTTCCAGGCTGTGCTCGGCACTGGCCTGTTGGGCAAGACTCAGGCTTAGAGCGAGCAGAGTGGGTATGAAAAAGGGACGAACAGTTGCTTCCGTGATTCTTGTCATGGTTCCGATCCGCTAGGCGAGGCACGGCAAACGAGCCGTTGCACTCGTGAATGGCAAAAATGATTCAGCAGAGTCCGGCCGCAGAGGCCGGTGGATCAGAACTGTGGGGAGGCGCGGGGATTTGCCGAGGGCCAGAAATAACGGGGCGGGGCCTTGCTCTGCCGTTCACGCAAGGCGCGCGGTGCGCGAGCGGGGCGTAGCAGCCAGGCGAAAACGAACAGCAGGCCGAGGCAGACCACGGCGTTGGCGCCCAAGGCGCAGGTGAAGGGGTTACTCATGCTGGCGCTGTCGCTGCCGCCCAGGTCGTCGGCGAAGCCTGCGCCAGGGTTGCCGCTGGCCGAACAGTACAGGCCGCCGATGCCGCTCAGCTGCAGCCCGGCGTACTGGCCGTGTGCAATGGCGCAAGCCAGCAGGTTGCTGAGGATGCACAGATAGAGCATCCAGGCGGTAGCGGCGCGATGTAGGGGGCTGAG
This sequence comes from Pseudomonas sp., assembly GCA_038147895.1. Taxonomy (GTDB): domain Bacteria; phylum Pseudomonadota; class Gammaproteobacteria; order Pseudomonadales; family Pseudomonadaceae; genus Aquipseudomonas. Next base: position 13,375 of record JAYQUJ010000056.1, read on the forward strand.
CTTCATGGCGAGCAAATCTAGCAGCTAAATGGGTGGCCGGGTAAGCGGGCCATAGGTGCCGGAATGTCGCACCAGAGCTGCTCTGAAAGGGGGCGTGCCTGTAGTGCAGGCGCTGCACTTGTGCACAATGGCGGCGCACCTTGTCAAGCTAGTGTCACAATGTGGCGTAACTGCTTGATTCTCTGTGGTGAATTTTCAAGATATTGAAAAATAAGGATTTTTATTGTTGGTGAAAAAAGCATCAGTTTGACTCTGATCCCCATTGGCTGGGGGATGAGAGCGATTTTCACCAAGTTGTGCACTGAGTTATCCACAGCTTCTGTGGATTTTTTAGAGTGGCGACTCTAGAACCTCAATCGAAGTTTTTTGCAAGTCTTTACCCGACGAAAAAAGAGAGTAGAGTGGCGCGCCCCGATGTCAGCCAATGCCTACATGAAGTCTCGCGCTCTCCTCGCTGCCCAGCACCAGCCCGACTCCGCTACCCGTCTGCCCACCCGCCTGGCCCTGTGGCTGCTCGACCGCCCGCGTCTTGGTCACCATGCCAGCGTCAAGCGCATTGCCGGACGTATGCTCAAGCAACCGGCGCGTCAGGGAGTGGTTGTGGCGCAGAGCCGTCTGGGCCAGCTGCTGTGCCGTGACTGTGGCAACACCCGTGACCGTCGCATCGGTCTGGAGTTACTGCGCCAGGCTGCCCGGGCAGGTGATCTGCGCGCTCAGCTGGAGCTTGCGCGTCACTACAGTCAGCCGCGCCAGGCCGAACTGGCCCAGGCTCGCCACTGGCTGGAGATGGCAGCTGCCCAGGGCTCCCATGAGGCAGTGCGTCTGCTCAAGCGCCTGCCCTGAGCGCCGGCTCTCTAAGCTCCCGTAGAAACCACAGCCTTTATTGGCTCGTCCCTGTGTTTATGGGCTCCTCCCTAATTGCAGGGGCTGTGCCGAGCCAAGCTTTTGTGTGAGCGACCTCAGTCGCGATCAGGTCAGCACAAAGGCATCGCGACTAAAGTCGCTCCCACAGAGAAACCGCATGGCCTATCAGGCCTTTCCTGCGTAGTGCTCGCTTCTATGAGGGGCGTACAGCAGCAAGCCCTCGGTGCTACGTTTCACGCGGGTATACTGCCGGGCAATTCTTCAGCTGCCCGTGAGTCTGCCCGTGCCTCTGTCCTTCGTCCCTGATCTTCCCAATCTGTTACTCGGTCTGCTGCTGGGGGCTGTGCCTCTGGCTGTACTGGCCTGGCGCCTGCAGAGCGCGCAGGCGGCTCAGGCCGCCGAGCGGCTGTTGCTGGAGGAGCGCCTGAACCAGGCGCGCCTGGCGCAGGAAGGACTGAGTGCGCAGATCGATGGTCTGCAGGACGACTTGCGTGTCCTGCAGCAGGAGAGCAGCGGCCAGCAGGCTGAACTGGCCGCGCTGCGCCGCGAGCGCGAGCTGCTTGGTCGTGAGCGCGAGACGGCGCAGCAGGCGGCGCAGGACTGGAGCCGCGAACGCGAACAGAAGGAAGGCCAGTTGCGTCAGCTGGAAAGCCAGCGCGCCAGTCTGTCCGCCGAGCTGCGTGAGCAGCAGGAACACCACCAGCAGCGCCTGACCGATCTGCAGGCCGCCCGCGACGAGCTGCGTTCGCAGTTCGCCGAGTTGGCCGGGAAGATCTTCGACGAGCGCGAGCAGCGCTTCGCCGAGACCAGCCAGCAACGCCTGGGCCAGCTGCTCGACCCGCTCAAGGAGCGCATTCAGGCCTTCGAGAAGCGGGTGGAGGAGAGCTACCAGAACGAGGCCCGCGAGCGTTTCTCCCTGGCCAAGGAGCTGGAGCGCCTGCAGCAGCTCAACCAGCGCCTGGGCGACGAGGCGACCAACCTGACTCGCGCGCTCAAGGGCCAGAAGACCCAGGGCAACTGGGGCGAGCTGGTGCTGGAACGGGTGCTGGAGCACGCCGGCCTGGAGAAGGGCCGCGAGTACCACACCCAGGTCAGCCTCAAGGGCAGCAACGGCGAGCGCTTCCAGCCGGACGTGTTGATCCAGCTGCCCGGCGACAAGCAGGTGGTGGTCGACGCCAAGGTCAGCCTCACCGCTTACCAGGCGCTGCTCGCCGCCGAGGATGAAGACGCCCGCGCCGCCGCGTTGAAACAGCATGTGCTGAGCCTGCGCAGCCACCTCAAGGGCCTGTCGGTGAAGGACTACCAGCGCCTGGAAGGCTTGCACAGTCTGGACTTCGTGCTGCTCTTCGTACCGATCGAGGCGGCCTTCGCCGCCGCCCTGCAGGCTGATCCGGGGCTGTTCCAGGAGGCCTTCGAGCAGCACATCGTCATCGTCAGCCCGACCACATTGCTCGCCACTCTGCGGGTGATCGATAGCCTGTGGCGCCAGGAGCGACAGAGCCAGAACGCCCGCGATATCGCCG
>JAYQUJ010000056.1:15771-27089 GCA_038147895.1 Pseudomonas sp.
ATCGCCGAGCGCGCCGGTCAGCTGTATGACAAGTTCGTCGCCTTTATCGGCGACCTGGACGAGGTCGGCAGCCGCCTCAAGCAGTTGGACAAGGCCTACGATGCAGCGCGCAACAAGCTCTGCGAAGGCCGCGGCAACCTGATCAACCGGGTTGAGAATCTCAAGCTGCTCGGCGCCCGCGCCAGCAAGAGCCTGCCACCGGAGCTGATCGAGCGCGCCGCTGGCGTACCGCAGCTGGACGAGGCGGAGGAGTAGGCTCCTCTCCCTTCGGGAGAGGGGGGGAGGGAGTTCTAAACCACTCGTCGCCCTTCCCTCACCCCGGCCTTCTCCCTAGGGGAGAGGGAGAGCGGAACTTCTGCGGCGGCCGTGCTCAAGCCACGTCGACCAGCACGACCTCGCTGTCTTCCAGGGCGGTGACGCGCACCACTTCCTCGTTCGCGATGGCTACGCCGTCACGCTCGTCGGCAGTCACGCCGTTGACCTCGATGCGGCCCTTGGCTGCTACCAGGTAGCCTTTACGCAGGCTGCCCAGCGGGTATTCGGCGCTCTGTCCGGCATTCAGGGTGGCGGCGGCCAGGCGTGCATCGGCACGGATGCGCAGGGCGTCTTCGTCGCTGGCGTGACCGCTGGCGAGGATCACGAACTGGCCGGCACGCTCTCCCTTGGGAAACGGCTTGGCCCCCCAGGACGGCGCTTCACCCTGCTGATCCGGGATGATCCAGATCTGGAAGATCTTGCTGGTGACCTTTTCCAGGTTGAACTCGGAGTGGGCGATGCCGGTGCCGGCACTCATCACCTGAACGTCACCCACCTCGGTGCGGCCCTGGTTGCCCAGGTTGTCGCGGTGGGTAATGGCGCCTTCGCGTACATAGGTGATGATTTCCATATCGTGGTGCGGGTGCGTCGGGAAGCCCGAGCCTGCGGCGATTTCGTCATCGTTCCATACGCGCAGGCGACCCCAGTTGATCCGCTGCGGGTCCTGGTACTCGGCGAAGGAAAAGTGGTGACGGGCGTTCAACCAGCCGTGGTGGGCATGGCCGAGGGAGGCGAATGGGCGTACTTCTATCATGGTGGTGACTCCGTGGCCTGGGCGCCAGATTGCGTCACAGGGGATGGAGTGGATGATCTATCGATTTGTTATCGATAAAAAGCGCAAAAAACCGCTTCAATAAATCTATTAAGTAAATGTATTTGGCCGGGCCACTCCAGAGAAGTGGCCGGCTCATGGTGCAGGAGGGCGGGTGAAGCCGCGTACAGCGGTACTTACGGCTCACGGGTTGGTCCCGCCGCTCAACTGAGGGGCAGGTGACGGCTGATCAGGGCGCGCAGGGCTGCTGGCTTGACCGGCTTGGCCAGGAAGTCCAGGCCGGCAGCGTGTACGGCGGCGACCAGCTCGGGGCGGCCGTCGGCGCTGATCACCACGCCCGGCAGGGGTTGGCCCATGCGTGTGCGCAACCAGGCCATCAGCTCGGTACCGGTGTCGCCTTCGTCCAGGTGGTAGTCGACCAGGGCCAGTTGCGGCTGCACCGCCTCGTCCAGCAGGTGTTCGCATTCCAGACGGTTACGCGCCGTCCACACCTGGCAGCCCCAGCGCGACAGCAGGCTGTGCATGCCGGTGAGGATGCTGTCTTCGTTGTCGATGCACAGTACCTGGGCGCCACCCAGGCTGTGGCCATTGACCTCGCCAGTGATCGCCGGTTGGGCCTGCGGAGCGGGGCCGCGCACCAGCGGCACGCGCACGCTGAACACGCTGCCCTTGCCTGGCCAGGAGCGCACTTCCAGGCGATGGTCGAGTACCCGGCACAGGCCGTCGGCAATCGCCAGGCCCAGGCCCAGGCCTTTTTCGGCGCGGGTCTGGTGGCTGTCCAGGCGCTTGAATTCCTCGAAGATCACCTTGCGCTTGTCCTCGGGAATGCCCGGGCCGCGGTCCCAGACTTCCAGGCGCAGGTACTGGCCCTCGCGGCGGGCGCCGAGCAGCACATGGCCCCTGGCGTAGCGGAAGGCGTTGGTGAGGAAGTTCTGCAGCACCCGGCGCAGCAGGCGTGGGTCGCTGTCGATACGTTGCTGGCTGCTGACCAGGCGGAAGTCCACGCCCTGTTCCTGAGCCAGCACCTTGAATTCGGCGCCCAGCGCGTCGAGCAGCTGGCCGAGCGGGAACACGTGACGTTCCGGGGTGATGCGCCCGCTTTCCAGGCGTGAGATGTCCAGCAGGTCGGTGATCAGATCCTCGGCCGAGCGTAGCGAACTGTCCAGGTGGCGCACCAGTTCGCAGGCCTCGCGGGGCAGGGCGTCTTGCTGGTGGGCGAGGGAGGCGGAGAACAGGCGGGCGGCGTTCAGCGGCTGCATCAGATCGTGGCTGACGGCGGCGAGGAAACGGGTCTTGGAGGCATTGGCGCTTTCGGCGTTGGCCTTGGCGTCGCCGAGGGCCTGGTTCAGTTGCGACAGTTCCTGGGTGCGCTCGGCCACCCGTTGCTCCAGGCCTTCGTTGGCTGCCTTGAGATCCCGCTCGGCCTGGCGGAAGGCGGTGATGTCGGTGAAGCTCATGACGAAACCGCCGCCGGGCATGGGGTTGCCGATCAGCTCGATGACCCGACCGTTGGGGAACAGGCGTTCGGAAGTGTGCGCATTGCCCTGGCGCATCCAGTGCAGGCGGCGGGTGACGTGGCTTTCCACTTCGCCGGGGCCGCACAGGCCGCGTTCGGCATTGTGGCGGATGATGTCGGCGATGGGCCGGCCGACGCCGATCAGTCCTTCCGGGTACTCGAACAGCTCCAGGTAGCGGTGGTTCCAGGCCACCAGGCGCAGGTTCTGGTCGACCACGCTGATGCCCTGGGTGATGTTCTCAATCGCGCCTTGCAGCAGGGCGCGGTTGAACTGCAGCACCTCGGAGGCTTCGTCGACGATGCGTACGACGTCCTCGACCTGCATCTCGCGGCCTTCGATGGCGGCGCGCACCACGGCGCGGGTACTGGAGGCACCGAGTACGCCGGCGAGCAGGCGCTCGGTGTGGGCGATCCACTCGCTATCGGCGTTCTGGCTGGGGTTGAACGGCTTGTCCTGCTGGTAGGAAAAACGCACGAAGCTTTGCCGGGCGCGTTCCTCGCCGACGAAGCGGGCGGCCAGTTGCATCAGGTCCGCCACCTGTACGGCCAGTTGGCTGCGGCCGCTGGGGCGGGTGCCGAAGTCCTGGCCGATGAAGCGCCCGGCCTGCCAGTGCTCTGAAACCCGGGTGCGTGAGAACCAGGAGACCAGGGCAAAGATCGCCCAGTTGGCCGCCAGCGACAGCAGTACGCCGCGGGTCAGTGGGTCGATCTCGATGCCGACCGGGTAGTAGAGCAACTCCGGCAGCAGCGGGAAGCTGTCCAGCGACCAGCGCATGCCGCCGGCCATCAGCGGCAGCACCAGGCTGTAGAACCACACCAGGCTGCCGGCACCGAGGCCGGCGAACACGCCGCGACGGTTGGCCTGCTTCCATACCAGGGCGCCGAACATGGCCGGGCCGAGCTGGGCGATGGCGGCGAACGACAGCTGGCCGATGGTGGCCAGGCTGGCGTTGGTGCCGAGCAGGCGGTAGCAGACATAAGCCAGCAGCAGGATGATAAGGATGCTCACGCGGCGGGCGCTGAGCATCCAGTGGCGGAAGGCTTCGAAGGGCCGCTCGGTACTCTGCCGGCGTAGCAGCAGTGGTAACAGCATGTCGTTGGAAATCATGGTCGACAGCGCCACGGAGGCGACGATCACCATGCCGGTGGCCGCCGACGCACCGCCAATGAACGCCAGCAGGGCCAGCGCCGGGTGAGCCTCGGCCAGTGGCAGGCTGATGACGAAGGAGTCCGGCAGCACGCCCTGGGGCAGGTGCAGCTGCCCGGCCAGGGCGATGGGCACCACAAACAGCGCGGCCAGCACGAGATAGGCGGGGAACACCCAGCGCGCCAGGCGCAGGTCGCTGGGGTCGTTGTTCTCCACCACGCTGACGTGGAACTGGCGTGGCAGGCAGACGATGGCGGCCATGGCCAGGCCGGTCTGCACCAGCATGAAGGGCCAGCTCACGGTATGCGCCCAGAATTCGTTCAGCTCCGGGGCCTGGCGAGCCTGGCTCCACAGATCGCCGAAGCCGTCGAACAGGCCCCAGGTGACGAAGGCGCCGACGGCGAGGAAGGCCAGCAGCTTGACCAGCGACTCGAAGGCGATGGCCAGCACCATGCCGCGATGGTGTTCGGTCACGTCCAGGTTGCGCGTGCCGAACAGGACGGTGAATACGGCCAGCACCAGCGACACGATCAGCGCGGTGTCCTGGCCCTTGAGGCTGGGCGAGGCGCCGATCAGCAGGTTGACGCCGAGCACGATGCCCTTGAGCTGCAGGGCGATGTAGGGCAGCACGCCGACCAGGCAGATCAGCGCCACCACCACCGCCAGCGACTGGGATTTGCCGTAGCGCGCGGCGATGAAGTCGGCGATCGAGGTGATGTTTTCCTGCTTGCTGATCATCACCATCTTCTCCAGCACCCAGGGCGCGAAGAGCAGGACGATGATCGGTCCCAGGTAGATCGGCAGGAACGCCCACAACTCGCCGGCCGCCTGGCCCACCGCGCCGAAGAAGGTCCAGCTGGTGCAGTACACCGCCAGCGACAGGCTGTACACCCAGGCCCGTACCCGCGGCGGCAGCGGCGCGCGCCGGCGGTCGCCGTAGAAGGCGATGGCGAACAGGATGGCCATATAGGCCAGGGCGACGAAGGCGATCAATCCGCCGGACAGCGACATGCGGGCTCCAACTCTGGGTATCAGCTAAGGCTAAGTCTCGCACGGGGCGTGCCGTTCGTCAGGGGCGACCAAGGTCGCAGACCGCTTGAGACGGGCGCTGCGGGCTGATAGCGTGGCTGGCCGATCTCGTTTTAAGAAGAGTTGCCCCGATGTTCCAGCCCCTCCCCATCACCCTGCAGCAAGGCGCGCTGCGCCTGGAACCATTGGCCGAGGCGGATCTTCCCACCTTGCTGGAGCTGGCCGAGGCCAACCGGGACAACCAGCAGTACATGAGCGGCACCCTGCGCCCGGACTGGTATCGCGCGGCCTTGCTCGACCAGCGTGAAGGGCGTGCCGTGGCCTTCGCCATTCGCCTGGCTGGTGAGCTGGTCGGTACCACGCGCTTCTTCGATTTCAACCCGGTGCTGCCGTCCGCCGAGATCGGCTACACCTGGCTCGATGCACGCCAGCACGGCAGCGGCCTGAACCTGATGATCAAGTACCTGATGCTGCGCCACGCCTTCGAGGAGTGGCAGCTGGTACGCGTGCAACTGAAAACTGCCGGCAGCAACCTGCGCTCCCAGGCTGCCATTTCCAAGCTTGGCGCCGTGCGCGAAGGCGTATTGCGTAACCACCGGCGCCTGGCCGATGGCCGCCTCGACGACAGCGTGATGTTCAGCATCACCGATGGCGAGTGGCCGCAGGTAAAACTGGGGCTGGAGGCGCGCTTCGGCGCTTGATAAGCCATGGCCGGTGGTGAGCAGACGCGCTTTTGGGAGAGTTCAGCACTGGCGGGTGTCGAGTTGCTGCAGGCGCGTTACATCGAGCAGCGTTTTTCTCCCCATGTGCACGAGGGCTTTGTCTTTACCGTGATCGAGGGCGGCGCGCAGCGTTTTCGTCATCGCGGTGCCGACCATCTGGCGCCGGTAGGCAGCATGGTGCTGATCAATCCGGACGAAGTGCACACCGGCTCCAAGGCCCACGATCAGGGTTGGTGGTACCGCGGCTTTTATCCTGCTCCGGTGCAGGTCGAGGGCGTGCTGGCGGAACTGGGTCTGTGCCGCGATGGCATGCCGTCGTTTGCCGTCAGTGTGTTGCAGGACGTCGACCTGCATCTGGTCTTTGCGCAGTTGCACCGGCTGCTGGGTAGCGATGCCTGTAGCCTGGAGCAGCAGACCGCTTGGCGCGAAGCCCTGCTGATGCTGTTTCAGCGACACGCCAGAGTGCCGCAGGCACCGCTGGCAGGCCGCGAGCCGCAGGCCGTGCGGCTGGCCAAGGACCTGTTGGCGTCGCGCCTCGGTCAGCCGCCTTCGCTCGAAGAGCTGGCGGCGGCGGTCAATCTGTCGCCCTTCCACTTCGCTCGGGTGTTTCGCCGCGCCACCGGCCTGCCACCGCATGCCTGGCTCAAGCAGCGCCGCCTGGAGCAGGCACGGGCGCTGCTGAAAAGCGGCTGCACGCCGTTGAGCGTGGCCCTGCAACTGGGCTTTGCCGACCAGAGTCATCTCACCCGCCAGTTCAAGCAGGCCTATGGCGTGGCGCCCGGCGAGTACCGCAGCGCCTGTGCGGGCTGATGACTCAACAGCGCGGGCACCTTTCTTTATCAGGTTTCTCTTGAATCGCGGCTGAAGCCGCTCCCACAGGTACATGCCTGACTTTTGTGGCGCACCGTAGGAGGGGCCTTGGCCGCGACCCAGGCAGCGCAGCAACGTTGTGCAGACTATACGGCTCTATTTTTGTGGGAGCGGCTTCAGCCGCGATCCCTTTCAGCTCATGCCCGTATTGCGGCTGAAACGCAACGCCATCCAGCCACCCCACGGCAGGCTTTCTCTCCATATGCGCAAGATTGTTCAAGACCCGACCTGACCAATTGGTTAGCCTCCGCAGCTCAAGGAGGCTCCATGTCCCGTCAACACGAATTCCTGCAGGGCCTGCGCGACATGCTGCCGATGCTGCTCGGCGCCATGCCGTTCGGCATTATCTACGGCAGTTTGGCCGGCACCGCTGGGCTCACGCCCTGGCAGACCATCGGTATGTCGGTGCTGGTATTCGCCGGCTCCGCCCAGTTCATTGCCATCAGCCTGCTCGGCGGCGGTGCCACCTTGCTGGTGCTGTGGCTGACTACCTTTGTGGTCAATCTGCGTCACGCCCTGTACAGCGCCACGCTGCAACCCTTCGTCCGTCACCTGCCCAAGCGCTGGCGCGTGCCGCTGGCGTTCTGGCTGACCGACGAAGCGTTTGCCGTGGTGCAGCACCGCTATGCCGAGAAGGATGCGTCGCCCTACAAGCACTGGTACTTCCTCGGCGCCGGTCTGGCCATGTACAGCAACTGGCTGGCCTGCACGCTGATCGGTCTGTTGTTTGGTCAGGCCGTGCCGAACATCGGCGCCTGGGGGCTGGACTTCGCCATGCTGGCCACCTTTATCGGCATCGTCGTACCCATGCTGCGCAACCGCCCGCAGGTGGCGGCGGCGCTGGTGGCGGGTGCGGTAGCGCTGGTCTGCCATGGTCTGCCGTACAAGCTCGGGCTGATGGCTGCGGCGGCTGCCGGAATTGTCGTTGGCGTGGTGCTGGAACAGCGCTACCGCCTGTTGCTGGACAAGGAGCTGTGATGGACAACTGGATACTGATCCTGGGCATGCTGGCGATTACCTTCGCCACCCGTTACAGCCTGTTCGCCTTTCCCGATCTGCGCTTCCCGCCGCTGGTGCGCCAGGGCCTGCACTACGTGCCGACCGCCGTGCTCACTGCCATCGTGGTGCCCGGCATGTTTCTGCCCGATGGCCAGCACTGGGCGCTGAGCCTGGACAATGCCTACCTGCTGGCAGGGCTGGTGACCATCGCCATCGCCGCGCTGACCCGTCATCTGCTGGCCACCATCGGCGGTGGCCTACTGGTGTTCTTCCTGTTGCGCTGGGCGCTGGGGCAGTTGCCGATCTGAGCCTGCCAGTGCGCAAAAGCCGCATTCGGGTGTGGCTTTGCGCAGGCCAGATGGAGTCCAATGCAAGACGGCCGTTTGGTCTAAGACAGGTACAAGGACGATGACCCAACACTCGCAATTCGCCCTGCTCGGCACCCGGCGCTTCCTGCCATTCTTCATTACCCAGCTGCTTGGCGCGTTCAACGACAACGTGTTCAAGCAGGGGCTGATCCTCGCCATCCTGTTCAAGCTGAGTGTCAGCGCGGAGCGTGATCTGCTGGTCAACCTCTGCGCGCTGCTGTTCATCCTGCCGTTCTTTCTGTTTTCCGCGCTCGGGGGGCAATTCGGCGAGAAATTCGCCAAGGACAGCCTGATTCGCCAGATCAAGCTGGCCGAGGTGTTCATCATGCTGCTCGGCGCCGCCGGCTTTCTGCTCGGTAGCCTGCCGTTGCTGTTGGCCACGCTGTTCGCCATGGGTACCCAGTCGGCGCTGTTCGGCCCGGTGAAATACTCGATCCTGCCGGCCGCGCTGGAGGAGCATGAGCTGGTCGGCGGCAACGCCCTGGTGGAGATGGGCACCTTCTTGGCCATTCTCGCCGGCACCATCGGCGCTGGCGTGCTGCTGGCCAGCGACAGCTATGCCGCGCTGGTGGCGGCGAGCGTGGTGCTGGTGGCGGTGCTTGGCTACCTGGCCAGTCGCGCGATACCGGCTGCGGCGGCGGGCCTGCCGGGCCTGGTGCTGGACTGGAACATCTTTCGCCAAACCTGGCAGATCCTGCGCCTGGGGCTGGGCCAGCGTCCGGCGGTGTCGCGTTCGCTGGTGGGCAATTCCTGGTTCTGGTTTCTCGGTGCGGTGTACCTGACGCAGATCCCGGCCTTCGCCAAGGAGCTGCTGCACGGCGACGAGAGCGTGGTGACGCTGATTCTCGCCGTGTTCTCGGTGGGCATCGGCCTGGGCTCGGTGCTCTGTGAGCGGATGAGCGGACACAAGGTGGAGATCGGTCTGGTACCGTTCGGCTCCGCCGGCCTGAGCCTGTTCGGCATCCTGCTCTGGGCGTTTTCCAGTGACTTTCCATCCACCGCCGCCAGCTACGACTGGCTTGGCCTGCTCGGCGTGGGGCAGGCCTGGTGGGTGCTGGGCGCGATTCTCGGTATCGGCGTGTTCGGTGGCTTCTATATCGTGCCGCTGTACGCGCTGATCCAGTCGCGCACCGAGGAACACGAGCGGGCGCGGGTGATCGCTGCCAACAACATCCTCAATGCGCTGTTCATGGTGGCGGCGGCCATCGCTTCGATCCTCTTCCTCAGCGTGGCCAAGCTGAGCATTCCGCAGCTGTTCCTGGCCATCTCGCTGATGAACATCGCGGTGAACCTGTACATCTTCAAGGTGGTGCCCGAGTTCACCATGCGCTTCCTGATCTGGATGCTCAGCCACTCGATGTACCGGGTGCGCCACGAGAATCTGCAGGTGATTCCGGATGAGGGCGCTGCGGTGCTGGTGTGCAACCACGTCTCCTTCGTCGATGCGCTGCTGATCGGCGGTGCGGTGCGCCGGCCGGTGCGCTTCGTCATGTACTACAAGATCTACAACCTGCCGGTGCTCAACTTCGTGTTCCGCACCGCCGGCACTGTGCCGATCGCCGGACGCAATGAAGACCCGCAGGTGTTCGAGGCGGCCTTCGCCCGGATTGCCAAGTACCTGGAGGAGGGCGAGGTGGTGTGCATCTTCCCCGAGGGCAAGCTGACCACCAGCGGCGAGATCGACGAGTTCAAGGCCGGGGTCGAGCGCATTCTCGCGGCCAACCCGGTGCCGGTGATCCCCATGGCGTTGCAGGGGTTGTGGGGCAGCTTCTTCAGTCGCGCACCGCACAAGGGCCTGTTCAAGCGCTTCTGGTCGCGGATCAACCTGATCGCTGGCCAGCCGCTGCCGCCGGACACCGGCAGGCTGGTGCTGCAGGAACAGGTTGTGCAGTTGCGTGGTGATCAACGCTGAGTCGAACGGCAAGAAAAAGCCCGCCAATTGGCGGGCTTTTTTCGGGGCGGGCTCAGTGGCTGAGTTTGAGGCCGACCAGCCCCGCGACGATCAGGCCGACGCTGGCCAGGCGCACCAAGGTTACGGCTTCGCCGAACAGCAGGATGCCGGCGATCACCGTGCCGACTGCGCCGACCCCGGTCCAGATGGCATAGGCCGTGCCCAGCGGCAGTTCCTTCATGGCCACGCCGAGCAGGCCGATGCTGACCACCATGGCACTCACGGTGAGCAGGGTTGGCAGGGGGCGGGAAAAACCGTCGGTGTACTTGAGGCCGATGGCCCAGGCGACTTCGAACAGGCCGGCAAAAAACAGGATGATCCAGGACATGAGGGGGCTCCTAACTACTGATGAGCGGGCCGTCCCGGATGATGACTCGAAGGGGAGTTGCGAGGTCGTCCTCGCGTTGTTCGCTATTTTGCACAGTGGATTGCACAGGGCAAGCCTGAGAGGACAGGCGAGCCCTGGCAAAGGTTACCAAAGTTGTCCGGCTGGTCAGATACCTTGCGGGATTTCCTCGCCGCCCAGGGCTTCGAACAGTGCCGGCAGGAAGTCGCAGAAGGTCAGCATCATCAGGGTGAAGCTGGCGTCCTGCTGGCCGAGGTCGTCGTCACCACCGTCCTGCGCGGCCTGGTCCTGCAGCAGGTCTTCGAAACGCAGGCGCTTGATCACCAGCTTGTCGTCCAGCACGAAGGACAGCTTGTCCTGCCAGGCCAGCGACAGCTGGGTGACCAGCTTGCCGGAGGACAGGTGCAGCTGGATTTCCTCGCTGGTCAGGTCCTGGCGCTTGCAGCGCACCACGCCGCCGTCTTCGTTGACGTCACGCAGCTCGCACTCGTCGAGGACGAAGAAGTCGGGAGCGGCCTGCTGGGTCTTGACCCAGTCGGTGAGGGTGGCGGTCGGCGCCATTTTCACCGCCAGCGGACGTACCGGCAGGCTGCCGAGCACTTCGCGCAGGGTCGACAGCAGGTCTTCGGCTTTCTTGGCGCTGGCCGAGTCGACCAGGATCAGGCCGAGCTTGGGGGCGATGGCGGCGAAAGTGGCCGAGCGACGAACGAAGGCGCGGGGCAGCAGGGACATGACGATCTCGTCCTTCAGCTGGTCGCGCTCCTTCTTGTAGACCTTGCGCATCTGCTGCGCTTCGATCTCGTCGACTTTCTCCTTCAGCGCGTCACGCACCACGCTGCCGGGCAGGATGCGTTCTTCCTTGCGCGCGGCCACCAGCAGGAAGTCGCCACTGACATGCACCAGCGGTGCGTCGGCGCCCTTGCCGAAGGGGGCGATGAAACCATAGGTGGTCAGCTCCTGGCTGGCGCAGGCGCGGGCCAGTTTGCTGGCCAGTGCAGCCTCCAGTGCCTCGGCGTCGAACGGCAGATCCTGGGTGAGGCGATAGACGAGCAGGTTGCGGAACCACATGTGGCGGTCTCTCCAAAGTACGCAAAGCGCGCATTATTCTCCGCTGCGGCTTATTGGCCAACCCATCGCTAAGCCTTTGGAACGATTGCAGATTTTTTTAAAAAAAGAGCTTGCCAAGGTTCGGATCGCTCTCTAGAATGCGCCCCACTTCGAGAGTGAAGGGTGATTAGCTCAGCCGGGAGAGCATCTGCCTTACAAGCAGAGGGTCGGCGGTT
>JAYQUJ010000057.1:0-17814 GCA_038147895.1 Pseudomonas sp.
GGTCGAAGACGACAACGACGACAGCAACGAACGCAGCGCCGAGGTGGCCAAGACCAACCTGACCAAGCGCCGCATCATCGACAACCTTCTCGATGAACGTCGTTTGCGCAAGCAACTGAACGACTACGACTACGACTTTTGAGCCAAACAAAAGCCCCGCAAATGCGGGGCTTTGTGATTCTGGCCGGAGTCAGTCCGCCCGCTGAGGCGACAGCAGCTCGATCTTGTAGCCATCGGGATCCGCAACGAATGCCAGGATGCTGCTGCCGTGCTTCATCGGCCCGGGCTCACGGGTAATCTTGCCCCCGCGCGAACGAATGTCTTCGCAGGCCTTGTAGACATCCTCCACTTCCAGAGCGATGTGACCATAGCCCGTGCCAAGCTCGTACTGCTCCACGCCCCAGTTTTGGGTCAGTTCGATGACACTATTCTCCGCCTCGTTGCCGTAACCAACGAACGCCAGGGTGAACTGGCCATCCGGATAGTCCTTGCGGCGCAACAGGGTCATGCCCAGCACTTCGGTATAGAACGCGATGGATCGGTCCATGTCGCCAACGCGCAGCATGGTGTGCAACAAACGCATATTGCCTCCTCACTCCAAAACAAAAAGGGCCTGTCAGGCCCTTTTGGAATCCACGTTTAGAGTGACCTTCTGCCACTCAATTGGTTACCGCCTTTTTGATCGCCTTGCGCTCGAGATGATCGGAAGCACCATCGACTTTATCTCCCGCCTTGTCCTTGGCGTCAGACACCGCGTCTTTCTTGTCGTCGACGTGCAAACTGTCACTCGCCGCTTCCTTGGCGGTGCAGCGACCACCTACCCCCACCGTTGCCTTCATCGCTGCACTCTTGGCGGCCTTCTCGGCCGTACAGTCCGGGTCCAGAACGCCAGCCTGAGCATTCAGGCAGAACAGCCCCATAAACAGAATCGCTGAAAAGTTGCGCATGACAGGCCTCCGACAGGGATAGTTGCGAGAAAGTCAGTGTGGCCCGACATTGGCACTCCAGCCAGAATGAAAAAGCCCGCGCTGATGCGCGGGCTTTTTTGTCGCAAAGATGCACTTAGAACAGCTTGCGACCCTTACCAGCGGCGATGCGCATGCGCAGCGCGTTGAGCTTGATGAAGCCCGCTGCGTCGGCCTGGTTGTAAGCACCGCCATCTTCCTCGAAGGTGGCGATGTTGGCATCGAACAGCGAATCGTCGGACTTGCGGCCGACCACGATGACGTTACCCTTGTACAGCTTCAGGCGCACCACACCGTTCACATTGGTCTGCGAGGCGTCGATCATCTGCTGCAGCATCAGACGCTCAGGGCTCCACCAGTAGCCGGTGTAGATCAGGCTGGCGTACTTCGGCATCAGCTCGTCTTTCAGGTGAGCGACTTCGCGGTCCAGGGTGATCGACTCGATGGCACGGTGGGCCTTGAGCATGATGGTGCCGCCGGGGGTCTCGTAGCAGCCACGGGACTTCATGCCGACATAGCGGTTCTCGACGATATCGAGACGGCCGATGCCGTTGGCGCCGCCGATGCGGTTCAGTTCGGCCAGCACCTGGGCCGGAGTCATGTCCTTGCCGTCGATGGCGACGATGTCACCGGCGCGGTAGGTCAGCTCGATATAGGTCGGAACGTCCGGAGCCGCTTCCGGGGAAACGCTCCACTTCCACATGTCCTCTTCGTGCTCGGTCCAGGTGTCTTCCAGCACGCCGCCCTCGTAGGAGATGTGCAGCAGGTTGGCGTCCATGGAGTACGGCGACTTCTTCTTGCCGTGGCGCTCGATCGGGATGCCGTGCTTCTCGGCATAATCCATCAGTTTCTCGCGGGACAGCAGGTCCCACTCGCGCCAGGGAGCGATCACTTTCACGCCCGGTTTCAGCGCGTAGGCGCCCAGTTCGAAGCGCACCTGGTCGTTGCCCTTGCCGGTGGCGCCGTGGGAGATGGCGTCGGCGCCGGTCTCGTTGGCGATTTCGATCAGGCGCTTGGCGATCAGCGGACGGGCGATGGAAGTACCCAGCAGGTACTCGCCTTCGTAGATGGTGTTGGCGCGGAACATCGGGTAGACGAAATCGCGAACGAACTCTTCGCGCAGGTCGTCGATGTAGATTTCCTTGACACCCATCGCCTGGGCCTTGGCGCGAGCCGGCTCGACCTCTTCGCCCTGACCGAGGTCGGCGGTGAAGGTCACCACTTCGCAGTTATAGGTGTCTTGCAGCCACTTGAGGATCACCGAGGTATCCAGGCCACCGGAATAGGCCAGAACTACCTTCTTAACGTCCGCCATGCCAATCAACTCCACGGGGTTGTACGGAAAACCGGGGATTCTACCGAGCGGGGCGCTCGATTTACAGGGGCGCGACAGACACTGGCGACAAAGCGACAGAAAATTTGTACAGAAAGGTCAGCTTTGGCCGGTAGGAGTCGCGTTGTCGACCTCGGGCGCGGCAGGAGAACTGGGCGCCTCCGGTTCGGCTTCGATGATGGGTTCACGGGATAGCGTGAGGGTCACACGGCGGTTCTTCGCCCGATTGGCCTCATTGGTGTTCTTCACCAACGGATAGCGCTCGCCATGGAAGCGCACGATGATCTGTTCGGCCGGAATGCCCTGCGCCTTGAGGTACTCTTCCACCGCAACCGCGCGGCGGCGCGATAGATCACGGTTGGTCAGGCGATTGCCGCTGTTGTCGGAGTGGCCATCGAGTTGGATGCGGTTGACGCTGGGGTCTTCCTTGAGGAAGTCGAGAATCACGTCCAGCTTGGCCTGCCCCAGCGGATCCAGCGCATAGCCGCCCCCCGGGAAACCGATCTGCACCTGACGAATCTGGTCGAAGTTGACCGGCAAAAGCCCAGCCGTGCACTTCAGATAATCGTTGTAGGCCTGATTGAAGCGAATCGGCAGCAGACGCACTTCCAGCACCTCACCACCCTGCAGGGTGCGATGGCGCACCAGCGGGCTGCGCCCTTCCATCAACCCCACAAGCAGGCGACCGCCCTGCTCCGCATTGCTGTTGAACGGCACCTCGCCACTGCTGACCTTGAGCGCACCGAGATTGATATCGCCGCGCCCAGGTTGCCAGGGGGCGGCAGCCGCCAACAACGTGGCCGAACCTGAGCCCAACCAACGCTCGCGCACTTTGAGCCGGAACGTGGCCTGCTCACCCGCACGGCGCACGAACTCACCGCTACCGAAGTCGGCGATGGGCTGGCTCAGACGGCACTCGAACTTGTCGCCCTCGACCTTCCACTCCACTTTCTCCATGCGGGTCTGGAAAGTGATGGCCGATGCCGGCATGCACCAGGACAGGCAGGCAAGCAGGCTGAGCAGGAAAAAACGGCGCTGGTACAAGATCGACCCTCTCGGGAGATGCGGCTTTCAAGCCCTTATCGGCCTTGGCG
Organism: Pseudomonas sp.; assembly: GCA_038147895.1. GTDB lineage: Bacteria > Pseudomonadota > Gammaproteobacteria > Pseudomonadales > Pseudomonadaceae > Aquipseudomonas. Next base: position 3,393 of record JAYQUJ010000057.1, read on the forward strand.
CGGGAAACTTGATAGGCCCCGTGAAGCATAAACTGGTAGCATTTCACCACGTTTTACCTGCCGGGAATCCCCATGTCCGACCGCATTACCCTGCTGCGCCCCGACGACTGGCACATCCATCTGCGCGATGGTGCCGTCCTGCAGCACACCGTCCGCGACGTCGCGCGGACCTTCGCCCGCGCCATCATCATGCCCAACCTGGTACCGCCGGTGCGCAACAGCACCGAGGCCGATGCCTATCGCCAGCGCATCCTGGCCGCACGACCCGCCGGCAGCCGCTTCGAGCCACTGATGGTGCTCTACCTCACCGACAAGACCTCTGCCGAAGACGTCCGCACCGCCAAGGCCAGCGGCTTCGTCCACGCGGCCAAGCTGTATCCGGCCGGCGCCACCACCAACTCCGACTCCGGCGTAACCAGCATCGACAACATCTTCCATGTGCTTGAAGCCATGGCCGAAGTCGGTCTGCCGCTGCTGGTACACGGTGAAGTGACTCACGCCGATGTCGACGTGTTCGACCGCGAGAAACGCTTCATCGATGAGCATCTGGTACGCGTGGTCGAGCGCTTCCCGACGCTGAAAGTGGTGTTCGAGCACATCACCACCGGCGACGCCGCTGCCTTCGTCAAAGCCGCTCCGGCCAACGTCGGCGCCACCATCACCGCCCACCACCTGCTGTACAACCGCAACCACATGCTGGTCGGCGGCATTCGCCCGCACTTCTATTGCCTGCCGATCCTCAAGCGCAATACCCACCAGGATGCCCTGCTGGATGCCGCCACCAGCGGCAGCGTGAAGTTCTTCCTCGGCACCGACTCGGCGCCGCACGCCAAGCACGCCAAGGAAGCCGCCTGTGGCTGCGCCGGCTGCTACACCGCGCATGCGGCCATCGAACTGTACGCCGAGGCCTTCGAGCAACGTAACGCGCTGGACAAGCTGGAAGGCTTCGCCAGCCTGCACGGCCCGGATTTCTACGGTCTACCGCGCAATACTGATCGCATCACCCTGGTACGTGAAGACTGGGTGGGCCCAAGCGAACTGCCGCTTGGCGACAACCTGGTCATCCCGCTGCGCGCTGGCGAGAAGCTGCGCTGGCGTCTGCTGGAGGAACACGCGTGAGCGAAGACAACTTCGACGACGAACTCGATGGCAGCCTGCCCTCCGGCCCACGCCACCCGATGGCGGCGCGCTTTCGCGGCTATCTGCCGGTAGTCGTGGACGTGGAAACCGGTGGCTTCAACGCCGCCACCGATGCCCTGCTGGAAATCGCGGCGACCACCATCGCCATGGACGAGGATGGTTTCCTCTATCCGGACCACACCCACTTTTTCCGCGTCGAGCCCTTCGAAGGTGCCAATATCGAAGCTGCCGCTCTGGAATTTACCGGTATCAAACTCGACCACCCGCTGCGCCAGGCGGTGAGCGAGGAGCATGCACTGACCGAGATATTCCGCGGCCTGCGTAAATCCATCAAAGCCAATGGCTGCAAACGCGCCATCCTGGTAGGCCACAACAGCAGCTTCGATCTCGGTTTCCTCAATGCCGCCGTGGCGCGCTGTGACCTCAAGCGCAACCCTTTCCACCCCTTCTCCAGCTTCGACACCGCCACCCTGGCCGGCCTTGCCTACGGCCAGACCGTTCTGGCCAAGGCTTGCCAGGCCGCCGGCATCGACTTCGACGGCAAGGAAGCGCACTCCGCGCGCTACGACACCGAGAAGACCGCCGAGCTGTTCTGCGGCATCGTCAACCGCTGGAAGGAAATGGGCGGCTGGGACGATTTCGATCAGTAACTTCTACCCCCCCAAAAACCGGCCTTGGCCGGTTTTTTTATGTCCGCTATCTACCCATCACAACGCTGCCCTGCCCCATAGCAATGCCATCTATCCGCGCCATAGAAATAATGCATGCTAAGTTTTGACAAGCATTCTCATTAACATTAGTATCCTTCCGCAACAGCAACTCACTCTCATTCGAGATCGCCCCATGTACGTTTGCCTCTGCCAAGGTGTTACCGACGGTCAAATTCGCGAAGCCATCTTCGAAGGCTGCTGCAGCTACCGTGATGTGCGCGAAAGCCTCGGCGTAGGCACCCAATGCGGCAAATGTGCCTGCCTGGCCAAGCAAGTGGTGCGCGACACCCTCGGTGAAGTACAAAGCAGCCAGGCCGCCCTCGCCTGCAGCGCCAGTTTCGTCGCTGCCTGATCCACCCGAATACGAAAAAGCCGGACTTCAGTCCGGCTTTTTTATGCCCGCATGAAAAGCTCAGCTCTGCGGCACGCCACTGTGGAAACGGAACTCCTCATCCGGAGACTCGATCAGCTCGCGCTCGGTCTCACGCACCCGTTCCACCGTACGCTCCACATCGCTCGCCTCGCCGTACTGATAAGCCAGCTTCAGATAACCCTGAAAATGCCGGGACTCGGACTTCAGCAGGCCACCATAGAACTTGCCCAACTCTTCATCCAGATGCGGCACCAAGGCCTCGAAACGCTCACAGCTGCGCGCCTCGATAAAAGCCCCCACCACTAGGGTATCCACCAGCTTCTGCGGTTCATGGTTACGCACCTGCTTGCGCAAGCCGGAGGCGTAACGGGACGCCGAAATCGGACGCGCTTCGATACGGCGCTTCTTCATGATGCGCAGTACCTGTTCATGGTGCACCAGCTCCTCACGAGCCAGGCGTGACATGAAATTGACCAGATCCAGCGACTGGTTGTACTTGGCAATCAACGCCATGGCCGTGGAAGCGGCCTTGAACTCGTTATTCTTGTGGTCGATCAGCAAGGTCTCCTGATCGGCCAGAGCCGCTTCGACCCAGGCAGCCGGGGTTGGACAGGCCAGAAAATCATGGATATCGAGAGAGGTATTCACGGCGCGAATGCTGGCAGGCAGGGATGAGGCGGGCCATTATACGGATGAAGGCGCACGGGGCCAGCGATGCCGTGATGCAGGTCAATAGCGCCGCCAGCGGCCACCTCTATAGTGGGCTGCATCCAAGCACTTCAAAGGGAGACGCACATGCAAGCCATACGCAGCATTCTGGTGGTGATGGATCCGCAGCAGACCGAAGGACTAGCGCTCAAACGCGCCAAGCTGATCGCCGGCGTCACCCAGTCACACCTGCATCTGCTGGTCTGCGACAAGAAAGAGGATCACAGCGCCTACCTCGCCGCGCAGCAGGCAACCCTGGAGCAAGAAGGCTTTAGCACAAGTGGTCAGCAAGCCTGGCAGGACAGTATCTACCAGACCATCATCGCCGCTCAGCAGACCTCGGGCTGTGGCCTGGTGGTCAAGCAGCACGTACCGGACAATCCGCTGAAAAAAGCGCTGCTCACCCCCGAGGACTGGAAACTACTGCGTTATTGCCCAAGCCCGGTGCTCATGGTGAAGACTTCCACTCCCTGGACCGGAGGCATCATTCTCGCTGCCGTTGATGTGGGTAATAGCGACTCCGAACACCGCACCCTGCACTCGGGCATCGTCAGCCATGGCTACGACATCGCCCGCCTGGCCAGCGGCACCCTGCACGTGATCAGCGCACACCCTTCGCCCATGCTGTCGGCAGCCGACCCGACCTTCCAGCTCAAAGAGACCATCGAGGCGCGCTACCGCGAGCAGTGCAAATCCTTCCAGGCTGAATACGCTATCGACGATGATCGCCTGCACGTCGCGGAAGGCCCGGCGGATGTACTGATTCCCTACACTGCGCAGAAACTCGGCGCCGCCGTTACCGTGATCGGCACTGTCGCCCGCACAGGGCTATCCGGCGCCCTGATCGGCAATACTGCGGAAGTAGTACTGGATGCACTGGAAAGCGACGTACTGGTGCTCAAGCCAGACGACATCATCGCCCACCTCGAAGAGCTGGTGGCTCAGCGCTGAGCCAGTAAAAACAAAAAGCCGCCTGAGGGCGGCTTTTTCATGCAACAACCGAAATCAGACCCGACTTTCAACACCTTCGCGTAGAAAGCGTGGCGCGATGTAGCGCTCGTAGTGCGCCTCCGACAACAGGAAAAACTCTCGATCGATGGCCTCGCGCAGCTCTGGCAGAGGCCAGTCGCGAAACTCCGGTAGCAGTGCCATACCATAGGCATCCAGACGATTGATCAGGCGCGAGGCACGGGCAATGAGCTGATAGGCCCAGCAGTACTCCGACTGCTCAGGCACGAAGCGCACCTGACGCTGCTCCAGCTGCGTTCTCAGCAAGGCAGGATCGAAGACTTCGACCTTGCCCTGCATCACCTGCACCAGCAGCACCTCCAGACGCCGCCAGACCGCTCGTTTCTCTTCATCGCTGTAGGCGTTCCAGTTCACCACCTCATGATGAAAGCGCTTGCAGCCGCGGCACACCTGGTCACCGTAGACAGTGGAGCAGAGACCGACGCAAGGCGTCTTGATGCGTTGATTGGGCATGGGGAAACGGGGCGCAGTGAAACAGGCTGCCCATGATAGCGACTCCCCCGGACAGGGTCATCATGACTGACAAGACGCTTATAGACCTCTCGACCAAGCGACGAGCAGCCGACAGGATCGGGGTTTGCGCTTAACTTTGCCGCAGGCATCCAGTAGAATCGGACCGCCTTTTTAGGCACCGATGTCCGTCAGAAGCTGTTTTCAAAGCGTCACGAGCACAGTTGATCCGCCAGGAACGTCGTTGGCGCAGCAGCCCTGCGCCAGCCCTCATCCACCCGCTTCCTGCGGCGTAAAACTTTGAAAGCAGCTTCTAGTATGAGGCTTTCGACACACCGGCCAGTACGCCCACAAAGCGTAGCGGCGCGATGTGCGATGGTTTTGTGGATAAGCGTTGCGGGCCACCGCGACCACTGATGAGGGTATAACTGTGCTTGAAGCCTATCGCAAACACGTAGAAGAGCGCGCCGCGCTGGGTATCGTTCCCCAGCCGCTGAACGCCGAGCAAACCGCAGGCCTGGTCGAGCTGCTGAAAAATCCTCCCGCCGGCGAAGAAGCCTTCCTGGTCGACCTGCTGACCAACCGTGTACCGCCGGGCGTTGACGAGGCTGCCTACGTCAAGGCCGGTTTCCTCTCCGCCGTCGCCAAAGGCGAAGCCACCTCCCCGCTGGTCGACAAGAAGCTCGCCGTAGAGCTGCTGGGCACCATGCAGGGCGGCTACAACATCTCCACCCTGGTTGAGCTGCTGGACAGCGCCGAGCTGGCCGAAGTGGCCGCTGCGCAACTCAAGCACACTCTGCTGATGTTCGACGCATTCCACGACGTCGCCGAGAAAGCCAAAGCCGGCAATGACCACGCCAAAGCCGTCATGGCCTCGTGGGCCGAAGGCGAGTGGTTCGTCAACCGCCCAGCCGTTCCGGAAAAAGTTACCCTGACCGTGTTCAAGGTCACCGGCGAAACCAACACCGACGACCTGTCGCCGGCTCCGGACGCCTGGTCCCGCCCGGACATCCCGCTGCACGCCCTGGCCATGCTGAAAATGGCCCGCGACGGCATCAATCCGGATCAGCCGGGCTCCGTCGGCCCCATCCAGCAGATGGAAGCGCTAAAAGCCAAAGGCTTCCCGGTTGCCTACGTCGGTGACGTGGTCGGTACCGGTTCTTCCCGTAAGTCTGCCACCAACTCGGTGCTGTGGTTCTTCGGCGACGACATTCCGAACGTACCGAACAAGCGCGCTGGCGGCTTCTGCTTCGGCACCAAGATCGCCCCGATCTTCTACAACACCATGGAAGACGCCGGCGCCCTGCCGATCGAATTCGACTGCACCAACCTGGCCATGGGCGACGTTATCGACGTGTACCCGTACAAGGGCGAAGTGCGCCGCAACGGCAGCGACGAGCTGGTCACCAGCTTCGAGCTGAAAACCGACGTACTGCTGGACGAAGTCCGCGCTGGCGGCCGTATCCCGCTGATCGTTGGCCGTGGCCTGACCGAAAAAGCCCGCGCTGAGCTGGGCCTGGCTCCGTCCACCCTGTTCAAGAAGCCGGTTGCTCCGGTCGACAGCGGCAAGGGCTTCACCCTGGCGCAGAAAATGGTCGGTCGCGCCTGCGGCCTGCAGGAAGGCCAAGGCGTACGCCCGGGCACCTACTGCGAGCCTAAGATGACCACCGTCGGCTCCCAGGACACCACTGGCCCGATGACCCGTGACGAGCTGAAAGACCTGGCTTGCCTGGGCTTCTCCGCCGACCTGGTGATGCAGTCCTTCTGCCACACCGCTGCCTATCCGAAGCCGATCGACGTCAACACCCACCACACCCTGCCGGACTTCATCATGACCCGCGGCGGTGTTTCCCTGCGTCCGGGCGATGGCATCATCCACAGCTGGCTGAACCGCATGCTGCTGCCGGATACCGTGGGCACCGGTGGCGACTCGCACACCCGCTTCCCGATGGGCATTTCCTTCCCGGCCGGTTCCGGCCTGGTAGCCTTCGCCGCTGCCACCGGCGTTATGCCGCTGGACATGCCGGAATCCGTTCTGGTGCGTTTCAAGGGCAAGCTGCAGCCGGGCATCACCCTGCGTGACCTGGTCCATGCCATCCCCTACTACGCGATCCAGGCTGGCCTGCTGACCGTCGAGAAGAAAGGCAAGAAGAACATCTTCTCCGGCCGCATCCTCGAGATCGAAGGTCTGGACGAGCTGACCGTTGAACAAGCCTTCGAGCTGTCCGACGCCTCCGCCGAGCGTTCCGCTGCCGGTTGCACCATCAAGCTGCCGGAAAGCGCCATCGCCGAGTACCTGAAGTCCAACATCACCATGCTGCGCTGGATGATCGGCGAAGGCTATGGTGATGCCCGCACCCTGGAGCGTCGCGCCCAGGCCATGGAAGCCTGGCTGGCCAACCCGCAACTGCTGGAAGGCGATGCCGACGCCGAGTACGCCGCCGTGATCGAAATCGATCTGGCCGACGTCAAGGAGCCGGTACTGTGCGCCCCGAACGACCCGGACGACGCTCGCCTGCTGTCCACCGTACAGGGCGAGAAGATCGACGAAGTGTTCATCGGTTCGTGCATGACCAACATCGGTCACTTCCGCGCCGCCGGTAAGCTGCTGGACAAGGTCAAGGGCGGCATTCCGACCACCCTGTGGCTGGCTCCGCCGACCAAGATGGACCAACACCAGCTGGTCGAGGAAGGCTACTACGGCATCTACGGCAAGGCCGGTGCGCGCATGGAAATGCCTGGCTGCTCGCTGTGCATGGGTAACCAGGCACGCGTGAAGACTGGTGCGACCGTGGTCTCCACCTCCACCCGTAACTTCCCGAACCGTCTGGGTGACGCCACCAACGTGTACCTGGCCTCTGCCGAACTGGCCGCGGTCGCTTCGATCATCGGCAAGCTGCCGACCGTCGAGGAGTACATGGAGTACGCGAAGAACATCGACAGCATGGCTGCCGACGTTTACCGCTACCTGAGCTTCGACCAGATCGCCGAGTACCGCGAAGCCGCCGCCAACGCCAAGATCCCCGCTGTTCAGGTCTAAGCGTTAGCTGCAATGAAAAGCCCCGCCTGGTGCGGGGCTTTTTTATGCCTGGAATATGTTGCGGAGAGGTTTTAACCGCAAATGTCGTAGCTAAAACCACAGCCACGAAAGCGGACTAATTCAGAGAATATTCGGCTCGATTTCCAGCTCTACGCCGAATCGTGCCCGGATATCCGCCTGGATGCGCCGTGCCAGCGCCAGCAACTGAGCACCGGTGGCTGCCCCATAGTTGACCAGCACCAATGCCTGTAGGCGATGCACGCCGGCGTCGCCGTCACGGAAGCCTTTCCAGCCAGCCCGCTCGATCAGCCAACCGGCAGCCAGCTTGACCTGCCCTTCGCCCGCCGGATAGCTGACCAGATCGGCATGCTCAGCACGAATGCGCTCGGCCAGATCGGCGGCCACCACCGGATTCTTGAAGAAGCTGCCGGCATTACCCAGCTCCGCCGGATCGGGAAGTTTTTCACTGCGAATGGCGCAGATGGCACGACTGACGTCCGCAGCCGTCGGTGCTTCGATACCCTCAGCCTGCAGACGCTGGCGCACCGGGCCGTAATCCAGGTGCAGCGCCACCTTGCGGCTCAGAGCAAAACGCACGCGCAGGATCAGCCAGCGCCCCGACTGCTGCTTGAACAGGCTATCGCGATAGGCAAAGGCGCACTCCTCCAGAGCAAACTCGCGCAACTCGCCCGTCTGGCGATCCAGCGCAGTCAGCCCGGCGAACACGTCCTTGATCTCCACGCCGTAGGCACCGATGTTCTGCATCGGCGCCGCCCCGACCGTGCCTGGAATCAGGCTCAGGTTTTCCAGGCCGCCAAGCCCCTGCTCCAGACTCCACTGCACGAAGGGATGCCAGGGCTCACCGGCCTCAGCCTCGACCAGTACCTGCTCGCCGTCATCCTTGAGGATGCGCAGACCACGACTGGCCATGCGCAGCACCAACGCGTCGATATCAGCGGTCAACAGCAGGTTGCTGCCACCGCCAACCGGCAGCAGCGACAGACCAAGACGCTCGGCCGCGGCCAACGCCTGACGCACCTCGTCGTCATTGCGCGCTTCGGCGAACAGCCGGGCGCGCACGTCGACGCCAAAGGTGTTGAAGGTCTTGAGAGAAACCGACTCTTGCAGCTGCAGGCTCACAGGCGCCCCTTGATCTCGACAAGCAAGGCGTCGCTGGCCTGCTCGATCAGGTCCAGCACCTGTTCGAAGCCATCCGCGCCGCCATAGTAAGGATCGGGTACCTCGTCCACGGCCAGCGCATAGCGGCGCAGGAACAGATCCAGATCCGCGCCGCCGGAAGCCGGGCGCAAGGCCTGCAAGCGGGCCAGGTTATCCTGGTCCATGGCCAGGATCAGGTCGAAGCGCTGGAAGTCCTCGCGCTGTACCTGGCGCGCGCGCAGGCTCGACAGGTCGTAGCCACGTTTCAGCGCAGCCTGGCTGGAGCGGTTGTCCGGCGCCTTGCCGACATGCCAGTCACCAGTGCCGGCGGAGTCCACGGTCACCTGCTCCAGCAATCCGGCCTGCTGCAGGCGCTGGCGAAAGACCCCTTCGGCGGTGGGCGAACGGCAGATGTTGCCCATGCAGACGAACAGAACGCGCATCAGGCCCCCAGCAGGCGGCGCACCCGCTCCAGGTCTTCCGGGGTGTCGACGCCAGCAGCCGGCGCCTCCAGCGCATCGGCAACGTGGATGCGTACGCCATGCCACAGAGCGCGCAGCTGCTCCAGGCACTCGGTATCTTCCAGCCAGCACGGGCCCCAGGCAACGAAGTCATGCAGGAAGCCGGCGCGGTAGGCATAGATGCCAATATGGCGGCGGTAAGGCACGCCTTGCGGCAACACATCACGGCTCTTGGCGAAGGCATCGCGGGCCCAGGCCAGCGGTGCACGGCTGAAGGTCAGGGCCAGGCCGTTCTTGTCGGCCACGACCTTGACCACATTGGGGTTGAACAGCGCCTGCACATCCTCGATCGGCTCAGCCAGGGTGGCGATGCCAGCCTGCGGATTGGCGGCGAGGTTCGCAGCTACCTGGTCGATGATGCTCGGTGGCACCAGCGGTTCGTCGCCCTGCACGTTGACCACAATCGCATCGCTCTCCAGCCCCAGCTGGCTGGCTACTTCGGCCAGGCGATCAGTACCGGAGTTGTGGTCGACACGGGTCATCAGCACTTCCGCGCCGAAGCCCTGGCAGGCTTCGAGGATGCGCGCATCGTCGGTGGCCACGACGACACGGCTCGCGGAGCTTTTCCTGGCCTGTTCCCAGACATGCTGAACCATGGGCTTGCCGGCGATATCCTGCAGCGGCTTGCCGGGCAGTCGGCTGGAGGCGAAACGGGCCGGGATGACAACGGTGAAGGCAGTGCTCATTTACTTGTCCAGGCGCTCGTCGACGGTCAGGGTACGGGCTTCGCTTTCCAGCATCACCGGAATGCCGTCGCGAATCGGATACGCCAGGCCGGCGCCCTTGCTGATCAACTCGGTCTTGTCTTCGGAAAGCTGCAGCGGGCCCTTGCAGACCGGGCAGGCCAGAATATCGAGCAGTTTGGTGTCCATCGGAATGTCCTTGCTGGCATTGAAGGTGCCGGCGGGACTCAGGCCTTTGCCGGCAATAGACGGGTCAGTTCGCGGTCGAGCCAGGCGACGAAGGCCGACGATGGCGCCGCATCCACAGCCAGGTACCACCAGTTGTCGGCAGCAAAGGCTCGGCATTTCACCGCATCCTTCTCGGTCATCACCAGCGGCAGCTCAGGGGCGAACTGCAGGGCCTCAGGGCTATAGCTGGCATGGTCGGCGAAGGGGTGCGCAATTGGCCGCCAGTTTAGCGCTTCGAGGGTGCGGAAGAAACGCTGCGGGTTACCTATCCCGGCAACTGCATGCAGCTGCTGGCCGGCGGCGAAGTGATCGAGTCCGACTCGCTCACCGCTGCGCAGGTTGATCAGAGCAGACGGCTGCAGCTGGAAAGCGAAGCCCTGCTCGTCGTCGCTGTCGGCACCGTTGCGCAGAACGGCATCCACTTCAGCCAGGCGCTCGACCGGCTCGCGCAATGGCCCCGCCGGCAAACAACGACGATTACCCAGACCGCGAGCCGCATCGATCAACACCAGCTCCAGGTCACGCGCCAAACGGTAGTGCTGCAGGCCATCGTCGCTAAGAATCAGGTCCAGCTCCTCTTGCTCCAGCAGGGCCTGAACAGCGCGCGCACGCTGCGGATCGATCACCAAAGGTACGCCGCTACGCTGGACGATCAGCAGAGGCTCGTCACCCGCTTCGCTGGCTGCCTGGTCGGCATGCACACGCCAGGGCAGTTGTGCAGGAGTAGCGCCATAGCCGCGACTGACCACCCCCACGCGCAGGCCTCGCGCACGACAATACTCAATCAACCAGAGGATCATCGGCGTCTTGCCGGTGCCGCCGACGGTGACGTTGCCGACTACCAGCACCGGAACCGGCGCGCGGTAGATATCGCCTTCGCCGACTACAAAGGCGCGACGCTTGCGCAGCACCACGCCACGGTACAGCCACTCCAGCGGTCGCAGCAGGGCCAGCGCAGGGTGGCCGCGGTACCAGGCGTCGACCAGGCGGTCGGACAGACTCAAGGCTGCGCCTCGGCCTCAACCGTAGTGATGCGCAAGTGAGCAAAGCCCATCTTGCCAGCGGCATCCATGGCGGTAATCACCGCCTGGTGCGGCGTCTTGGCATCGGCGCTGATGACCAGCGGCAGGCTGTTGTCGCCACCGGACTCCTTGCCCAACGCCGCCATCAAACCGGCCAGATCGTTGTTCATCAGCGCCTGGCCGTTGAGCGAGTAGCTGCCATCGGCACTGATCAGCACTTCCATCTGCTTGAGGGTGCTTTCCTCCGGCGGCGTGCCGCTGGCAGCCTCCGGCAAGTCGACCTTGAGCTGAGTTTCCCGGGTAAACGTAGTGGTGACCACGAAGAACAGCAGCAGGATGAACACTACATCGATCAGCGATGCCAGGTTGATCTCGACGTTTTCCCGAGGTTTGCGTCGAAATTTCACGCCTTTTTGCTCTCTTTACGGGTTTCCTTGACCGCTACCGGGGCGCTGCCAAGGTCGACATCACGGTCGCCCTGTACCACTTCCACCAGTTTGATCGCCTCCTGCTCCATGCCCACCACCAACTCATCGACACGGCGCTGCAGGAAACGGTGGAAGAACAGAGCGGGAATCGCCACCATCAGGCCGGCCGCCGTGGTGATCAGAGCCTTGGAGATACCGCCCGCCAGCACTGCGGCGTTGGCCATGTTGGCGCCCATGAAGGCACTGAAGATGTCGATCATGCCCAGCACGGTACCGAGCAGGCCGAGCAGCGGCGCGATGCCGGCAATGGTGCCGAGGGCATTGAGATAGCGTTCCAGCTCGTGGATGACGCGGGCAGCGGCCTCCTCGATGCATTCCTTCATGATCTCGCGGCCATGCTTGGAGTTGGCCAGGCCGGCGGCGAGGATCTGCCCCAAAGGCGAATTGGCCCGCAGCTCCTTGAGCTTGTCGTTATTGAGCTTCTTCTCCTTGATCCACTTCCACACCTGACCCAGCAAATGGGACGGCGTGACGCGGCTGGGCCGCAGGGTCCACAGGCGCTCGGCGATGATGCCTGCAGCTGCGATGGAACACAGAATGATCGGCAGCATCATCCAGCCGCCCGCTTTGACCAGTTCCCACACGGTTGTACATCCCCCTCGGAAAAGTGGCGCCACTCTAGCATAGGGTCGCGCAGGCGCAGCCCCTTCGGGTTCTCATTTTTCCCGCCAGAAACGCGCACGCAGGCGCCAGCTTTCAGCACCCGCAGCTGCGCCCAGCAGCAGGCGTATGGCACCTTGCTCGGCACTGTCGTAGAGGCTGACATTGCGCGCCCGGTAACGCGCAAGCACCTGCTGATTGGGATGCCCGAAGGGATTGTGCCAGCCGCGCGACAACAGCGCCGAGTGCGCCCCCACCGCATCCAGAAAGGCTCCGGAAGACGAGCTGCGACTGCCGTGATGCGGCACCTGTAGCCAATCTGCACGCACGTCCCGCCCAGCCTGAAGCAGCGCCCTTTCGGTCGGGCTGTCGATATCCCCCGTCAGCAGCAGGGACTCGCCCTCGGCTTCAATCTTGAGCACACAGGAAGCGGCATTGCCCTCCCTGGCCGCCGCCCAGAGCCAAGTAGTAAAGCGCACACCGTCCCAGCTCCAGCTGGCGCCATCAGCACATGGCTGCGCATTCAGTGCGACGGGCAGATCCTCTGCCTCACCGCTCAGCACGGCCGCGACAGGCAGGCCATGGACAATAGCCAGAGCCCCGCCTGCGTGATCGCTGTCGGCATGGCTCAGCAACATACGATCAAGCCGGGTCACGCCCAACTGGCGTAGTGACGGCAATACCACCCGTTCGCCCAGGTCAAAATCACCGAAACGCGGCCCAGCGTCATAGAGCAACGCGTGTTGCCGAGTGCGCACCAGCACTGCCAGCCCTTGACCGACATCAAACTGCCAGACCTCCGCCTGCCCGTGTGCCACCTGAGGCTGTGGCGCAAGAAAAAAGACCGACAGCAGCAACAGGCCCGGCAGACGTACCGCCAACCCTGCAGGCAGCAGGCACAGCAGCACACCCAGCGCGCCCAACAGCCAGGCCCAGAGCGGCACGGATGTCGGCAGCCAGGCCGGCATCCACTCGGCCAGCCAGGCCAGCACTTGGAAAAGTAGGGCCAACAGACCGCCGGCAACAGCCAGAAGCGCCTCGCCAACAAGAGGAATAGGCAGGAGTAGCGTGCCGAGGAGCGACAACGGCACCACCAGCAGACTGACCCAGGGCACCGCCAGCAGGTTGCACAACGGCGCACTGACGCTCAGCGGTAACGCTAGGGCAAAGAACAGCGGTATCAGCCCCAGCGCCATAACCCACTGCGCCCGCCACCAGGCCTGCCACCATTGCCAGGCGCCGAGCCTTCCGGCGAACGCCAGAATCAACAGCGCGACCGCACCGAAAGACAACCAGAAACCTGCCTGCAAGGTCGCCAGCGGCTCCGCCAGCAACACCAGAATCCAGGCCACGAGTAACGGCATCCAGACGCCGAGGTGGCGAAAGCGCAGGCGCCACAGCAACACCAACGCCACCATCACACAGGCGCGCCGTACCGGCACTTCGAAACCGGCCAGCAGGCCGTACAGCAAGGCGCCAGCGAATGCCAGGCCACAGGCCCAAGGCAGCCAGGGCAGGCGCTGCGGCCACCAGCCCAAACGGGCCAACCCGGCAATCAGGCCATAGAGCAAGGCAGCCAGTAGCGCCACATGCTGCCCTGAAATCACCAGCAGATGCACCGTGCCGGTGTCCTGCAACACCCGCCAGTCCTCGCGTGACAACCCCGAATCATCGCCCAGCACCAATGCCGCGAGCGCGCCTTCGCGACCATGGGCATCGACCTTCAGCAAACGCTGGCGCAAATCATCGCGCCAGGCAGCAAAGCCACCCGCCATCTGTAGCCGCTCGCCCTGTTTGACCGTTCCCGTGGCGCCAATGCGCTGCGCCAGCAGCCAGGCCTCGTAGTCAAAGCCCTGCGGATTGACCAGGCCTCGTGGACGCTTGAGCTTGACCGCCAGCCGCCAACGCTCGCCCGCCTGCAATTCAGGGCCGTCATACCAGGACAGGCGCAGCCGCTGCGGCAGGTCATGGCGACGGGCACGGGCCTGCTCCAACTGAAAACGCACGACCCCATCACCCTTCTCCGGCAATCCGACGATGCGCCCTTCCAGCCACAGGGTGCGACCGTCCAGCTCGGCGACAAGCCGATCATCCAGCGCACGCTGCGCGGAGAAGCAGGCCCAAGCCAGACCAAAAAGGAACAACGCCAGAGGGTAGGTACGCCAGGGCAACAACATCAGCCCGATGGGCAATAGCGCGGCGAGCAGCCAGCCAGGCGGCAAAGCCGGAAGAAACGGCAGGCAGGCCAGACCTGCCGCCAGTGCGAGTATCC
>JAYQUJ010000057.1:17824-26721 GCA_038147895.1 Pseudomonas sp.
GAGTATCCCTGTACGCATCAGTACCCCATCCTGGGTCAATCCGTGTCACAAAAGCAGGCAAGCCGTCGCGGCAGCATGCGTGCATAATAGCGCCGCCTCAGCTTCCCGAGAGCCTCAATGCCGCGTCGTCTATTCAAGCGCTACATGCCCGATCCGCAGTTTGTCCGGGAGCACAAATCCCTGCGCTTTCTCGGCACCCTGCTGCACGACCCCAACCTCTGGCACCTGAACCGCCACTCGGTTGCCCGGGCCATGGCCGTGGGCCTGTTCGCCGCCTTCGTGCCGATTCCGATGCAGATGCTGCTCGCCGCCATACTGGCCATTCCGATCCGCGCCAACATGCCCATCTCGGTGGGACTGGTCTGGCTGACCAACCCCATCACCATGCCGCCGATCTTCTACTGCACCTATAAGCTGGGCGCGATGCTGATGGGCATTCCGCCAGTCGCGCTGCCCGAAGAGCTGACCTGGGACTGGATTACCGGCGAACTGTCCACCCTGTGGAAGCCCTTCCTGTTCGGCTCTCTACTGACTGGCACCGTGCTGTCCGTCAGCGCCTATGGGCTGACCATGGCTTACTGGCGCTGGTGGGTCGCCCACAATTGGCGCAAGCGTGTGGAGCGCCGCCGCAAACATCCGCACTGAAACAAAAACGCCGCTATTCAGCGGCGTTTTTGTTTCACTCGTAGCGCAGCGCCTCGGCCGGCTGGGTCTGCGCGGCTCGCCAGGCCGGGTAGAGGGTGGCGAGAAAGCTCATCAGCAGCGCCGCCACACAGATCAGCACAACATCCGCCACCTGCACGTCCGATGGCAGACTGCTAATGAAGTACACGTCGGAACTGAAGATGTGCATGCCACTGACCCGCTCCAGCCAGGCCACCCAGGCACTGACATTGAGCGCAATCAGCACGCCCAGCACGCCGCCGATCAATGTGCCGATGGAGCCGATCACCGTCCCTTGTACCATGAACACCGTCATGATCTGCCCCGGCGTGGCACCGAGGGTGCGCAGGATGGCGATGTCGGCGCGCTTGTCGGCCACCACCATGATCAGCGTGGCGATGATATTGAAAGCCGCCACGGCAATGATCAGCAGTAGCAGTAGACCGATCATGGTCTTCTCCATCTTCATTGCGCTGAACAGACTGCCCTGGGTACGCGTCCAATCGTTGGCGTGGTAACCGGCACCCAGCTCCTGAACGATGGATGCCGAAACCTGTGGCGCCTGGTACAGATCCTTGAGGGCGATCCGCACGCTCTGCACCTGGCCCGGTTCGGCGCGCAGCATGCTGCTGGCGTCGGCGACGTTGATCAGCGCCAGGCTGCCATCCAGCTCGGCGCCGACCTTGAATACGCCAACCACGGTCAGGCGCAGCATGCGCGGGGTGATACCCGAGGCACTGTCGCTGGGCTCCGGCACGATCAGCGTCAGCTTGTCACCGACATTCAGGCGAAAGCGTCGCGCCGTGATTTCCCCGATCACCACACCGAACTCGCCCGCACGCAGATCATCCAGGCTGCCCTGGGTAATGTGCTTGGCGATATTGGAGACTTTCTGCTCCTGCTGCGGGTCAATGCCGTTGATCTGCACCGGCTGCATCGAGCCTTTGTAGGAGAACATGCCCTCCAGCTCGGCAAAGGGCGCGGCACCGGTTACCTGTTTGTTGCGCATGGCAACAGCCGCCACGGCCTGCCAGTCATCCAGCGGCTGGTCCGCGGCCAGGGTGGCATGGGGCACCAGGCCGAGGATGCGCGAGCTCATTTCCTTCTGGAAGCCGTTCATGACTGACAGCACCACGATCATCGCCAGCACACCGAGGGCCAGGCCGATCATCGAGGTCAGCGAGATAAAGGAGATGTAATGATTGCGCCGCTTGGCCCGGGTGTAGCGGGTGCCGACGAAAAGCGAAAGGGGTCTGAACATGTCAGGCCGCCACCAGCTTGCCGTCTTCCAGGCGCAGCACGCGATCCATCTGCTCAGCCAGCTGCGGATCGTGCGTCACCACCAGAAAAGCCGTGCGCGAATCACGGCTCAGCTCGCGCATCAGCTCCTGGATACCGTGAGCGGTGTGCTGGTCGAGGTTACCGGTGGGCTCGTCGAGCAGCACCAGGGCTGGCTGATTGACCAGGGCGCGGGCAATGGCCACACGCTGGCGTTCGCCGCCAGACAGCTCGGCCGGCTTGTGCGACAGACGATGACCGAGACCAACCCGCTCCAGCAGCTTGGTGGCACGCTGACGCGCCTCGGGGATCGGCGTTTTGCCGATCAGCAGCGGCATGCACACGTTTTCCAGCGCAGTGAACTCGGGCAGCAGGTGATGGAACTGGTAGACGAAGCCCAGCGCACGGTTACGCAGTAGACCACGGGCCTTTTCGTTCAACGCCGAAAGCTCCTCGCCCGCCAGCCAGACACTGCCTTTGCTCGGCGTATCCAGGCCACCGAGCATGTTGAGCAAGGTGCTTTTGCCCGAGCCAGAAGTGCCGATGATGGCGACACGCTCACCAGGCAACAGCTCCAGTTCGACATTGGCCAGCACCTCGACGGTCTGCGGGCCTTCCTCGTAGCTCTTGCCCAGGTTGCGGCAACTCAGGACAGACTTATCACTCATAACGCAAAGCCTCCGCTGGCTGGGTGCGTGCG
Source organism: Pseudomonas sp. (assembly GCA_038147895.1). Lineage (GTDB taxonomy): Bacteria > Pseudomonadota > Gammaproteobacteria > Pseudomonadales > Pseudomonadaceae > Aquipseudomonas. Next base: position 20,466 of record JAYQUJ010000057.1, read on the forward strand.
GCACGCCAGGCCGGGTAAAGGGTGGCGAGGAAACTCAGAATCAACGCAGCGGCGCAGACCAGCACCACATCGCTAACCACCACCTGCGACGGCAGGTAGTCGATGAAATACACCTCGGCATTGAGGAAGTGGATGCCCAATGCTCCCTCCAGCCACTTGATCGCGGCGCTGACGTTGAGCGCCGCCAGCACGCCAAGCACACCACCGATCAGGGTACCGAACACGCCGATCACCGTACCCTGCACCATGAAGGTCAGCATGATCTGTCGCGGCGTGGCGCCCAGGGTGCGCAGGATGGCGATATCGGCCTTCTTGTCGGTCACCACCATCACCAGAGTGGAGATGATGTTGAAGGCGGCGACGGCGACGATCAGCAGCAGCAACAGGCCGATGATCGCCTTCTCCATGCGGATAGCCTGGTACAGACCGCCGTGGGTACGCGTCCAGTCGCGGGCGTAGAAATCCTGGTCGCGCAGCAGCGTGGCCAGCTCCCAGGCTACCTGGGGCGCCTGGAACAGGTCGTGCAACTTGAGGCGAATGCCCTGCACCTGACCGGGCTTGAGGCGCAACAGGCGTCCGGCGTCCTGCAGATGAGCCATGGCCACATGACCATCGACCTCGCCGGCACCGACATGGAAGATGCCGACCACGGTGAAGCGCTTCATGCGCGGGAACATGCCAGCCGGGGTCACGGTGACCTCGGGCGCAACAAAGGTGACCTTGTCGCCCATCGACAGACCCAGCTTCTTCGCCGCCAGATCACCGATGAGAATGCCGAACTCGCCCGCCTTGAGCGATGCCAGCGAGCCCTGATCCTTGAGGAAGTAATCGCCGATGATCGACACCTTACCCTCTTCGGCGGGGTCGATAGCGTTGACCAGCACTTTCTGCACCTGACCGTTATGGGTCAGCAGGCCCTGCATCTGGGTAAAGGGCGCCAGCGCCGCGACCTGCGGATGGCGCGCCAGGCCTTCGCCAATGGTGCGCCAGTCATCGATGGGCGTGGCGCTATCCAGCGTGGCGTGAGGGATCATGCCGAGCACACGGTTGCGCATCTCGCGGTCGAAGCCGTTCATCACCGACAGCACCACGATCATCACCAGCACACCCAGGGCCAGGCCAATAATCGAAGTGAAGGAAATGAAAGAGACGAAGTGATTGCGGCGTTTGGCGCGCGTATAACGCAGGCCGAGGAACAGAGACAGGGGTCTGAGCATCAGTACGAAGTTCGCTGGCGAATGGGGAAACGTCCTTGTGGCAGGGCTCGGCGTGCGGCTTTACACTCAGACCACCACTGCAGCCATGGGTTCGCCATGTCGAATCAAGACGTCGATGACCGCCGCGAATACTACCGGATCGAGGATACGATCGCACTGGATTTCAGCCTGATCTCCAGTGCCGAAGCGCATGCCAGCGAACCGCTTCACGACAATTCGCCGCTGTTCAACCTACTCAACGAACTGCACCTGATGGATTTCGAGTCGCAGCATCTGCTGCGCCATATCAGCGAGCGCGACCGCACGCTGGCCAACTACCTCAAGGTGATAAACAAGCGCATCGACCTGCTTGGCCAGGCCGTGGCACAGAGTCTGCTGCGCGACATTGGTGCGCCACGCAAGGTCTCAATGTCCGAAGGCGGCATCAGCTTCAATCATCGCCAGGCCGTGCCGGCGGGTAGCCACCTGGCGATCAAGATGGTGCTGATGCCCCAGGCCCTCGGCCTGCTGTTGCGCGCTCAAGTCGTACATTGTCAGAGCCGCGAGGATGGCCAGTTCGAGATCGGCACCGAATTCGAAGCACTGACCGACACCCAGCGCCAGCTGCTGGCCCGCCATATCCTGCAGAAGCAGGCCCTGGAGCGTCGCCAGGCGCGGGAGCAGCAGCCGTGAAGTGGGCAGCCCTACTACTGGCAGCTCTGCTGCCGCTGTCCGTCCAGGCCGAGGTCATCGAGATCCCTGTTGGTCAGCAAGGCGATGCCGTTGCCGGCCTGCCGCACAAAGGCGAATCCAAACGCTCGGTGCTCGACCGTTTCGGCCTGGCCGATCAGGAACATCCCGCCGTGGGCAAACCACCCATCACCCGCTGGGATTACCGCACCTTCAGCGTCTATTTCGAATACGACCACGTGATCAACAGCGTGCTGCATCATCAACCACGCCACCCCGTCGCCAAGGAGCAACAGTGACCCTCATCTACGGCCACCGCGGCGCCAAGGGCGAAGCACCGGAAAACACCCTTGCCAGCTTCCAGCGCTGTCTGGAAAACGGCGTCAACCGTTGTGAACTGGACCTGCATCTTTCCCGCGACGGCGAGCTGATGGTGATCCACGACCCGACGCTCAAACGTACCACCGGCCGCCGCGGCAAGGTGGTGCAGCACGACGCCGAGGAGCTGGTCACCCTGGATGCACGCCAGGGTGGGCCGGGTTGGAAAACCCCCTGCCCCATTCCGAAACTCGAAACCCTGTTCGAGCAATGCCCGTTCGAGCACTGGCAGCTGGAAGTGAAGATCGCTTCGCGGGTGCGCGCTGCGCGGACCGTGCTGGCGATCCAAGCGCTGACCAAGCGCTTCGGCATCCAGGACAAGGTGACGGTGACCAGCAGCTCGCGCGAAGTGCTACGCGCCCTACGCCGCCTGACGCCGGAGCTACAGCGCGGCCTGGTGGCCGAGTACAACTGGCTCGACCCGCTCAAGGTGGCAGCCCATCACGGCTGCTCCATGCTGGCGCTGAATTGGACGCTGTGCACCCCGGAACGCATGCTCAAGGCGCAGAAAGCAGGCTTGCATGTCTCGGTGTGGACGGTGAACGAACCCTCGCTGATGCGCCGCCTGGCCGACTTCGGGGTGGACAGCATCATCACCGACTTCCCGGGACTGGCGGTTGATACGCTGAAGCGCTGAGCCAGCGTTCGGGCAATAAAAAACCGGCCCAAGAGCCGGTTTTTTGCTGCGTCACGCCTGGTCAGAAACTCTCCCGGTTCGGCCAGCGCCAGTCACAGGAGTTGCTGAACGGACTGTCCCCGACCGGCTCAGGCCACCGGCCGGAGCCGCTCAAAAAAGCCGATTGAGGCCATCGAACGCCGCCACCCGATAAGCCTCGGCCATGGTCGGGTAGTTGAAGGTGGTGTTGATGAAGTACTTGATGCTGTTCGCTTCGCCCTTCTGGTTCATGATCGCCTGACCGATGTGGACGATCTCCGAGGCCTGGTAGCCGAAGCAGTGCACGCCGAGGACTTCCAGGGTTTCACGATGGAACAGGATCTTCAGCATGCCCACCGGTTCATGGGAGATCTGTGCCCGCGCCATACCTTTGAAGAAGGCCTTGCCCACTTCGTAAGGCACCTTGGCCTGGGTCAGCTCCTTCTCGGTCTTGCCGATCGAGCTGATCTCCGGAATGGTGTAGATGCCGGTCGGCACATCGTCGACGAAGCGCCAGCTGTCGTTTTCCACCGCGCTGCCAGCAGCCGAGCGGCCCTGGTCAGCGGCGGCGCTGGCCAGGCTCGGCCAGCCGATCACGTCACCGGCGGCATAGATATTCGGCACCGCGGTGCGGTAATGCTGGTCGACTTCGATCTGACCACGGCCGTTGGCCTTCAGCCCGATGTTCTCCAGCCCCAGCTTGTCGGTGTTACCGGTACGGCCGTTGCACCACAGCAGGCAGTCGGCCTTGATCTTCTTGCCCGATTTCAGGTGCAGGATCACACCGTTCTCCAGGCCCTCGATACGCTCGTAATCTTCGTTATGGCGAATCAGCACGTTGTTGTTGCGCAGGTGATAGCTCAGCGCATCGGAAATTTCGTCGTCGAGGAAGCTGAGCAGCTGGTCGCGGTTGTCGATCAGGTCGACCAGCACGCCCAGGCCACTGAAGATCGAAGCGTACTCGGAGCCGATCACGCCGGCGCCGTAGATGATGATACGGCGTGGGGTGTGGGTCAGGCTGAGGATGGTGTCGCTGTCGTAGATACGCGGGTGGTTGAAGTCGACATCCGCCGGGCGATAGGGACGCGAGCCGGTGGCGACGATGATCTGCTTGGCTACCAGACGCTCAACCACGCCGCTGGCACAAACCACTTCCACGGTGTGTTCGTCGTGGAAACTGGCAGTACCGAAGAACACATCGACACGATTGCGCGCGTAGTAGCCGGTGCGCGAAGTGACCTGCTTGGCGATCACTCGCTCGGCGCTCTTCAGCACGTCAGGGAAGGAGAACCAGCGCGGCTCGCCGATCTGGCGGAACAGTGGGTTGGTGTTGTACTGCATGATCTGCCGTACCGAGTGACGCAGTGCCTTGGACGGAATAGTGCCCAGGTGGGTGCAGTTACCGCCGACCAGAGGGCGGTTATCGACCACCGCCACCTTGCGCCCGGCCTTGACCGCGTTCATCGCCGCGCCTTCACCCGCCGGCCCGGAACCGAGCACCACCACGTCGTAGTTGTAGACCGCCATGCTTACTCCTCATCACGCAACCGGGCGCTCTAGCGGCGCCCGGATCGACCGCGGCGCCCCATGGCCGCGACTCAGAAATGCTACGTACAGCCTAGCCGCACGATTTTGCCCGGCACATTAGCGCTTGGTGGCGTCGTAGGCGAGCGCTGCGTCCACTACATCGTCATTCTTCTCGCGGTTGACCTCTTCGCACTTCTCGCGACTACCACCGCAGATCGAGCACTCCTTCTCGATACCCAGGTTGGCAATGCCACCGCAGGAGCCGGCGATAGGCTTGCGGCCGAAGATCACACCTACGGCCATACCCAGCACCACCAGCAACATGAAACCGAAAACCAGAAGCCAGGTCATGGCGTATCTCCTTCGCCAAAGCGGCGAGTGAATGCGGGCGTGGCGCGGGTCGCGAAGCCCTGGTCGGTGCGGGTCACAAAGAAGGCGGCGACATCCTTGCTTTCGGCAAAGGCGTAACCACGTTCCGGCCCCAGCACCATCAATAGAGTAGACAGCCCGTCAGCGCGCAAGGTCGATGGATCAACCACCGTCACCGAAGCCAGGCGATGAGTGATCGGCGCCCCGGTCTGCGGATCGAGGGTGTGCGAATAGCGTTTGCCGCCTTCCTCGAAGTAGTTGCGATAGTCACCGGAGGTCGACACCCCCAGACCATCCAGAGGTAGCACCTTCTGCGCCACCTGGCGGTCGTCGCGTGGCGCCTCAATGGCAATGCGCCAGGGCGAGCCATCCGGTTTGCGCCCGGCAGCGCGTACTTCGCCGGTCACGTCCAGCAGATAGCTGGTAATGCCCAATTCACCCAGGCGTGCGGCGATTCGGTCAACCGTATAACCGGCGGCGATGCTATTGAGATCGACCTGTACGGCAGCATCCTTGCATAGGCGTTGCTTACCGATCTGCAGGTGCTGGTGACCAATGCGCTGACGCGCCTCGGCGATCTGCTCGACGCTGGGCACCTTCTCGCCACGGGCCTGCGGGCCGAAGCCCCACAGATCGAGCAGTGGCTCCAGGGTCAGGTCGAAAGCCCCTTCGCTCTCGGTGCTCAGCTCGTCACCGGCTCGCACCAGTTCCAGCACGCCAGCCGGCATGACACGACAGCTCTGCGCCGGCAGGCGATTGAATTCGGATAAGTCGGAATCGCTGCGCCAGGTGGACATCTGCTTGTCCACCTCGGCCAGCAGGCCGTCGACTTCGGCCTTGAGGGCGGCAGGCTCGGGCGTGCCCTTGCCTGCCAGGTATTTCAGCGAGTAGTGGCTGCCCATGGTCGGGCCGCCGAACACCTCGATCTTCTCGCCGCAGCCGGCCAGCAGAACGCTGGCCAGCAGGGCGAACAACGCGGGTTTAACCACCGAAATCGTCCAGCAGGATGTTCTCGCGCTCGACACCCAGGTCCAGCAGCATCTTGATCACAGCGGCGTTCATCATGGGCGGGCCGCACATGTAGAACTCGCAGTCTTCCGGCGCCGGATGGTCCTTCAGGTACTGCTCGAACAGCACGTTGTGGATGAAGCCCTTGAGGCCGGTCCAATTGTCTTCCGGCTGCGGGTCGGACAGCGCCAGGTGCCACTCGAAGTTGTCGTTCTCCGCAGCCAGCTGATCGTATTCCTCGGTGTAGAACGCCTCGCGCAGCGAGCGGGCACCGTACCAGAAGCTGATCTTGCGTTTGGAGCCCAAGCGCTTGAGCTGGTCGAAGATGTGCGAGCGCATCGGCGCCATACCAGCGCCACCGCCGATGAAGACCATCTCCGCATCGGTTTCCTTGGCGAAGAACTCACCGAAGGGACCGTACACGGTGACCTTG
>JAYQUJ010000058.1:0-26610 GCA_038147895.1 Pseudomonas sp.
GCTGTGTAGCTGTTGTAGGAGGGGCCTTGGCCGCGACGCAGGGCGGCTTCGGTGCTGCCTGCCTCGCGGCCAAGGCCTCTCCTACGGAAACCCGTGCAGCTCGTTGGCTCAACTCTGCAGAAAGCCCAGCACCGACTCGCAGATCATGCGCTTGTGGCGCTGCTTGACCTCGTCGTCCTGCAGGTCGATCTGGAAGATCGAGCTGAAGGTATGGCGGTTGGAAACCCGGTAGAAGCTGAACGAGCTGATCAGCATGTGCACGTCCACCGGATCCAGCCCCTTGCGGAACAACCCGGCCTCGGCGCCGCGGGCGAGGATGTCGCCCAGCGAGGTCAGCGCATGACTGCTCATGGTGCGGATGGCATCGGACTGGCTGACGAACTGGCCGAAGTTGATGTTCTCGATGCTGACGATGCGCACGAAATCAACGTTGCGGTCGTGGTGGTCGAAGGTGAACTCGACCAGGCGGCGAATCGCCTCCACCGGGCTCAGTTCATCCAGATGCAGGCGCTGCTCGGTGCCGCGAATGTCGCCGTAGAGCTTCTCCAGCACGGCCTGGTAGAGCTGCTCCTTGCTGCCGAAGTAGTAATAGATCATGCGCTTGGAGGTGTGGGTGCGCTCGGCGATGGCGTCTACCCTGGCCCCGGCCAGGCCGTACTGGACGAACTCGACGATGGCGGCCTGGAGAATGTTCTCGCGGGTCTTTTCCGGGTTGTTCTTGCGGCTTTTGCGCGGCGCCTCGATGGCGTCTTCGGCAAGCTCTGGTGTTGTGGTCATGGTGAGCTGGTCGCCTTAGCTGGAATGGGCGTGATTATGGTCGGGGCCGCCCAACGAAGAAAGCCCGGCACCGCGAAGGCTGCCTCCGCGATGCCGGGCCCGACTGTTGCCGCGCTGCGACTACAAGCGCACCTGGCGCGCCGCGCCGCTGCGGGCCTTGGCCATGGCTGCCAGGCGCACGGCGACGTTGGCCGCGCCGTAGCCAAGGTAACCATTCTTGCGCTGCAGCAGCTCGAAGAAGAAGCGCCCCTCGAACGGCTCGGTGTAGACGTGGAACAGCTCGCCGCCCTGGGCATCGCGGTCGTACAGCACGTTGTAGTAGGCCAGCTCGCTGAGGAACTCGTCGTCGAAGTCGAAGCGCGCGGCCAGGTCGTCGTAGTAGTTGAGCGGAATATCCAGCAGCGGCACGCCGGCATCCTTGGCCCGGTTGATCTCGCTGAACAGGTCATCACAGGAGAAGGCGATGTGGTGCACGCCCGAGCCGCGATAGCTGGACAGCGCATGGGAGATCGCCGTGTTGCGGTTTTCCGAGATGTTCAAAGGCAGGCGGATGCTGCTGCAGCGGCTGCGCAGGGCGCGGCTCTTGACCAGGCCATAGGGGTCGGGCAGCACCACCTCGTCGTCGGCCTCGAAGTCGAACAGGCTCTTGTAGAACAGCACCCAGCTGTCCAGGTTGTCCGCCGGCAGGGCCATGGCCATGTGGTCGATGCGCAGCAGGTTCCCCGTCGGCGCGGCCTGCGGGTCGAGCACGAAGTCGCTGTCGTAGATGCTCTTGCCGTCCACCGCCTGGCCGACCAGATAGATCAGGCTGCCATCGGGAGCGCGCACCGCGGGAATCTCGCGCTCGTTGGGGCCGACCAGGCCACGGTAGGGCTGGCCCTTTAACTGCCGGGCGCGCTCCAGCGCGGCCGTTTCGTCACGCACGCGCAGCGCGGTGGCGCATAGCGACGGGCCGTGGGCCTCGAAGAAGCCGTGAGCGAAGGAATAGGGTTCGGCATTGAGCACGATGTTGATGTCGCCCTGGCGCAGCAGGCTGACATCCTTGGAGCGGTGCTGGCCGGCGCGGGCAAAGCCCAGGCGCTCCAGCCAGCCGGCCAGCTTGCTGCCCTGGTCGCTGTCGACGGCGAATTCGAGAAACTCGACGCCGTCGTACTGGCTGGCGGCAGGCGGATCGAACAGCAGGTCCAGCTCCGGCGCCGGCTGCTCGGCCTGGGCCTGCTTTTCCAGCAGGTCGCGGGTCTTCTCTTCCAGGTAGAGCAGCGAGCGCAGGCCATCGGCGGCATTGGCCCGCGGCGGCGCGGCGCGGAAGCCATCGTTGAAGATTTCCAGCGACAGCGGGCCTGTGTAGCCACTGCGCAGGATCGGCGCGAGGAAGCCGGCCAGGTCGAACTCGCCCTGCCCCGGGAAGCAACGGAAATGCCGGCTCCACTCCAGCACGTCCATGGCCAGGATCGGCGCGTCGGCCATCTGCACGAAAAAGATCTTGTCGCCGGGAATCTCGGCGATGGCACTGGGGTCACCCTTCAGCGACAGGGTATGGAAACTGTCCAGCAACACACCCAAGGCCGGATGGTCGGCCTGACGGACGATGTTCCACACCTGCTGGTAGGTGTTCACATGGCGGCCCCAGGCCAGCGCCTCGTAGCCAATGCGCAGCTGGCGCGCGCCGGCGCGTTCGGCCAGCAGGCGCAGGTCGTCGATCAGGATGCGCTCGTCGCCCAGCGAGTCGGCCGCCACGTTGCTGCACACCAGCACCAGGTCGGTGCCCAGCTCCTGCATCAGGTCGAACTTGCGCTCGGCGCGGTCGAGATTGCGCTGCAGGCGGTCGCGGCGGCAGCCCTCGAAATCGCGGAACGGCTGGAACAGGGTGATGGCTAGCCCCAAGTCGGCGCACATCTGCCGCACTTCGCGCGGGCTGCCGGCGTAGTAGAGCAAGTCGTTCTCGAAGATTTCCACGCCGTCGAAACCGGCGGCGGCGATGGCTTCCAGTTTTTCCGGCAGGGTACCGCTCAGGGAGACGGTGGCAATCGAACGCTGCATGCTGCAACTCCTGTTGTTATTGACGCCACCGGCATGCGGCGACGAGCTGGAGTAGCTGCTGCCGGGCGAGGCAGCAGTCAGGTGTTCTGAGTATTCGCTCCCCCCTGGCGCGCGCCAAGCACTTTGTACCAACTGGTTAATTTTATGTTCGATTATCGAACACCACTTGAAAAACGATCCAGTCAGCCGCCGCCCTCGCCCCATCGAGCCGCATGCCATAAATAAAAGAGATACCCCCTTAAGTACTTTCCACACGCCTTGCAGTCGCGTTCCGCCTTACAGTCCCCGTCTGCCGGCGGTAACCTCGTTCCGCCCCACAACAACAAAGGCTGTAGCGGGCACTCGCGCCCGATAGGACTGTATTTATGGCTCGCATCATCGGTGGCCTCGCCGTTTCCCACACGCCCACCATCGGCTTCGCGGTGGACCACGACAAACAGGAAGAGGCCGCCTGGGCGCCGATCTTCCAGGGCTTCGAGCCGATCAAGGCCTGGCTCGCCGAGAAACAGCCGGACGTACTGTTCTACATCTTCAACGACCACATCACCTCGTTCTTCTTCGACCACTACGGGGTCTTCTCCCTCGGGGTCGACGACCGCTACGAAGTCGCCGATGAAGGCGGCAAGCCGCGCGCACTGCCGGCCATCGGCGGGCATGCCGCGCTGGCCCGGCACATCGGCGAAAGCCTGGTGGCCGACGAGTTCGACATGAGCTTCTTCCGCGAGAAGGCCCTCGATCACGGCTTCTTTTCACCCATGTCCGCCCTGCTGCCCTGCGAAACCAGCTGGCCGGTGGAGATCGTGCCGCTGCAGGTCGGCGTGCTGCAGTTCCCGATCCCCAGCGCGGCGCGTTGCTACAAGCTGGGCCAGGCCCTGCGCCGCGCCATCGAAAGCTATCCGGAAGATCTCAAGGTCGCCGTGGTCGCCACCGGTGGCCAGTCGCACCAGGTGCATGGTGAGCGTTGCGGCTTCAACAACCCGGAGTGGGACGCGCAGTTCATCGAGCTGCTGGTCAACGACCCGGCGCGCCTGACCGAGATGACCCTGGCCGAGTTCGCTACCCTGGGTGGCCTGGAAGGTGCAGAGGTGATCACCTGGCTGATCATGCGCGGCGCCCTCTCCGCCTCGGTGAACAAGGTGCACCACGCCTACTACCTGCCGTCGATGACCGGCATCGCCACCCTGCTGCTGGAAAACCAGGAGCAAGCGCTGCCGGTGGATGCCAACGCCCGCCATCTGCAGCACATGCGCCACCAGCTGGCCGGTATCGAAAAACTCCAAGGCACCTACCCCTTCACCCTGGAACGCAGCGCCAAGGGCTATCGCCTGAACAAGTTCCTGCGGCGGATGATCGAGCCGGACTGGCGCGAGCGTTTCCTGGCCCAGCCCGAAGCCCTGTTCGAGGAGGCCGGCCTCAGTGAGGAGGAGCGCGACATGCTGCGCCGGCGCGACTGGCGCGCGCTGATCCAGTACGGAGCGATCTTCTTCGGCCTGGAAAAGCTCGGCGCGGTGCTGGGTATTTCCAACCTGGATATCTACGCCGCCATGCGCGGGCAGAGCGTGGAAGACTTCATGAAGACCCGCAATCAGCAGGTGCGCTACTCGGTGGCAGCTAAGGCCGACGCCGGCAAATAACCGACGGCGACCTCACTCGGCCTGTTCGCGGATCACCGCACGGATCGCATCCATCAGTGCACGCCCCGCCGGGGTGTGCAGGCTGGCGGTACGGTAGGTCAGGCCGATAGCGCGGGTGGTGCTGTGCAGCGCCCAGGGCAGCACACACAGCTCGCCCGAGGTGATTTCCTCCTCCAGCTGGTGGGCGGACACCGCCGCCAGCATGTCCGAACGCAACAGCAGGCCGCGGATGATCGCCAGGTCGCCGCTCTCCACCGTCGCCAAGGGTGCAGCCATACCGGCACTGTCGAAGCAGGCTTGCAGCAGCACCCGCGCTGGCGAGCCGGCCCGTGGCAACACCCAGCGCGCCTGCTGCAGATCGGCACAGCCCACTGCAGCGGCCAGCAGCGGATGCCCGGCACGCGCCAGGATCACCATATCCTCGGTCAGCAGCGACTCGCCCTGCAGATCGCTGGCGTATTGCGCCGAGCGCAGCGCACCGAAGATGAAGTCGAGGTCGCCGGCACGCAGTTCGGTGGCCAGCAGATCGAACGGGCTCTCGTTGGTGACCACCTGCACGCCAGGGTGCTCGGCAGTCAGGCGCACGATGGCCTCCGGCAGAATGCGCGTACGCCCCAGAGGCAGCGCGCCCACCTGCACCACGCCCTGCAAGGCCCCCTGCATGGCGGCCAGGTCGGCGGCGATATGGCGGATTTCATTGAGCGCGCGGCGAATGGGAAAGAGGATATCGAGGCTGGTACGGGTCGGCTGCAGGCCGCGCGGCGTGCGCTCGAACAGGCTGCGGCCACTGCCCTCCTCCAGCACCTTCAGCGCCGCGCTGACCGCCGGCTGGCTGAGACCGAACAGGCTGGCCACCGTCTGCATGTGCTGGGTTTCGCAGAGTTTGACGAACAGCTGCAGGCGCCGGGTCTGGTACAGGTACAGCGGTTCGGTGGGGGCGCTGCCAGGCTGGCCGAGCAGACCGGGAATGCTTTCCAGCTCGGCCAGAATCCGCCGCGCCCGCTGTAGCACCCGCTCACCCGAGGCGGTCAGGCGCATGCCGTTGGCGTGCCGCTCAAACAGCTGCACGTCCAGGCGCGACTCCAGATCGGCAATGGCCCGGGTCACCACCGATTGCGCCCGGTAGAGCACCGCGCAGGCCCTGGAGACGCTGCCCAGATCCGCCACGCGCACGAAGGCGCGGATCTGCATCAGGCTGGGGAGTTCATCATTCGACATGGGCAGAGGCCTTGTAGAGCGCCGTATGGCGCCACTATGCCGCTCACCTCACCCATCATCAATAAATAAAACGCATAGCCAATGCGGCGTAAGGCATTACAGCCCGAGCCACGGCGGGTGAGATTCTGCAGCCACTGCTGGAGGAGAACACCGCAATGCAAACACAACAAAAAACCGCGCTGATCGTCAGCGCCCACTCCGCCGATTTCGTCTGGCGCGCCGGCGGCGCCATCGCCCTGCATGCCGAACAGGGCTATCAGGTGCATATTGTCTGCCTGTCCTTCGGCGAGCGTGGCGAATCCGCCAAGCTGTGGCGCAAGGGTGAAATGACCGAAGCCAAGGTCAAGGCCGCGCGCCGCGAGGAGGCCCAGGCTGCTGCCGACATTCTCGGCGCCAGCGTCGAGTTCTTCGACATCGGCGACTACCCGATGCGCGCCGACACCGACACCCTGTTCCGCCTGGCCGACGTGTTCCGCCGCGTACAGCCGGAGTTCGTCCTCAGCCATTCGCTGAAAGACCCGTACAACTACGACCACCCGCTGGCCATGAACCTGACCCAGGAAGCGCGCATCATCGCCCAGGCCGAAGGCTACAACCCGGGCGAGAAGATCGTCGGCGCGCCGCCGGTGTACGCCTTCGAGCCGCACCAGCCGGAGCAGTGCGAGTGGCGCCCGGACACCTTTCTCGACATCACCGAGGTGTGGGAGAAGAAGTACGCCGCCATCCAGTGCATGGCCGGCCAGGAACACCTGTGGGAGTACTACACCCGCGTCGCCCTGCAGCGCGGCGTGCAGGCCAAGCGCAACGTCGGCATCACCAGCGCACGCAACATCGTCTACGCCGAGGGCTTCCAGAGCGTGTTCCCCCGCGTGACGGAGAACCTGGGATGAGCGCGCTGATCGGCAAGACCGGCATCGTGGTGCGCAACATTCCCCGCGCCACGCCGGAAGTCACCTACGAACTGGGCCAACTGGGCGTGGCCACCGTGCACGAAGCACAGGGCCGCAAGGGGCTGCTGCACACCCGCATCCGTCCGATCCAGCAGGGCATCGCCAAGGCCGGCTCGGCCGTTACCGTACTGGTCGCCCCGGGCGACAACTGGATGTTCCACGTCGCCGTCGAACAGTGCCGCCCCGGCGACATTCTGGTGGTGGCGCCCAGCTCGCCTTGCGAGGACGGCTACTTCGGCGACCTGCTGGCCACCTCGCTGCAGGCCCGCGGCGTGCGTGCGCTGATCATCGATGCCGGCGTGCGTGACAGCCATACCCTGCGCGAGATGGGCTTTGCGGTCTGGTCTCGGGCGATCAACGCCCAGGGCACGGTCAAGGAAGTGCTCGGTTCGGTGAACCTGCCGCTGCTGTGCGCCGGGCAACTGGTCAACCCGGGCGATATCGTCGTCGCCGACGACGATGGCGTGGTGGTGGTGCGTCTGGATGAAGCCGAGCAGGTACTCGCCGCCGCCCGCAAACGCGCCGATCTGGAAGAACAGAAACGCCAGCGCCTGGACGCCGGGGAGCTGGGCCTGGACATCTACAACATGCGCCCGCGCCTGGCCGAGAAAGGCCTGCGCTACGTCGACAGCCTGGATGAGCTGGAAGGCTGACATGAGCCAGACGCGAATCCCCTGCCTGCAGATGCGCGGCGGCACATCGAAAGGTGCCTACTTCCTGGCCAGCGACCTGCCCGCCGCCCCGGCCCTGCGTGACCGCGTGCTGCTGGCGGTGATGGGCTCGCCGGACCCGCGGCAGATCGACGGCATCGGTGGTGCCGACCCGCTGACCAGCAAGGTCGCCATCATCCAGCCGTCGCAACGCGACGACGCCGATGTCGACTACCTGTTCGCCCAGGTGCTGGTGGACGAAGCGCGGGTGGATTACGGGCAGAACTGCGGCAACATCCTCGCCGGGGTCGGCCCCTTCGCCATCGAGCGCGGCCTGCTGCCCGTGCAAGACGGCAGCACCGCCGTGCGCATCTTCATGGAGAACACCGGGCAGATCGCCGTCGCCCGGGTACCGACGCCAGACGGCAAGATGCAGTACAGCGGTGATACGCGCATCGACGGCGTACCCGGCCAGGCCGCGGCGCTGGTCGTCGAGTTCGCCGACGTGGCCGGCTCCAGCTGCGGCGCCCTGCTGCCCACCGGCAATGCCCAAGACAGCTTCGACGGCATCGCCGTCACCTGCATCGATAACGGCATGCCGGTGGTACTGCTGCGCGCCGCAGACTTCAGCATCAGCGGCTACGAAAGCCGTGAAACCCTGGATGCCGACAGCACGCTGAAGGCCCGCCTGGAATCCATCCGCCTGCAGGCCGGCCCGCGCATGAACCTGGGCGATGTCAGCCAGAGCAACGTGCCGAAGATGTGCCTGATCGCCCCCGCCCGCGAGGGCGGCGCCATCAGCACGCGCAGCTTTATTCCGCACCGCTGCCACGCCTCCATCGGCGTATTCGGCGCGGTGAGCGTGGCCACGGCCTGCCTGGTCGAGGGCTCGGTCACCCAGGGCTTGGCGCAGTTCACGCCGGGCGAGCTCCAGTGCCTGTCGGTGGAGCATCCCAGTGGCGAGTTTTCCGTCGAACTGCGCCTGCAGGCTGGCCAGTTGGCCGGTTGCGGCCTGGTGCGTACCGCGCGCCTGCTGTTCGACGGCCACGTCTGCATACCAGAGGCCGTATGGGACGGCCGCCAGGAGGAGCAGGCATGAACATCACCCGCATCGGCCTGATCGGCTTTGGCGAGGCCGGCGCCATCCTGGCCGAGGACCTGCGCGCTCAGGGCCTGCAGATTCAGGTGTACGACCGTCTGCTCGATACACCGACAACCCGCGCCGAGATGCAGCGCAAGGCCGAGCGTCTGGACGTGCAACTGGCCGCCAGCGCCGGCGCCGCAGCCCGGGATGCACAGCTGATCATCAGTGCCGTCACCGCCGGCTCGGCGCTGCAGGTGGCAGAGCAGCTGGCGCCGCACCTGCGGGCCGGGCAACTGTTCATGGACCTCAACTCGGTAGCCCCCGCCAGCAAGTGTGCCGCCCGCGACGCCATCGAGCCATGCGGCGCGCACTACATAGACGCCGCCGTCATGGCCCCGGTACCACCGCAGCGCCTGCAGACGCCGATGCTGCTGGGCGGCACTCAGGCGGCCAGCCTGGCCACAGCGCTCAACGCCCTGGGCTGCAACACCCGTGTAGTCGCCAATGAAGTCGGCGTGGCCTCGGCCATCAAGATGTGCCGCAGCGTGATGATCAAGGGCCTGGAAGCGCTCACCAGCGAATGCCTGAGCAGCGCACGCCGCTACGGTGCCGAGGACGAGGTGCTGGCCTCACTGCACAAGAGCTTCCCCAGCATGGGCTGGGACGGCGCCCTGCCCCATTACCTGATCAGCCGGGTGGCCGAACACGGCCGGCGCCGCGCCGAAGAAATGGAGGAAGTAGCCAGAACCGTGCGCGACGTGGGCGTCGAGCCACTGATGAGCGAAGCCAGTGTCCGCGTGCAGCGCGGCCTGGCCGAGCGCCTGGAACTCATGGGCCTGCGCTATTGCGACCTGCAGCCTTTCGACTGGCGGGCGCTGGATGCACGGCTGGATCAGAGGTCTTGAAATGACAACAGACTTCAGCCATCTGCATACCCTGCCCAGCGCACCAACCTTTCTGCCGCGAGTGACGCTAACGGCAAAGGTATCGAAACAGACACACGGCAATAAGGAAAACGCATGGCAGCGATAGGGATAAGCATTGTTCGCCCGACAAGCCGGCGTGCCAGCATCGGACACCGGATCGGTCGACACAACATGCGTTCGATAAACGCACAACATCCCGATTTCCATGATCAAAGTGCCACTGGCACATGCCAAGCTGCGCCACCTGAGATTGACCCGCACGCCGACCTCGTCGTGCACAGCGCCTAGCCAGCGCAGCAACACCGAATGCCGTACTCACAAAAACAATATGCCCTGGCAGGCAGGCGATTCCCGCTCAATGCACGCCAGCACCAGGGTCACAACGGATACCTGCGATGCGCCAATTCACACTCAGACTCCCTCTGCGCCCCACCTCTGCCGGCGGCTGCACTCCCCTATTTTCATGCACCCGCCTGCCAGCCACTGCTGGTGGCGCCCCGTGCTGCTCCCTGAGCAACCAGTCGTTGGCGCCCGTCTGAGGCGAGCGACCCCGCGCGCATTGCCCGAACCAACAAACCAACAAGAAAGGAAAACACCATGCTCAAGCGCACCAAGTCCCTGCTTACGCTGCTGATGGCCAGCTCCTTCAGCCTGACGGCCCTGGCCGACGAGGCGGTCGTTACCCTCAAGGTTCATCACTTCCTGCCCTCGCACTCGGTCACCCAGGCCGACTTCATCAAGCCCTGGGCGGACAAGATCACCCAGGAATCCAACGGCCGTATCCAATTCCAGTTCTATCCGTCGATGCAGCTGGGCGGCACTCCGCCACAGCTGGTCGACCAGGTGCGTGATGGTGTCGCCGATATCATCTGGACCCTGCCGGGCTACAGCAGCGGCCGCTTCCCGCTGAGCGCGGCCTTCGAGCAGCCCTTCATGAGCCAGTCCGCCGAGGCCAGCAGCCAGGCGATGTGGACCTTCCTGGAAAAGCACGGGCAGAAGGAATACGCCAGCATGCACCTGCTGGCCACCCACGTGACCGATGGCGCCCTGGTGCACACCAGCAAGAAGCCGATCAAGCAGATGGCCGACTTCCGCGGCCTGAAGATCCGCGCCGCCAACCGCACTTCGACCAGGCTGATCTCCCTGCTCGGTGCCACCCCGGTGGCCATGCCGGTGCCGCAGATTCCCGAGGCCCTGTCCAAGGGCGTGGTCGACGGCGCCATCGTGCCCTGGGATGTCGTGCCGGCGCTCAAGCTGCACGAGCTGGTGAAGTACCACACCGAGATGGCCCCCGACATGCCGGTGCTGATGCACACCGCCATCATCATGGCGATGAACAACGACAAATACGCCAGCCTGCCGGCCGACCTGAAGAAGATCATCGACGACAACAGCGGTCTGGAGCTTTCCCGTCAGGCAGGCCACCTGTGGGACACCCAGGTGATCGAGACCGGCCACAAGCTGGCCACCGAGCGCGGCAACCAGATCTACGTGCTGCCCGAAGAAGAGCAACGCAAGTGGATGCAGGCCGCTGCCCCGGTCGCTCAGGACTGGATCGATGAAGTGGAAGACAAGGGCTACGACAACGGCGCCGCCCTGCTGCAGGAAGCTCGCGATCTGATCAAGCAGTACAGCGCTCAGCCCAGCAACTGATTTGCCGTGGCGCCAGCCCACCTGGCGCCTGTTTTCCCGGAGATACCCATGATTGAACCCGTTGCCCAGGCTGCAGCAGCGCCCATGCCCTCGGTGGGCCGCCTGCTCGACACCCTGTCCCGCGCGCTGGCTTTCTGTGGCGGCCTGCTGCTGGTAGCCATGACCCTGATGGCCAGTTACAGCATCGTGATGCGCGCCCTGTTCAACCAGCCGCTGCTCGGCGATGTCGAGCTGGTCCAGATGGGCTGTGGCATTGCCATCGTGTTTTTCCTGCCGCTGTGCCAGTTGCGCCGCGGCAATGTGATCGTCGACGTCTTCACCCTGCACGTCTCGGCCAAGCTGCGCAGCCGCCTGGACGCCATCGGCAGCCTGCTGATGGCGCTGGCCGCCGGCCTGCTGGCCTGGCGTTCGGCCATCGGCACCCTGGACGCCTACGGCACCGGGGAGGAGTCGATCATCATGGGCCTGCCGATCTGGTGGTCGATGAGTGCTTTCGCGCCGGGCTTCGCGTTGCTCGCCCTGGTGTCGCTGTACACCGCCTGGCAAGACCTGAATGGTGAGGGTAATCCCGCATGAGTAGTGTTGAAATCGGCGGGCTGTTTCTCGTCATTCTTCTGGTTCTATTGGTTGTCCGTATTCCCATCGCCATCGCCATGCTGCTCACCGGCGTCGGCGGCTACGTCACCATCACCGGCTGGGCGCCGCTGCTCAGCTACCTGAAAACCGTGGCCTACGCGCGCTACACCGTGTACGACCTGTCGGTGATTCCGCTGTTCCTGCTGATGGGCCAGTTCGCCTCCCGCGGTGGCCTGGCGTCCGGCCTGTTCCGCGCTGCGGCAGCGATGATCGGCCACTGGCGCGGCGGCCTGGCCATGTCGGCCATCGGCTCCTGCGCGGCATTCGGCTCGGTGTGCGGTTCGTCCATCGCCACCGCCGCCACCATGGGCCAGGTCGCCCTGCCGGAACTCAAGCGCTACAACTACTCCGGCTCGCTGGCGGTGGGCTGCCTGGCTGCCGGCGGCACCCTGGGCATCCTGATCCCGCCCTCGGTGGTGCTGGTGATCTACGCCATTCTCTCGCAGCAGAACATTTCCGCGCTGTTCATGGCGGCCTTCATTCCCGGCATCCTCGCCGCCATCGGCTACATGATCGCCATCGCCATCTACGTACGCCTCAACCCGGAAGCAGGCCCAGCCCAGGAGCGCATGACCTGGCGCCAGCGTCTGGCCGCGCAGAAAGGCGTGTGGCCGGTGTTCGTCATCTTCCTGGTGGTGCTCGGCGGCATCTACGGTGGCTGGTTCACCCCCACCGAAGCGGCAGCGATCGGCACCGTGGGTACCGGCATCTTCGCCGTGGTACTGGGCGGCATGCGCTATGCGGAATTCAAGGAAGTGCTGTACGGCACGGCGGTGACCACCGCGATGATCTTCATGATCCTGCTCGGTGCCGACGTGATGAACGCCTTCCTGGCCATCTCGCAATTGCCCGTCGCCCTGGCCGAGGCCATCGGCAACAGCGGCGTCGGCCCCTTCGTGGTGCTGGCCGGCATCCTGCTGCTGTACCTGGTGCTCGGCTGCGTGATGGACACCATGTCGATGATCCTGCTGACCATCCCGATCTTCTTCCCGATGATCATGGGCCTGCCGATCTGGTGGTCGATGAGTGCTTTCGCGCCGGGCTTCGCGTTGCTCGCCCTGGTGTCGCTGTACACCGCCTGGCAAGACCTGAATGGTGAGGGTAATCCCGCATGAGTAGTGTTGAAATCGGCGGGCTGTTTCTCGTCATTCTTCTGGTTCTATTGGTTGTCCGTATTCCCATCGCCATCGCCATGCTGCTCACCGGCGTCGGCGGCTACGTCACCATCACCGGCTGGGCGCCGCTGCTCAGCTACCTGAAAACCGTGGCCTACGCGCGCTACACCGTGTACGACCTGTCGGTGATTCCGCTGTTCCTGCTGATGGGCCAGTTCGCCTCCCGCGGTGGCCTGGCGTCCGGCCTGTTCCGCGCTGCGGCAGCGATGATCGGCCACTGGCGCGGCGGCCTGGCCATGTCGGCCATCGGCTCCTGCGCGGCATTCGGCTCGGTGTGCGGTTCGTCCATCGCCACCGCCGCCACCATGGGCCAGGTCGCCCTGCCGGAACTCAAGCGCTACAACTACTCCGGCTCGCTGGCGGTGGGCTGCCTGGCTGCCGGCGGCACCCTGGGCATCCTGATCCCGCCCTCGGTGGTGCTGGTGATCTACGCCATTCTCTCGCAGCAGAACATTTCCGCGCTGTTCATGGCGGCCTTCATTCCCGGCATCCTCGCCGCCATCGGCTACATGATCGCCATCGCCATCTACGTACGCCTCAACCCGGAAGCAGGCCCAGCCCAGGAGCGCATGACCTGGCGCCAGCGTCTGGCCGCGCAGAAAGGCGTGTGGCCGGTGTTCGTCATCTTCCTGGTGGTGCTCGGCGGCATCTACGGTGGCTGGTTCACCCCCACCGAAGCGGCAGCGATCGGCACCGTGGGTACCGGCATCTTCGCCGTGGTACTGGGCGGCATGCGCTATGCGGAATTCAAGGAAGTGCTGTACGGCACGGCGGTGACCACCGCGATGATCTTCATGATCCTGCTCGGTGCCGACGTGATGAACGCCTTCCTGGCCATCTCGCAATTGCCCGTCGCCCTGGCCGAGGCCATCGGCAACAGCGGCGTCGGCCCCTTCGTGGTGCTGGCCGGCATCCTGCTGCTGTACCTGGTGCTCGGCTGCGTGATGGACACCATGTCGATGATCCTGCTGACCATCCCGATCTTCTTCCCGATGATCATGGGCCTCGATTTTTACGGCCTGGATCAGACCGAGAAGGCCATCTGGTTCGGCGTGCTGGCGCTGATGGTGGTGGAGATCGGCATGATCACCCCGCCGGTAGGCATGAACGTCTACGTGATCAGCAGCATGGCCAAGGAAGTCAGCATGCGCGAGGCCTTCAAAGGCGTCGTGCCCTTCCTGCTGTCAGACGTCATCCGTGTGGTGGTGCTGGTGCTGTTCCCCTCCATCACCCTTTGCCTGGTGAGGTGGCTGACCTGACCCCACGACCTCACTGACCGAATTGCCGCTCGCGCGGCACAGCCCTTCCCTCCGTTTTCAAGCGTCCGCAACTGCGGAGGGAAACTTGCAACCTAAAAAAGGAGCACAACAACAATGAAAGCTCGTTACAGCTTCCCCCTGACCACCCTGCTGATCGGCTGCGGCCTCGCCGCCCTGCCCGCCGCCGTGCAGGCCGCCGGTTTCGTCGAAGACGCCAAGGTCTCGGTCGGCCTGCGCAACTTCTACATCAACCGCAACTTCGTCGACTCCGCCGCCAGCCAGAACCGTGCCGAGGAATGGACCCAGGCCTTCATCCTCAACGCCCAGTCCGGCTATACCCAAGGCCCGATCGGCTTCGGCATCGACACCCTGGGCATGCTCGCCATCAAGCTCGATGGCGGTAACGGCACCGACGGTACCGGCCTGCTGCCGGTGCACCCGGATGGCCCGTCCGACGATTTCGGCCGCCTGGCGGTGGCCGGCAAGGCGAAGATCTCCCAGACCGAGCTGAAGGTTGGTGAGTGGATGCCGGTGCTGCCGATTCTGCGCTCCGACGACGGCCGTTCGCTGCCGCAGACCTTCGAGGGCGCCCAGCTGACCTCCAAGGAAATCGACGGCCTGACCCTGTACGGCGGCCAGTTCCGCCAGAACAGCCCGCGCGACAGCGCCAGCATGGACGACATGAGCTTCAACGGCGCCCTGTCCGACCGTTTCAACTTCGGCGGTGGCGAGTTCGCCTTCAATGAAAAGCGCACCATGCTCGGCGCCTGGTACGCCGAACTGGAGGACGTGTACCAGCAGCAGTACTACAACCTGGTGCACAGCCAGCCGGTCGGCGACTGGGTGCTCGGCGCCAACATCGGCTACTTCATCGGCAAGGAAGAAGGCGCAGCCCTGGCCGGCGACCTGGACAACAAAACCATCTCCGGCCTGTTCTCCGCCAAGTACGGCAGCAACACCTTCTATGTCGGTCTGCAGAAGCTCAGCGGTGACGACAAGTGGATGCGCGTCAACGGCACCAGCGGCGGCACCCTGGCCAACGATAGCTACAACAACAGCTACGACAACGCCGAAGAACGCTCCTGGCAGCTGCGCCACGACTTCAACTTCGCCGGCCTGGGCATCCCCGGTCTGACCCTGATGAACCGCTACATCAAGGGCGACAACGTACACACCGCCAGCACCGACGACGGCAAGGAGTGGGGCCGCGAAACCGAACTGGCCTACACCGTGCAAAGCGGCGCGCTGAAAGCGCTCAACGTCAAGTGGCGCAACTCCAGCCTGCGTCAGGACTTCGGCACCCGCGATCTCGACGAGAACCGCATCATCCTCAACTACCCGCTGGACATCCTGTAAGGCGCCCCACCCCGTGCGCCAACCGGCGCACGGGAGCTTCTCTGGTTTGTGTCGCTATTCCTCGGCTGCTTCGGCAGTCCTTCGGCCCGTCCTCGCGACGGGCTTTTTTATAGGTTCCGAACTGCAATGGGGCCGCTGCCGAGCTGGATCAGTCGCGCAGACGCACGATCTGCCCCTGCTGCGGCGACAGGCGACCGTGCACCAGACCGGAAATGATCTCGGCGGCAGGCTCGTAACCCTCGCTGCGCACCACTTCGACCAGTTGCGTACCGCTGGCCTCGACACGCTTGTAGAACTTCACCATGCCTTCGCCGACATAGCGCGACACGCCGCCCGAACCCCAGTCGACGTTGCGTTTACGCATCTGGATCGGAGCAAAGAACATCTTCGGTTCCGGGCCGCTGGAGGCCTTGTATTCGGCCTCTTCGGTGTTCTGCGCCGAGCCGGCCACGCAGCTGTAGGTCAGCTTGTCGGCGAAGTGGGCGTGTACCCGATCGCGCAGGGCCATGTCGCTGGAGAAGTCGACGTAGACGGTCGGCACGCTGGCATCGAGCTGCTCCAAGTCCTGATAAGCCAGGGCACTGCTGTAGCAGCCGAGCTGCTCGACGAAGGGAATGTTGCCGCGCGAGGTCAGGCCGACGCATTCGATGTCGTGGTCTTCCAGGCAGAACAGGGTGCAGTAGGCGGTCTTGCTCGATGCGCTGGAGAACACCAGGCGCTTGGCGCCGAAGAACTGATTGTCGATGAGGAAGTCGGCGAGCATGGCCGAGGTCAGGTACAGCGGCTTGAGCAGCGCCTGCAGGTCTTCGTACTCCGGGCTGTAGTACGGGTCGGCCGAGCACAGCGGGTACTGGTTGTAGGGTGTCGGCAACTCGGCACGGTGCTCGTCGAGGGCGCGGAAGCCACGCGGCGTCACGCCGGCCTTGACCCGTGCATAGCTGGCGATGGGGTAGTAACCGTAGTAGCGTGCGCCCACTTCGATGCCCTCGACATTCGAGGCCACCACATCGGCAAAGCCCCACACCGGCATGTGGCCCCAGTCGTCCTCGCCGGTCGGGTAGAAGTCCCAGTAACGCATCGAGTCGCCGAACGCCGCGTAGGTGATGTTGTTGGTGGTCAGGGCGAAATGGTCAGGCTTGAGGATCACCTCGCCAGGCGCCGGGGTCAGGTCGAAGTCGAAGTGATCGATACGGCTCTGATCGAGCGCGCCCTTGCGGGTGAGCAGGCGGGTAGCCTTGACGAGCTGGGGCATTTGCGAGTCCTCTGGCAGTTGGCGAACAAACGGTAGCGACAGAGTAAAAGGCAATGGACAGGAAGGGGTTCGGAAACCAGGAGCGTGGCGCCGGCGAGGCACAAAAGCCCAGAACCAAGCCGCTCAAGCGCCCGCAGCAGGCCCGCGCAGTGTTCACTGTGGAGGCCATCTACCAGGCCTTTGTTCGGATTTGGCGACGCGACGGCTGGGCCGCAGCGACCACCCGTGCGGTGGCCCTGGAGGCCGGCTTTGCAGTGGGCACGCTCTACGAATACTTCCCCAGCAAGCAGGCGCTGTTTTCCGGCTATGTACGCCACTGCATCGAACAGCTGCTGAGCCGTATCGATGAACAGGTGATCGCGCCAGACCTGGACTGGCGCACCCGTCTCTCACGTTTGCTATGGCTGAGTTGTGGTGCAGATGAAGAGATTGCCCAGCTGTTCACCTTCGAGGTGGCACAGCTGGAAACCCAGGTCGCCGAGCCTCGTCAGCACCTGCGCGCCTATCAGGAGCTGCTCGGCAAGTGGCAACAGGTCTTCGCCACCTGCACCGACCTGCCGCAGCCGCCCTCTGCCGCGAAAGTCGAAGCGCTGTTGCTGATGGCCTGGGGCGGCCGCCGCTACGCCGCCCTGGCCCAACTGGATGAGTCGCGCTTGCACAGCTGGGTAGTGGAGATGGAGCAGATGCTGCTCACCGCTCTGGCCGCCAAGGAGTAGCCCACCCAACTACCTGGAAGAGTTCCAGCCGCGCAGATTGCTGTTGGCCGGCTGATTCTGCCGCTTGCCCTGCTGCTCCCAGCTGCCCTCGCGACCTTTACGGTCACGCTCTCGCTCGCGGGAATAACTGCGCTGCTGATGCCCGCCATTGGGTTTCCAGGATTGCTGCCTGGGTTGCTGCCAACCCTGGCCATTCTGATTGCCCTGATGGTTCTGTGGTTGCACATAGCGGCGGTTTTGCTCGCGGTGGCGCTCATAGCGGCCACGCTCGTCGTGCCACAGGTAGCGGCCGTCGTAATTCGGTGCGTAATGCGAGTGGCGGCGATCCTGATAGCGATCACGATGCCAGCGGTAGTCACGATCATCGTCGTAGTAATAGACGCGATACGACGGTGAACTGTCGTAGTAGCGCACGCTGTAACCGGGGTAGGCATAGTCGCCGCCATAGGCGACGCAACCGCTGAGGCTCAGAGCCAGAACTGCGAGGGCAAGCATTAGACGAGTCATGGCGGCCTCCTTCGACCGCTGGGAAGGCGCCGGCGAATGCCGGCTCCGGGACTACTCCCACTGACTTTGACCATACCCGCAGCGCCGAAGTGCGAAGGTGCTGCAGGTATAAAGTTGTATCCACGCATTACGCACCAACCTGGCGCCAGCCCTGTCCGCAGGAGCACGAACCAGGCTTGGCTACGTGACCAGCATCACGAAACGCCCGAGATAGAGCAGCATGGCACGATAATCGCTTAGTCCGGCGCACAGGATTATGCCTGCCAAGGCACAGCTACAGCATCACGCAACAACAATGGTTGGCTAGGGTTCCGGTTCGCGTTTCGCGGACGACTGGTCCGAGAGCCGACAACCTTGTACGAGGTCACACGGCGGGACAAAAGCCCGGGAGAATGCGCAGCACGGCTGCCACAATCCTGCCCGCCCGAAAATTGACCTGAGGTAGCCATGCTTTCCCGCCTGCTGTGTTGCACCCTGTTGTCCCTCGCCCTGCTCACCCCCTCCGCCGCCTCAGCCCAGGATCGCCCGTTCAAGGTTTGCTGGTCGGTGTACGCCGGATGGATGCTGTGGGGCTACATGGCCGAGCAGGGCATTGTCGACAAGTGGGCGAAGAAATACGGCATCTCGATTCAGGTGCAGGAAGTGCCGGATTATGTCGGCTCCATTGAGCAATACCGCGCCGGCCAGTTCGACGCCTGCGCCATGACCAACATGGATGCCCTGACCATCCCCGCCGCAGGCGGTGTCGACTCAACCGCCTTGATCATCGGCGACTTCTCCGCAGGCGCCGACGGCATTCTGGTGCGCGGCAGCGACAAGAACCTGAGCAATCTCAAGGGCAAGACAGTTCTACTGGTGGAAAACTCGGTCTCCCACTACCTGCTGAGTCGCGCCCTTGAACAGGCGCGCCTGCAGCCCGATGACGTGATCATCGAAAACGTCTCCGATGCCGACCTGGCGGAGGCCTGGCGCAGCGGCCGTGGCGACGCAGTGGTGACATGGAACCCTATTCTCGCCGAGCTGCAGCAGGACGGTGACAGCGTCCTGGCATTCAACTCGCGCCACATACCGGGCGAGATACTCGACCTGCTGGTGATCAACAGCCAGACCCTCACCCAACATCCCGAACTGGGCCGCGCACTGACCGGCGCCTGGTTCGAAGGCATGCGCCTGATGGGCCTACCCAGCGCAGCAGGCCAGGCCGCCCGCGCCCGCATGGCTAGCGCGGCGCAGACCAGCCCGCAAGATTTCGACGCACAGTTGCGCACCATCCGCTCTTTCTATTCGCCGCGCGCCGCCATGCGCTTCAGCCAGGATGGCAAATTGCCGGAGACCATGACGCGGGTAGCCCAGTTTGCCGACAGCCAGCAGCTGCTGGGTTCAGACCAGGGCCTGCGCAAACTGGGTATCTCCTTTGGCGATGACCAGGTTTTGGGCAATGCCTCGCGCATTCTTCTGCGCTTCAATCCGACCTACATGCAGCTGGCCGCCGACAGGCAGCTCTGACACAGCACCATCAGCGCACACCGCGCACCACAACAGAGCACACAAAACATCCGCCACCGCCCCCAGAACGCCTTGAGCCCCCTGCGCAGGGGCCTCAAGGCAACTGGCACGATGTTCGCTTCAGGGCACTCATGCAGAAGCACCCCGCAAGGGGGCACGGCACTACAACTTGCAATGGCTGACTAGGGTTCCGGCTCGACTGCTCTCCAACGAGCACTGCGAGTGACTGGTCCGAGAGTTGGCGACCTCGTTCGGGGTTACACGGCGGGACAAAAGCCCGGGAGAACGCGCCACCTGACTCGTCAGGCCAGTGCCGCGCCGCTCCTGCCCGCATCCCTAGAACTGGAGGTCTACCCATGCGCAAGTCCCTGCTGTCCTCGCTGATCGCCGCCGGCCTGTCTGCCGCATTGAGCATTCCCACCCTCGCCGCCCCGAAAACCGATTTCAGCGTGTGCTGGACCATCTACGCCGGCTGGATGCCCTGGGAATACGGCGCCGCCAAAGGCATCGTCGACAAGTGGGCGAAGAAGTACGACATCAACATCGATGTGGTGCAGCTCAACGACTACGTAGAGTCGATCAACCAGTACACCGCCGGCCAGTTCGACGGCTGCACCATGACCAATATGGACGCCCTGACCATTCCCGCCGCCGGTGGCGTGGACTCCACCGCACTGGTCATCGGTGACTTCTCCAACGGCAACGACGGCATCGTCATCAAGGGCGAGAAGAAAACCCTGGGCGACCTCAAGGGCCAGGACGTCAACCTGGTCGAACTTTCCGTCTCCCACTACCTACTGGCCCGCGGCCTGGAGCGCGCCGGTCTGGCCGAGAAGGATCTGAAAGTGGTCAACACCTCGGATGCCGACATGGTCGCCGCCTTCGCCACCGACGACGTGCAGGCCGTCGCCACTTGGAACCCGCTGCTGGCCGAGGTCGAAGCGACCCCGGGCGTCACCAAGGTATTCGACTCCAGCCAGATCCCCGGCGAGATCATCGACCTGATGGTGGTCAACAGCGAGACGCTGAAGGACAACCCGGCCCTGGGCAAGGCCCTGACCGGTGCCTGGTACGAAATCATGGCCACCATGAGCGCCGATTCGGCCGAGGGCAAGGCTGCCCGTGAGCACATGGCCAAGGCTTCCGGCACCGATCTCAACGGTTACGAGGCGCAGCTGGCGGCGACCAAGATGTTCTACAGCGCCAAGGATGCCGTGGCCTTCGCCAACAGCCCGAAACTGCCGGCGACCATGAGCAAAGTGGCCGAGTTCTCCTTCGCCCACGGCCTGCTCGGCGAGGGTGCGCAGAGCGCCGATGCCATCGGCATGGCCTTCGCCAAGGGCGTGACCACCGGCGACAAGGGCAACCTCAAGCTGCGCTTCGACCCGAGCTATATGGAAATGGCGGCGGAAGGGAAGCTGTAAGCCTCTGTTCTTAGCTCCCTCTCCCTCCGGGAGAGGGTCGGGGTGAGGGCCAGAGTGGCTCGCTCAACCCTCCCCCCTAGCCCCTCTCCCAGAGGGAGATGGGAATGTGAAAGCCCGAGGAACACCATGCGCCTGATCAACCGACACCCGGATCGCGGCGGCCGCCTGCTGCTGGTCCTGTTGCCTTTCGCCCTGCTGCTGTTCGCCTACTTCACCGGCTCCACGGCGCGCCTGGCGGACAACCCCAACGACAAGCTGCTGCCCAGCGCCACGCAGATGGCCGATGCCATCGACCGCCTGGCCTTCACCGAAGACAAGCGCAGCGGCGCCTACCTGTTCTGGCGCGATACCGGCTCCAGCCTGGCGCGTCTGGGCATGGGCATCGGCATCGCCGCGCTGGTCGGTCTGTGCCTGGGGATAGCCGCCGGCACCCTGCCGCTGTTCAGCGCCCCACTGTCGCCCCTGCTCACCGTACTGTCGATGGTGCCACCGTTGGCGATTCTGCCCATTCTGTTCATCGTGTTCGGTCTGGGCGAACTGTCGAAAGTGATGTTGATCGTCATCGGCATCACTCCGGTACTGGCCCGTGACCTGGAGCAACGTGCCCGGGAAATCCCCCAGGAGCTGCTGATCAAGGCGCAGACCCTTGGCGCCAACACCTGGACCCTGATCCTGCGTGTGGTGCTGCCGCAGCTGCTACCGCGCCTGCTGATCGCCCTGCGCCTGGTACTCGGTTCGGCCTGGCTGTTCCTGATTGCCGCCGAGGCCATCGCCAGCACCGACGGCCTTGGCTACCGCATTTTCCTCGTGCGTCGCTACATGGCCATGGACGTGATCCTGCCCTACGTGGTGTGGATCACTCTGCTCGCCTGGCTGATGGACCTGGGCCTGCGCCAACTCACCCGCCTGTGCTTCCCCTGGTATGAAGGAGCCAAGGCATGAGCTTCATTCAGGTCAACAACGTCTGGCAGCAATACGGCGACCAAGTGGTTCTGGAGCGCCTGAACCTGATCGTCCGCCAAGGCGAGTTCTGCACCTTGGTCGGCGCCTCCGGCTGCGGCAAATCCACCTTCCTGCGCATGCTGCTGGGACAGGAGCGGCCGAGCAAAGGCGAAATCCTGCTGGCGGGCAAACCACTGGCCGCCGAACCTGACGCCAGCCGTGGCGTGGTGTTCCAGCGCTACTCGGTGTTCCCCCACCTGTCTGTGCTGGATAACGTCGCCATCGGCCTGGAGCTGCCCCACGCGCCACTGTTCGGTCGTTTGCTCGGCAGCGCCAAACGCGAGGCTCGTGCCCAGGCCGAAGTGATCCTGCGCAAGGTCGGCCTCGGCCATGCCCTGGACAAATACCCCAGCCAGCTCTCCGGCGGCATGCAGCAGCGCCTGGCCATTGCCCAGGCGCTGATCATGAAGCCGCGTGTATTACTGCTCGACGAGCCGTTCGGCGCCCTCGACCCCGGCATTCGCAAGGACATGCACGCCTTGCTGCTGGAGCTGTGGAACGAGACCAAGCTGACCGTCTTCATGGTCACCCACGATCTCTCCGAAGGTTTCAGTCTCGGCACCCGCCTGCTGGTGTTCGACAAGACCCGCATCGACCCGCATGCGCCGAATGCCTTCGGCGCCCGCATCACCTACGACATCCCGCTCAACAGCGACCGCCGAGCCAGCCTGCCGGCACAGCTCGCCGAGCGCCTGCAACCCGACACTCAAGGAGCCTGAGCATGACGGCCTCTCTCGCCCTGCGCCCCACCCTGTATGAAGAAACCGTCCCCGGCGGCGGCCACACCTCCTTCGTTCTCAAGCGCGGCCAGTTGCTGCGCATCACCGATACAGAAGGCGGCGCCAACGTCAGCCTGCTGCTGCTCAATGCCGAGGAGAAAAGCGAGCGCCTCAACCTGCCAGACACCCTCAAGTGCCAGCACACCGCCAAGCTCACCGCCGGCCACTGCCTGTATTCGGACATGGGCCGCGTGCTCGCCGCCATCACCGCCGACACCTGCGGCTGGCATGACAGCTTCGGCGGCGTGCTGAATGCCGAGGAAGTCGCCGAGAAGTACGGCCAGGGTGGCTACCAGGAACTGCGTAACGGCTTCTTCCGCAACGGCATGGACAACCTGCTGGTGGAGATGGGCAAGTGGAACCTCAACCTGCAGGACCTGCTGATGAACCTCAACCTGTTCAGCCAGGTGACGGTCGATGCAGACGGCTGCTTCCACTTCCAGCCGAACAACTCCAAGGCCGGCGACTACATCGAGCTGTACGCACCGATGGATACCCTGGTGGTGCTCACCGCCCTGCAGCACCCGATGGACCCCAACCCGCAGTACGCGCCCAAGCCGGTGCAGCTCGCCTGGAGCCGCGTCGAGAGCGACGGCATCAGCGTGCTCTGCCGCACCTCGCGCCCGGAGAACGGTCGCGGCTTCCACAACACCGAACGGCTTTATCTGGCATGAAGAATTCATCCCTGAATCCTTCATGCGACGCCATTCGCGGCGCATGTCCGCGAATGGCTCCCGCCGAATCGCAAGCGATTCGCGTGCAGCACATCCTGTACTGCCGAGTGGCCAAGACCACCCCACGGAGCCGACCATGAGCCTGATCGAAAGCAACCTGCACCCCGAAGCCGCCGTATTCCGCCACGTCATCCCGGCCGGTGAGCCCTACCTGTTCGAAGTCAAAGCCGGGCAGACCCTGCGCCTGCTCGACCTGGAGGGCAACCAGGCCGTCGACACCCTGTTCTTCAGCGCCAGGAACCCGCGTGAGCGTTTCGACCCGCAGCGCACCCTGCGCAAGCAGAACCGCGTCTACCTGACCACCGGCACGGTGCTCTATTCCAACCTCGGCAAGCCGCTGCTGACCATCACCGCCGACACCTGCGGCCGCCACGACACCCTCGGTGGCGCCTGCGCCCAGGAAAGCAACACGGTCCGCTACGCCCTGGACAAGCGCTACATGCACAGCTGCCGCGACAACTTCCTGCGCGGCGCCCTGCACGACGGCCGCCTGGAGAAGCGCGACCTCGGCGCCAACATCAACTTCTTCATGAATGTGCCGGTCACCCCGGAAGGCGGCCTGACCTTCGAAGACGGCATCTCCGCACCGGGCAAATACGTCGAGCTGCGCGCAGAAACCGACGTGATCGTGCTGATCTCCAACTGCCCGCAGCTGAACAACCCCTGCAACGGCTGGAACCCGACCCCGGCCGAGGTACTGGTATGGGACTGAAGCTGCTCCGCTCCCGTAGCCCGGATGCAATCCGGGAGCCCGGCGCCGCCAATCCCCGGATTACATCCGGGCTACGCCGCTGGCTGTTCCAGCTATGCCAGAGCCGATCGGGGCAGTGCCTGGAGCAACAACCCAAGCCACTACGGAACTCGTAGGAGCGAGCTCTGCTCGCGAAGCTTTACGCGCCTTGTTCGCCAGCAGAGCTGGCTCCTACAAAGAACACACGCATTCCCACCCCGGACGACCGTGGTGCAGACCGAATAGCGGCGGGACGGCCCGCCAACCCTTTCGAGGGCAAGCAGATGTTCGACAAACTCCTGATCGCCAACCGCGGCGCCATTGCCTGCCGCATCCTGCGCACCCTGCGCCAGCTCGACGTCAAAGGCGTGGCCGTCTACTCCGAAGCCGACGCCGCCAGCCTGCATATCCAGCAGGCCGACGAGGCCCACAGTCTGGGCGAAGGCCCGGCCGCTGGCACCTACCTGGTGGTCGACAAGATCCTCGCCGTAGCCAAGCAGGCCGGAGCCACCGCCATTCACCCCGGCTACGGCTTCCTCTCCGAGAACGCTGCCTTCGCCGAAGCCTGCGAGGCCGCCGGCATCGCCTTTGTCGGCCCTACTCCCGAACAGTTGCGCGTCTTCGGCCTCAAGCACACCGCCCGCGCCCTGGCCAAGCAGCACGGCGTACCGATGCTGGAAGGCACCGAACTGCTGGAAAACCTCGACGCCGCGCTGGTCGCAGGCGAGCAGGTCGGCTACCCGGTAATGCTGAAAAGCACGGCTGGCGGCGGCGGCATCGGCATGCGCGTGTGCCGCAGTGCCGAGGAACTCTCCGACGCCTTCGAAGCGGTCAAGCGCCTCGGGCAGAACAACTTCAGCGACAGCGGCGTATTTATCGAGAAGTACATCCAGCGCGCCCGCCACCTGGAAGTGCAGGTATTTGGCGACGGCGCCGGCGAGGTGCTGGCTCTGGGAGTGCGCGACTGCTCAGTGCAGCGCCGTAACCAGAAAGTGCTGGAAGAAACCCCGGCACCCAACCTGCCGACCGGCATGGCCGACGAGCTGTGCGCGGCAGCGATCAAGCTGGCCAAGGCGGTCAGCTACCGCAGCGCCGGCACCGTGGAATTCGTCTACGACAGCGAGGCCGAGCGCTTCTACTTCCTCGAAGTGAACACCCGCCTGCAGGTCGAGCACGGCGTCACCGAACAGGTGTGGGGCGTGGATCTGGTGCGCTGGATGATCGAACTGGCGGCCGGCGATCTGCCGCCGCTGAGCGAACTGGGCAAAGGCTTGAAAGCCAGCGGCCATGCCATCCAGGCGCGCCTGTACGCCGAAGACCCGGGCCGCGACTTCCAGCCCAGCCCCGGCCTGCTCACCGCCGTGCAATTTCCTGCGGCCGACGGCAAGAACCTGCGCATCGACACCTGGGTCGAGGCCGGCTGCGAGATTCCGCCCTACTTCGACCCGATGATCGCCAAGCTCATCACCTGGCAACCGACCCGCGAGCAGGCCAGCGCCGCGCTGAACCAAGCCCTGGCCGACACCCTGCTGTACGGCGTGGAAACCAACAGCCAGTACCTACGGCAGATTCTGCTCGACGCACCGTTCGCCAGCGGTTCGCCCTGGACCCGTTGCCTGGAAGGCCTGACCTACAACGCACACACCTTCGAGGTGCTCTCCGCCGGCACCCAGACCACCGTGCAGGACTTCCCCGGCCGCCTCGGCTACTGGGCCGTCGGCGTGCCGCCGTCCGGCCCGATGGACGACCGCGCCCTGCGCCTGGGCAACCGCCTGCTGGGCAATGATGAAGGCGCTGCCGGCCTGGAAATCACCATGAGCGGCCCGCTGCTGCGCTTCAATACCGATGCGGTGGTGGCGGTGACCGGCGCGGCGATTCCGCTAAGCGTGGATGGCAGCGAACAGCCGATGAATACCGCGCTGCTGATCAAGGCCGGCAGCACCCTGAGCCTCGGCACCATCGCCGGCTCCGGCGCGCGTTCGTACCTGTGCCTGCGCGGCGGCCTGCAGGTGCCGGAGTACCTGGGCAGCAAAAGCACCTTCACCCTCGGCCAGTTCGGCGGCCACGGCGGCCGCTCCCTGCGTGCCGGCGATGTGCTGCATATACCGGCACTGAGCGATGCGGACAACGGCGCGCAGCTGCCCGCCGCGCTGTGTACCGAGCTGCCGGCCGTGCGTGAAATCCGCGTGATCTACGGCCCGCACGGCGCGCCGGAATACTTCACCCCGACCTATATCGACACCTTCCTCGCCACCGACTGGGAGGTGCACTTCAACTCCAGCCGCACCGGCGTGCGCCTGATCGGCCCGAAACCGGAGTGGGTGCGCGACAGCGGCGGCGAGGCCGGCCTGCACCCGTCGAACATCCACGACAATCCGTATGCCATCGGCGCGGTGGACTTCACCGGCGACATGCCGGTGATCCTCGGCCCGGACGGCCCGAGCCTGGGCGGTTTCGTCTGCCCGGTGACCATCATCGAGGCCGACCTGTGGCAGTTGGGGCAGCTCAAGGCCGGGGACAAAGTGCGCTTTCTACCGGTGGATATCGCCACAGCCAGGGAACAGGCGAAAGCACGCAAGACCGAGATCGCGCTTGTCTCCCC